>JBDRPX010000008.1:0-82238 GCA_043826565.1 Candidatus Omnitrophota bacterium
CACTCCGCTTTCATCAATAACCGGCACCACCGGAAAACTGTGAAAATTCTTAAATAAATCAAGCAGCTGCGCCAGAGTCGTCCCTCTTTTGACAGAGATTACCTTTGTCTGCATTATTTCTTTTACTCGCATCTGTCTCCCTTTTTTTTATTGTCAGCTTTAGCGCATCTTAAGTTTTTAGTAACAAGGTCATTGTACAACAATAACCTCAGCTTGAAAAGTTAAAAACTACAGCTTCCTCTTGACTTAAGCTTTATCCTCCATATATAATATAGACAAAGAATCATGTCCAGGCAAAAGCCATCCAGATTCACGGGATGGCTTTTTATATTTAAAAAATGAGTAAACTAATGTCAATTGATCATATTTTAAAACACCTGAAAAATAAAAAAAACTTTGTCTTTCTTGATACCATACTTTCCGATAAAGACAATAACTTATCCTATATTTTCACCGATCCTCTGGAAATAATTTCCTGCCGCAAGACAGCGCAAATAAAACCCTGCCTGGAAAAACTGCAAAAAGCTCTTAACCGTGGGTACTATGTGGGCGGATTTTTATCTTATGAGTCAGGATATGCGTTTGAAGAAACTTTGCCTAAAAAAACAGAATATATTTTTCCCTTAATATGGATGGGCGTCTTTAAAAAACCGGCAATATTTCCTAAGCCATTTTTGCCCAAGACGCAAAAATCCGCTTCATATAACATAACTCAGCTCCGTTTAAATACCACCCGGGAGCAATATTTGAAAGATATCCAAAAAATCCGCAAACTCATTGCCCAAGGCGACACTTATCAGGTAAATCACACTATAAAGTACAAATTTAATTTTCAAGGGTCATTGTTTTCCCTTTATTCTGACCTGCGCAATAACCAAGCGGTAAGTTACGGCGCACTCATTAAAACAAATGATTTTTCAATCCTTTCTTTTTCTCCGGAGCTGTTTTTCAAACAAAACAACCAGACTATATCCGTAAAACCCATGAAAGGAACTTTTGCCCGGGGTCTGACCCCGGAGTTAGATAAATTCAATAAAAACTACTTAAAGAATGACCCGAAAAACCGTGCGGAAAATATTATGATCGTTGATCTTTTGCGTAATGATCTGGGGAAAATATCAACCCCGGGAAGCGTAAAAACAACTAGTCTTTTTGATGTGGAAAAATACCGGACACTTTTCCAGATGACTTCTACCGTAGAAAGCAAACTAAAAAACAATATTTTTCTGCCGGATCTTTTTAAAAGCCTCTTTCCTTCCGGGTCAGTAACCGGAGCTCCCAAAATACGCACCATGCAAATCATTAACAACCTGGAAAAAGAAGAAAGAAAAATATACACCGGTGCGATCGGTTTTATCAGCCCGCACAAGAAAGCTTGTTTTAATGTCGCTATACGAACAATCCTCTTAGAAAAAAACAAAGGGGAGATGGGCGTCGGCAGCGGCATAACTTACAGTTCCGACCCGCAGGCAGAGTACGCGGAATGTAAATTAAAAGCAAATTTTCTAACTCCGCCGGAATTTAAACTTATTGAAACCATGCGCTGGTCTTCTGAAAAAGGGATTCCCTTATTACATCTTCATTTAGAACGCTTAAAACGCTCGGCCGGTTTTTTTTATTTTTCTTATAATCAAACTTATATAAAAAAAATCATCCATAAATCAATTAGCGCTTTATCTAAACAGTATGCTTATAAAATCCGCCTGCTTTTATCGGAAAACGGCATCATAACTATTGAGGCTTGCCCGCTGTCTAAGCAAGCAAAGGGTCCACCTGCTGAAATAATTCTTTCCGCAAAAAAAATATGTTCAAATAATAAATTTTTTTACCACAAAACAACACTGCGCAAACTTTACAACCAGCAATACCGGCATTACAAAAAACAAGGCTTTTTTGATATTATCTTTCGTAATGAGAAAAATGAAATAACCGAAGGAGCGATCTCCAATATATTCATTAAAAAAGGCCGTAAGTTCTATACCCCGGCAGTTTCCTGCGGACTTCTGCCCGGAGTATTCCGTAAGCATTTTATCACCCAGCATAAAGGTAAGGTTATCGAAACAATATTAACTCTGGAAGACTTAAAGAAAGCCGACGCAATTTACTGCACAAACGCCGTAAGGGGGATAGTTAAAGTAAGTCTCAGGTCACAGGTCTCATGTCCCAAGATAAAAACAAAACAAAAATAATATTAAGCCTGAAACTTGGAGCTTGTAACCTGCGACTGTTACACCTGTCTTACCTGAAATTTATGAACACCCAGCTCTTTATTATCAATATAAAATTTAAGCTCATAATCACCGGCTTTATCATATTTAACATTCACAAACTGCCCGATAAAACCAAAATTACGGTTAGAATCAACAATAACTTCACTGGAAATCGCCGCCAGCCGGTTCTGAGCGTCAGCAGCCGGAACCAGTTCACAGGTAAATTTATCCTTATTATTAACACCTCCGACATTGGCAACAATAAACATTATCGGATGATGCGTTGGAAAACTGCGGGCATTAATATTTTCAAAAATACCGTTCATGCTTAGCTTCCCTTCACGGCTGACCATCGCGTAATCACATAAAAAAGAAAAATTCAATTTAGCACTTAACACACCCATTAGCTCTCCTTGTTTTTCGCGTCAGTTTTCTTTTTTCGGCAATCGTAAATATATTGAATAAGTTCGTTCCTTGCTTTCGCGTCCGTACCGATAAATTTAAAACGTGTTTCATAAAGATAGTTTTCTCCGGTATCTCCAACAACTCCGATCAACTCCGAAGAAACCACCTCAGCATCGATCTGGACAAACTTGCCTTCCGGCAAAAAAATCTTCGCATGCATTATATCCTGAGGATGAAGATTATGTGTTAAATAAACCTTGGCTCCTCCGGCACTGATATCCCGGGTTTTTGTTTTCATGATCGTAGTAACCCCGGCAAGCTCCACGCTGAATTCTATTTCTACCAGATCTTCCAGTCTTAGATAAACTCTTTTTTGGTCCATAGTTTTATCCGCCTCTATTGTGCTTCATTTTGGTTAAACTCAACAACCTATATTTTTATTAAAGCTTTTTCTTTTACGGCCATGACAACATCTTTTCCCACCAGTGCCTCGGCCACGGTTAAGGCAAAATCAAAAGCTGTTCCCGGCCCCCGGCTGGTAATCACATTGCCGTCTACAACAACACTCTCCTGGACAAAAATAATATCCTCTCCAAACCTCTGCTCTTCCCCGGGAAAACAGGTAGCCTTTCTGCCTTTGAGAATCCCTGATTTAGGCAGCACAAAAGCCGGCGAAGCGCAAATAGCGGCAATAATCTTTTTTTTCTCATTACACAGCGCGATTAATTCACTAACTTTTGCAGAAGCAGCTAAGCGTTCTGCTCCGCCTACGCCTCCGGGCAAAACTAAAGCATCGGGAATTTTATTATAGTTTTCCAAAAAAATATCAGCCTTAATCAAAATTCCCCGGGAACCTTTTACCAGAAGATCTTCCGTAAGAGCAGCCATCGCAACTTCAATTCCGGCCCGTCTTAAAATATCAACACTTATAACCGCTTCCATCTCCTCGAAACCTTCCGCGAGAAGAACCAAAACACTCTTCTTCATCATAACTCCCTTATAAAATACCCGGTCAACAGTAGTATTGTACCTTGTTCTTTACTTACCTGTCAAACGTTACTCCTATAATATTAATCCAAAGAAAATACAATCGCCACACGAATGGCAATAGAATCAGTCTGTATTGTTTCCGGGATCGGACGGAACGGACTAGAACGCTGGATTGTTTTTATCGCTTCGGCATCAAGCATTTTAGCCTCGGAAGATTGAATAATCTGCACATCTTTACTTTCGCCGTTAGCCATAACAAGAAACTGAATTCCCACTGTCCCTTCAATGCCTTGACGCTGTGCCCAGGAAGGATAACTGCGGCAGGATTCAATCTTTTGCTTAATCATATCCTGATACCGCAGCATTGCTTCCTGAGCCTCGTCCTTTGCTTCTAGAGAATTATTTACTGCTAACTTCTTTTTTATTAATTCTGACTTCTGACTTCTGACTTCTGACTTCTGAACTTCCTTGATTGTTCCCCATTGAGGAACTTCTCCCAAAACCTGGATTTCCGGCAAAGGCGCGGGTTTTTCCCGCTTAAGTTCCACAAGTGTTGTTTCCGGAATCACCCCATTAGCTGAAAAGTCAAAAAATCCTCCCGCCCCGCCTAGTACTAAAGTATGCAGGGTAAGCGAAATAACAAATGAATACATGGTTAATTTTTCATTCATATTTTAAAACTCGCCTTTAACTCCGGCAAATACCGCACGGTCAAACCCCGCGTACCCCCGGACACTTTCACAGTCGCGGTCAGAAAGATTTTCCACTCTGCCGAATATTTGCATACTGCCATTAATAGCATAACTACTCGCCAGATCAAATATAATACTTCTTTTAATTGAATTAGTATTCGCACTGTCATCCCATTGAGTCCCAATATATCTAGCTGCGATATTAATATTCCAATCTTGCGAACAATCCCAGTCAGCATATACTTTAGCCTGGTTCTTAGGCCTTCTGGCTAATTCCTTAGTAATGCTTTTATCTTTTGTTTTTGTATATGTATAACTGGAACCAAGAGTAAGATTGTCCTTTAACTGTGCTTTTGCGTCCCATTCATAACCTCTGGTAATAGCTTTCTGCACATTCACATACTGCGGCCATTGCCAGGCAATCAGATTTTTATAATTGGTATTAAATCCAGTAACTCCCACCGTTATTTTCCCGTCAAAGAAATACTGTTCAATCCCTGCGTCATAGCCCCAGCTCTCTTCCGGACTAAGTGTCGTATTTCCATAAATCGAATACAACTGATACAATGACGGAGATTTAAACCCCGTGCCATAACTAGCCCGCAGTTTTGTATCTGTTTCGGGAAAAGCATACAAAGCGGAAAGTTTATATGTATCTTTATTACCGTACAACTGATAATCATCTATGCGCATTCCGGCAGTAAAAATAAATTCTTCATCAAAATTCAACCGGCTCTGGGCATAATAAGCTCTGTCTAAAAAAGTCCTGCGGTCAAAATGGCTACTGCTCCATCCAAACGCCCCGCTGGAAGTAGAGGACCCTCTTTCTACTTTATATTCAGCACCAAATGTTTCTTCATCAATATCTGAAAAAGAAATATTATGCTGTGTTTCAAACTTATTATAATTCCCGATAAAACGGCTTTTTTCGTTCTCAGTTGTATCCACACTATCTGCCGGATCGCGATAATTTCGTTCCATATTTAAAAAAGAATAAGCAACTGAATACGTCCAAGCTTCCTGCAAATGCTGCGCAAATTCCAATTTAGAGGAAAACAGTTCTGATTTCGCAGTATAATTAGGGTCATCGCTATAGGCTCCATCATCTAAATCATAATCAGCCTCCGTATATCTGCTCACCCAGGTAAGTTTACTATTGTCAAAAACATTAACTCCGATTCGTGTTGAAACAGAAGTATTCTGGTATTTATCACTTTCTCTTCCGTCTTTAGCATTAGTAAGACCTTCTGAATCCATCCGGGACAATGCTATTGAATAATCCACTCCGTCTTCCGATCCTCTGGCCCCGATTGATTCGCGGAATGTATTATGGGAACCTGCTTCAAAAGAAACATCAGCCGCCGGTTTGCCTTTTCCCTGCTTAGTAATAATATTAATTACTCCACCCATGGCACTGGAACCATACAAAGTACTCTGCGGCCCCCGGACAATTTCAATCCGTTCAATATTATCCGTAGTTAAATGCGCGAAATCAAATCCCCGGCTGGCAGTCATCGGATCATAAGTTTCCACCCCGTCAATCAGCACCAAGGTCTGGCCATTCTGAGAACCCCGCAAATTAACATAAGTCAACCCGCCCATATTGCCGTTCTGCGATACCGTTATTCCCGGCAAACCTTTTAATACTTCCGCTATTGTTGTTTTCCCGCTTTTTTTTAATTGGCTCTCTGTGATAACAGTCGTCGAGCTGCCGATTTGAGACTGATATTGTTCTGTTTTAGTCGCGCTGACAAGAACCGAACCTAAATCATAATTTGCCGCAAAAACATTACGGCCCGGAATCCCCATAAAAACAATCATACAAAATAATACAAAAATTTTTTTAATCATACTTTTCATTTTTCTCCTCCCGCGAGAATATTCACCCTGAACCCATCGTGGTTCAGAGGCTTACCAAACAAGCAATAGACCGGACTCAACAACAGATGTCAGAATTCAGAAGTCAGAAATCAGATAATAAAAATATCCGTCCTCTGTCCTCTGTCTTCTGCCCTCTGAAATTATTACCGTTGCGGGGCAGTGCTCTGAATCTCACAGAGACTTCCTTTACTTATTCGGATTGCTAAAATTTCACCCATTATTTTTTATTGTCTACTTTTTCTGAACAAACATCTTTTTTAAATTCCCAGCCTATATAATTAATACTATCATCAACCGGTTTTGAATATGCCAGGCAATCCGCAGACTTGCCGTTTACTGTATAATACCAGGCCATGTCTCCGCGTTTACCATTAACACCATCGATCCCGGTTACAAAAACATGCTCCCCCACCGGATGGGTCTCTACCCTAGCAACTGTCTGCAATATTTCCAGCACAGTCCGGTCTTTTACCCGGGGCACTTCCACAGTACGCGGAGAAAGAGCTTTCCCATAATCAATTTCCACAACAATCTTACTATCGGCGGAATTCTTCTCCACTGCGGCCTGAGCAGTAACTGCCAGCATCCCCACCAAAACCATTGCGATTAACTTTAAACTTCTATTCATTTGTCCCCTCCTTTCAACTATAAAAATTATTCTTCTTTTTGTTTGTTGTTTATTTCTAATGCTAATTTTAAAATGTTAATTTTATATTGTTAATTTATTCAGTATTCTATCCCTCTTCTAGCACTTATCCCTTTTTTATAGGGATGTTTAATTTCCTTAATATAACTGACCAAATCAGCTTGTTTAATCATTGCTTTTGTCGCGCCTCGGCCGGTAACTATTAATTCCATACTTTTGGGTTTTCCCTGCATTAAAGCAATTACATCTTTTTCCTTCACAAACTTATCCCGCACACAGATATTTAATTCATCAATGACCAATACGTCATACTTATTTTCAGAAAAAATCTTGCTGATAAATTTTATTCCCTTTGCACATTCCTTATTTAAGGAAGCTTTATTCAGCTTTTTATCACAAAAGGGGTGTTTTTTAGCAAAATGAAATACATCTGCGCCAATTTTCTTCAAAAGTTTGATTTCTCCATAGCGCCATTGGGACGGATTCTTGTGAAAAGAAACATACCCTACCCGCAGCCCCTGCGCCATCGCCCGCACAGATAAGCCCACTGCTGCCGTTGTCTTACCCTTCCCTTCTCCGGTATATATTTGAATTAACCCCTTATGTTTCATGGCCTGCTTCCTTTTCGTTTTACTGTTTCCGGAACAATATAAACATACGGCTTACCTGACACAGGATTATTCTGCACAACAACCGTTGTTTTATAAACATCTTCAATTATCTTATAGTCCAGGACTTCCTGCGGTGTCCCCATCCGGCTTACAGTTCCATTATTAAGCAGTAATATCCGGTCACAATAATCACTGGCCAGATTAAGTTCATGTAAAACAATGATAACGCTCAAGCTATTCTTTTTATTTAATCGCTTAATAAGATCCATTATTTCTGCCTGATGGGCGATATCCAGAAAAACTGTCGGTTCATCAAGCAATAGCAATTTCGGTTCCTGAGCCAAGGCTTTGGCAATTACCACCAGCTGCCGCTCTCCACCGCTTAGGTTTCCCAACAGACGATCCTTAAGATGTATTACCCCTGTCTCTTCCAAAGCAGTAATAACCGCCTCCTCATCTTTTTTGCTATCAAAAAACTGAAACCGCGATTGATGCGGAATTCTGCCTAAGCCCACAAATTCTTTCACACTAATATCCATCGGAATTTGAGCATCCTGAGAAACAACCGCGATACTTTGGGCCACATTCTTACGGGATATTTGCCCGACATCCTGTCCTTCAAAAACAATCTGCCCGGAAATCAGCGGCATAACTCCGGCTATTGCTTTTAATAAAGTAGTCTTGCCCGAACCATTCGGCCCGATGATGCCGATGACTTCTTCTCCGGGCAGTTTTAGATTTATTTCTTTTAAGCTAAACTGCCGGTACCCGCATGTAAGATTTTTTATTTCCAGCACTTACTTACTCCTGTTTTTTCTTAGCAATGCAAAAATAAAAACCGTGCCTCCCAAAATACCGGTAATAACCCCTACCGGGAGTTCCTGCGGACTGATTATCGTACGAGACAGTGTATCGCATATAATTAGAAACGACGCTCCGGCAAGATAAGAGGAAACCAATAAAATACGGTGATCACTACCTACGTAAATGCGCATAAAATGCGGCACAACCAGCCCCACAAAACCAATCATTCCGGCAACTGATACACTCATCCCAATAAGAATTGAGGCCAGCAGGAAAAGCACTTTCTTTGTTGTCTCGATTTCTATACCTAAATGCAAGGCCCCTTCTTCTCCCAACGCAAATGCGTTTAAATCCTTAAAAAAGCAATAGGCAACTATCAATCCGAAAACCGATACTCCCATCACAGTTTTTATTAAAAACCAATCTAACTGCTCCAAAGATCCCATGATCCACAAAATAATCCCATGCACATCTTCAGCGCGCATAATTGCCATAATAAACATTACTAATGAGGAACAAATAAAACTGATCATGACCCCGGAAAGCAGCAGTCCGTGCATTTTAAGCAATCCTTTACGGCTGCTTAAAACATATACCAGCAATACCACCGCTATAGCTCCCAAAGAACCGGCAAACGGCAGCGCAATAATACCAAAAACTCTATGTAACTTTGATACAACCGTAATACAAACCCCGAGCACTGCTCCTCCGGAAATACCTAATGTGTATGGTGAGACCAATGGATTGCGAAACATTCCCTGCAGGATTACTCCCGCAATACTTAAAGCACTGCCTACGGCAAATCCCAGCAGAATACGCGGCAAACGGATCTGAAAAAGAATACTGTAAAAAGGAGAGCTCTCACTAGGCGTCTGCATTATTTGGACAATCTGGGAAAAGGGGATTTTTGTTGCCCCTACAGATAAAGACCATATACTAACCCCCAGCAGAATCAATACTAAAGCAATAATCCAGATTATATTTTTCATACTTGTTCCCCATGCATAAACAAAACAATTTCTTTTAAAGCCCGTACAAAATTATCCGGAGTCGGGCTGCAAACCAAATCCGAATCCATAATAAATATCTTATTGTTCTTCACGGCATTGATGATTTTAAATTTTTCCCACTCCTGCTTTTCATCCTTGCCGATAATGCCCATGGTCGTAATAATAATCAAATCCGGATTCTCCTCCACTACTTTTTCCCGGGAGAATATTCCCCCACTCGCATTTTCTCCAATATTGATTCCTCCGGCACGTTCGACTAAGTCATGAATAAAAAAATCCTTATTCATTGTAAACAACGGATTTGCTCCCACCTGGATAAACACCTTATGCGGCTTTCCGGATACCTCTTTCTGGATTTTTACTACTTGCGCCTTGGCCGCAGATACTATTGCCTGCGCCTGTTCCTCCTTACCCACAAGCTTTCCCAGCGCCAAAGTCTGGGCACATATCTGCGGAAAATCCGCTACCTGCGGGAACTCAACAACCTTTATACCTAAACTTTCCAGTCTGCGCTTGGCTTTTAAATCCGTTAAGGGAATCATCAATACAACGTCCGGATTTAAAAACAGAATCTTTTCAATATTTGCCTCAACAACGCTTCCCACAATCTCTTTACTCTGAGCATCTTTTGGCTTAGTGCAATATGATGTCACCCCCACAAGTTTATCCTGAGCGCCCAAAAGATATATTTGCTCGGTCAGATGCGGCCCCAGAGAAACAATCCTCTCCGGCATATCCTGGGCAAAGCAATTACTTGCCAAGATAATAAAATACAATACTAATGTTAGTATTCTTTGCATTGAACGATTTCCTTATCAGCCGGGATTAATTCCATAAACAGGCATCCGCTATGCGCGGAAACCTTCCCTTGAGTAAAATCAACCGGCTGTTTAAACCCCGGGCCATCATACACAAAAGTATGATATTCCCCTTTTTCTCCGCATAAATCCACTGTGCCTAATTGCTTTAAATCCGCGAGAAACTGCTCATCAATTGTTCTGCCTAGCCATTGGGGCCCTAAAAACTTTTCATTTACAGCCACGACCACGGCTTTAAAACCAGCCTCAATAAATTCCCGCGCCAAAGCTTCTCTTTCTCCCAGCCACAAAGGTAATATTGCCTGCATTCCCGCATGCGCTGAGGTTTGCTCCACCCAGTCACGATGCGCCTGCATATCAATATCCCCGAATACTCCGGCGGCAATACCTTCATCTTTTAATCCCAGCAGAGTTTGTTTATAAACAGCTTCATACGTCTCCCAGGATGTCTTCTTCTGAATAAGCGGAATCCCCATTGATACCGCCTGTTGCTCTATAAGGCATACATCAATATTATGCGAACGCGAATGCGTACCCGACTCATTGACCATATTGATCAGATATGATAATTCATACTTATCCTTTACCCGAAATAACGACAAACAACTATCTTTACCTGCACTCCAGGACACAAATACTTTTTCCATTAGCACCACCCGCATATTTTGCAATGAATGGCATCGAGATTTAAGCCCGTTCCGCACCCCGGACATTTCTTCTGGTCTTCCCCTGCCTGAGGGATACTCCCGATGACCTTCATATACTGTTCGTAATAATACATATGTTCTCTATTGTAAAACTTCACCGGATATTTCTGCTGCTTCTGTGTAAATTCTTCATCTGTTACCATGCCGGAAATAATTTCCCGCAAATGCGTTGTCCCGGAACCGAATTCCAACGGCCGCTTGCTCTGCCAGGCAATTCCTTTTGGCAGCATATCTTCAAATGCCTTACGCAGAATCCACTTCCCATGCATCACTCCGTCACGCTCCTGGATTTTCAAATCCCGAGCTATGGATAATGCACACTCCACAACCTCTTTATCCAAAAACGGCTGTTTGATCTCAATCCCGAAAAAATCCCCCAGAATATTGGAATTAAAAAACATCTTTTTAGACAAACAGATTAAATATTCCTCCAGGTCCGGCATATCCCGCATATAAGAATATCCGGCAAACAACTCATCGGCAGCATCTCCGGTCATAATCGACTTCCAGCCCATAGACTTAGCGTATTGCAGGCCAAAATAAACCGTAATATCATTCGGCAATCCCGGATCAAAACTTTCCATAATTTTGCACAGTTTGGGAATGACTTCCATGGCCTGCTTAATGGAGATTGTTTCATAGCGCACATCCAGATTACAGTGTGCGGCCACCTGCACAGCATAAGGGATATCCGTATTAAATTCTTCCAGGCTAATATTAATTCCTTTACTTGCCGGAATTATTCCGGCAATAATACTGGTATCCAGACCCCCGGAAAAAAGTATTCCGTCAGCCTTGTTTTTCTCTACGGCATTTATAACTTTCTTCTTTAACGTGCCTGCGGTATCTTCATTTACTATCTGCATAATATTACCTTCAACCCTTTCACGAGTATTTTATTTTCTTTTCTCGTACGCACCGCAACTCTAAAAAAAAATTTTCCCAATCCCCGGAAATTCGCGCAATCCCGGATAAGCACGCCTTTTCTTATTAAACATTCCCGCAGTTTTTCTGCCGTAATATTTTTTCTCTTAATCTTAACTAAAAGAAAATTTACTAGTGACGGATACACTTTTAAAAAAGCAATTCCCCGCAATTCATCAAACAGCCATTTTTGTTCCCGCGCGATTAATATTTTGGTTTTTTCCGCGTATGCTTTATTCCGCAGCATCTCCAACGCCGCCAACTGAGCCATTACATTAACTGTCCAGGGTACCTGTATTTCCCTTAGCTTAGCAATAACATCTTTATGTGCTGCCACATATCCGATGCGTAATCCCGGCAAAGCAAAAAATTTAGTAAACGTACGCAGTACCGTCAGCTTCTTATTTTTCACTGCTTCTTTAATAAACGAATACTTATTCTCTCCGGGAACAAAATCCATAAATGCTTCATCGGCGACAAAATGTTTAAAGCGGAGTTTTAACAATGTTTTTTTATCCGCGGCGATCATGTTTGCCGTAGGATTATTCGGATGCCCAAATAAAAACATATCCGCAGGCTGAACCTTTGTCAAATCACCGGCAAAATCTTCATTCTCTTTCAACCGTAAAAAGTTTATCCGGCAATCGGCAATCTTTAATGCGCGTTCATATTCACTAAATGACGGTATTGGCACACATGCTGTCTTTGGCTTTAATAACCGCACAATATCATACAAAAGCTCAGCTGACCCATTCCCGACCAGGACATTCTCCGGCTTAATCTTCCAATAATCCGCGATCTCTGCCACAAGCTTGCGAGCTTGAGGGTCAGGATAATTAACCACCTCATTAATCTGAGAACGTAAAACCTTTTGCGCCTGACGCGGAATTCCCAAGGGATTGATATTCGCGCTAAAATCATAAATGCGCTTACCCTTATTACCACCTAGGCCGTAAATATTACCGCCGTGAGAAAATTTCTCCATACCCATATTCCCATCATTCCCATTAATAACATTAATAACGAAACCAAAAAACTTATCTGCAAAGATTCACTGATTATCCGCGGCCTTGCCGACCGGTGTTTATTGCCTATATACAAATACTCATTTAATTTCCCTTGATAACAGCAAGGCCCCCCGAGCTGAATCCCTAAGGCCCCAGCCATAGCTGCTTCGGCGATCCCGCTGTTCGGAGAAGAATGATTTTTGCCATCACGCCGCATTATTCTATAAGCAGCACCGGCATCCTTACCGGATAAAAAAGCAGCAGCAATAATCAACACTCCGGTAATACGCGCCGGGATAAAATTCATCACATCATCCAAACGCGCCGCGGCCCAGCCAAAATAAATATATTTTTCATTCTTATGCCCGATCATTGAGTCAAGCGTGCTTACTGCTTTATATGCCATAGCCATTACCGGCCCGCCTAAACATAAATAAAACAGCGGAGAAACAATCCCATCAGTTGTATTTTCCGCAACACTTTCTATTGTTGCCCGGACAACTGCCTCTTTGGATAAATCTTTTGTATCACGGCCGACAATACCGGAAAGTTTTTCTCTGGCCAGCATTGTATTTGTTGCGGCCAGGCATTTTTGTACTGCCCGGGCATGCACATACAAATCCTTTATTGCCAGGGTAGTGTATCCTATAAATACCCATAGGGCTTTGCTCCAAAAATCTCCCAGCAATTGTGCCATTTGCAGCAGCCCATACACACAGCCACTACCGGCCCCGACAACTATAAATACAAGCAAGGCTCCTTTTAAACGTTCAAAGAACATATTTTGTTTTCCACGCAGCCGCGGTTCAAGTACAGTGATCAGCTTTCCGAGGCCTCTTACCGGATGAGGAAACCAGAGAGGATCACCCAACAATAAATCCATCACATATGCAGATCCAATTAATATTCCCATCATAATTATTTATTCTGCCCGGAAACACTGGCGCTCTCAAACGTGGCCATTTCATTAATTATCTTTACAGCCGCGTCAATAACCCCCATGAGCAAGGCTGCTCCCGTACCTTCCCCTAATCTTAACTGAAGATCTAAAACCGGCTTTAAACCGATATGCTCCAAAATAATTTTATGTCCTTTTTCCACAGAACAATGTGCCGCGATCATAAAATCTTTTATCTTCGGTTGGAGTGTATACGCGATCAATGCGGCCGCGCCGGAAATAAATCCGTCAACCACAATCGGGATTCTCCGGGAAGCCGCCGCCAGCATGATCCCGGCCAAGCCGCCGATCTCAAAACCTCCGACTTTAGCCAGCACATCAAGAGCATCTTTAGAATCAGGATTATGCATTTCCAATGCCTTTTTAATAATTTCAATCTTTTTCGCTAACCCCTTATCGTCAACCCCGGTTCCTCTTCCGGTAACATCTTCTACTTTACTTTTGGTTATTGCCGCAGTTATCGCACTGGCTGCTGTGGTATTGGCAATCCCCATTTCGCCGGTTCCCACGATATCGATTCCGCGCGGGAACTCTTCTTCAAATAATTCAATCCCGGTATTAACAGACTTTACTGCTTCGATACTGGTCATAGCCGGTTCTTTTAACATGTTTTTTGTTCCCCGGCCGATCTTTTTTACTTTCAAACTAATACTGTTAGTTTTAATATCTTCTTTTACTCCCACATCCGCAACAACCACACTAGCACCAACATGACGCGCCAGCACATTAATCCCGGCACCTCCCTTTAAGAAATTAATCACCATCTGCGCGGTTACTTCCTGAGGAAACGCGCTTACTCCCTCCTGGGCTACGCCATGATCAGCCGCAAGCGTAAAAATCGTTTTAAATTTTAAAGCCGCCGGGATTTCTCCCCGCATTCCGGAGATCTGCTTAGCCAAATCTTCCAGCCGGCCCAGGCTTCCCTGAGGTTTTGTTAAAGAATCTAACCTCTTTTGGGCTTTTTCCATCGCATTCTTATCCAGTGTTCCAATCTGATGAATAATTTCATTTATACTTTGCATTCTCACTCTCCTTTCCCTCTACAATTCGAACAGGAATACCTGCTATCATTAGATATACTTCATCACTAACCTTAGCGATTATCTGATGCGCGGTTCCGATAATATCCCGGAATATCCGCGCCAGCTTATTATCCGGAACAATACCCCAGCCGACTTCATTAGAAACAATAATTATTGATGCTTTTGATTCTTTAAGCACCGTGACAAATTCTTTAATATTTTTTAAAATTTCTTTTTCCGTAAGCCCGGACAGTAAAAGATTGGAAATCCACAAAGTAAGACAATCAATTATCAGCACTTCATTTATTTTTAATTTGCTAATCACCTTTGAAATTTCAATAGGCTCTTCAATTGTCTTCCAGGATTTAGGGCGGCTGTTTTTATGTTTTTTTACTCTTTTCTTCATTTCTGCATCTTGCGGCTGACAAGTAGCTAAAAAAGATACTTTAGCCTTAGTCGCTTTAGCAAGATTTACCGCATATGAACTTTTTCCGCTGCGCACAGAACCGGTAACTAATATGACCTTTTTCATAACATCTTTCTGGTATTAAGTTCATAAGAAACAACTTTGGCATTATCCAGATTAAAATACGTCAGCGTCGCCGAATCAACCGGAATATTCCAAAACTCCGTGATCTCTTTTTCCAGCAGCAAACATACGATTAATTTAATAACTCCTCCGTGGCAAACACTAACAACACGTTTGTCCACATAAGTTGCCAGCAAATGCGTAATAAACCCTCTCACCCTGTTTTCAAAATCAAGCCAGGATTCTCCTCCGGGAGGAGAATAGTACGCGGGGCTGGCCAGCCAATTATCATACAACTCTCCATAACTGCCCATGATCTGATTAAAATTCAACCCTTCCCACTCTCCGAAATTCAACTCCCGCAATGCCGGCTCACTAATAAATTTTTGCCCGGGGAAAATAATCTCCGCGGTTTCCTGTGCCCGGAGATAAGGACTGCAAAAAAATACATCCGCGGTTAATTCCGGAATTCCCTTTTTCAATTCCAAGGCCTGCGCTATCCCGGTTTCATTGATCGAGACATCCGAACTTCCGCAATATTTCTGCTGCCGGTTATATTCAGTCTCTCCATGACGTATAAAAAATAATTCCATGATATAAAATTCTCCAGAATTTTATAAGTCTCAAGTCACATGTCGCAAGTCTCAAGACTTAAAAATTTTTAAAATATTAAAGCACTTAAAAGTATTATAACTTCGGCGATTTCACTGGCCGCGCCGATGGTATCTCCGGTCATGCCGCTGATCTTTTTTCTCACAAATAATTTAAATACAAACACACACGCAAATGTAAAAACAAATCCCATTACACCTTTTATTCCGCATAATAATGCCGTCAGCATAAACACAATCGTTCCACCGGCAGCAAGATCCTTTAATAAAACACTGCCCACAAAAAGTTTTGCCTTACCTTCTTTCCGGGGATAATCGCCGGAATAACAAGCAAAAACCTGCATCCAGCGGGAGATCATGCCCATACATATGAGAGTTTTCCACATCAGCAGGCCGGCAACCGCGGTTAATAAAGAAAACTTAAGCACCAGCAGACAGACAATGCCAATCAAGCCCATTGCTCCGACCCGGCTGTCCCGCATAATCTCCAGTGATTTTTCTGCAGAATGCGTTCCGCACAAACCATCACAGGTATCGGCAAACCCATCAAGATGAAGCCCGCCGGTAATGACACTGTTGGCCGCAAGCAGTACCGCAGCCAGAACAATTTGCGGCAAAAAGCTAAGCAGGCCCAGGACACAACATAAAATCCAGCCGATCAATGCTCCGGCAATTGGAAAAAATAATAAAGACCGGCTAATATCTTTATCAGAAACAGTTCCTCTGATCTTCACCGGAATTATTGTTAAAAATTGTAATGCTAACAAAAAATGTTTCATGATCTTTGATCCCAAAACTTATTGAAGCCAACTAAATAGTGTAAAAATTCTCAACATTAATTTGCAATTGTACAATAATTCAGAACAATTTACATCTTACCCCGATACCAGTCCCGAAGTTTCGGGACGGTACGGGGTTAATTCGCAGACGGCCTATCGGCCTATGATTTGCATTATGCAAATCAACTGCTCATTAAAAAATCCTTACAGCATACACAATAGCCGTAAGGATTGCACCCGTTATTTACTTCACCCTTCCGCGAGGAGATAAGATTCCGTTCTCAAATCCACATCAGGCAGGTCTTCTGACTCCCCCGCCATTTTGGCAACCTTCCCATCAATCAGACAGTGGTCAAAAAAAGCCAAAATGGTTCCCTTTTCGCATCCGCGGAAAAGGCGGGGTTACAGCGGCGGGACCGTGACGGAATCACACCGTCTTCCCTTTTAATCACTTTCTCAAGTGAACCTCAATATATTTATTATAATCTAAAATAGCCTGCTGTCAATTTTATTTATGCATTTTATTTATGCATTTTATTTGTACAATATCAAAGCCGCGATATTCTCCGCCATTACCCGGTATCCTTCTTTCGTGCAATGCCCGTCGCTTTCGGAAACAAAATACTTATTATACGGATTATCCCGCAGTAAGCCATTAAACACCGGCCAATGCTCTGCCACCGGGATACCTCCAGATAATGCCGCTTCCCGAATTACCGGAGAAATCCCCAGAGGATATCCGGAAAATATTAAAGTACATTTTTTTTCTTCACACATTTTAATTATCTTATTGAGATTTGCTAAGAGTATTATTTTCCGGTAAATATACGGATCACAAACAAGTTCATCCCGTCCCAAAACATTAAAAAGCATTTCATCAAACTTTGAATTGGCTTCCTTCTGCAAAAATTGCCGGGCCATGTTCAGCCCGGAAAAAGCTCTTTTATCCCCGGGATTAATTTCCAACACTTTTTTATAACACTCCACCGCCTGAACGGACTGTCCCGTAAGCAGAAAAAACCCCGCCGAATGGATATAAGACTTACACAACTGCTCCCGAACATACTGATTCCCGGGAAACTCATCAAACAAAGCGCGATAAAACTCAATACTTTTATAAATATTATCTTGTCTTATTAATAAATCATTTATTTCTTCATAGATCACATCATCCTGCGGATTAAGCCGGAACAACCTCGTAAATATCTGCCCGGCCTGTTCATATTCTCCGCTAAGCTTGTAATACCGGCCCAGTTCTAAAAGAACTTCTTTATTTTCCGGGGATTTTTCGAGCAGCTGAAGATAGCCCGCAATAACTTTTTTATAATTTCCACCGGGAACACGATGAATATCCGTTCTTTTTATCAGCACTTGCGCAAAACCGGAATCATCGTTTGAATTTAAATACAGTCTTTTCAGATTTTCGAAAAAAACCGAAAATAAACGAAAACTTTTCAGTTTTGCCAGTACAGCATGTGCCTTTAATTTAAGCGGCATCCTTGTCCAAACCACATCATGATAACTCCAGGAATCATTTTCTCCGGTCAAAACCACAACAATATCCGGACAAAACTCTTTAAACAAATCGCTTAATCTGATCGCTACCTGCGTAGAATTGTAACCGGGAACCCCCAGGTTCAGCACCCGAAACCGGTCCTGCCCAACACGTTCGTTTAATATCTTTTCCAACTGCCGGGGATAGCTGTTTTCTCCATCCGTGCCCAGGCCAAAGGTAAACGAAGCTCCCAAGCAGACAATGTAGCTTTTATTTTTTTCCAATTGATTTAAATTGTATTGGGGAAGCTGATATTTAGCACAAAAACTGCCGCATATTCCCAGGATAAGCTCTAGCAAACCAAAGGCAAGAATAACACCGGCCAGAAGAAATATAATCTTATGTTTTATTTCGATCTTACGCATGTAAAAAACAACTTTTTAGATTTTTAGACGGGTTAAGGCTTCTTCCCGACTTTGACAGGTAATAATTTTTACACTCTTATCATAATGAAAAACCGACATAATACTAAACCCGATATCCTTGCTTTTGTCCGGGATTATTCTCACTATTTCCACCGGCTGTTTTTGGTTACAAACATCCATCATCTGTTCGAAATACTTCCGGGCCGCTGAATCCATCCGGTCCAATCCGGTTAAATCGGTAAGTATCCGTACTCCCGAATTAGCCTCTTCCAGGCAATTTTCCATATCTTTCAAGCACTGCTTGGCCTGAGTTTCGTCAAAATCAGCGCTTATTTTCAAGGTAAGCAGATTGTTCGTTTTATCAAAATCGATATAAAACATAACCTTCCTTTAAGAATTTAGCTCTTACAATGATTTTACTATATTTTTCGCCCAGTCCTTAGCTTTTTTTAAATTATTTTCCGTGTTCCTTTTTGATGGGTCCTGGAAATCAATTTCTCCTAAAATCTGATTTCCCGGCAAAACTTGTTTCAACTTATCGAATATGTTACCTTTGCCTCCGCCATGACAGCAGAATAAGGCTATTTTTTTATTTGCTATTGGATGTGCCGTGAAAAAAGCATTCAGCGGCGGAGCATATGTCCAGGCCCAGACCGGAGTACCGATGAATATGACCTCATAATTTTGGATATCCTTATCCAAGGGCAGCAGTTCCGGCTTGGTCTTCATCATGGCCGCTCTTCCGCCCCAGACATATTTCATAAATCCTTTAGCCGGGATTTCTTTTTTGGGCTTTAGTTCCAAAATATCCGCGTTTACTGTTTTCGCGATATTTTCCGCGATCAACCGGGTATTCCCCTCTAATGAATAAAATACCACGATTTTTTTCATATTCCCTCCATAACCAGTATATCAACCGCCATCAGGTCTGTATATTAAATATTACCCTCCCTGCCGTTTCCCGCCTTTTGCGGAATAAATCCCGGCAGTTTAATATTTAACATCATTTCTTTGGATTCCTGTAATTCTTTATATGGAATAAACGCTGTCCCCTTTAGCTATTTTTAATCTGTCACAGTAGGCGTATAAGTTCGTTTTATTGCTATATCATCCAGAAATTTTTTTAGCAAGTTAAATTCCTTAGCACCTAACTGCCACTTGGAAATAATTAAGCGCCCCGTATATCCGCGCGGCGGATAATTTTCGTTAAAAATTATAAACCATGGTGATGTAAAGGGAGGTTGTGTTATCTTCCAGAAATTCACCAGATTTCTTCCCCAAGCATCTTCTACCCTTGGGGCACCTGTTATACCGATAACTACACGAGCACGTGACCATGGCCAAATGCACATTTTGACAAAGCTTAGAGAAATAAGCAAAACTCCGGCAAAGGCAAAGACTTCATTTGTTGCACCTCTTATCGTTGTGCTGATGTATCCCAAATAGAGCAAATAGCTGGCCACTAACAATAAGCCTGTTGCGATATATCCAACCCTTGTTCGAACTAAGCAATAGTAACACCCGCTACGACTGATATAAGCTTTATATAGCAGCAGTTTCGGATCCAATTGATGTAATTTTTTTATTAAATAAAGCCTGTATATCAACATCGAAAGTGCGAAAACCATATATATCGCAGTTAAATAAAATGTCCAATGCATAATCATTACCTTAAGTCTAACATTCTGTTATCTATCTACCTATTTGTTCAATTTTTTAATTTGTTTTTTTGCTGTTTTAATGAATTGCCCGAATTTGCGGTCTTTTTCTCTTTTTTCGAGTTTACTCATAGTATTATATTCGTTTTCCTTTACCAGCTTAAGATAGTTGTCATATTTACCTTTATCCAAACGGCCGGAAGATACAGCTTTCAAAACAGCACATCCCGGTTCATTAACATGGCCGCAATCAAAAAATTTACAAGCCTTTGACAGTTCATAAATTTCCGAGAAAACACTTTTTATCCCTGTTTCTGAGTCCAATACTCCGATTTCCCGCATTCCGGGATTGTCAATTAACACACCGCCACTTTCTAATATGAATAATTCTCTATGAGTAGTAATATGTTTACCTCTATTTGCACTTGAACTTATCTCGGCAGTCTTGATTAAGTTTTCACCCAAAATACTATTTATAATAGATGATTTCCCCACCCCGGAAGAACCCAGAAAACAGCCGGTTAACCCTTTTTTTATACTGTTTTTTATATCACTAATCCCTTTGCCTGTGATAATGCTCGTTGTATAAATCTCAATATTCCTGAACCTCTCTCTTATCTCAATTATTTTTGCGTCTAATTCATTCTTTGATATCAGATCAGTTTTATTCAGGACTATTACCGGTTTTATGTTTTCTGATTCGGCAAGCGCAATATATCTTTCAAATCTATTTAAATTATAATCCCTATCCGGGGATTGAATGATCAAAGCAGCATCAATATTTGAAGCAATCAGCTGTTTGTCTGAATTACTGACGGATTTTCTTATTAGTACTGTCTTTCTGGGGAGTATTTCATGGATAAGAGCCTGTTCTTCATCAAGAACCGTTATTAAAACCCAGTCTCCCACCGCGGGATAATCTTCGCGCGATGAAGCGGTAAAAATCATTTTGCCGGTTATTCTTGCGGATAGTTCAGCGGTCTCATTCCTTAGAATATATAATTCTTTATGTTCGGCAATGATCCGGGCGGGAGTAAGGGTTTTGTTTTCTTTATTTTTTCGATTATTATCAAAAAACTCGCCATAACCGATATCTGCCAAATTGATTTTTCTAATGTTTTTTTTCATGATTGTTTAATTATAACAGTAGGTGCGAAGCGAATTATCAGCAATTTCATCCGAATATTTTTATTCCGATCATGCCCACGAGAAATCCCAGGCTTGCCCCCAAGGCAGGTTCCCAATGTTTTTTAATTTTTGATAACGGCGCAATATCCTGAAATATTAAATATAAGATCCCTCCGGCGGAGAATAGCATGATCCCCGCGGTAAGCTCAGGTTTATTAATTAAAAAATATCTTCCCGCCAAAGCAGAAAAAACTCCCAGAAAACTAAGCATAAAAAAGATCAGTAAAATATTTTTTGCCGTATAACTGCTTTTGCGTAATTCAAAATAAGCATTGAATGATTCCGGTAAGTTTTGAAATCCGATAAAAAACGCGAGCAGAATACCCAGCCGGTGATTGTGCGCGAAAACCGCTCCTAAAGCAATTGCTTCCGGAACAAAATCCATAAGCATGGCCATGGCCTGCGCGAAAACTCCGCCTTTTTGTTCAATGAAGCGGTCGATAATAAAGAACACGAACGCTCCCAGCAAAAAGATCAGGGAAAATTTCGGAATAGAAAACATTTCCACGCCTTTTGGCGTAAGGACAAAGGCCACGGCTGCGATAAGGATACCGCCGCCAAAAGCAACCGTCCAATGGAGAATATACGATTCTATTTTTTGCCGGCAGCAGCGTTCAAATATTCCGGCTAAAAAACCGCCAAAAAATATCGTAATTCCCGCTAATATTGAGTAAATAATAATTTCTATCATTTTGTTTTTCCACCAGCCCGTCCCGATTGGGCGAAGCTGTCGTGAGTTGGCATAATCACAAATTAATCCATTTCGATATTTTTATGGTAGTTTGATAAATCACCCAGGAATTTTTTGCAATTTCTCCGTATTGGTTTAAAATCATTTCATTATTCATAATATCACCAAAAACACATTCCTGATTCTGCGTACATATCGTTACAAAATAATACCCACCATTTGAATAATCATAATCTTTCATTCAATTTGGTTTTCGTTTTGGATATTTATTCATTTATTCTCGCAGCCGCTATCATTTTTTTTACATTTTCAATAGTATTAATAGGCATTAGTAAAATATTAGGATGGTTCCTTTCGAACACCCTAAAAATCTCATCAGCAAAAGCTCGACCGATTGAATCAACTTCTTGAAAATCTAGAATTACAGTTTTAAATCTATCAATCCTACCGAGTAATCTCTTAGCCTGAGATCTGGATATCAGTTTTTCAGCGCCATGTTTTACTAGTCGAACAGGGACAACTGTTTTTGTAAAACCATAATCTTCTTCTTCAGAAGCAAAACGATCAAATATTTCCTTATCAGTACGATCACTTTGATTTGCTAGAGACATAAAAATAGATGTCCCTGTTTTTGAAGCCTCTCGTTCAATAATCCAGTCTTCATCTTCTTCCAGTTCATGAGAAAAGAATACTTCTCCGGAAAGAATTGCAAATTCATCCAGCATTCTTGAAGTAAAAAAGATTCCTTCTCCAGTATGATTTTCGCTATCAGTAGTTAGTTTTCCTTTAGCTAATTCCAAAACTGCATGCCGCTCATCCTCTAAATTGCATTCTTTTTTAATTTTTCTAAATATCCCAACCCCATCATCATGAATACTTATCCTAGTTAAAAAAGAGTTCATTTCAATAGATATTACTATTTTTGTTCCTGCAGAATGATCTATGGCATTATTGACCATTTCTGTGAAAGAATAATGCCAAATATCTATGACGTTAGCAGGAAAGTTATTAAAAAGATTAAAAAGCTTTTCTCTCCACAGGACATCTTCTTTTAGTCCACTTAATGGAATTGAGAAACTACTTTTGTGTATAACCTTAAGGGAGTAAGTTCGTTGCCGTGTGTTTCCATTAGCGGAAATATGTCCTTCTTTTAAGAGATCTTGAATATATCGATTTACTGCTTGTCTCGAAATATTAAAATGTTCAGCAGTTTGGCTGACAATATGTTGAGGGTTTGTTGAGATATTTTCTAAGATAAATCTTCTAATTTCTATACCACGCTTATAAGATTTTTTCATGATTTTAGTTTTCCTATAAAGAACTTATTGTGATTAATTGGCTATAAAGCATCTTTTACATTGTAAACAAAAATAATCCACATTGTCAATATTTTGTTGTATAATATGCCAATGAAAACACATAACGTTTTATATATCAACAAGTTAATTGTCAATATTTTATTAGCTATTCGGAAGAATATTTCTAGATAATGATCTTTATTTTACATCTAACGTTTGAGCTCCGCCCTACGAAGCATGGCGGAGTAGTGTGTTGTTTTATGTATTAATTATCTGCTTTTACTTCTCGCAGATGCTCTCTGAGTTGTTTTTTATAATTAGACCGTCTATACTCAGTAAACTCTGCAGAATACAACTTTTCCGCTAAATCACGAAACCCTATCTCTAGCTCCTTTACAGTCATATTCTTAGGGATGTAATTTACATCAAATAATGTGCATTTTTTCCAGTCACCCTCTTCAGTCACCCTCTTCTCAGCA
This sequence comes from Candidatus Omnitrophota bacterium, assembly GCA_043826565.1. GTDB lineage: Bacteria > Omnitrophota > Gorgyraeia > B26-G9 > B26-G9 > JBDRPX01. Next base: position 23,839 of record JBDRPX010000008.1, read on the forward strand.
ACAAGCCTCTCATAAAGCGGCGTTCCGGGAAAAGCTGTCATTATTGTTATCTGTACTTCATATAAACCGCTGTCCTTAACAAACTCAAACACATTATCAAAGATTGATTTATCCTGGCCATCTAGGCCAAGGATAAAACAGCCGTTAACAGTTATTCCATATGATTGTATTTTATTTATTGCCTGTTTATACTTTTCTAATTGACTGGATTTCCAGTTATTTATCAGCTCAATACCATCAAGATCTCTCTTTACGGGACTTTCAAAGCCTATTAATACCTGCTGACACCCGCCTTCCCGCATAAGAGTTAAAAGTTCCTCATCCTCAGCTACGGAAACATCTGTTTCTGTAAACCACTTGATCTTTTCATACCTCAGTTCCTTTAGTAACTCTTTCCAGTAGGCTTTATTAACAAAAGTATTATCATCGGCAAATTCAATAAACGGACGCTCCCATAACTTTTTAATCTCACGGATCTCCTCAAGCACCTTTTGAGCCGGTTTCTGCTTATACTTCTTGCTTATTAAAATAGACGCCGCACAAAACTCACATTCATGCGGACATCCCCGGGAAGTCTGAACAGTTAAACGATTATATTTTTCCGGATCAAGAAGATCAAATCTCGGCATCGGTGCGTCTTTTAAATCAAAATCCTTATTAAATGAACTATAATATGGCTGCAGCGTTCCATTTTTAAAATCCTGCAAAAGATCTTTCCACACAGCTTCCCCCTCACCAATTACAACAGAATCACAATGTTCTTTAGCTTCTTCAGGAACGCTGGTTACATGCGGCCCGCCGATTACAGTTTTAACTCCTATCTGAACATACCTATCGGCTAACTCATAAGCTTCAAATATCTGAGCACTGTATGTTGAAATAGCGACAAGATCAAAAGGCCCGGGAAGCTCATTAACATCTTTAATATCCGAGATCTCAATATATTCAATATCAAACTCATCCGGGGTCAGCGCGGCTAAGGTTATCAGCCCTAAACTAGGCAGCGAAGCAATGATCTTATTACGATCAACAAACCCCGGCAGAGTAAGCCCTAACTCTGTAAGCTCTTTATTATAAGCTCGAACTCCGCTCATTGCTATTAATCCTATACGCATATATCATCCTTTTTGTGTTTTAGCCCAATTGAGAAAGGCCAAATTCTTAACCACACCAATAATACTTAAAATTGATATCACTAAAAATACCATAGGAATACCCATGGTAAAATAACAATACAAAACAGCCGTAGCAAAAGATAACTTCATAAGTAATCTAACTACTACCAGATCAATATTCCTTAAAGGATTTTTAGCGATTAAAAACTCACCCACCCCCCCGCAGACAATAAAAAGAGCGGGAACAAATACATATCCAGGGTGATTGGGTAATGTAATACCACAAGCCGCATAAATACTCTTATAAAAGAATATAAAGCCTAACCCCAGCAGAATATCATAAACACCAACAATCCTAAAAGCTAACGGAAAATTAATATTTTTATTCATAGACAACTCCTTCCTTTATAAATTCAGTAATTCATACTGCAAAGTTTCATGGTCAAGCATTGATTGCCAAAAACTTTCATTATACTTATGATACATATTAAACCAGGCTCTAAACATTCTTTTTTTTAATGTCTTCTTAAGAAGGTTTTCCAGCATATCATGCGAAAGCACAGAAAAAACAATATTCGCAGCAGCTTTTAAAAAAGCTTTTCTTATCACAGGTACCGAAAAACCCAGATTGTTCAATTCATTAACGATATAACCCGCCGTCACCACCTCATTAAGAGAAAGTCTTTTATAAACAAATACCTTAGGCTTCTCTGAAGTTTTCAAAGAAAGCGCATTGTATATACTCTCTCCCAGGTTTTCCACCAGAAACATTCTTCTCAATGTATTCTTGTATTTAATATTGGTTTTCATTTTTTGTTTAACATTTGAGCTCAGCCCCGCTTGGCCGGGGTTAGCTCGTCCCGCCGTTTTTTGCAGAAATTACTATCACTTTTTCACCGGATATCTGCCGCAGGAGAATTTCTCCCCTTCCGGGCAGGATTTTAAGGATTCACATTTAGCTCCGGCTTCGCTAAACACTGCCGGCACGCGGAATAAATTACAGAGATTACGTTCGGGGAAAATTCCAGAAGTCTTAAGTCTAATCGCGCCTGTGGCATTACTTACACCGTTTATTGCTTTTCTTTTTCTAATATATCCATAAATACTTTAACCAGATTGGGATCAAATTGCGTATTGGCATTATCCTGAATTACTTTCGCGGCGATTTCAATTGAACACGCTTTACGGTAACAGCGGTCGGAAGTTAATGCTTCATAAGTATCGGCGATCGCGATGATCCGCGCGGCCACCGGGATTTCCTCTTTTTTCAAACCATAAGGATACCCCTTCCCGTCCCAGCGTTCATGATGATGCAGGATCAGCGGCAGGATACCATGAAAGAAATGGATCGGCCGTAAAATATCCACGCCGATCTGCGGATGGCTTTTGATCTCTTCATATTCACTTTTCGTAAGCTGAGAATTTTTCATCAGGATCTTTTCACTGATCCCGATCTTTCCCAGGTCGTGTAAAATAGTCGCCTGCCGTATTCTTTCTATCTCATTTTTAGATAAACCGATATTCCGCGCGATCGCGGTCGCGTAATGAACTGTTTTTTCCACATGCTCGCCGGTATAATGGTCTTTCATTTCGATGGTTTTAGCAAAAGCAAAAATCGCTTCCGCCAAACTCTCATTTGCCTGCTTGGTAAGCTTATCCAGCTTTTCCTGTAAAAATTCCACATCTTCTATTTCTTCTTTAGATTGTGATGCCGGCTGTTTCTGGTCCATATCTATGGACGAACATACCCTGTCCCCGCCTCTTTCTTTGGCTAAACTCAATACTGCCTCAGCCGCGGAAATAAAATCCATGCCTTTAATCAGCTTATCTTCCGGAAAAGCAACAACCGCCATGCTGAGTTTTACTTTAACACTGTGTTCCTCATCGCCAAAATGCTGTAATCTTAGGGTTTCTAATAAACGCTGGGCCAAAATAAAAGCCAGGTCCCGGCCCATGCCCGGAGCAATAATAATAAATTCTTCTCCGCCGTAACGGATAAGCGTATCGTATTTACGCACCATTTGTTTCAGCTGAATAGCTATCTGGTGCAGAATTACATCCCCGAATTCATGGCCGTAAACATCATTAATTGATTTAAAATAATCCAAATCAACCATAATCAAAGCCAGGGGGCTATGCTGCCTCTTCGCACGGACAAATTCCGCTTCAATTGCTTCCTGAAAATACCGGTGATTATATAATCCGGTATGCGGATCGATCAATACTAATTGTTTTAATTTTTCATTTGCTTTTAAAAGTTCCGCGTTCAGCCTTTCCCGGTCTTCTTCTAAATGCTTATAATGGCTGATATCGGTAATAACTCCTTCTAAAGCAATGATCGCTCCATTTGAAGAAAAAATACCTTTACCGTAATTATTTACCCATTTTTCTTTACCCCCGGCAGTCAGAATTCGGTAAGTAAGCTTAAATTCCTGCTTTATCTCCAGCGCGTTTTTCACATCCGCCAAAACCTTCTGCCGGTCATCGGCATGAATTATCTGGGCAAAAGGAACTTTGGCGCTATTGGTAATATCCGCGGACGAATATCCGGTAAGTTCAAAACATCCGTCACTGATAAATTCCACGGTCCAGGTTTCATCATCTTTGCAGCGATAGACCATCCCCGGCAAATTACTCATCAAGGTTGAAAGCATTCTCTGGCTGTCTTCGATCTGCTCCGCGGCTTTAACCTGCTCAGTAACATTCACATCCGACCCGCGATATCCCAGCAACTCTCCTTTTTCATCTAAAATCGGCGCGCATTTTGCTTCGACAACAACGATCTTGCCGTCTTTACTGACCTTATTATGCACAAATCCCGCGCAAGTTTCTTTCCGGGCAAATTTTTCAAAAATTATTTTGGTCAACTCTTCTCTTTCATCCGGAGCAAACAGCTCATAGCAGTGTTTTTTACCTAAAAGTTCTTCCTGCTTATATCCCAGGATGTTCTGGACCACGGAATTACAATAAGTATAAAGGCCTTGCGGATTTACTTCCCAAACCCAGGTGCCGGCGTTTTCCGCTGCGCTGCGAAAACGCTCTTCACTTCTTTGTAATATGTTTTCCGATTGTTTGCGGCCGGTAATATCCCGAAAACTCCAGACCCGGCCCACAACTTTTCTCCCTTCTTTAAGCGGACAGGAAAAACGTTCAAACACGCGCTGGTCTTTAAATAAAAGCGTATCTAAACTCTCTCTGGAAGAAGCATATAACTGCCGCACTTTGTCGGTAAATTCCTGCGGATATTCCAATTGGTCCAGGACAAATTCAAGCAAAGTATTATCATCATTTGTTTTTAAAATATCCCCGGGGATTTTCCACATTTTGGCAAAACGCGCATTATAATGCGTAACCCGGCCTTCATTGTCAACCACAAGAATTCCATCTTCGGTAGCTTCAATAGTGGCCCGGAATAATTTTTCATTTTTCAACAATTGCTCTTCGGCTTTTTTCCGGGCCGTAATATCTCTGGTCATTCCGATAAAAGCTTCCGGATGCCCCTGTTTATCCATAACAACTCCGGCACTTATATCCGCGTAAAAAAATGTTCCGTCTTTTTTCAGTAATGTATATTCAACTGTTCTAACAATCTTTTCCTTATATATACGTTCCATATCTTTACGCGCGCGGTCTCTTTCCTGCGGCGCGAAAAATTCAAACACATCCCGGCCTAATAATTCATCCGCCTTGTCATAACCATGCATTATAATTTTTGCGCGGTTAACCATAATCACCCTTCCGGATAAATCCGTAAGAGTAATCGCGTCCGGAGAAGTTTCAATAAGGGTCTGATATAGTTCTACGCTTTCATAAAGCGCGTCCTGCGTACGCTTATGGCCGATACGGATCCTTTCAATACCAACCATTCTTTTGCGTAGAACCTGAAGTTTCTTTAGCAGATTTAATTCTGATTTTTTTTGCTCTTCCATGGCTTTTTAAATGTTTTTTTAGACAACGCTTTTTATCAGCGTTTTTAGACGATCAAGATTGAAAGGTTTAGTAATAAAGTCATATGCTCCCAGCTCCATTGCCTTGCTGGTCATAGAATTCGTGCCGTGCGCGCTAACCATAATAACGATAATTTTATCATCAATTTCTTTAATCTTTTTTAGAGTCTCAATCCCGTTCATACCCGGCATATAGATATCCAGCAAAACAATGTTTGGTTTTTCTGATTCTAAAAGTTCCAAAGCCTGTTCACTATTACCGGCTTCAACTGTTTCATATTCTTTGGATAAAGCCTGAACAAAAATTTTTCTTATAAGAGGTTCGTCATCAACCAGCAGTATTTTTACATTTTTTTGGATATCTGTCATAAAACAATCTCTCCTTTTATCGGCCCCTAATAAAATATTTTTTGTTTCTTATGTATTGTAACAAGGTATCCAGGATCAGGCAACAAAAAAGTGATAATCTTCTTTCCCCAAGAATACACCTATGTTATTATAATTTATAAGGAGCAAATATGCTAGGATCTAAATTCGGGGTAACCCAGGGAAAAATTGATCTTCTTCTCAAGAAGATGCAGAAGCTCGGTATCCGGGAATCGGACATTAAAGAGCGTTTTATCCGCTCGCAAGGCCCCGGAGGACAAAACGTAAATAAAACTTCTACATGTGTTTACTTAAAGCACTTACCTTCCGGTATTGAGGTCAAATGCCAGCGGGAACGTTCACAGGCACTCAATCGGTTTTTAGCCCGAAAAACTCTGGCGGCAAAAATAGAAAATCAAATCCTGGGCAAAAAAAGCGAAGAGCAGCAGCAAATAGCCAAGCTTAAACGTCAAAAGCGAAAACGTTCCAAAAGAGCCAAGGAAAAAATTTTAAAACTAAAAAAGATGCATTCAGAAAAGAAACAATCACGAACACTTAAGATTGATTCAGAAAATTGGTAAAAATCATCCAAACAAGACTTGACATATTATACTTTTTGACATAATCTATTAATATACTTAATATATATAGGGGGATTAATATGGGTAGGATCGGTTTACCTGAATTATTAATAATTTTATTTATCATTCTCTTGCTCTTCGGAGCGGCGAAACTTCCTCAACTATCTAAGTCTATTGTCAAAAGCTTAACTGAATTCAAAAAAGGAATTTCCGAAAAAAAAGAAAATGACGATACTAGTTCTTAACTCGTAAAGCCCATAAGTTTACTTATGGGCTTTTGATATATATAGGTAATTATTTTTAAGGGGATTGTATTAATTAGCAACTAATTGAAAGGGGGCAAGAATGAAGTTAACCCGAAGAGAATTTTTTAAACTCTGCGCAGGTACTGCCGCGGGGGCGGGAATTTCACAATTATATGTGCCGGAAGTTGTTGCGGCATTAAATGATGCTGCTGCCGGTAAACCGCCGGTTATCTGGCTGCAGGGACAAAGCGACAGTGGTTGTTCTGTATCTTTACTAAATACTACTCACCCGACAATTGCCGAAGTACTACTGAAAGTTATCAGCTTGCGTTACCACGCGACAGTCATGGCCGGTACCGGAGAAACAGCCAACGCGCCGCTGGAAGAAGTGAAAAAAGAAGCTTCCGGTAAATTTATCCTTATTGTTGAAGGTTCAATTCCGACCGAAGGCGACGGTGCTTATTGCGTAATCGGAGAACAAAACGGCAAACCTCTTTATATGGCTGAAGTATTAAAAGATTTAGCACCTCACGCGGCAGCTATAGTAGCTGTAGGAGCATGCGCTGCTTTTGGCGGAATTCCCGCGGCAAGGCCCAACCCTACCGGAGCTAAGTCGGTTAGTGAATTTTTAGGCCAGCCTGTAGTGAATATTCCCGGCTGCCCGGCCCATCCGGACTGGATCGTCGGGACACTGGTACATGTTTTACTATACGGCATGCCTGATTTAGATGACCAAGGCCGGCCGACTTTGTTTTTTGGAAAAACAATACATGAAAATTGTCCCCGCTATTATTACTTTGCCGACGGACAATACGCAGAAAATTTTGGTGAAGAAGGCTGTCTTATACAATTAGGCTGTAAAGGCCCGGTTACTCAATCTGACTGTCCTTCCCGCAAATGGAACAGCGGAGTTAACTGGTGTATTCAAAACGGCGGAATGTGTATCGGATGCTGCGCGCCTAACTTCCCGGACGGAACAGGTGCGATGTATACGGCATTACCGGAAAATCTGTGGCCAAACAAAGATCCTAAACGAACAATAGTATAAAAAGGGGGGGGATTATGTCCAAAACAATAATAATTGATCCGATTACCAGGATCGAAGGTCATTTGGGAATTGAAGTTGAAGTTGAAGATGGAAAAGTTACTGATGCCAAATGTATAGCAAATATGTTCCGCGGATTTGAAAAGATTTTACAAGGAAGAGATCCCCGTGATGCTATACACATAACCCAAAGAATCTGCGGAGTCTGCTCTGCTGCTCATGCCACCGCAAGTGTTAGCTGTATTGAAAGTGCTGCCGGTGAAATTATTCCGGAAAACGCGCGGATAATCAGAAACTTAGGGCTGGGAGCAAACTATCTCCACTCTCATATTCTGCATTTCTATCACCTGGCCGCTCTGGATTATGTACAAGGCCCGGAAGTTCCGCCGTTTATCCCCCGCTACACCGGTGATTACCGCTTACCGGAAAAAGTAAACGCGGCCTGTGTCGCGCATTATCTGGAAGCACTGAAGATCCGGATGCTGGCACATGAAATGCGCGCGATCTGGACCGGAAAAGCTCCGCATCTTGTTGGTTTTATGCCCGGAGGTGTAAGCGAGCAGCCGACTGTTGACAAAATCGCCGGATATATCTGGCGCTTAAAGAAAGTTCAGGACTTTATTGAAAACATTTACATACCGGATGTTCTGGCCGTAGCGGATATTTATAAAGACTACGCGGAAATCGGTACCGGATATGGGAATCTGCTGGCTTATGGTGTGTTTGATCTAAACCGCGGCGGCATGAAAAAATTACTCGGCCGGGGTGTTATTTTAAACGGTGAAGCTGCTCCTTTAGATCCGGCAAAAATCAGCGAAGATGTATTCTTTTCCTGGTATAAAGACGATACCAGCGGGAAAAATCCCAAAGAAGGCGCGACTGAACCGGTAGTAGGAAAAGAAGGCGCTTATACCTGGGCCAAAGCTCCCCGCTATAACGGAGCTCCCTGTGAAGTAGGACCGCTGGCGCGGATGACCGTAAACGGCGATTATAAAGGCGGCACTTCGGTTATCGACCGTCACGCGGCACGTGCTTTAGAAGCAAAAAAGATAGCCGGGGTTTTGGAAGAATGGGCCTTACAATTAAGACCCGGTGAAAGTATCTACAAGAAAGCGGAAGTACCTAAAGAAAATTACGGCATGGGCTTAACCGAAGCTCCGCGCGGTGCTTTAGGCCATTGGGTAAATATTAAAGATTCAAAAATCGCAAACTATCAGGTAATGACTCCCACGGTGTGGAACGTATCACCAAAGGATGATAAAGGCCTGCGCGGACCGATTGAACAGGCATTGATCGGAACTCCGGTTCAGGACGCGGATAATCCGATTGAAATTGCCCGGGTAGTCCGTTCCTATGATCCCTGTTTAGCCTGTACAGTGCATTTGATCAAACCCAGCGGAGAAATTAAAAAGTTCCGCGTAGCTTAAAATGACTTTAATTATCGGCTGCGGAAATATTCTGCTTGGTGATGAAGGTGTGGGAGTACATTTAATTGAAACACTTAGTAAGCAAGAAGTACCTGCCGGAGTTGACCTCCTTGACGGAGGTACCGGCGGTATTGAACTTATAACATATATAGAAAAAGCGGATAAGGTTATTATTGTCGACGCAATTCAGGCCGGCGGAGAAAGCGGTGCCATTTATAAATTCCGGCCTGATGATTATGAGCAGGAGGACTGCCCTATCAGCTCCGCCTCTTTGCATGAGATTTGCCTTAAAGATGTCTTTTCGACAATGAAACAGCTAGGCATAAAAAAAGATATTCTTATTTTCGGTATTGAGCCGGAAAGTGTCGAATTAAAAATTGGTTTATCGGAAAAAATCAGCAAGCTTCTGCCAAAACTTATTGACTTGGTCTTAAACGAAATAAAAGGATAATGTTTTAAAAAGGATTTTAACGAAGGAGGAGATATGTTTGCAATCGTAAGGCGGTCATTGGGAGGAAAAATTGCCGGCTGGATAGGAATTGTTTTGGTCATTGTTTTTGCTATCCTGGCCATCAGCAATACCCTGTATCAGGCAAAAGTGATCAGTAACACTGAATCAGAAAATGCCAATGCTTTAGCCAGCACAATATTAGGCGCGATCCGTTACCCGATGCTTGAAGGAGAACAGGAATTAATCCAAAAACAATTAGAACTTATCCGTGAACAAAACCCGGGACTTGTCATCCATCTTGTCAATCATACCGGAAAAATAAAGCGCAGCACAGAGCCAGAGTTGATCGGCGAAATATCCATGTCCCACAATTTAAAAACTATCATTGAGAATCCGGATAAAGCAGAAAAATTTAAAGGTGTTGTTATCCGGGAAAGAACACAGTCGAGAGTTTATGAAGACATCGAACCTATCAATAACAGCAAAGAATGCATGGTTTGTCACGGGAAAGATCTTACCCTGCTTGGGGCATTGCGTATCGCCAAAGATTTCGTCCCGGTTGATAATGCTATTGCTGCCGCCCGCAATCGGAATATCCTTATTTCTCTTATCGGATTCATAATCACGATCTTTATTATTTTATTCTTATCTAAAATAATGCTGCAGCCGCTGGCAAAACTGGAAAAATTTACGGAAGATCTGGCCGCGCAAGGCGGAGATTTAACTCAGCTTATAGATATTCAGTCCGAAGATGAACTCGGCCGTTTGGGTGCTTCCTTTAACAAAATGATTGATACCCTGCACAATATTATCGTGGAAGTTAAAAATACCGCGGATAAAGTCAGCACATCTGCTCAAGGATTGTCCAGTTCCGCCGAACAAATCAACGCTTCCACTGAAGAAGTCTCTTCGACAGTACAGCAGATCAGCCAGGGTATTACCACCCAGGCCAGACGCAGTGAAGAAACATCGAATATCATCAGTAAAATGACCGAATCTGTAAAACAAGTTGCCAGCAGTGCTAAAGAAAGCTCCTTAGCCACAAAAGAAACCTCGGAACTGGCTCAGGACGGTATGAAAGCATCGCATCAAGCCGCGGACAAAATAATCCGAATTACCGAATCGGCAAATCAGATCGCGACCGTAGTTGAACAGCTGGGCGCACGTTCCCAGGAGATCGGCAGAATTGTCGACGTAATTACCAACATTGCCGATCAGACCAACCTGCTGGCTTTAAACGCCGCGATTGAAGCTGCCCGCGCCGGAGACGCCGGAAGAGGATTTGCCGTAGTAGCCGAAGAAGTAAGAAAATTAGCGGAAAACTCCGCTCAGGCCGCCACACAAATCGGATCATTGATCAGAACAATCCAGGACGAAACATCAAAAGCCGTTGCTTCCGTAACAACAGCTACAACAGAAGTTGAAGAAGGCCGGCTGATAATTGAAAAAGTCCAGCAGTCGCTGGAAAAAATTTTCAAAGCCGCGGAAATCGCCGCTGCCCAGGTAGAACAAATTGCCGAAGCCAGTAATAAACAATCAATTAATGCCCAGGAGGCAAAAAGCGCGGTAACGGAAGTTGCGGCAATTTCTGAAGAATCAGCTTCATCAATAGAGGAAACATCAAGCTCTGTGGAAGAAATGACTGCGAGCATGGAGGAAATGGCTTCCAGCGCGCAGGAACTGGCCGCAATGAGTGTCAATCTTCAGGACCTGGTCAAAAAATTCATTATTAGGGAATAAAAACAAAGGAGAATGAAATGAAAAAATACTATTTTATTATACTGATTTTAGCCGGGGTTGCTTTGTTGTCTGTTCCCTTTGCCGGTGCCCAGGAAGAAGAATCTTACACCCCGCCTGCTCCCAAAAAAATATATTCCAAACCAAGTGTATCAGAGTCCGGCGAACAAGCCACCTATGTCGGAATAGAGTCCTGTAAGGCCTGTCACGCGAAACGCTACGAAGATTTCCAGAAAAGAAAATTTAAAAAAGCCTGGACTATTTTAGAAATGCGCGGAGAAAACAAAAACCCGGAATGCCTGGTTTGCCATACCACCGGATACGGAAAGCCCGGCGGATTTGTCAATGAGCAGATAACACCTCATCTGAAATTTAAGCAATGTGAAGCCTGCCACGGCCCGGCAAGCCTGCACACTAAAAACATCTCCGACAAAAAATATTCTAAGCAGCTTCTCAATACCATAAAAGACGAAGATACTTGCATTCAATGTCATAAGTGTGTAGCTACACACAGCAGCACTGATTTCTAAAGACAAGCATTACCAGAGCTCAAAAGCCCTCTCTGATCTAGAGAGGGCTTTTTTTAGGTTCTTTCTTGTTTAAAGAATGACCCTTAATATTTATTTTGAAAAAAATCTTCAAACGCGTGGCTGTGTATCTTTATATCCCGGAAATACTTTTGCGCTGATTTTTGGATATTGGTTTTCAGCCCGATAACTGTCTTTCCATAAAATTCCCGGTCTTTACCCAAACGCTCATAAACCTTAACATACTCCGGATAAACCTGCTTTATAAGCTTAATTATATTCGGTATCCCCGCCATTTTAAAATTCATTATTTCAAATTCCGCCTTTTCTACTCCCGGCATCTTCTCCGCCGCATGAGGAAACTCAAATAACTCCGGCATAACCGGACAAAAATAAGCAATTACCGGAATATTGTTTTTCGCCAGAAGATTAGCTGTTTTAACACTATCTTCTACAGAAACAGCATACGGCTCAAAGCACTCCCTTATTTTTCCCGGCAATGTATCAATAGTAAAGTATATAGCTTCACAATTTCCCTCCCCCAGCAAAGATATATACTCACAAACTAATAGAGAACGCGTAAGAATTATATACTTAATCTTCCTCTGATTAAGCAGTTTTAAAACCGCCTCGGTGACCCCATACTTTTTTTCCGCGGCTTGAAAACATTCCGTAGTTGAACCGAGTAATACTTTCTCCGGATTTTTCTCGTCTAATTCCCGCTCTAAAACTTCTAAAGCATTAATTTTTACTTTTACGTATTGTCCCCAGGGAAGTTCCTCTTTAAGCGCCTTTTTGCTGAACTGCGCGTAGCAAAACAAACATCCCATCTGACAACCCTGGTAAGGATTTATCACATAAGGAGCGAGATTAATCCCGGTAGGCCTAAGGATTGTGGTTATTTTCTGTTCGATTATTTTCATATAAACTATCCAAAGGGCTTTGCGGAGCATTGGACATATCCCGAATAACATGAGTATAGATCATTGTCGTCTCTACATTTTTATGGCCAAGCAATTCCTGTACTTCGCGGATATTTACACCGTTTTGAATTAAGTGTGTAGCAAAAGAATGCCTCAAGGTATGAACAGTAGCGTGTTTTATTATTCCCGCCCGCACAACCGCACTGCGCACTGCCCTCTGCAGGACTTTTTCTCCGACATGATGCCGCCGCACTTTACCGGAACGCGGATCCACCGATAAGTCAGCCGCGGGAAAAACATACTGCCACCGCCATTCCCTGCCGGCAGAAGGATATTTGACGCTTAAAGCATCCGGTAAAAACACTTCCCCATATCCCAGAGAAATATCCTTATCATAAATAGTTTTCACCTCCTGAATATGCTTAACTAATCCATCTTTAACATAAGCCGGAAGCATTGTCGTCCTATCCTTATCTCCTTTTGCCGCCCGGATAAAAATAATACTTGATTCCAGATCAATATCCTGAACCCTTAACCTCAATACTTCCATCATGCGCATACCTGTACCGTATAATATCTGCGCCAGCAGCAGTGTCCTGCCGGACATTACACTAAAAAGCCGCTTTACTTCATCTATAGTTAAAACCACCGGCAGTTTTGTTCCCCGCTTCGCACGCACAGCTTTACCAATATCTCCCAGTTCAATTTTCAGCACATCCCGGAATAAAAACAACAGCGCGTTAAACGCCTGATTTTGAGAAGAAGCTGATACTCTGCGCCGAACCGCTAAATAAGTCAGGAATTCTTTTATATCCTGGGGTTCGATTTCCTTATTTTTATTTCTCACCGCAGTAATATAGCTAAAAAACCTTCCGACCCAGTCAAGGTAGGTGCGTTCTGTACTGTAAGCATAATGCTTTATTCTCAGCAGTTCTTTTGTACGGCTAATGATTGCCTCCCGGCTATCCGCTACCGGCTTAATTGTTCCTTTAAATACGACATTTTCTTCATCAAGATAATGAGTTAAGTATATAGAAACCGCCTGTTTTGCCTGTTCAATCTGCCAGTCGGCTGTTTTTTCGTCTCCGCTTAAATAAGCTAAGAATTCCTTTAAACTATCTCCGGTTTCTCCGGAATTATCAGCGCAGAACGCCTGAAATTTCCTCACCCACCAGGCAAAATAGGGTGCTTTATTATTTTCAACGAATCCGCGGGAAACAATAAAACTTTGAAACTCCGGCATAATCAATTTATATTCTTTTTCTATCTTTTGCACATATCCCTCCAAAACAGACCTTGTCTTTTTTTATGATATTATAATACAAATAAGACACTAATCAAGTGAAAAGTATATTTTCTTTGACTTTATTCTCTATAATTACTATAATTATTTGTAAGTATTTATAAAAAACGACTAGGCGTATATTTACTGTTATACCAAAATAAATGAATAAATTATTAAAACAATCACCAATATTTACACCGAACAATGAACCCTACCTAGGGAGAGAATCTGTATATCATTTTGATCAAGTAATTCTCTCTTGCCTTGAAGCGAATACCGAGATTGCGGCCTTTACCCATAAAAATAAAAACGAATTAAATGATTTACAAAAAGCAGGATGTCAGCTTATTCCCCAGGGCATTAATCTTGCACTAAGCATCCGCGAACTTGTTCGTCAGGGCTATTTATTCGCCGCAGCGGTTTTGATGCGTCCACTCATAGAAAGAACCGCAACTATTTCATACCTTCATGAAAAACCCGAAGAAATAGCGTTGTGGAAAAATGGCTGGCAATACAAAGAAAGGCCCAAGCTGGCAAAAATGCTTGCGACAATGAATAAAGAAGTAGATACGAAACAAGCTCAAGAAATATGCGATACCTTTAATTCTCTAACACACGGCGATCCAATTAGTTCATCATTTAATTTAGTCAAACTTTCGTCCGGTGGCCTCGGTTATTCCGTAGGCAAAACTCTTAACGAACCGGAATTTTGTGATTTTATTTGTTTTCAGTCGTATTGCTATTTAATTGTCATAATGGGTAGAATGGCGGCATATTTTCCTAAAACAAAAAAAGAAGAGCTATAACAAATAAATCCACCTGACCTTCACCGCCGCCTTTCAGGCGTCGGTTCAGGCAGGTGATTACTGTGTTAGGTGAAAATAAAATATGAAAGAAATAAGCAATTTTTTAAACTTAATTCCTATTATAAAGCTTTATCCGTTATGGGCACAGATATCCATTCTTATCTGCGTGGTTATTATTTTATCTATTTTATTTTTTGCACCACGCGAAACACTCCTTATTGCAGAAAATGAAAAGAAAAAAAACAATGTGAATATTGAAAAAATAGATCATGCTGGAGATATTGTAGCCGGCGATAAAATTATTATTCAAGGCGATGCTACTACCAAAGAAAACAACAAAGAAGATGTTGAATCTAAAATAAAAATAGCAAAAGTAAAAATAAATAGAGAATTAGAAGATTTTGAACATATTGTGGCAGAAACCTATGAATTTTTCAGAAAAGAAGCAGAGGCGTTAGCAGGTCAATTTAACACACGAGGAATGCTTACCTCTGGCGTATTCATTAAAGCGCAAATGGAATTATCTCAAAAAACTAAAGAAAAGATAGACCGATTATGGCTTAAAATGGATAGAAATATTGAAGACACATTAATTAATAGTTTTAATATAACTTCGTTTACCCCCATGATCAATGAATTTCTAAAAGAGCATAACAAAAGATCCGATTTGTTTAATGCTAAAAAAGAGATATATCATTATTTAGAATCATCACCGAAAAGCTGGGAAATAAAAATTTTTAATGAGGAAAAAATAACAAAGAATTTTAAATTACAATAAAACACCTAACGACGCACTTCACCTAACTGGTGAGAGCGCGCAAAGTAGTTCACCCCAGTAGGTGAGTTTGAGTGTTAGGCGTAAATAAAATGAATTGGACAAATATTTATAATTTCCTAAGTCACCCCTTAATAAATTTAATAATTTATATTGCCATAATAATCCCATTGGTGGCCTCTGTGATGCAATATAAAAAAGATAAAAAACAATATAAAAGGATAATAATCGGGTTTTTATTAATACTCTTGAGCCGCATGGCTCAAAATTTTGTCCATCATGCATTCCCTAATCCAGAAAGAACAATTACTAATATAGCTCTTTCAATAATAATTGTTGCCATGGCTATAGTGGGTGCAATCTTAGTTATATGCACTTCACTAAAAAATATAAAGCAAATAAAATCATAAAATTAATAGCCTAACCAGCTAATCCAGCGGACCTTCCAGCGGCTCAAATGAGCCGCCTCCAGGCCGCTGATTATGTTGTTAGGAGAAGATAAAAATGAAAATAAAAAATAAAATTTTAATATTATTATTATTTGTAGTTTTACTTGTTGGATGCGCAACAGGTGGATTTGCTCAATTTAAGGGTAAAGCTCTCGAATTAGATTTGCCTGTGTACTCTGGGGTTCCTCCCATAGAATATCAATATACTAGTCTTGGTTCTGTGTCGGGAGAATATAATGAAACATCTTTTTTGGGAAAACATGTTGGAGGCTCACTTTTTGCAGCTCTAGAGGCTATGGTAAAAAATGCTAAAGATATGGGAGCAAATGCAATAATAAAAGTTGAGATGGCAAGTGGAAAAGGTTACGGCTATAATGGTGAAGCTGTGGTCTTTGATGAATTACCAAAATAAAAACTCCTAACAAATCACTACAGGCAACTGGAGGGAGCACTTAATGGGGTTCATCCCAGTGCCTGAGCTCAAATGTTATAGGGAGAATAAATAATGGAAGAATTTATTAAAAATAAAGAAGAATTGATTAATGAGCAGATAAACGCAGCAATAAATATCAAGGATGAATTTAGCATAGAAAAAGCGATTGGGTATGTTATTGGGGAAAAATTCTATAATTTAATGAAGGAATTTCAATGTTTGCAAAAAAATCATAAGGATAAAACTGAAACTATAAACGATTTCAGATTGTTGATACTCAAAAGTTCGGGAAAGATTATGGAAATATTTACCGAAGAAGAAATTAACAATTATTTTAAATTAAATCCAAGATTTGGTGCGTTGGGCCATGTATTAAGTGAAGATGAACATAAATTATTTGTGGAAAAAGAAGCAGTGGAACATACAATTGACACAGAAATAGAAGATACCTTCATTATGGGAGAAATGAAAAAATATTTAAAAATCAACTTATAACGACTCAATCGAGCGGATTTTTTCCGCGGCTAAAGCCGCTCCAAAAACCGCTCATTTCAAATGTTATGGTAAAAAATTATGAAAAAAGAAATAAATATCTTATATACTAATGGGAAAGGTATTTATAAAATTTATTGGATTAAGCAATCGGTGCAAAAAGATATCTATCATGGCTTCCATAATAAAAAATTTGAGGGTTTGCATTGGTCGCACCATAAAGATGGCAATACGTTTGTACGATCAACAAAATCACAACCTTACAAAACACATACGGGGAGTCCAATTGCAAAAATTAAAGATCTCTACAACTTACCTACTATTTGTGTAAAAGGCAATAATTTATCTGAACAAGGATTTTCTAAATATGGCAGTAAAAAATTAGCTAATCCGATATTAGTTGATACACGATTGTTTCCGGATGATTCAACAATAAACATACATTTAAGCTTGCTTCCTCCTGATAAAATTGAACGATTAAATTCAAAGTGGTTTCATAAAAAGCATAAAGATGACTATAAGATACTACAAATAGTACAAGATATAAATCCTTGGTTAGTTATTCATATACAAGGAATACTAAATTAAAAACCATAACAACACACTTCACCTAACTGGTGGGAGCGCGCAAAGTAGTTCACCCCAGTAGGTGAGTTTGAATGTTAGACGAGAAAATAAATATGAATTTAAATATTTTAATTTCCACAGCCATAGGTGCATTTATAGGTAGCTCTATTACTCTGCTTGCTACTATAATTTCTCACTATTTGCAATGTTCAGCTCAACAGCAAAAGGAAGAAAAAGAAATAAAAGGTTTTCTGCAAGCTATTCACGACGAAATAGAAACTTTGTGGAAAATTTATACGGAAGGGATGGGAAATATTTTGGAAGCTACTCCAATAAATACACCCTTGCCATATTACTACCCTCTTACACAAGAATATTTTACTATATATGTAAACAATACATCTTTTGTATCAAAAATTGAGGATATTGTATTAAGAAAAAATATAGTAGAGACATATGTTCAGGCAAAAGGACTAATCGATTCCTATAAGATGAATAATGAATTAGTTTATAAATATGAACATTCTGCTTGGACATACCAAGAAACTCAGTCTAATATCCATAAGATAAGTATGGATGCACACCATAAAGCTTTGATCGAATATGCAAAAAGCTTAAAAGAAACACACGAAAAGGTTAAGCAGAAAGTGCAGTTATTATTGAAAAGTTTAAAAACATCATCCTCAAGTGCAAAAAAGGAGGAATCTATGAACGGGAAAGAAATACGAGCTCAGATAGACACGGAAAATGTAAAAGGGCTTATTTTGATAAACGGTGGCGGGGCTGTTGCTTTATTGACCTTTTTGCCATCAATTTTAAATAATCCCAGCTATGAACCTCTTTCGAAAGCTATTCTTAATGGATTGCTCATTTTTTCAATAGGTTTGATTTCAGCTTTAATTCATAATCATCTTAGACGCAGATGTTCACTTGCATATGAGAGCTCTAAACCAATAAAAACTTTTTTAGGTTTTTCCGAACCTTGGGTTGGACATATTAGTTATTTCTTTATGTACACTTCTTATGCACTATTCATTGTTGCAGTAGTTTTAGTTTTTTTAGGAGGACATACGGTACTTAACTCAGACAAACAAACCCCTAAAGAAAACGCAGTTGCAGAAATTAATATTAGTACAGATAAGGATGTTAACGTTTCTAAAACAAATAATAAATAAAAACATCTAACATCTATAAGACCCCCGGGTGTCAAGAGAAAATAGTTCCGTGACACAGGGTATTTAAGTACCATGTATTAATTGGCTCTTAAAAATTAATAAAAAACGAATTCTGACTTAATCTCAAATTGAGCTGCGAAAACATGTTCCGCGCTAAACATCTATACGGGCTCATCAACCAATCCGCAAAATTGCTACAGTAGTCCTAGTACAGTTATATCTATACGTCCCAGAGAATATTTTATGCCCTTATACCGTCCCATTCAATATGCAAGAGCTGCTCCGAATATTCGGAGTGCCAGTTAGTTCCGGGCTCGGGGAAGGAGCAGAACACGTAAAATCATTAATTATCTAAGAACAAGTTATGGCACAGGCAGCAACCCATTCAACGCGACAGGCTATATGAAATAGCTCAAGAGGTCATCCAAGATCTATTCTTACAGGCCATTTTCAGAACTCTAATTCAAGCTTATGTTTCTATGCCAGTTAGAAGTCGGGATCATTGCCGCCTGGCCGATTAATGCGCTAAAAATCTATCAATATCAAAAACCTTCCCGCTTTTGAGCATATAATAAACTACTGTCGCGATCTTATGAGCTAAGATACTGTATGCTTTCATTTTGCCTTTTTTACTTTCCAGTTTTTTATAATATTTTTCAATTTTAGGATTAAACTTAGTAACAAATATAGCTGCCTCCGAAAACACTCGTTTAAGATACACATTACCCATTTTTTTGCCTCCGGCGCCATATCTTTTACCGGCTGATTCGTGAGCGCATCTAACCAGCCGGCAGTATGAGGAGAATTTTTGTACTGATTCAAACCGATTGATATCGTCTACTTCATAGAGGATGGTTAAGGCAATAATATCGCCGATGCCATTTATGCTTTGCAAGATTGATAATTCTTTGCGGTTAAACGCTCTTGCCTGAGCGCGAATATATACTTCCAGATCACTTATTGTTTTATTATAAAAATCTATTGTTTTTAAATTCGCGTCTACTGATCTTTTTACGGCTTCATCATCGAATCGCTCATATAGATCAATTCGTTTTGCGGTAACATTGGATATCCTGCCTAAGGAATCTTTATTAGCCTGATAGTTTAAGATCTGGATATGTGCAATAAGCTTTGCTCTTATCTCTACAAAATACAACCTTCGACGCAAAAGGTCACGCAAAGACCGTTTTTCTTTCGAACAGGCATAAGCCAAAGGAAACATCCCGGATTGCGTTAGTCTGGCTATTTTCTCAGAATCTATCTTATCGTTCTTAACTTTTGAACCGCTGATTGCTTTCATATAGTAGGGATGTCCCAGAATAAATTCAAATCCATGCTCTGTGCAAAAATCAGATAGCCAATACCAGGCAAATGTGCTTTCGCAGACGACTACGATATTCTTCCGATACGGCTTAAGTATTGCCAATAACTTATCAGTTTCCAGATTTTTGAGCTTACGATGCACGATCACCTTTTTATCAGCTCCGATAATACACAGATAAATAATCCTTGAATGAACATCAATCCCGCAGTAAAATTTACTATATGGCTTATAAAAACGCATAAAGGCCTCCTTTGCTGTATGTGCGTTCCCGGTATGGTTCAGCACGATTAAAATTATGCATTGAGCTCCGCGCTCAATAGCATGTCTATTTTACACGAAGGGGGTCTTTATATTATCAACGCACTTCACCTAACTGGTGGGTGCGCGCAAAGTAGTTCACCCCAGCAGGTGAGTTTGAATGTTATATGAAGATAAATACTAAATTATGAAAATTAAGGAAAAATATACTATTTGTATGCAATGGTTTAAAAAAAATTGGAAACCTGTGATTCCAATTGTGATTTCTATAGTTGCAATTTGTTATGCTAGAAGTGCGAATATCACTGCAAAGAATAATTATGAGCTATCGAAAATAATAGCTAACCTTAATTTACGTCCAATAATTCGATTATCTACTCAATTGCGAGATTCAGGTAAAATGCCAGCCCATTTTACTATTACTAATATAGGTCCCATTGATGCACTTCAAGTAAAAGTTGAAATGTATACTCACCGCTTTATTCCCAAAACTGGCAAATTTCCAGTTTCTACTCGAGATTCTTCACACGAACATTATGTCCCAAAATTAGAACCCCAAAAACCAGAAGCATTTAAATTTAGTTCTCATTGGTTGAATGTAAATTCTCGAGTAGCTATTCCCCCTGAAAACAACGTTATAGAGATAAGAATTACTTACAGAAGACCAAAAGACTTGAAAGAATTCGACGAAAGTGCTTTCTTCTTTATAAGTCCTGAAAATAACTGGGTTGGGGAAAATGAGACTATCATTAATACCGAAACTTACGATAAAATAAAAGCAGCATTATTTAAATATGTAACTAAAGAGACTATCCCTATTTATGATGAATGGCGGGGGGATTTATTACACGAGAACAATTAAAACATCATCTAACGATTCGCTACAGGCAATCGGAACCGCTGCGCGTTTCCTCTGCCTGAGCTCAAATGTTAGACGAAATTATAAAATATGATTATTTTTAATTTTATTACAATTATAATAGGAGCCATTATTACCTTGGTGTTACCTATAGGTATATATAGGAAAAAAGTATTAACCATTTCGGACAATTTATGTTTCAGAAAAGCAATCTATACATTACTGTTTTCACCAATATCGGCAGTATTTTCCATCATCGGAATAAATATTGCGGGATTATTGCATGGATCATTCATGGCTATAGGGGCACCAACGTTCAGCCATTACCATGGAGAATTTATCTACCATGTATATTGGTTGCTTTTACCAGTATTCTTCTTTATTCTGGGAATATGTAAATTAATAAAAGCTATTGGTTTAAAATTTAAAACTTTACTATCAAACAAAAAACAATAAAACGTCTAACAATCTCATCCAGCCGACCTGAACCGCGGCCTGATTTGCGCGACAGCGGTTCAGGCGGCTGATTATATTGTTATGTATATTATAAAAAATTAATCTGGAGGGAATATGCCTTTTTCTGAAAAAATTAAATCAGAGGTAAAAGAAAAAGCAGCTTATCAATGTTGTGTCTGTCGCAAAATAGGTACTGTTGAAGTCCACCATATAATACCACAAGAGTTTGGGGGCCCCGACACAATTGAGAATGCTGCACCGCTATGTCCGAACTGTCATACTGATTTTGGAGATAATCCTAAAAAGCGCAAAGCAATAACGGAAATGCGAGACTGGTGGTATAAAAAATGCGAAACTATGTTTCCAAAACCAGATTTAGAGATATTAAAGAATATAAATTCAAAATTAGAAAACATACAAGAACACCAAGAAAACGTAGTTGAATTAAAAGAAATATTGAAGAATTTTTCAAATAAAACAATTGATATGATCTCTGTTGACACAGCAAATGCTTCTGCTTCTGCAATTGTTCGTTCCGTCAGTGCAATTAGAATAGACCCAGTGGTATATCCGACCCCATTAGAAAATTCGCTATACTGTGTTAATGAATATAAGATACATTATTGTATATACTGTGGTTTTGGTTATAAGGTTGTTAATAACAATGCAGCATATACACTTGCTTTAAGTCCAGTAAGTGGTATTGAAATTGAATGCCCTAAATGCAAACAAAAAGAACTTCATAAATCATTTCATGACATTACATAACAAATCTATTCACCTAACTGGTGGGTGCCCGGATTTGGGCTCAACCCAGTAGGTGATATTTATGTTATAGAAATAAAAAATGCCAAAATTAATAACCAGAAAACAAATTCGAGTAAAAAATTATGATTATTCATTAAATGGGTATTATTTTGTAACCATTTGTTCGAAAAATAGAAAAATTATATTTGGCGAATATATTGAACATACCGTAGGGACAGCCCTTGCGGCTGTCCGAAACAATATTAAATTAACCAGATTAGGAAATATTATCGAAAAACAATGGATCGATATACCAAACCAATACAATAACATTACATTAGATGAATATATAATCATGCCTAACCATTTGCATGGCATTATAATTATTAATAAACGGACAGGGGCAAGCCCTGTCCCTACGATATCAAATTATTCGTTCTTTTAAATCAAAATCTACTCTGGAATACGTAAAATATATCAATGATAATAACCTGAATATTTCGGGTAAAATCTGGCAACGATTATTTTATGACCATATTATCCGAAACCAGAAATCTTTAGACGCAATTAGAAAATACATTGCAACCAATCCCGAAAACTGGGAAAATGATATTGATAATTTAATTAATCTATAACAATTCGCTCCAGGGCAATCGGAACCCGCCCCGAAAAAGACCGGGTCGGAACCCTCCCAGTGATTTCGGGCGTTATATATAAATAAAAAAGGAGAGAAAAATGGATGCGGGAATAATGGGGATGTTAGGTGTTATTGTGGCGATGGTTGGTGTGATTCTCGGAACAGCTATTAATATTGGTAGATCTATTCAAGAAATCAATAACCGATTAATCGCGATAGAAAAAACCATAAAGGAAAATAAAAAGTAATTAAATAAAATTATCAAATAATATTTAACAAAAAAAGGAGGGTTTTATGAAAAATTTAAGTTTCTTGAACAGAAGAAAATTGGTGGTAGTATTAATGTCGGTAGCGTTCATGGTAACTATCGCGGGGCTGGTTCCAGAGTCAACTTTTGCTAAAGAGAAAAAAATAGACAATAAAATAGAGACGCAGGTAGACTTCCATATACTTGTCGTAAAGGTGGTTAGAGGTATCAATCAAAGAGTAATCGGTAAGGTATGGTTTAGTGGCGGTACCTATGAGAATGATGGACTGAAAATTGATGGTGAAGGAAAAGTATTTATTAATGAAGCTGATTTTGGATTTCAATTACCCACAAACAAGGCCTTAATATCTGCCGATGTTATGTTATCATCAAATAATGAGATCGAGAGTGGAACTGTCTTAGGTAGCATGAGCGGTGTTACGATAACTGAACAAGGAGTTACCCCTGGCGGGGATAGGTGGCTGAATGGAGTAGGCAGTTTTAATGGAGAGTTTATAGCAGCTCCTCTCACTGCGGGGATATCAGGAACAACTGATAGATAACTTGTTGGTTATTTTTTTAAAACCCGCAGGATGTAGTTGTCCTGCGGGTTTTTTGCAAAAATAGAAAATAAAAAGGAGGAAAAGTCTATGAGTGAAATCAATAATGAATCAAAAGAAATTAGCACAGGTTCCCCTAAGCGTTTTTATATAATATTTTCTATAGCAATACTGGTGGCTTTAATTACAACATATGGGGTGTTCGTGGCGGAAAGAGTACAAGTAAATCAGGAATTTAAACAGAAATCGGGCCGTTTACTGGAAGAACTATCTAGCCAAATGGAAAACAACCCAGGCATGATGTACTACGATGACTCGGCCAATGATTTTAATACGCAAACTGAAGATCTTTTTAAAGAAAGAAGTGCTAAGTTGAGCAACATTAAGTTTAAAGGAAAAATATTTTTAGGCACCTTATTAATGGTATCTATCGTAGGGGTGTTGCTATCATTTGTTTGCAGAAACAATAGGGTCAGGCACTGAAAGCTGAAAACAGCGAAAATAACAGAGTCAAACCCGGCCTGTCCCGCTACTTTGCCCCCTTCCCTTCTCCGGCAGAGTTGTGGTATCATAGAATAAAGAAAACAAAATAAAAATCTATAACCATTTTATCCACCTGACCCTACCCAGCCCCAAAATGGGCCGGGCTCGGGCAGGTGATGTCAGTGTTATCAAAGCAACCTCAGAACAAACACCCCTTCTATTTCTCCACCAGATTATTTAAAAAAGCGTTCGTCATTTTAAAACCTTCTTTTTTCAACCGATCAATGACCATATTTGTTCTTTCGACGATATCCTGATTTCTGCGATAATCATATTTTTCCTGAGTATCGGTTCCGTCATAATAGACAAAAGGATTGATCTGTTCAATTTTTGGGATAATATCCTTGTGTTTTATGAGAAAATCCAGGCTTTCCTGAGACTCCTCCTCCGACTCTTCCGGAAAACCAACCATCAGGCTTACCCCGAAAAACAAACCCGCGCTTTTAAGTTTTCTGAAAAACTCCGCGGCCTCTTCTGGGCTAAACCCTTTGTTCATCTTTTGCAGTATTCTGTTTGAACCGGATTCTAAGCCGATAAAAAGATTATAACAGCCGCTTTGTTTCATTTTAGTCATAAGGTTTTCCGGCATATCCGCACGTACTCCGATTTGCGCCTCCCAGGGGATACTGCCGAATTTTTCGATGACCGCATCACACAATTGTTCCAGTTTATTTAAATCCGCGTTCAGCATGGAATCATGAAAAACAAAAACCTTAACCCTGTTGTCTTTGTGGAACTCTATCTCGTGGATCAGGTTATCCACTGATCTTGATTTAAAACGCTTAGTTAATAACCTTTCTGAACAAAACCGGCAGCCGCGGATACAACCACGCGAAAATAAAAGTGAAACAGTTCTCGTTCTCGGATACAAGTCAACATAACTATCCGGATATCCTAAAATAACATATTCATTTTCACTTAAATCATCCTGTTCCCGGAATAATACAATTTTTTCTACTGTTTCCCCCTGCACAAACTGCGAAAAAGGGATTTCTCCCTCCCCGGCAACAAGGCAATCGGCTAATTCTTTTAACCGCGGGGTAAACGCTCCGTTGGTTTTAAAATACACTCGGGATATTTCCGGGCCGCCTAAGATAATCTTCAGATCCTTATTTTTAATTTTCAATAACTCGACAATACCCAGGGTAGTATCAATATTGCTTTGGTAGCAGGAAAACCCGATATAATCAAAAGCGGCAAGTTTATCTATGTATTGATTAAACAGTTTGGTAAATTTTCCCCGGAGCAATACCGGCATCATATTCTCGAGAAGTTTATTACAGCTCATTTTCCAGGAAGTCTGAAGTTCCTGATCAGCCTGATTAAAAAATATATTATTAAGGTCAAACACCGAAACATCCAGATGTTTATTACGCAGATATCCGGAGAGCATCACCAGGCTAAGCGGCGGAAGATTCGGCCAAAAAGGAGGGCTTAGAACAAGCGCGATTTTTTTTAGATTATTAACCATATACTTAAAAATTTACCGGTTATGTTGAAAATTTTCACAGCTGTAATATATGTACAGTAGCTATGTCTTTTTTATGATATTATAATACAAAAGGACATCAATCAAGGAGAAAATAGTTCTAAAATAAAAGTCAAGAGGCTGAAATGAAGATAAAAAAAAGTTTTGTGTTTATTACTATTGTCTGGTTTTTAATTTTAGTAATCGGTGAAATAGGAATACGCTTGCATGAGCACATAAAAGAAACTAAAAAAGTTAGAACCAGAGTCACATATAATCCAGCTTCCATGTTTATTGCACACCCCTTTACTGCTTATGCGGCTAATCCAAAACATTATGACCATAATGCCCAGGGGTTTAGAGCGGAAAAAAATATTTTATATGCGGCTGATCCTGATTCAATCAAGATAGTATGCCTCGGAGGTTCAAGTACCTACGGGACCAGAGTATTTAAAGAAGATAGCTACCCTCGGCAGCTTGAAAAAGTATTATCGGGATATTCAGATAAAAAAGTAAATGTTATTAATGCCGGATTACCCGGGTATAGTACGGCAAATATTATCTCTTTGTTGTCATTGAAGATAATAGATTTAAATCCGGATATCATCATATTCTATGTAGGTTTTAATGATGCCTGGAATCGCCTGGTGTTTTCAGGGTTTAAAAATGATTATACTCATGCACAGCAGTCATGGAAGCTTGCAAAGCCTTCTTTTTGGAGAAAAAGCAGGCTTTTGGAAGTAATTGCCGATCTATTAGGGTATCCGCCGATAAAAGACCCGCACATACATTCAGTTGCCTGGAAGAAAAAGACAGGAAATCCTGAAAACAATTTGCGCAATTCTTCGGCCGAGGCATTTAAACGAAATTTAAGAACGCTTATCGGCATTGCCAGAACTCACGGAGTAATCCCCATTCTGGTAACTCAGGCAACAGATTTTAAAGACTATCCTGTCCAAACTTATAATAATGAATGGATACGGGCAATGCAAGAGCATACCGAGATTACTAAGCAGGTAGCAAATGAAATGTCCGTGGACTTGATAGATATAAATAGTCTTATGATAGATCAGAAAGAATACTTTGCAGATGTGTTGCATATGAATATCAAGGGGAATAGAAAGCGCGCTCAGATCATTGCGGAATATCTTGTAAAAAATAAATTGATTAGATCAAGTTACCTGCCTGGCTTTTTTTAATATCTCACAGGCAGCAGCCCAGGCAGTTTGCGGATCCTCGCAAGATTCCGATGTCCCGATCTGCCCCTGATAAGCCCATACATAAACCGCATCCGGCTGTTCGCGTAAAAGTATCTCCCCCTGCGCGATAATCCGCGGCTCTTTGCCTTTTTGCACACCCCAGGCCTGCAGCCACTGATGATGTTTTTTATTATTATTTTGACAAACCTGAGCCATTTCCCGCACTAAGGGAGTCATCCCTTCAACATCCTTATCCTCGTTGACCCAATATATATCCGTGCCCAGATTATCCAAAGCCTCTATCTGTGCGGTTTCGGCCCAGGCAGATTTATCGCTGGGCATTAAACAGCATTGTGTTTCCAGCTGTGCATGATTTTTTTTAATATAATCCGCGATGCCCCGCACATAATTAATAACCGCTTTCCTTCTGAATTCATTCACTTGAGAAGCATCCGCGCTGATTAGGCTATTTTGAAATATTTTTTCAAAAAGATTTTGGCAGGAAGGACAATAACAGTTGATCAATGAAGGCTCATCAATAAAATAACCCTCAAATCCCCTTTCGGAAATAAGATCGATTAATCCTTTTAT
Source organism: Candidatus Omnitrophota bacterium (assembly GCA_043826565.1). GTDB lineage: Bacteria > Omnitrophota > Gorgyraeia > B26-G9 > B26-G9 > JBDRPX01. The sequence continues at coordinate 51,074 of JBDRPX010000008.1, forward strand.
ATACTCAATAGAACAAGGATTATTATAACACCCGGCAGGAATATGCGAACCGTCTTTAGCCCTCTGATAAGCTTGCGGATTATTTAATAAAAACTGGCTGGATTTACCTCCGCCGAACAAATTGAGCGCTCCCCAAAAAATAACCAGCGGCCGAATCCCGTATTCTTTCGCAAGTTCCGGGAAAAAATCAGGTTTGCCGGTCATATAAACAAAATCATTTTCCTGAGCCGCCAAAAAAATATCATCACATCCCAGCGACCTGATCTCTTCTAAATCCTGCCGCACATGTTTGGGATTATGATGGCCCATATAGGCTAAACCAGTACGCATGCTCTTTTGCTCCACTATTAAGTGTCCCAGGTCGCAAGTCACAAGTCGCAGGTATTTTTAACTTGCTACCTGAAACCTGTTACCTGCAACAGTTCAGAACTTTCATCATCTGCCTATGTATCTTTCCATTACTGGCCAGAGTCTGGGTTTTGTAATTACTGAATTTCTTCCCTATAAAATCAGTTACTTTCCCGCCGGCTTCACTAACCAGCAATGTCGCGGCCGCGGTATCCCAGGGGCAAAGGTCGGATTCCCAAAAGCCGTCAAACCGGCCGCAGGCAACATAACAAAGATCCAGGCTCGCGGCTCCGGCCCGGCGCACGGCCAAAGATACATTAAGAAATTTTTCAAAATTAGAAATATTATTATCTTTATGTTCCCGGAATCCGTAGGAAAAACCCGTGGCTAAAAATGCTTTGGACAAACTGCGCTCTTGTGAAACAAAAATACGTTTTCCGTTTAAATAAGACCCTTTTCCTTTTCTGACGGTAAAAAGTTCTTCATGCATCGGATCATAAACTACCCCCAGAATAACCTCTGCTTCTCTTTCTAACGCAATTGAGACCGTAAAAAAAGGAAAACTGTGGGCAAAATTTGTTGTTCCGTCAATCGGGTCAATTATCCATCGGCCGGAACTTTTTTCTTCCGCGGGACGTTCTTCGGCAAGAATCCCGTATTCCGGAAAAGATTTTTTAAGGCTTCGGACAATAAGTTCTTCGGCTTTCTCATCAACATCGGTAACGATATTAATATCGCCTTTATACCGGATACTTTTATGCTTTCCTTTCCGGCTTTTAATAAATTTTCCCGCGGCTATTGCCGCGTTCATAGCCGCTTTTATCTCTTTATTCACTTTGCTTCTCCCGCTATTTCTTTATATTCTGCCGCAAGTTATTAATATCTTCTAAAAGCATTTCCTCAATATCGGCATTGTAGCCCTGATAGCTTTCCGCTATATTCCCCTGGGCATCTATGACAAAAATCTGCGGGATAGCCACTACCTTAAAATCCCGGATAACTTCCGCCTGCTCATCCAGCAACACCGGAAAAGTGAACCCTTGCTTCTCAACAAAATCGGCAATTACCTGCTTATCTCCGCTGGTAATCGTTAATAACTGAACATCGTTTTTACTTTTAATTTTCTTATACACGTTCTCAATTAACGGTAATTCCTGTTTGCACGGCGGGCACCAGTCTGCCCAAAAGTCGAGAATAATGATCTTTCCTTTTAAGTTTTCTGAATCGTAGCTGGTTCCCTTTAAATCGGTTAATACAAATCCCGGGCTCTTTCCCTGCAGAGGTACTGCGTCTCGGGGTTGAGACATTTCAGACCTATCCATAACATTAACCCCTTCCGAAGGGATATACGAAAAAATCTTTTCATCAAGTTTGGGATTGATCTGCACATTTTGATAATTGATCAAAGTGATCATTTCTCCATCCGGATTGAATATTTCCATCTTTGACGTATACTTCTTATCAATATCCCAGTAAAGAAGCATTTTTTCCGGGATCATTTTAAGCGCGGCCGGATTTTTATCCGTATTCAGCTTCGCCGAGATCATTGCTTTTTGTGTTTCCTTTAACTGCATATGCAATACTGCTACCGGACGGGATTCTAAAACACTCTCCTTAGCCGCCGTAACATCATATTGCTCTAACATCGCATTAAACTGGTCAATCAGGCTGAATTGTTTGGTGAGCGGGGCATTATCCGGGGTTTCCTTACTCACATCAGATTTCATCGCATTAATCACTTTGCCATCCGGAGCATTTTCTAACTGCCACAGCAGCTTTCCGTCATAAAGCATTGTTTGCTTCATTATCGGATCATCCTCACTCATGCTCAGAGTTACCTCCATACGAAATTTATCCGGAATTTTATAATGCATCTGTACCCGGGCTTTTGCTTTCGGATCCTGCAAAAGATTATACTGTTCAAGCAAAGCAGAAAACGTGTTCACGCGCTCAAGCCCGGATTTGACACTCAGAATAGTTTCATCAGTATCCAAAATTTTTTCCTTAGGTGCAGTTTGCGCAAAAACTCCGCTGCTGATGCTAAAAAAACATATTAATCCGATCACTAAAATATTTTTCATGGTTCTCCTTTATACTGTTATCTGAACGCCGTCTTCGGCAGCAATACTTTTGGGAAAAATCTTTACTGCATATTCCTGCGCGCGCTTTCTCTGGTCTTTATTTTTATAATTATGCGCGTCAAAATGCGTCAGGATCATTCTCTTTACCTTCGCTTCTTTGGCTAGTTTCGCCGCGGCCACCGGATCAAGATGCGGCCATCCGCTGTCATCCTGACCTTTCCTCAACGCGCATTCGGTAATAAGCAGATCCGCGTCTTTTGCTAAAATTTTAAAATTATCACAAACACCGGTATCGGTACAATAACTGATCACCTTTTTGTCAAAGGTAAAGCGATAACCAAAGCATCCTCCGCGATGAATAAGCTTACGAGTCTGAACAACTGCTCCCGGTATTTTCAATTCTTCAGAGATAGTCTTTATCGAGGTCGGAAATGCTAGCACCTTCGGCGGCATTGTATACGGTGAATCGAACAAAGTTTTAAGCGCGGAATTCATTTCCCGGGGCACAATCACAAATAACCCTTTAGGCATCTTGAATTTAGCCAGAGCATGCAAACCGATAACATGATCTAAATGAAGGTGGCTTAAAAAAATATATGTCGGGTTACGCGGGTCAAGATAACGGTCGGCCTTAGCCAAGCCAAATCCGGCATCAAGAAAAATATTGCATCGGCTGGCCTTTATAAGCGTGCAAATAGTATTGCCTGTATCTGTATCATACCATCCGTTTGTACCTAAAAATATTACTTTCAATTTCCTGCCCTTTCTTAGTAATAACAACTAAGTATTATTAAATATCATCAGGGATATCATTGCGTATTAATGCCAAAATTGCTGACTGGGGAACAATCACATAAGTTGTGCCTTCAAACTCGATTTCTACCGCAGAATTACGCAAAAACACCGCCCGGTCACCATTTTTTGCCTGCAGAGGAAAGTACCTGGTTTTGCTCTCCCGTTCTTTCCAGGGTTCCTCAGACACATCCTGCGGCTCAGCCACCGGGATTCCCGGGCCGACTTTTATGACTTTTCCGCTATGAACTTTTTCTTTTTCATAAGCGCTTTGCGGAAGGTATAATCCCGAAGAAGTCATCTCCTTGGCATTATCCGGCTTAATCAGCACCCGGTCTCCGATAACAATCAAATCTCGTCCCATAACAATCCTTATTCTATCCTTCGGCGCGTTTACTCTCACACACACGATAACTTAAAAACCTATTTTAATCCTGTGAAAATTGAATATTGAGAATTGAAAATTGTACCCAAAAAATATTTTTAAAATTTCTTAACTGGAGAACAATCATCAACTTTCTATTTTCTACTTTCATTATGTTTTATTTACATACAGCGTCTGTGTCGGATAAGCAAACTCAATACTTCTTTTTGCAAATTCCTGCATGATTTTAAGATTGATCTCCTGCTGTATATCCATATACTTATTATAATCCGCTCCGATAACATAATATACTATTTCAATTTTCAGAGCAAAATCACCGTACGCGGAAAAATGCGCCCGATCAAATTTAGCATCACTAATTCCATTAATAATACTCTTAATAATCCCAGGGATTTCTTTTACCTGCGCCTGAGTAGTCTGATAAGTAACCCCCAGAGAAAAAACAACCCGGCGCTGCTCCATTCTTTTGTAATTACGTACCCGGGAATTCGTTAGATCAGTATTGGAAAAAATCAACTGCTCTCCCCCCAGACTGCGAATCCGCGTGGTCTTAATCCCGATATTTTCCACCGCCCCCATATAATCACCGATAATAATAAAATCACCGATCTCAAAAGGCCGGTCAAACATAATCGAGAAAAAGCTGAACAGATCCCCCAAAACTGCCTGCGCAGCCAAAGCAACGGCAATACCTCCGATCCCTAACCCGGCAATAACCGCGGAAACATTAAAACCCATATTATCCAGGAGAAAAACAATACCGACTCCCCAGACAACTATTCTAACCACAAGCAGAAGGCCTTTAAGGCTGCGTTCCCTGGCTTCATTTTTTTCTTTTCCCAGTAAAAAAGGCAGCATAATAAAATTCATAAATGATATCAATGTCCGTATTGCCACTATTGTTAAAATAAAAGCTCCCAGGAGATTAATACCTTTTTTTAATGATTCGGGTAAAACCAGTCCTTGAATACCTATATATAGAGCCCCGAAATACAAAAGCGGCATAATTCCCCGCTGCAGTAAACGTACCGCGAAATCATCCGCCATGGTCGCGGTCTTTTTCGCCCAGGTTTTTAAACGAGTAATAATAATTTTTTTTATTAATAAAAGCGCCAGAATCCCCAGGATAAAACTCCCCAAACAAATCAGATAATCTAAAACCCGATTACCCAGAATCATTTTTTGTAAAATATCTAAATTCATAACTCTCTCCTTACCATAGACTTCTTAAGATAGTTGGCCTTAAGATCCTATTTTACTATTTTATAATATGTTATGTCATGTTCTTTTCTATGTCAAGCAATTATGAGCTTCTGCCATCTATTTACCATCATTACAGAGATATATCTATATAACATATTACAAAATAAGAAGTTACCACCCCTAGGTTCCTCGGCGCTTTTGCTTGTAAAAATTCCGGGATATGATATACTTTATTGATTTTGAGGTTTCTTTAATATGGGTCATTCTTATTTAGGTTCAAAATTAAAGAATGTCCTTGATTACAATGATTTAGAAGCAGATTACAGCGATTGTCTACGTTTGATAGGAAATGAATCTGTGTAATCGTATTTAATCTGTGAAATCAGGTTCTTTTATTCAGCTTAAACAAGAAAGAACCTTAATATTGTTTAATTCGCGGTGAAAAATGAATATATTTAAAACAAATACGCTCAAGAATATCTGCTATATTAGCTGCCTGCTTACAATTATAGCCGCGGCTCTATTATGCCCTGCAGCTGCTGTCTGCTTTGCCAAAAATGTAGAAATACCAAACACGCTTTCCCCTAAGGTTCAGATAAAAGATGACGGCCTTGCCGAAGCATTTAACGAGTTCGTCAGTTCACAATCACTTCTTGGAAAAGTTTCCTTACCGGCAAAATGTATCCCCATGAAAAGTGTGCGTGAATACGGAGTAAAGATAAATAATGTGTCGACAAACTTTAAAATCGGAAAATATAACTTCAGAGTCCCCCCATATATTGCTGATCGCGTATATCGTGTTCACATCACCGACATTGATGCTGATAAGCTTACCTTTCAAAAAATGGGAATCGGTGTCGGACAAAGACGCCCGACAAAAGCCGTTGTCCTGGCAGATTCCAAACATCCGAAAAACCAACTACTGATCTTTGATGACGGACAAACCATAAAAATAACCCGCTTAGGCGCTCCCGGATTTGTGGAAACCGTAAATTTCGGAGCCCAAGCACAGTTTAATGAAATGTCCCGCCAGGATTCTTTTTTGGAAAGAACAACACTCGGCAGCGCCTTTTTAGACGAAGTATTCGGTCTTAGCCAAGAAAGTAAGCCCCGGGCAGGAGATATTGTAAAAGCTTTAACAGAATTAGCGAAAAGCAATCCGAAACTAAAAAAACCGCTTCCGATTACACTGGCTTTCTTCTCCCAGGATTATATATTAACTTTTTCCCGGGAACTAATAAAATATTCCTCTGTATCAGTGCTGCGCGACCGGGAACAACGGGGCCGGTTCATAGCTATTGTCGATGAATTAAATCCGGAAAATTTCGTTGTTTTTGAACGCCGGGGAGAAAAAGTCGTTCTTTTGGGAAATAACGAACAAGCAATCATCGGACAACTAGTAAAAAAAGAAACCTCCGAGAATTTTTATTTTTCAGATTATACAGAAAGCGCGAAATTCTGCCGCACTGTTTCCCGGGAATTAGTCACCTACTCTCCCACAAAATCAGCCAGCAGTTTCAGCGTTAGAAAAGGCCTGCAATTACACGTCGGAGTAGATAATCAGGATATTGGAATTCTTAAGGTGCATCAGGTAACCCAGGCAACAACAAGCGGACAGCAGATAAAACACCGTCCCCCGACAGAAACCGAGTCATTAATCTGGGAATCTTATCCTCTATATATCTTAGATGAGGATTTTCCCCAAGTATTGCCAATGGAAACCACCCCTATCCGCTGGGGAAACCCGGAATTTTTAACATTCCCTGTAGAAACACAGAAAGAATGGCCGGATTTCTTAAACCACAGCATATCCGGAGAAAATAGGTATTACCAAAAAATTGAGGGAATATATTTACGCAAAGGCAAAAAATACACTGTCTATAAATTTATCCGCCGGCAGGATGTTATCACGAAGATCATCTTTAATCAAGACGGGACTTTTAATATTAGCGGAATAACCTGGAACAACGGTATTCCGGTTGCCTTTAGAAATATCTCTCAGATATCTTTGCCATCACTGATAACCCAGTTAAATTCCAGCCGGTATATTGATATTGATCCCCAGCTAGCCGCACGCTTTGAATTAGGCGCTTTAATCGGCACACCTATTCGCGCGGTATATTCATTTAAGGATGGGGTGTTTGAACAGTCCGGGACCCTTCACTTAGATTCTTTAGATGACTTTGCCGGCTGGCAGCGAACAGAAGATGCTACAATTGCTCAAAGCCGCTGGCTAACCGAACAGGATATGCCCAGCAGCCTGGAATTGTTTGGACAAAGAATAAGGATGACTATTCCGCGCAATCTTGTAGAACAGGCAATCTAACTTATGGGGCATTCTTTAGATTGAAAAATTAAAGAATGCCCCTGATTACAATGATTTAGAAGCAGATTACAGCGATTGTCTACGTTTGATAAAAAATGAATCTGTGTAATCGTATTTTAATCTGTGAAATCAGGTTCTTTTATTCAACTTAAACAAGAAAGAACCTAACTTATTGCGGCTTTTTGAAAAAATCTTCAGAGATATATTTGGGGATATTCTTTAGATAAGAAAAAAATCTATCCCATTCCAGATCATGCTTATAATTTGTTATCCGGGTAGACCCTCTTTTGGTTACCTCTTTAGTTATTACCCAGGTGCCGCTTTTTAAAAAAACATAACCAAAAAAAATAACAACAATTAAAAAATATATTAATTTTTTCATATCTACGCCGCTGGGAATTGGTTATTTAAGTTTTTCTTCCTGCGCTAATTCAACAAACTCATCAATAGCTTTCTTATCGGCATCAGCTATATTGGTAAACAAAATTCCTAAACGATGCCCCATCTCTTTCCAAACCACATTATAACGGACTTCCCCGATAATTTCCATCGACCGGACCTGATCGTCACGATTAGATTTAAGATTCACTAAGGTAAATTTAATAGAAAGAACAGTATCGGCAGGAATATCATACTCTGTAGCAATCGCCATCCCTTTTGAACTTAAATTAACCATCAGCGCGATTATTCTAAGCTTATCCCCTATTCTCATATGCGCGATCAGCGCGCCGTCAGGTTTATAGGTAACGATAAAATTTACTGAGACCCTCTTTGCTTGGCGATTTTCCGTTCCATCAAAAGTTTCACTCATCCGATAATCTCCTTTATTTTGCCGGCCATAAGATGTAACCGCAATAATTGTATAATGTTTTGAACATTTTTTCAAGACAAATATAGTATTTTGTCTTAAAAGTAACTAGTTACCAGTAACCAGGGTAAAAACATTTTTTGTCTTTATTATATATTATTTTTTTTCACCTGTCATCTGTTGGGCTTCTTGAAGCTGTGCCTGTTTTTCCTTAAGCACAGATCGCGTGTTCGCCTGAATGGATTCAAGGATTTCAATAAGATCCTGTTTTACCTTGACCATATCCGGAAATTCATCATCTTTTGTATTATTTTTCTTATACTCATTCAGTTCATTATTTTTTAGTTCAATTTTCCCCTGCTGCTGCTGAATTCTGTGCTCAAGATCAGCTATAGATTTTTCCAAATAAATAGCTTTTTTTTGAGCATATTGTTCCGGATTAAATACCTTATGAACTTTAGGAATACCCCATAGGATAATTACGGCGGCAATCAGAACGAACAGGATCAGATTTTTCCTATTTATTTTCATACCTTCTCATTCTTTGACTGCCGCTGCCGCAGCCCACATCAAGGATGCTCTCATTACTTTCCGGTTTAAGCATTTTCATAACCATGGCCGTGCGGCAAAGCTGCTCCTACTCCACTATCGGCTTCGTAGATATTATCTTATTTCAATTTACTGCACTTTTATTGAAGAAGTTTTTGATCTCGTTCATTTAACCCTCTAAATTCTAAAGCATTTGCTTCCGCCATTGAACCGCAACATCTAATCATTATTATAAGTGTTCTCCTTACCCATTAAACATGCTCCGCAAATAATCCCCGCAGCTCATCAGCATCATCAATCATTACTGGGCCTTCTACAACCTCTCCATCCTCAAAAAACACAAACCGCGGCACAGCGTCTATTTCATATTTAAGAAGCAAATCATTATTTCTGCGGCAGTTCACTGTCACCACTTTTAGGTTCCCTTCCAGCTCTTCAGCCAACTCATCCAGAATCGGACTAATCTTTGTACAGGTAGGATTAACTGTTGTATAGAAAACCACCGCTACTTTACCGGAACTATCAATAACTTCCGCATCAAAATGATCCATTCCTTTGACATCAACAATAAGGCGTGAAGATGTATATCCGCGATTACCGGAACATCCGGAGAAAACAATACAAATTAAAAACATAATGGCTGTTAAATAAATCATTTTATTTTGCATCAACACCCTCCGTTTTTTCTCCTTGCTGCTAAGCACCCCATTATCCCCGTTAAAAACAACAAAATACTCGACGGCTCGGGAATGGAAAAATTAATATCATCCCAGCAGGTCGGATTCGGGGAATAATATTCCTCAGGCAACGGGTTCAACCCATCGTCATCCCACCAGGTCATTAAAGTAATTTTAGCCTGGGTAGCCGGCTGCGGAATTCGGCCTTCGTAACTTGAAAATATCCACTCTCCTTTAGGCAGATCATCAATTGTATATTCTGCAACATCAATCGTGATTCCGGACGCATTTATGAACTCTATATTTACTCCGGACCAGTATGTGGCCAGCTCTCCCCCGGCATTTGCTTGATGTGAATTAAATGAGAGATTATAATATGCGCCTCCTTTAGCATTCACCACCTGCGACAGTCCCCCGTCCCAAAAGCATTTTGCATACCAGGAGCCGTCAGTGGCAAAAGGGAAATTTGCTGACCTTTGCCAATTATTATATGACGGCTCTTGACCGCCCCAAATAATTTCCCAACCCGGAAATTTTCCGGTAGCTGTATTTCCTGATGCTGGTGTTTCAAAACTTCCATTAACTATTTCATTGCCGATGGCAAAAGCAGGCGGTGTACATACTAAAACTGCAGCCAGCACTAACAATACACACAACTTCATAATTACCTCCTTTTTAGAGGACAAAATACCAGCATAGCTTAATTTTCTAACCGTTAGATGGGGTTAAATACGCATTATAATACTGCTCAATTTCTTCTAAGATATTCATATCCAGCTTAAACGACATAAAATCGATTGCCGAGCTCAGTTTAACCAGCGCATTAATAATCGCGTCTTCTTTGATAACCTGCCGGAGTTTATTGCAGATATTCTGATTCGCCTGAAAGATATCACTAAAGATATCGGAAAGCTTTTTAAGCTGCCAGTCCGGCTCTTTCCCGTGCCTCTGCAGAAAATACTGCGCCAGCAGATACATGGTTATCAAGCGGTATGTTGTCTCTTCCGGGCGGGCAAAAGGCAGATGATATCTCACCATCGGTTTTAGAGGTTCAAAAACCGGACAACCGCTGGTCGACATATATATGCCCATCAGAGAACTTACCCCGACCTGCATATCCGTATTTTTGAGATAGCTTCTGTTTTCAGTTTCTATTAAAAGTTCTATCTTATCACAGGAAACCGCCCCTTTAAAAAACTCCACCAGCTCCATAAGGTTTACCGCTACCGGACAGAACTCATGTTTTAACACATCAATCCGGCAATTCGGACATCGAAAATCTATCAGCGCCGCCCAATCCGGGGGATCTTGCTCCTTTTCCCGTATTAAATGCATAGTTTCATTATCCAATTTTACCAGGAACTCTTTTTTTGTTCCGTCGGTAAAAGTAAATGTATACTTAAGCTCCATATATCCTCCCTTTTTCAATACATTATATCGCATATTTGGAAAAAACCAAAAATATATTGAATCATTGAAAAATCCCTAAAATAGTGTAGAATAAAATATGATATGAAAAGGAAAACTCTCACAATTCTTTTTGCGGATGTTCAGGGATATACTATTCGTACTGCCCGGCAAACACGCGAGCAGAACGAAAAATTCATAAAAGAAATCCGTTCTTTTGTGGAAAAAAATATCCAGGAAAAAGACGGAACCCTGGTTAAATCCATGGGCGATGGATTTCTCATCACTTTTGAATCCCCTACCGACGCGGTTGCCTGCGGACGGGAAATGCAAAGTCAAATCAAACAGCGTAATACCAACGCGCTGCACCATAATGATTACATTCGCTTTCGTATCGGAATCAGCACCGGTGAAGTTAATGTTGATGATAACGGCGATGTATACGGAGAAGCTGTCAATATCGCTTCCCGCATCCAAAACTTTGCCAGCCCTAATGACGTATTTCTCGCGGAAGCCACATATCTGGCGATGAATAAATCTGAAATTCAAGCCTTGGATCTCGGACCCCAGCGTTTTAAAAACATTGTCCAGGAAGTCCGGGTATATAAAGTATCTGACGGCAGTCCGGACTATGACACTCTGCTTCCGGCGCAAAAGGAATCATCAAAAAATAAAACACCTCTATTAACCGGCCTCATCATTCTAATAATCGCTGCCGGAATTATAGCTGTGCTGATCAAAAAAGAAAAACCCGAATCTTCACAATCCACCCAGGAACAGAAAAAAAACATCAGAGAACTTATGCAAATGGGGAATTATTCGGAAGTGATCAGCTTAGGTCAGAAGGAATTAAAAAAGAATCCTAACAATGCGAAACTTCATCTGTTAATCGGGGAAGCTTTTCTGCAAATCAGTGATTATAATCAGGCGGACCTGTATTTTCAGCAAGCCATTAGAATAGACCCCCTGATGCCGGCTTCATATTTTAAGCTGGCGGTAGTTTTTGAGCAAACCCATCGTTATGAAGAAGCCATCCAGACGCTTGGAGAATATATAAATAAAGAAACCCGGGAATTTGAAAAAAGAAGAGCTCTAAAAAAAATGCGCGTACTTGAACAAAAAGCCGCTCAGCGTGAAGAAAAGCAGCTAGCCCATGAACAAATATTAAGCGAACTGGAAAGGCGGGAGCAAATTCTCAGAGAAAAAGAAGAAAAAGACCGTCAGGAACGGGAAAAAGCTTTAGAAGAACGCGAGCGGGAGCTGGAAAAAGAAAGACTAAGAATAGAATTAATGAAAGCACAAAAACAGGAACAACCTGCCCCGCAAAATACTCAGCCCCAGCAAAAGCAGCAGCCGAAGCAAAAAGAAAGCCTCATATCACTTATGAATGATGGCGATTATCTAAGGCTTGTAGAATACGGCGAAGAAGCTCTAGAAGAACGGCCGGATAATGTCAAGATCCGCTTACTGGTCGGCGAAGCTTATTTTAAAATGGAAAATTATGACCGGGCAATTATGCATTTTAAAAAAGCCTCGGAAGTTAACCCGGAAAATCCAAAACCCTATCAACGGCTTTACGTTATCTACGAAAGAAAAGGCGATCTGTTCAATACCCGTAAATATTTGCAGGAATATATAGACCACGAACCCCGTAATGACCAAAGAGAACTTGCTGAAGATAAGCTGAAAAACCTGCGGGGAAAAATGTGGTAGTTAGGGCCTCCTAAACTTCCCGCCAAAAAAGGCAGGGATTGCGTCCCCGTCGTGTCGCTCATTGCGCTTGCCTTTCAGACAATGCTCATCCACTCATGATTTAATCTGTAAAAAATTTTTCTTTTATAATTCTCCGGCCGGTTGTAGACTTATAAAAACTCTCTTTTTGCCTAGCTTCTTTTAAAGTTGCAAAAGATTCTGTCTGAATAATGTTATATGGACGGTATGGACGAGAGGCTTTGACTCTACCGGCATTATGCATTGCTAAACGCTTAGTAATATCATCAGCAACGCCGGTATAGGTTCGTGTTTTTCCCTTATTAAGAAGGATGTAAACATAATACATTGTATTATTACCTGGCGGATCCGCCTACTACATCCAGAAAAGGCAGGGAATCCAAGCATTGAGCGTTGCGAAATGCGCAGGCTCCCCGGCCGAAACGCTAAGATTTATGAGGAGGTGACTTTTTGAAATTTATTTGCAAAAGTACCGACGAATAAAGATTAAATTAGCCGAGTTTTATTCGGGTAATTACAGGAATACGACAAAAAAAGAGAAAGTAAGTTTATTTACTTTCTCTTTTTGGAGTATTACTGGCGGGTAGTCGTGGACGGTAGGCGAACCCTACAAACCCTTGAAACAAGCCTACTTATAAAACTCTACCGTAAACGTAGTATGGGAGCGCTGATATCTTTAGGGGATCCACTCGACACTACCCTGCCGTACAATAAGGGCATTTTATCACAACACCGGCAAAAATCCAGCAAAATGCCCGTTTTGACCGCCTAAAATTAGGGAATTATATACTTGACTCCCTAACAATATGACTCGTTGATTTTTCATGGACGAGCTAATGCCCTGCTTTTAATTTGCATCCTTATAGGTAATACTGAGATCTGACTTAATTTTGCTCTCCAATTTTTTTTAGTAGTGTCCGTTTAACTATTTAGTACCGCCAAATACTGCAAAAATGCTGTACTTGTAGAAACAATCCACATCCTTGAACCCGCATTTGCTTAAAGTCTGTAGCTGATCCCAAAGACCACTTGGTTTGTCTTCAAGATTATTCTTGTATACAGATGGGATATTGTCATATTTCCCGATTTCGCTTTCTTTCCCATTTTTTTCTAATGTTTCATTCATCCAATTTCGCCACATTTCAAATTGTATTTCTTCACTATGGGCTGAACTTGGATGGACTGCATCAATGTTCAGGAATAGGCCACCATGCTTCAATTCTTTATAGATTTTAACGAACAATGCTGTTTTCTGCATAAAATCAAGATGATGAATAGCATTTGAAGAAATTACTAAGTCATATTTCCGGTCTTCGGGTTGTGATGCGGAATAATCTTCAAATGTTAGATGGCGGAAGGATATGTTGCTGTCATTACTGCCTAAAGTTGCTTTTGCCTTGTTTAGCATTTCCTCGGAAGCGTCAACGAGGTAGAAATTGTTATTGGGCGATTTGTCATAAATACATTTTGTTATGATCCCTTCTCCGCAACCTAAGTCTAAAATGTGAAGATTGGCTATGCTCGGAAAATGAAATGCTACAATTTCAAGCAGAATGCGGATAGATCTTTGTCTTTCTATCACAATGAAATTTGCTGAACTTGTGTAAAAATTGACAAAATCTTTGTCGTCCCACTTGAATGTTGCGTCTTTCTTCATTTTGTTTTCCTGTTTAAGTAACATTTCTTTTTGGTCATTTCTACTTCTTTTGCGCCTTCAAAGCTGAATAAATTAACTCTTTTTCCGCACCGCTTTTTTCCCTTTAGACCTTTTTTTGTTGGCAGTTTCTTTGCCAAAGCCTTAATCGTTGCGTCCGAGTGCGCTAATAAATTGCCCCGATCAAATGTCACGAAATCTGGGTGCGTTGAAATACGGTAATCCTTTGATGCATTATTCTCAATAAACTTCTTGGCATCCTTGCCCAGTAAACTGCCCTGAAGCGGCGATCGAACCCGATCAAAAATCTGATACTTTCCGGCTTCCACAACCTTTTTAAGCCACCCGCCCTTGCCTTTCTTGAGCTCAACACCCAGTTCAATAAACAATTTGAACGCCCCGTCCGGCATTTTTATCTTCTGACCATTTACCTCAAGATCATTGCTTCGTTTCATCGGAGCCGTACCCGGGATATGGATTTTGTCATAACATTTGTAGCCAAAACCCTTATAGTCCTTCGCCTGCTTCTTGGTCAAAGCCGTGGCTCCGTCCTCAGGCATAAATTCTTTAATAAGATCATCTATCGACAATTTGAATGTTTTGAAATCAAGCGCCGTCGCAAGAGGAACCGTGACTATCTCGCATTTGCTCAAACCCCAGCTTAATAAAATATCCTCTATCTTCGTAAATGGAGTGAAAACAACTAGAACCTTGTCATCTTTGCAAATGTCCTTTAACCCGACGAATTTGATCAGCTTGCCATCCCCAATCTTCGGCACAAAAACAAACCCAACCCGGAAACTGTCGTATAGCTTATACCCTATGTAAAAATACCCTTCCGGGATTTCTTGAAACTTTCCCTCAATCTTGTTAACCTGCCTGATTTTCGCAAACAAAGCCGAGAAAGAAAGTTGATACCGCCGCAGATCCGCTTCTGTTACCTCAATTGGTGCACTATCCGCTGACTCCACTGAGTATGCGCAGAATCGACTTCCAACCTTCTTGACCCGTCGCTCGTTCCCATTATCCCCCAAAGCAGACGAATAATAAGGCTCCTTCATATAGTCATACTTCATTCGGTCTAAATATTTCTGCTTGGTCAGAAAGTTGAAATCGGTCTTTGAAACACGCACCAGCTCGCTCTCGCTGAACGACGCTGTGGGAAAAGCCTCGATATTTTTTAATATGAAGTTCATCATCACGTCAAAAGCACTCCATTGTCCCTCAAATATTTTTCAATAATTCCCTTTTCCGCTTTCTCGGGTAATTTTGTGTTCTCCGGCGGCTTAATTTCAACCGTTATCGATTTAGGCTTCTTCCCACCACGCTTTATATGGAACCGTAATTTAGCTGAAACATACTCAACGTCCTGCATAGATATCTTTAAATCAGAAAACGCCTGCCGGACATCGCCGCAATTAATCGTTACCTTTATGACCTTTGCGCCTCTGCATTTAACCTTCACCTCTGTTAAATCAACAGCCTCAACATCGTCATTGCCGGAATAGCTGAAAGTGCCATTTTTAATAGGGTCAAGAACAACCAAGGTATTGTTAAACGTTGACTCGGCCACCTGATCCATGCCAAGGATAGCGTTCCCGAATATCTCGATATACCGTTTTTTATCAGCTTCGCTCCAACCGCCCGCATTAACACTGAGCACGCAATTCCCCGTATCAAAAACGAGCATATCCTCTCTGGCGGGGCGAAAAGACTGAATATCCACTTTCCCCTTTTCAAATATGAGATGCGTTTTCATGAAATCACCATGGGCGATTAGGACGATGTGTTTACCGTTATGCGCCCTGTACCTGATATCACAGTGTTCGCTTTTACCGGTATCCTTAAAATACTGTTCTATGGCAGTTTTCAACTGTGCAACACGATCCTCGGCGAAGTTACAGTTGTTATGCTCAAACTTATGGTGGCTTAATTTTTCGGAATAGACGACGTACAGATAAAAATCAAAGGCGAGTGAGAACGCTTCCTCGCTGTGAAGAAAAACCCGCATAGCAGTTGTTTCTGAAGGTTCATCATCTTGAACCGCTATATTATACTGACGCTTTGCCTGCTCAAGATATCCTCTTGCCCGGTCAGCGATGTCATTAATGCACTGCAACTCCTCCTCGAGATAAGATCGCTTCCCATCATCGCTGATGCCATCTAGAAAATCGTGAATATTATTTCGGTCGAAAACAAACCCATCAGGAACCGGAACGTTTTTCCGTGTGAAATACGCCTTGAGCAGGTCGCTACTAACTCCCGTGACAAATTTTTCCAGTTTAAATGATCTATGTTTTGCCATTCAGTATCCTTCGTAAAATCATCAATTAATGTATGCGATCCTTAGGCGGGCACGGATCCTTTCCAAAGCTGTCCTTATCCTGAATCTTACCATCACGCCCATGAATCACAAGTTCTGACTGCTGATGCTTCGCAATTTGCCTTCCAGCGTTCTCAGCGGCGTTCTTTGTGCGATGCTCTGAGGTTAATCGAGAGTTCCCCTCGCCACGCACGCCCCATCCTTCGTCCGTCTTTACTACATGCTGATTCTTACCCATGCCACACCTCCATTTTTGCCTATAAATAAAAAAACCTTCACCGGGCAGACTTACTCCACCAAGCGAAGGTTTTAATTATTTTAACGTGGCAGTTCCCCCTTCGAAACATACCACTCTCAATTTCAATGTATTTATACTCTAAATTTGCATAAAAGTCAATGTTTTTCGTAATTCCTCCTGATGCACTATATTATCACAAAAACCTACTTTCTCAAACACTTAAGCGTCTCCCGTAAATCCTTCGCGGTCAACCGATCCGCCTCTTCCAACCCACACTCATGCCTCAAAAACCAATGCAACCTCATAATTCGCTTTGTTTCCTCAATCAGCTCCCTATGCCTTATGTTCCATAGCCAAGTAATCGGACTAACCATCTCGCCACCTCCTACTATAATAGACGTATAAGATGGCAAAATCTAACATAAATTTTATTAAAAAAATGCACAAAAATAAAAAACCTTTATCAGCCATAATTTGGCCAACAAAGGTTTTTCTTTTTTAACGTCCGGGATTTATTCCTTCAAACTCGGGACGAATTAACACTTTTTACTATATATAGTTATATAAAAAGAATAATCAAAAGTCAAGCAATTTATGGACTTCAGTCTATTTTAATGGTAAACTGTATAAATCATAGTTTCGATTACACTATTTAGGGGTTACCATGAAATATAATCAAATAAATAAAACAATTTTTGAAATCTGCCATGACAATTCACTGAATTTTATTGCTAAGAGCACGGAGATCGAAAAGCGTCTTAACACTTGCAATGATGCAGAAATTTTGTTGCATATTGACCATGCTGGCGTTATACCCGAATGCTTTGATCACGATTCCACAGAAGAGAAAGTATTTGCAAAGTATTGTGACTCTTTACTTGCCAGAGCATTTAGAATAATCGGACTCGACGCTCATACAATTCCTGAACGAAGTGATGCGGCCGATGTAATCGCAAAGCAAGACCAACACACAATTGTCGGTGATGCAAAAGCTTTTCGTTTAAGCAGAACCGCTAAAAACCAAAAAGATTTCAAAGTTGAAGCGCTTGACAAATGGCGAAAGGGCGCTGATTACGCATGCCTAGTCTCCCCTCTATATCAATATCCTAATTCTAATAGTCAAATCTATGAACAAGCTATAAGATATAATGTAACCTTGCTTTCATATACACATTTAGCCTTTATTATACGAAACAAAACTGCATTACAAAGGAACGATGGACTTAAAGAATTATGGGATACCCCCAAATCCCTAACGGCAACCAAGAGTGCCTACACTTACTGGAATACTATAGATACCAAAATACTGCAACTGCTTAATAAAACATCGGCTGAGTGGAAATCTTTTATTGACGAACAAATAAAGATTTTACCTGAGAAGGCAAAAGAACAAATTGCTTTTTGGGAAGAAGAAAAACAAAGAATCGGCGGTCTTTCCCATGATAAAGCTGTGGAAGAATTGCTGAAGGCGCTTAAAATAAACGCTAAAATTGAAATTATTAAACGAACTGCTGGGCTCTAAGATTAAAGCGGATCTCGATTAATCACCTTGAATGAAGGGAAAGATTTTTTTACCATTTTTTCTACTTCTCCCAAAACCAACGAAACATTCTTCTCCCCGTCAACTGACGCACAATTAGAAATCAATCCAACCCCTTGCGCAAATACCGCCAAAGCAACATCCTGTTCTTGCCACCCAGAATTTAGTAACGCCTTGGCATACCCACTGCAATATCCGCCAATTTTTTCTTCAATTTCAATCAATTCACCATTTACTTTTTCCGAAGTTAACTTCCTACCAACAAAAACTATGCACGTATTTATTGCTTCTGACGACATTCCCCTCGGACGATGTTTTCGTTCGATACTAAGTGGCTGAACGCTTGTAATAAACAAATTGCTACTTCTAAAGGCTCGTATTAATGCTTCCCACCCCTTAAAAGAACTATGCGAGTATATAAAAGATATAATGCCATCATTTTTCAAAACCCTTCCGGCCTCCGATAAAGCCATTGTTAATTGCTCACAATACGATTCATGAGCTTTAACTGCATCTCCATTCCTAAAAGTTGATGCGACTAGCTCATGATTGGAATCCGTGGCTTGTTCTTTAAATAAATCTGGTTCAATTGCTTTAAGTAACATTCTTTTCCAACAGTAAAAAAAATCAGCTAGCGCTGTGTAATACACATTATCATAGTAAGGAGGATCGGTTACGATAGCATCAAAGAAGTCGTTCTGAAATGAAAGTTTTTGTGCCCTGCCTTTTTCAACTTTAACCGAAGTAAGAAACTGCGGGATAGAACCAACGCCCTCAACGATTCGGTCGAGCTTTTTCCATAAATTGGCAGGACCGTTCATAACCGGGTCAGTTTCAACATAATCCCATAGCATCGGCACCCCGGGTCCACAGAAAGCACGGCCAACTTGTTCATTTTGCGAAATCCACATGGATAACCGGCAATTCCAATCTACCAACTGATCAATCAAGCTGGATAAATTTCCGATAACAAATTTCGCTTCAACAGAAGATTTCGATTTACAGAGAAATTCATACTCATCAATTAAAGACTCGATGAGCATCACCAAAACCAATCTCTGTCTTGCATTTAAAAAATCCGCATAAGTTTCCATCCCGTATCCCGCCGGATTAACTATACCTGACCATTTGGGCAAAGGTATCAACGGCAAGGAAGCATTTATTGCTTCCAACGTTTCCTCTTCAATAATCTTTAGCGTTTCTGGGTCGGGAATAATATTCTTACCTACCGCAACAAACTCTTTTCCTTTTGTCTTTTTAAGTTGTGCAATAGCAAGAATCTCATCTGTAGTGTCAGCGATGCTTATTTTATCAGTAATATGCTCACAGGAAGGACACTTCATCTTCCCAGATCGCCCAATCCAATTAGAAGTAAACTCATATAACTCATCAACCTCTTTTATCTCAACTTTTTGGCTATCTTTTCCATTTACTAGTGTCATCCCTAGTTTCTTACCATGCTTCTGCGACAACCAAGGGCGCTTCATGAGATAATATTTATATTTACACTTCGGGCACTCGATAGAATAACTCCAAATATAGCCAAAAGTTGTAGCGCCATCCTCATCAATCTGATCCCGCAACGGAAAGAGTTTGCCAGTTTTCTTGGTAAGCGCATTAAGCACCCGCTCACCTGATTCTTTAATTAAAACAATTCGCTGAGTAGGTTTAATTTCTTGTGAATAAACCAAATTACATTTTTGAATAAAAATCGATAACTCATTAGAATCGACGGAATAGGATTCAGCGCCAATATTAGCCGCCTCAAAAGGGATCGTCCCCCCACCAGCAAACATGTCCAAAACTTTAGGGGTTTCAACGTATTGAGATGACAATATTTCTTGAGCATCTTTGATTGAATTGTGGCCGAGGTTTGACAAAATATTTAATGCCCGATCATCTGTACTTTTGCATAAAGCGGCAAAAGCTAACATACGCATTGAAGCATGCGGTCTTCTCGCCCACCACACATGAACAGTATGAGAAGTTTCCCCTCTCCTATATCTCTCTGCATGCCCCGCAATTGATGCTTCATAATAAAAAAGACCGTTATCAATAAGTCGATGAGGCTTTTTGAGCGGCGATGCATCTAATTGCGGACTGGCATGACTTCCCAATATTATTGACATTTTATTATAAGTTTTCCATCTCTATTTAATGAAACGTTAAAATCCTTCTTGCTACTTGGGATCCCTCGCGTTTGTCTCCACCCTAAGGAAATGCGACGGTATCTCCAATCAATTCTCTTCTTCCCTAACTCTTCTCCATCAAAGACCACGTCTGCATTCTCAATATCCTTAAGACAAGTTTTTACATCAAAATCCTGGTTGCTTTTCCAAATCACATAACCGAATTTCTTTGATCTTGGTAAAATAGGTATCTGAACTGACATTTTAAACACCCCCTTTGTATTTTATTAAACCACAAAAAGGAAAAATAGTCAAGCTTAAATTAAGCTTGACTAAATTAAGATCGACTATTAGATGCCGTTAATTTAAAAACTTTTTATTTTATTGCATAGAAATATGTTCTAATCAGTTCCGCCACAATCTTCTGCTTCCCTCCAATATGCCAATCAGTATTCTGTTCCGGATCCAGCTTCGATTTGTAGTCATAAATCGTAAACACAAGGCCGTTGATCGTGCCAACCCACTCGACCTTAATCTTACCGTCCTGTGATGATCCAAGATGGGGTTCACCAAACACAAAAACGACATCATCGTAGCACGTCCCTTCCGGCAAATACCCCTGACAGCCGGTGCCATCATGCGATACGCCGCCCATCTCAACTATTAAATCAAGCTCAGCTTTTACTTTCATTTTGCACCTTCTTTGAGCCCCATCCAGATTTCCACCGGGCGACCGCACCATCGACAATTTTTTGAATCTGCTCCGCAGTAACACCATCAGCCAAAACCTGTTTAAGTTCTTCTTTATTAAGCACCCGGTAATTTTTAATGCCCCTATCCTTAGCCATGAGCATCAGCTCATTACGGTTCTGCTTTATTTCCGGCCTTGCTTCCATAACCTTCTGCTTTTTAGTTTTCTTCTTCATAGAATCCTCCTCAAGTTTGTAATACCGGATTTTTAATTGTCTTGAGCGCCTGCTTTTTAGCTTCCGAATACAGGGCGTTAATAAACGTTATCTTGCCATCAGCACCTTTAAACGCCCACGTACCTCTGCCTGACGGCCGCTTGCCGTGCGTAAAGACATACTGATTGACTCCGCCGATTTCTTTTTTCATAACACCGACTCCTGCAATTTTCCGGTAGACACATCCAGCATTTGAAAGTGCGTTATTCCTTTTTCCTTCCACTGCTGTTCAATTATTATTGACCATGTGCCTAACGGCATAACCCGCTGAATCTCCCGCAACCGCAATTTCACGGCCGGAAGATGATCCTTCATCCTCCCGGATACCGGAATATTTTCAACATATATCTCATGCCCTTCATTACGCACGCTGATATACCGGCTTTTTTTAGCCATCATGTTTTCACGAACCATACAATACCCTCCTTTCGAGGGTAAGTAGACCATAGGGTTTAATAGTTGGCAAGGCGTTTCTTCATTATTTTTTGATCAAAGCTTTTATTGCCAAAGGAACGTCTTTTGCCTCTTTAACAATCGTATCGATTTCCTCTTTGGTTAGCTTTTTATCCGCAAACGCCATCACAATTGCGCTGAGCAATTCGCTAATTTCCTTTAAAACACTTAACGCCTTTGAAAGCACCAACCATACCGCACCGATCCCGACAACTGCCGTAATAATCTGTGGGATGTTACCTGAAACATAATCCATCAAAAAATCCATCATACACCTCCTAATCTAATGAGTTAAATTTCTGCACCAGTTTTTTATACCGAGATTCAAGCTGTAAAAATTCCCGCTGATTTCCCAGCCCTTGCACATGCGCTATTTTGAGCATATCCTCAACGACAAAGAAAATATCTTCCGCAATATCCGTTGCCTGCTTAATACGTTTAATCCGCACAAGCGCATACCGTTTCTGTTGCTGATCAGCGTTATTCCATTCCCGGAGAAACCCGAATATTTCTTTTATTGCCCCGCTAATATCACCCATCACTTCTCACCTTGTCCGCTATTAAAAACCCCGCCCCAAAACAAACTCCAATCATTAACTCCACCCACTGCCAATTCATTCCCTGATAATGACAGAGCCATACTGCAAAACACCAGACAGCCGCAAACAACGCCATAATAGCCAAGGTTCTCTTTTTTAAAACCGGATACCAGCTCACTCCGTACAAGCACCCAAGCAACGCAATCATTGCCCAGTTATTCGCATCAACAATTTCCGTATAACCTAAATGCAACGGCGCTGATAAGCAGAAAAACAACAGCCAGTTCCATCCTAAAGACGAAGCGATCACAAAAGGCATTGCGTACCTTCGTAATAACAGCCATCCCCCGCCGCCCAAGCTGTAAAGCAAGGCAATCAAGCAAAACAAAACCACGATTCTTCTCTGCTTCCAAACTTCAATTAACCGGTTCTTCATTTTTCGCCTGTATCTTTCCGTCTTTATATTCCACTTCCCACAACTCCAGCCCGATATCCGACTGAATCGCAATTTCTCCTCTTGAGTTCAGATCATTTACATCCGGCTCGTAATTGCATTTCACAGCAACCTTACCTTCTTGATTCACCACAAACCAATCCATCATCTCACCCCCACTATCATGTAATTAGCTATCACTCCACCCGACTGCCAGCCCAAATGATAATCATACAGCTGACATAAAACCGTTCTCCCGGAAAGCTGGCACTTAAATCCGTCAAACGGATCCGGATGACACAAGGCGTAATTAATCCCGGCTGTCCATGCGCACTGCCCTTCTGAAAAACCGGCGGGCAACGGAATAACCCCTCCGTACGTTGTTGTGCCATAGCCGATTCCCACAAACGGCGTTGCGCTTTTTACCCTTAACTGAACCCCGCTGACTTCAATGGTCGAATTATCTACTTTCGCGTCTAAATATCCGGGTGTCGGATCGCTGGCAGTTGCCTTTACTGTACTACCTCCCATATCAAAAAAACCTTTTGCCCCTACCGCATTAGTTCCGTAATACTTCGTATTTCCCGGGGACTGCGAACCGCCTTCAAGTTTCTGCGTTTGAACGCCGCCGTCTTTTAATTGCAGTTGATCCCCTGCCGATACCTGAAATACAGCCGTATCAATTAAAGCGTCTAAATATTCCGGAGTTGTATCGCTTGCGTCCGCTTTAAGTTTATTCGGTGAATTATCCGCCGGTAAAACACCCGCCGCCTGCGGCACACTGGCAAGCCCGACTAAAGCAGATCCATGCACCTTGTTTGCTGAAGTAATCTGCGCCAGCTTTGTATCCACGATTCCGGCATTTGGCGCAACCTTATCATTAGTAATTTGTAAAACCGGATCCGTCCCAAGCTCGATAGCATCCCAGTTCGCACGGCAGGCGGCCGGGAAATTGATCAACAGCATATCGTTTTCCGGCTTAGTCTTATCCCACGCCATTTCCCGCCTCCTTATTTCTGTACGCCTCCGCTACCTTATCCATGTCGTAAAGCTCTGCGCCGTATTCCTTAAGCATCTCAATCCAGCAAACATCATGAACAATCAACTTCTGGGCGTAGTTATGCGCCTGCTCCATGCAAGAAAAAACCATCGGTTTTTTATCCGGCATGCGCAAAACAATATCTCCGTGAACAAGCACGTAGGCCATATCATCCGCAACCGGCCGCTTACATCTGTGACAAATTAAATTATTCATCTATCGCCTCCGCTTTACATGCGTGACTGATAACCTTTTGCAGTATTCCGTTTAAAACCGGCTTGCTAAACCCGGCGTCTTTTATTCCGACACTTCTCGTCTTACTGATAACCCCGCCATCGTTTATCCGGTACATGATCACGCCGTTATAAAAACTTCCTTCGCTAAACTCAATAATTACCTTCTGCGGTATTATATTTTTTGCCATTATTTATCCTCCTAAATTCCGTGCGCATGCCAGTCGAAACTGCCGGTCTTTTCCGCACCAGCGCCGTCATACAGCTTGACCGTAAATCCGGTTTCGCTCTTATCCGCAAACTTAGCGTAAATTCCGTCGCCGCCTGTAACCTCGATATGCACAATCGGTTCTTCATGAAATATTTTTGTAAAATAAACCTGTTTGCCTTCAGTTGCCGCTGATACTGTATCAGAGTTGTACTCATCAATATCCGGCAAATCGCCGTAATAACCCAGCGTGGAACACGTCACGTTGTCGCTGATATTCTCTCTGCTTAAAGTCATGCGGATTTGAAAATAGCGGCAAAAATAATCTCCTGCCTGATACGGCAACCAATCAGACCACACACTATTATCTTCGGATGTTCTGATCTCAAAAAAAGCTACCCCGAAGTTTTCCACTCCGGTAAATCTCAATTTGTCGCTTGAATTAAACCGGGTAATTGTATCGTCATCAAAACGCCTGCCTGTATCAAGCGTGGTGATAACATTAATCCCGATACGCACGGTTGCCACATAGCCGAAATCCCGGATTTCCGTTGTGTACTTACCGCTTAAATATCCATCCTCGATAATTAAACTACTACCGTTTATAATGAGATTTTCTTTTGTCCCCGGCCAGTACGGATGCTCAACAAATTCAGCGATGATGTTTTTAAACGGAATATCCGTTATGGTAATTACCGCTTCCTTAGCGTTCTCCGAATAATTACCGGAAGTATCGATTGCTTTGATCCAGTAACTCTGCCGCACTCCTGTTTTAAAATTAGTCGTTAAATAATGCGTCCCCTGCTGAAAAGTAACTACCTGCCCGCCGTCCCAATCCACACCCCAGCGGATTTCATATCCCCACACATCAACATCAGGGATTTCCGACCATCCGAAATAAAGCCTGTCCTTGTCCTGATTAACCAAGAAAGTCGAAACGTCACTGGGCGGCGTTGATTTTCCGACCACGGTAATCTCACTTGACGGCGCTAACATCAATCCGCTTTCCTGTCCTAAATCAGTCACCGAAGTAACCTTGACCTTATACGTCATTCCATCAACAATATCGCCGGTAATCCTAAAATGAGAGCCCTCCGTTTCTCCTCTTGCTCTCCAGCTAATGCCGCCGTTATCGCTTAAATAGATTTTCGCCTTAGCAAAAGACTTTACGTAATTCTCGACATAAGAAGGCCGGTCAAACCAGACATCAATAGCGTTTTCAATCGTGCCGTCTGTTTTCTTAACCAAGGATTCGGTTAACTCAAGATTCACCACCAGCGGCACATTCCCGGAAAGTGATGAATAATTATTTTGCGGAATTGTTATTTCCGAATCGTCATACACTGCCTCGTTATATTCCAAAGCCGATACTTGCACTTCGTTCCTGCCCTCACGCTGAACAGCGACAACTCTGAAGTCTTTTTTTATTTTGTTCGTTTCTCCGATAGCGTAAACATCAAACATCTGAGGCATATATGTAAACGCCTCACATTCCACTTCTATATAAGTGCCGGTCGGAGAAACAATCAGCTTTTCTTCAATCGAATCATCCGCAAAACGAATCTGTATCTTGTAAGACTTTCCGTCCTCAATAACCATTTCCCGGTCAAGTTTAATCAGCGTGGTTGTGCTTCCCGCCTGCACCCTGCCGGAAAATCCCCACTGCGGAACGTCATGCGAAATCGAAATAATATCCCCCGCCTGACAGGCCACAGCGTCAATGCCTGCCCTGAACATAACCGAACGGTTAATGTAGCGGGCGACTTTTAAAGCATAACGTGCCGCACGCAGAGCGTAACTTGTGCGTGTGGTAAATAATCTGATCTGGCTTTTACGCACCGGTTCTCCGTAAGCGACCGCCGCCTCATCAATATAAGCAATTGTTTCCTGCCGGTAATTTTTCTCTTTATCGGTAAACTGCACCTCAATAACATTCGGAACTTCCTTCATGGTTTTCCAGCTCTGGGCAAAACTGTCTTTAATGATATTGCCCATGCCGAATAATTGCGTAGGGACCGCCTCTTTATCAATTTTGAACGTAATCCCTCCTGCGCTGTATACCGGCATAGCGTTAAAAGTAGCGCAAAGCTGAATTAATAAATCCAGCGCCCTGTTGTTGCTGTCAATAACCACATCCATCCTGAAGCGTTTCTCATAACCGCCCTTGCCGTCCGGAACTTTTTCCTCGCAGTACTGAGACATTTCAAGAAGTGATGCCATATCTAAATTCTCGCTTACTATAAATTCGCCTAATCCAAACCGATTGCTTGTAATTAAATCCCGCAAACACCACACCGGGTTCGCCGAATATTTCGCGACATACGTAGTCCCGTCCCATGAAAGCAACGTATCATCAAAAAGAAAACGGTAATCGCTTCCGTCCCAGTAATAATCTTCCCAGTCAACCGGCACGCCCGCATTGCGCACATCCGGAATCAAAACCTTTTTGCCTTTAACAACCGCCGTGATATTCGGCATAGCGCCGGATATCTGATCAGTCGCCAGAAGCCGCAATCCTAAAAGAGCGGTATTCGGATAACTCAAATCATCGGTTTTAATCTCGTCTATTTGAAACAGCGTCAGGTCTCCCTGTTTTAACGGCTGAAGTGAACTGTCCTCGCTGGTGCGGGTTATCCGGATATCATACTGCCCCGGCGCTAAACCGTCCTTGCGAAACACCCGCCTGACCGAAGATCGTGACTGTCCGGCGATTATTGTTTCACCGAGATCCGCATAAACGCTTTCTGAATGTTCTTTATATTCAACACGGTAAGTCACCATCCAGCTCTGAATATCTCCTGAACTTGAATTCTGTTGAAACAATCCGTTATTCAGCCGCAGGTGAATTTCAAACGCCTCTACATCTGAATCGATTGTGGTGTAAACATAAGGATTATTTTGTGCAAGGTTAACGTTGACCGGATAAATATTATGCAAATCCTCAAAATTATAAATCCGGTTCTGATAATTTGTCCCGAACCGTTTAATAACCGACATCCCGTCAAAATTAGCAATCGAATTATTATTCAATTCAATATCTTCAATCGACTCAATTTCACCTTCACAAACCGCAAGGAGAACATTTAAATAATGTTTGTCGCCGTCATCCCATAAAAACTGATTGATAATATTTCCGCCAACACGGTGTTCGCCATAAACAACCGCTACCGGCACGCCGACTTCTTGAATCGTCTGCACGCCGTCCCAACCATATGTTGGCGATCCCTCATCTAATCCGTTAGAGCCTAAATTAAAATCCGGCATTTTCGGTTGGTTCATATACTGGTAAACCGAATACCCCATTGACAGCATAAAAAATGCCGTCAAAAAAGGATGCGCCACAGCCGCCGCCCACACAGCTGAAATTACCGCAGAAACAACTGCCACAACCGGAGCTTTTACTTCCGGAATAACAATGATTTCGTCTCCGTCCTCAACCCGCACGGATAAATCCTCGATGCGTTTGCCGGTAACAATTACCCTTCTGTCATGATAATCAAAACCCGCATCATCAAGATAATCCCGGACACATTTACTCCGGGAATACGCAATCTCCCGGACTTGCGCATCTTCAGTTTTAAACGGATTTAAAATATTACGGATTATAACCATGCTTTTAACCTGTAAAACCCTTCCACTTTTTTCCGCCATTCCCTGCCATCAAGGCGGGATATGATAACGCCCTGACGGCAACAGTGAATAAACCGCCGGTTACTTAAAACCATTCCCGCATGATTAGCAACACCGCAGGAATTTAAAAACAGTACAGCGTCAAAAATCTGCGGCTCACTGACTTGATGCCAATCGTGATAATAATTTTCTTTAAAATAATCTTTTCCTTTCAATCCCCAGACTTTGCTGTATTGCAAATCTTCAACATCAAAAAGCCTGATCCCCATATCCGCATACGCCAGTTTCAAAAAGCCCCAGCAATCAAGTCCTGCCATGGTGCGGCCACGGTGCGCATAAGGAATACCGAGATAGGTATCTACTAAACGCTTTTCTACATCACGTAAATCCGTCTTGTCGGTACTGACGGAAACGCTCCGAACCTCTCGTAATTTCCCAGTTGTTTGCACCGCTGTTTTGTCTTGTTGCATACCGTTTCTCCTCCCGGATATCCGCATTCAGCGGATTTAAATTTCCAAGCGCAGGAATTTCTGGAATACCTGCGTGCGGGCAAATCAACTCCCAAAACGTCAAACTTGCTTGTTAACGCAAACTCCACATTCTTCTGATCAGCAGAGTAACTATCTATATAAAACACATCATCGATATATGCATCCGGGTCCAGAAGCTGATCCTGCCAGACCATGCGGATAATAACTTTCTTTCCCCGAAAATCAAGTTGCTCCAAATAAAGCTGTATCAGCCTTGACACATTGCCAAGCCGCACTTTTACTTGATCGATTTGCCCTTGGTTATTCTCCGATATAAACTCATGCGTTATCGGAAACTTTGAATAAAGAACGCCGTTATAAGTAACATCCTGATCAAACCCGGCAAGATGCAAATCATTAACTCCGTCATAAGCTTCAAGCTTATAAAGAAATATCGGCGTGTTTTCCTGCTTCGCCTTTTCCTGCTTAAATGTCTGGTTCATATTCCGGGGCATTACTTCACCTCTAAAAAATCAAATTCAAAATCATATATCTCATACGCTTTCATCGTGTACTTAAAACTGTCCTCAACAAACCGCACTGAATACTCCGCTGAATCATTTGGATTAGTCCATGTAAACGCCGTGAACGATCCGTATTTACTTTTGAAAAAATCCCGCACCGCCTGCATATCCGCTTTTATCCGGATGTTAAATCTCAATCTCCACTTGCGTAGCGGAGCCGCCCATTTACGCCTGCGCTGTTCTGCGCCGTTTTCAAACTCTGAAACCAGAGTCTTATATTCCAGCGTTTCCTCAAAAACAAAATCCGGCAAATATGCAAAATCGCTCATGCGTAACTCCTGATTACTGATCGAATCTTTCCGTTGTTGTAAATATCCTCAGCAATAGCGTTAGATAACATCTTGCGGTTACGCCAAACGTCCTGAGCGTCCCATGCCTGAATAACCTGATTAACGTTAATCGTTATGCCGCCATCTTGCACCGACTCTCCACGATTAAGCGCCCGCAGATTATCCGATCCTCCCAACGATCGCATTCCCCTGCGGGAAAGAACCCCTTCGCCGGTCTGAGCTATAATCGGCACCTCATCAGGTGCAAGCCCGGAATGCGCACGGATAAACGCCCGGTTGCGCCTCTGCACCGTACCTCCCTGATGAAACAAGTTCGCTACAGGCACGCCGAATATCGTACCGCCAACTCCGGCCATCGCCGTAAACATCTTAATGAGTAACAGCTTCGCCAAAATGTTTGATATCATCTGCAAAATCGCTTTGCCAAAATCTGCAAACACTTCTTTGATACTGCGAAGCTCTCCGGTAAAAGCCTTAAAGAAAAACTGCGAAAAAGCGTTCTGCATGTTATGCGCTGATTGTTTGGCGAACTCCTCCATAACATTAAACTGCCTGCCTACTTCCTCTGCGCTTTTGCCGATATCTTTGGCGACATTTTTTAAAATCTCTGCTGTTTTATCCCCGGCATCTTTTACCTTGGCAAAAACAAGATCGTACTGCGCCATGGCTTCCCGTGCGCTTTCATCCGCCGCAAGATTAAACGCCTGCCTCGCTTCCTCAAGTCCCTGCGTCAATCCGTCAACATTAAACTGAATCGTCTTGTCATCTAATGACGCTGAGAACCGCTCAACCTCAGCCGCCGCCTGCCGGTACGTCTCGCCGACTGTGCCGGGAAGTTTTCCAAGAAGATCGTAAAACTTAATCAACGGCGCCATAAGCGATTGAAAGAAATCTGTCGCAAACCGCAAAAGACCGTTAAGCGCATCAGTAATCCCCTGAATAAACGCTTTCACCGCACCAGAACCGTATTCAAGAATCGTAAAAACTCCGGAAACAAGCTGATTGGCAAACCCTTGCAAGAACCCGAGCACCTGCCACAACATCTGCCCGGATGATTCCAGAAATTCATTCCATTTCGATTTGAGCATTTGCACTTTTTCGTAGTTGGTCATCATCTCGATATTCACTGCCTCAAGATGAGATTTACTTCTTTCTAAAATGTGATTGGCTAACGCCTGCGCCATGTAATACTTTTGTACTTCCTGCGTAGTCTTTCCCGTAGCTTTAGCATATTCTTCTGCCGCATCTTTAAGAGATAACTGAAGCCCGTAGGATCGTCTTAAGGTTGTAACAAGCCCGCCGGTAACTGCGCTTGAAATATTTTGAAACGCTTCTTCTGTGGTCGTGCCGAATATCCGTGCTTCAACTCGAGCCTGCCGCATAAGAGCCGTAACCTGATCCATATTTAATCCCTGCGCCATAAGCGCTGACGCTTTATCCGCAATATTGGAAAAATTGACGGTTTCCTGCGATGCTTCCATCAAAGCCTTTTTCATTTCCTGAGAATTAATACCAACACTCTCGGCCATGCGTTTAAAACTTTCCTCTATTTGCTGGGCTTTCGCTCCCATCTCCATAAGATTCCATGCCTGACGAAGCGCCATGATGCTCGCAGTAATAGCGGCGGTTATCGCAAGCCAGTTTTGCTTCCATGAATTAGAAAACCTCTGCAGACTGCCTCGCACGCCTTCAAGCCGTTTCGTTGCTTCATCCCGCAAACGCAATATGATTGACAGCTCTTTGTTCGTCATCGCTTAAATTGGTTCTTTCTTTTTTCCCGCTCAAGTTCTATTACCTGAAGCTCTTTATCGATTACCTCAAACGCATCTAACATTTTTGCCGACTGTTCCAGCCAGCTCCCGCCATTAGGAAAATATCCTTCTTTATAAAACTGAAACGCCCTTAAAAAATTTGCCGACTGTCTCGTGACAATTCTAAAAGGGCATCCCCGGTACCGTTCGCCGTATAATTCCCAGACTTCCTGTCCGGGAATTTCATACTCGCATTGAATCTTTCTCCCGCTTAAACAACTGCGGCAGTTCATGGTGAGGTCGCCCAGATGAACCGCCACGATCAGTTTTTTTGCTCGCCCTCCGTGAGTTTTGATTCATTTAAAATCACTTCCGCAAG
>JBDRPX010000009.1:0-2093 GCA_043826565.1 Candidatus Omnitrophota bacterium
ATTACATGGAACCCGCAAGACGTAATCGCCTGGTTTATGAAACAGCGGCGTAACAAAGAAAGATCCAGAAACTCTCATAAGAAAAAATGGCTGAAGGATCATCCGTCATGAATCAGTCTAACCGGCGTTGTAGTGTTAATCTTGTTTTTTATATAGTCAACACGATCAAAGCAAGAAGCATTTCTAAGGGGTGTGGTAAAAGCTTGAACAATTTTATCTTCAATGCTGCTTAGATCGATTTTGGTTCCTATTTCTTTAGCAGATGCACTGTCTGTGCGTGCCCTTTCTGCGGAATTCCCTATAGCAACATAAGGCAATATAAGAAGAGGTGCGAGTACTGCAATCGCAAGACCTAGACCGGCTGCGCCTGTACCTTCCTGGTGGGCAGGAGTTACATCAGGGGCGTTGGCTGAAGCAAAAATTGCCACTTTTTTGATACTCGAAAGGCTTTTGCTCGTCAGATAAGTTTCCTGAGGAGGAGCCGATGCGCAGGAAACAAGGAGCAATGCCATGCAGATACATAGACATCGGCGCAATCGCATCTTCATCAAGGCATTCATCCTGGGAACACGGGTTGAATCGCTATCTATAACTATAAACCAGCTGAGACTCATATTTATATTTCCCTTCTTTTATGTGATCCTTCCTCAAAAGTTCAGATGCAGACCCCTCTGTATTACTTGGCACATAGGTTTTGTGCCTGTTGATTGAGCTCATCGAGGAAGGCTTCAGTCCGTGGAATTCCTTGGAGCAGCTTGTATTTATCAAACGTCACCGGTAGTATTAATGGTTTGTTTTTCTCTTTAATGAACCAACCATCGACATCAACGAATATAATAAAATCGCTATTACCAATAGGATGGGATGCTGGGTTGCCATTATGGCGAGCGACAGAAACAGAATCAAATATACATCGTTTGGTTATAGCATCTACATTGAATTGATAAGCATTTCGACTAAGAGCGGTGAAGAAATCGAGTCGTTCCTGGCTAACGCTACTACCGCTAAAAGCTTTGATCCAAACTTTTTGTATTTCAACGTCCGATTGGATAATAATCAGGGCTGCACCTCCCACGGGATTTTGACTTGGCTTTATCTCGTTGATACTGTTAGAAAATATTTCTGCGTTTCTTTTAAGTACTTCGGAATGATTCACACCGCAGGCAATTAAAAACATGAATGTTATAATTAAACAAGTAACCAGAGTTAATCTTCTCACGGAATCCCGTTCCTTCTTTATGTTCTTCTGTCGGGCTGTATACCTATCAGCGGTTGGCCCCATAATAAGAATATTTCTGGGGACAATACTCAATTCAACCATTTCTTTCGGCCCAACGCCAAGGGTGAGGCGCACGGGGCAAAAAGATAAAATGAAAATCAAACAACGTTTATCCCGTGTCGCCTCGACCCGCTTGTTATGTGGCTTTTTTATTGGGGCATGGTGTAAGGCGAACCCCGGATGTAAATCCGACAGTTTCGGTTCGATTTCCTCTCCATCATCCATTTCACGTAAAGACTTCGATGCATGTAAAGTGCAAAGCATTTTTTATTTTACACATGCACTGTGTTAGGCGACTGTTTTGCTTGTCGAATGTTTATTCTGATTTTCCTTTCCTAAAATGTTCCATAAAGTCTGTTACAGTTTTTTCTGCAGCAAACTTTATTTCCTCTTTTAAAAGTTGTTTATCATTGGCTAAAAACTCATCTATACTTCTACTTCTCTTAAAATGGCCGGATATATATGTGAAACTCTTTTCCCAAAGTAAGTTGCCTGCTGAATCCTTCATTGATACAACGGTATTACTATAAAATCCATCACCTCCATTAGCCAACCCCATCCATCCAATTGCAGGCCTATTTACCGTGAATTCTAATAAGTTACATGATTCGATATAATCTTCTCCCACCGGTTGTTCAATAATTATCATTTTAGGCCAATTGGGGATTTCCTTATTTACACGTTCAACAAACTTCTCCATTATTAATTTCCCAAGATCTGGTATTGGTGTCTGCTTTTCTACTTCTCCTGCTGTTGCCTGCGTAGCTATTGCTGCCCCTACACCTCCGAGGAGTATGGCACCACCGATTCCAGC
>JBDRPX010000010.1:0-24456 GCA_043826565.1 Candidatus Omnitrophota bacterium
TATTATCGAAAAACAATGGATTGATATGCCAAACCAATATAATAACGTTGAATTGGATCAATTTATGATAATGCCTAATCATATTCATGGCATTATAATTATTAATAAACGGACAGGGGCAAGCCCTGTCCCTACGATATCTAATATTATCGGATCATTTAAATCAAAAACATCTGTCGAATATTTACGATATATTAATGACGAAAAATTGAATATTTCCGGACAAATATGGCAACGATCATTTCATGACCATATTATACGAACCGATAAATCATGAAATGATAGAAATGATAGGGTCAGACCTCCACATTAGAAGTTAAACCCATTTGGACACCCACGCGGTGCAAAGATTGGTGGGCAGGTTTAGCGGTGAGTTGTTGACGATATTTTACTAAGGTGGTAATATATTTATATTGTTTGTCAGATAATAAGGATTCCGGGCAGAGCAGATGAGATTAAAGTATAAAACAAATTCAAGGGCAATTCTCTAAATATGGGAATTGCTCTTTTTGCTTTGTGATGGGGTTGTAAAAGAAACAAAAAAGAATTTAAAATATAAACACGCAGGGGAGCTGCATTATCGCTGATGATGCTAATGAAATAGTTAGCTTGTTTCACCTACGCGGTGGACCCCAAAGAGGATGGAGCAAGGAAATGGCAGACCGACGTAGAGCGATTGTTAAAAAACCGAATGAGATATTGGAAAATGTTTTTGCAGGGCATCACGAAGCACTATTTGGCGGCTGTGAGAATGGGAAGCGGTATTTACTGAATTTTCTTGAAAAGTTTAATTCGATCCCTAATTCGGTGAAGTTTTTCATCTATGACCTTTTGGCAGAAGACGCCTATCAAGTTGCTGATCTTGACTTATGCCGACAAGCGGTAGATCGTGCTGGTGAATATCTGAAAGACGCGCAGGCGGAGAATAGCCGCGAACTAGCCGAATACCTGCCTGCGCTCCGTTTTGCCGAGCGGGGAATATCGATTATGGTTGAAGCCGGTGAAATTAATAAAGCCCTATCCTTTTGTAATCTAGCCATTGAAATCGGTTTGGGTAAAGCCTATTCTGCCAAAAAGGCTTCCATAGAAAAAATGCTGTAAAAAGGAAAACAATCACCGCACCCCCGGGGTGCAGGTGGAGCAGGTGGAATCTCCATATGGAGGAGGTCAAAAAGCTGAAATTTCATTTATTGGATTAAAAGACAATGAGTCTCCAGCAGCAACAATCAATGAAATATTGAGAAAGTTTAGAGCAACTGGGGAATAATAAAAATCTAACAATTTCATTCAGCTAACCGGATAGCGCGCTCAATGGAGTTCACTCCGGTAGCTGATTATCATGTTAGATGAAAATTACAAAATCATTAACTAGCTAAAAAGGAGAAAAAATAATGGGATTTTGGAATAAATTATTTGGTACGAACACTAATAAAGAATTAAAACAATCAGCACAAAAAAAAGAAATAAAAACCGAGAATACATTACCACCCCAAAAAACTAATTCAACGCCGTCTTTTTCCTTAACTATAGAAAGCATAATGCCCCAAGGAGATAGTATGATGGTCGCTGGACTTCTTGAAGGCATGGTCCCAGATAAAGGCTCTCGGGTCCAAATAATCGGTTTAGAACAAAAAGGAACTGCAATTATTCAAGAGTCTATTACAATGGGGCAAGCACTAGCAAATGCCGCACGTGCCGGAGCACAGATAGTTGCTTCAAAAAGCGGGAGTCCCTTAACTCGAGTGGCATTTGTTCTGAACGATATCAAAGGAAATGGTATTCAAAAAGGAGATAAGATTTGTTCAACATAATTTTTCTACAAAAAGAGAGGAGGATTTATGGCTAAAGAAGTAAAACTGTATTCAATCCCGACATGCGATATTTGCAATCAAGCCAGAGCGTATCTTAAAAACAAGGGTATAGAGTATCAAGATCTGGATATATCTAGTAACAATAGCGCACTTCAAGAATTAAAACAAATTACTAATAGAACACAAATTCCTACTATAATTATTGACGATACTCATGTTCTTGTTGGATTCGATTCAAAGCAATTGGATTTTTTATTAAGTATATAAATAGTGGTAAAATAAGGAGGGTGTTTTTAATTAATCCACAACTTAGAAATTAATAAAAAACGATTGAAAAATCTAACAACTAAATCCACCTAGCTGCTGGGCGCTCTGACTTGGGCTCAACCCAGTAGATGAGCTTGAATGTTAAATAAAAAGGAGAAAAACGATGGGCATTTGGAATAAATTATTTGGTACGAACACTAATAAAGAATTAAAACAATCAGCACAAAAAAAAGAAATAAAAACCGAGAATACATTACCACCCAAAAGAGCTGAAGATCTTTTTTTAAAGCTATTAACAATTGAGAAAATGGAAAATGGTGGTCACTGTATTAATTTTCGAAATGACGTGGCGCGTGCCATAGGAGAATTAGAACATGAGGCTGAAATAGTAGTGCCACATTTATCCATGATGTTAAATCTAATTCCTGCAGAGGAAATTGTTCTAAAGGAGCTTGTTCCAATCCCTTCTATTAATTTGCTCAAGTCAGTTCTTAAGGAGATTAAATTAACTCTTAGAAAAATAGATTCTCAAGCAGCAAGGGAAGCATTAAATCAATATCGCAATAAGAAGATAGAAACTGGCAAGTGTTATTGGGGATGGAATCTTATAGAATCATCTAAAATTATTCAGGATGTGCAGGCTTTGGGAAAGAAATAAAGGGATTAACATGGTCAGACGCGGAAACCGTAAGGTTCTGTGAAGCGCAAACGGAAAACTAATAAAATATCTAACAATTTCATCCAGCTGACCGTTTTCCGCCGCCTTTGGCGGCATCCAATGTCAGCTGATGCCAGTGTTATAAAAAATTAATAAAAAATGCAAAATCTAACAAAACGGAAACAAATCAGATTAAAACATTATAATTATTCTGAACCTGGTTATTATTTCGTTACCATTTGTTCAAATGTTAGACAAAACATATTCGGTAATTTAAAAAATGACGTAGGGGCGCCGCTTGCCTGCGCCCGTATAGAATTATCAATGATCGGCCAAATAATTGATACCCAATGGAATGATATCCCCAATCAATATGGTAACATTGAATTAGACCAATACACGATAATGCCTAATCATTTACATGGTATTGTAATCATTAATAATCGGGCCGAGGCAAGCGCGGCCCCTACGTTATCACAAATAGAAATAACAGCAAGAAATAACGGGATCAGACCTGTAGATGTGCCCCGGCGGGCAGGGGCTGGGCTGAAATATTAGAAAAGGAAATATAAAATAAGTGAAGTCAAATCGAATCCCTATAGTGATACTTGCGATCATAACACCTTTTTTGACGGAACTGCTGTCTGCTAATATTCCGGCCAGCCTTTTTTTTCGCCCGAAAATGCTGCTTACTCTTATTGTGCTGTATGGGCTGCCTGTTTTAGCGATCAGAGAAGTATCGATTAGATGGAAGTTAGGCCTTTGGGGGATCTTCTGTCTGGGCCTTGCGTATGGGATCTTTAATGAAGGTATCTGCGCGAAAACCCTCTTAATGATAAAAAATGTTCCTATATGTGATTTTGACGGATATAGTTTTCTGACTCTAAACTTAGCCTGGTCCAGCCTGATCGTTCCCTGGCACGCGTTCCATGCCGTGCTCTATCCGATAGTTATTGTTAGTGCGGCCTTTCCGCGATCTTATGAAAATACCTGGCTGACTAAAAAAATATTAATGATCATAGGCCTATTGTTCACTCTCCGGGGGATAGCGATCTTTTTCAATAGTTCGCATTTTACGGCTTTGCCGATATATCTTGCTGTTTTCATCGGTTTGATCGTGAGCATAATTATTGTTTCAAGAGTTGTCCCGCAAAAACCAAGCTTAACCGTCTCCGGACAAAAAGCTTTTATCTACCCGGCAATCCTGGGATCCATTTTTTATATGACTTATATGCTGGGACTTATGAGCCTGGCGCAAGCAAAAGTCCCAACATTAGTTTTATTTGGGTATGCGGTATTGACCATTGCTGTTTTCTACCGGGTTATGAAAGCTAAAAAATGGCTTACACTTCCTGCTTTGGCCAGCTTTGGGATCGGTGATTATTTCGGCGTGGCTATTATCTCTTTTTTTGACGGTTATGTAAAAAGTTCTAAAGAAGTTATAATTACGAGTATAGTATTTATGATTATTTTTATTATAATGATCATATATCTGAAAAATCGAATTTCTACACCAATTAAAAATACTTGAAAGTTATCCTGATCAACCCACCGATAAATGATTTCTTTTTTACTCCCCAGCGGGCGTTTCCTTTGGGTACGCTTTCTCTGGCTACTGTGCTTGAGCATACTGGAATTAAGGTGAAGGTGTTGAATTGTCTGGAAGACTATACCAAGCAGACTTTGCTGTTCCCAAAACAGTTTAATTATCTTAAACGCTACTATCATCCCAACCGCTCCGCGTTCTGTTTGTTCTCGCATTATTATCGTTTTGGAAAAGATGATTCTCAAATCAAGGAGTTTATCCAAAAAGAAAAGCCGGATATCGTGGGTATATCTGCTAATTTTACCGCGTATTTGGATAATGCTTTTGATATTGCCGCACTGGTTAAGAAAATTGATTCCCGGATCTGTGTGGTCATCGGCGGAAGAGCCGCGTCCGCGGACGCGGAATTTGTCTTGGCTAAGCCGGACATAGATTTTTTGATCAAAGGCGAAGCTGAATATAGTTTTTTAAAATTATCTCAGGCGCAGGATAAAGGAAGAATCGGCCGGATCCCCGGGCTGTGTTATAAACGCCAAGACGGAAAGATGCGTATCAGCGGAGAAAACGCTTTTGTAAAAGACCTTAATGCTTTGCCGGTTTTAAACCGTAGGCTGATCGACTATACCAAATATTATTTCCAGGGCAAGATGAGCACATCTTTGCTGGCTTCCCGCGGCTGCAGCCAAGGCTGTTGTTTTTGCGCGATCCGGGAAATATTCCGCTTCCGCAAAGCAGATCATGTCATGCAGGAAATAGAAGATGCTTTTAGCTTAGGTATCCGGCATTTTAATTTTGAAGATGATACCATGAATCTTAATCCGGAGTTCCGGCCTTTGCTGGATAAAATCATTCAGCGGTTTTCCGGTACAGTAAAAATATCATTTATGAACGGTTTATTAGCCTCAGGCATTGACCGCATTATGCGCGAAAAACTGATCCAAGCAGGATTAACGCATATTGATCTGGCGATCGCCAGTTCCCAGGAACGTTTACGGAAAAAACTTTACCGCCAGGATCCTCAGGCTAAGGTATTTACTTTAGCCGGATTTATGGCTAAAAAAAATATTGTTCCGACAATTCATTATATCGTGGGTTTTCCCGGACAGGAATTCAAACACGCGTTAAGGGATATTCGTTTGCTGGCAGGAAAACCGGCAATGCTGGGGCCGAGTATTTTTTATCCGGTCAAGGAGAGTGCTTTGTTCCCGGAATTAGCGAAGATGTTTCCTGAGCCGGAAAATGATCATGCTTTGTTTCGCAGTAGTGCGGCCTGTTTTGACCGGGATATTTCGCGGGACCGTATTTTTTCTTTGGTCTATTTTGCCAGGATCATTAATTTTATTAAAGAACTGACTTCTAAAGGTGCGATCCCGGATCTGAAAAAAATTTTAAACAAACAGACCAGGGGATATGTGATCAAGGAGGGGCAATTGCGTTCAAAAACAAAACTCGGGCGCGATACTCTGGGAATGATCTGTCTGCGTATGCTTTTGGACGAGTCTGTGATCTATGGTGTTGAACAGGCTAAAGAAAAAGAAGAATTTATTTATATTTTTAAAAAAGAGGAATTTGTTTTAGGTAAAGATATTCAAAAAGCATTTCGCGGATTAAAGGTCAGGGGAGTGTCTGGTTTTGTTAAATTGCCTGTTCTAAAACCGCCAATTCTTCCTGCGGGTGCTGCTGAATAAACGGCCTTGGCGGAGTTTGGGTTAGCTGTTCGATAAGAGTTTCTCCATATTTCGCGGCCTGTGAGGAGTATTTGATCTGGCTGAGCATTGT
The DNA here is from genome assembly GCA_043826565.1 of Candidatus Omnitrophota bacterium. Classification (GTDB taxonomy): domain Bacteria; phylum Omnitrophota; class Gorgyraeia; order B26-G9; family B26-G9; genus JBDRPX01. Next base: position 6,062 of record JBDRPX010000010.1, read on the forward strand.
GTAGTATATTTGCGGGGCGAATGAATTATGTTTTTGCAGAAGGTCGCAGACTCTTTTGAAAAAGCGGCGGTATGTGCGCGGGGCGGAAAACATCGCGGCTTGCTCGTCACTGACCTGCGGTTTTTCCCAAAGCTTTCTTAATTGTTTTGATTCGGCGTCCGCTCCGATATGGGAAAGAAAAATTCCCATGTCCAGAGGCGCCAGCATCTGAAAGTTTAATGTTTCCCAGAAAAACGGCCGGCCGCTGGGAGAGAGATGGTTCATGTATATAACATTGGCTAAATTGTCCTGTCCGCTGACTAAAGTCGGCAAATCGTCACTGTAGAGAAATAATTCATTGAACAATTTCCGCGGCACGGTGTAGTCCATAATTATGGTTACGTTATTGGTTTTGGACTGCCTTTGGCAGACCAGCTGGCGCGACCCTTCGGCATATTCAAAAAGATTATAATCATTGGCCGCGGCGAGTTCCCGTACTTTTTTATGCAGGGGTACGTTTCCCCGGCCGCACATCAAAAAGAAAGTAGTATCGGTTTGGGCAAAGCCGGGGTTAAGGGTTCTGGAATGTTCAAATGTTTTAAAATAGTGTTCCGCGGAAAGCGCTTCATGCGCGTAGAGAAATCCCCATTCGGAAGCAATTGTCCGCGACAGCTGTTCCTGCCCGAGCATGGTATCCAGTATTTCCCAGCCGGGAAATTTTTGGATGATCCGTTTGCGTTCCTGGCGGATTTTTTTGTTAACCCGGGGATATTTCTGCTGGTATATATATTTGGATACCGGGGAAACCGGAGGCAGGCCGATCTCTTCGGTGCCGAATCCTAAATGGGCGTCGCCGGTGTTTAAAGGATTCTGGTAAGGGCTTTGAAATCCTAATTCATGTACTAAAATATGTGTTTTAACTTTTCCTCCGTATCTTTTGAAAAGGCCGCTGTTCTGAGCTACTTCCTTTTCGGTATGGCCCAGGGCGTAGACAATGGAGACATCATTTTTTCCGATAATGCTCTCCTGCGCGGTTTCCCAGGCGGAATGGTCTTGCCAGGGGGTAGCGGCAGGGATTTGAAAATGCTTGCTGCCGTATGCCTCGGCATTAATAATTTCCATACCTTCAACAGTTTGCCGCTCAAGAGTGCTGTTGAGGCCTTTAAGAAGTTTAGCTTTGCATACCAGTTGAAAATCTTCGTTACTATGAAAAATAATCCGGACCGGTTTATGCGGGAAGATAGTTTTCAGGACTTGTCCGGTATTGGCGACAAATACCAGATCACCCATACCGGCGAAGCGGCGGTGCAGTACAATATTAATCGCGTCGTATTCATTGCTGTCCAGCAAGACATAGGGAAAACCATACAGTATTGATTTGACCGCGTCGGAGATATTCCATCCTAAATCCCGCTGAAAAGTCCGCAGAACATCGATCGTGCTCAGATCTTCTAATGAAGAAAAAGACAGAATAAGAGTTTCTTTGTCGATTGCCGCTTTGGTCATTCCTGATTGAAGGTCGATCTTTACTTTTTCTATTTTTTTTATATTGTCGTGTTTCATGAGAATGTTTACTGCCATTAACACGTTTTCGTAAGGTAAAAATATTCGGGCGGTCTGTTCTAATATTTCGGTGTAATTTTTGGGAACTTCGAACTCGGCAAAAGGGTGTTCTGCTTGAGAATTTAATACCGATGAGCCGTCTCTTTCTTGAACTGCGGCATTGGGGAAATTCGTAGATTTCATTAAAAATGAACTGCGGACAGCGCTGTTGTGAATGTTAATTTCCGGGGACAGGACGTCTTTACTGCGGCTATATTCACAACCAATTGAAACATTACAGGATAATGAAAGCAGGACAAAAATCAATCCCGCTAAAAAGATAGTGATTTTGCGATATGGGAAAAAGCTAAATTTGGTCATTGCTATTCCTTTATTTATATATGGGCTATTACTTAAAGTAAATAGTAGCGGGCAAGTATACCATACAATAAGCTTTTTTTCAAGGCAGGGCAGGGGGCTTTATTTATCGACTTTTGTCCCGGAATAGATAGTGTACTCAAGCAGACGGCATTCAATATCCGCGGTAAAAAACACAAGACGCTGGCTGGCCTTTAACCCTACTTTTTTCGCCAGCTCAAGGTTTCCCGTGAAAATATAAGCGGAATAACCCAAACATTTTTGCTTAAAAAAATCACCCAATTCCTCATAAGTATTTTCCAGCTCTTCGGCATTACCGATCCTTTCGCCATAAGGCGGATTAATAATTACAATCCCCGCTTTTGGGGGAACCGGGGAATCCTTAAAATCACAGGTATGGAATTCGATCAAGTGCTCCACTCCTGCGGTTTGGGCGTTTTTCTTCGCGGCGATTATGGTGTTTTTGTCGATATCTGAGGCGATAATTTTAGCCGAGAGCCGGGAGCGTTTTCCGGCTAAGGCCTGGCCGCGGATGTTTATCCATTTCTCCCGGTCAAAACCCATAACATGCATAAAACCGAAATTATCTCTTAATAATCCGGCCGGTGCTTTTAAAGCGATCAAGGCGGCTTCTATCGCCAGAGTCCCGCTGCCGCACATGGGATTGAGCAGGTTCTGACTGCCATCATATCCGCTGGCTAAGATCACACCTGCGGCCAAGGTTTCCTGCATGGGCGCGCTCAAAGGTATTTTCCGGTAATTCCGCAGGGAAAGGTTTTTTCCAGAGGTGTTCAGGTACAGCCAGCAGAGGTCATCTTTCCAGAAAAGGTTTAAAACAATATTATCGCGGTCCGGCCCGGAATTCGGCCTTTTCCCGGATTTTTCCCGGAACCGGTCGACAATCGCGTCTTTTACTTTTTGATTGGCGAACATACTGTTTTTTATTGTCCGGGTCTTGGTGTTCGAGATCACGCAGAAGTATTCTTCCGGAGAAATTATTTCCTCCCAGGGGATTTCCCGGATTTGTGTATACAGCTCATTTGGATCCGGACAGCGGAATTCCTTGAGCAGGTAAAGCACATTAAGCGCGGTGCGCAGAGAAAAATTAAGCAGCATGGTTTCTTCAAGAGAAGCGTTTATAACCAGTCCGGTATCATGAGAAGATTTTATGGTATGCCCTAAATTTTCCACTTCCTGGCGCAGGTAAGGAACTAATCCGCGTGCGCAGGTGATCAGAACGGAATTTTTCTTGTCTGATTGCATATTAATTTTTAGTAAGCCACGATATTTTTAATTATATCCCGCTGTTCTTTTAATATCCTAGGCATGAGCTTAGCCGCTTTACCGCCGAACATTTTCCCTAACAGAGAGGTATTAAATATGGAGATTTTTACATCGCCGGTTGAGTTTTTGTATACACTGATCCGGCAGGGCATTAAAGCAGATATCTTTTTACTGGAATCTGCTTTTAATAATTCATAAGAATAATCCGGCTGGGTCAGCGCGATTATGTTCATATCTTCCATGTCATTAAATCCGGCGCGGTAGAACATGTCCTCCATGTCATAAATTTTAGGAACCTGCCATCCTCCGGTAATGGTCGCACTTTGGATTGAGCTGATAGTTTCGTCAAAATCAAGTGTGCTGGTATAGGTTTTAATCAGTAAATTCGGCAGGATGATCCAGATAGCGATGACGGTTATGATAATGCCGAGTAGGAATCCTTTAATGATATCTTCCATTTTTTCCTCCGTTATATGGTTATAATAAATTAAATTTATATATATAATACTAATAAATTGAGAAAATTACAAGAGTTGCTTTAAAAGCTCGGAAATAAGGTTTTTTAGTGTTGACATTAAGCTGCGGGTTTGTTATGATTATTTTCACAAGGAATATTAAGAACGCCAGGGAAGGAATCCTCTGGCGTTTTTGTTTTATAACTCTTCGGAAAAAGGGGGTGAAATAATGAAAAAACTGACAACTTTGTTGTTGGTGGTATCGATTCTCGCTGCCGGATGTACCGGTTCTTTTATACTTACCAAAAAAGTGTATAATTTCCATAGAGGGCAGGATGGGAAATGGATGGATGAAGTTATGTTCCTGGGCGTGGTGATCCTTCCGGTGTATGGACTGGCGCAATTAGGGGATGTGATTATTTTTAATACTATTGAATTCTGGACAGATGAAAATCCTCTGGAAGCAAAAATAGTCGGAGAGCCGGATGAGTTCCAGGTAAAAATGGCCGAGACAAATTCTAACGCGGTAAGAATAGCATCTTTGGATGATTCAGCTTCATTGGTTTTTGAGCGCGGATATAATGGTGTTGTTGCCAAAGATGATAGGGGCAATGTTCTTTATGTGTCCAAGACTGAGGTTGACGGAGGAGTTTCCGTTTATGATGCTAATAACGTGTTGGTGAATAATTTTTCCGCAAGCCAGGTTGAAGCGGCAAAAAGAAAAGTATTACAGTAATTAATATTTTCAGATCAGCCGTAACCGAATTGTTTGGAATAGGACCGGGTTTGGTTCTTGCCTTGTTCTTTAGCCCTTTTTAAGGCGGCATTTGTTTGTGAGATTAAATCCTGCATGTCATTGGTGTCTTTGGTAAAAGTGCTTACTCCGCAGCTTACGGTTACTGGAACGGTACATAGCTGTTTGCCGATCTCAGAATTATCCCATAGCTGGCGTACGCGCTCAGCGGCAAAGTACGCGTCTCTTAAGTTTGTTTCCGGAAATAATATTCCAAAAGTATCTAAGCCGTAACGGCAGACTTCATCAACTTTCCGGGTATTTTCGCGAATGACTTCCGCGACCTTTTTTAGAATGCTGTTAGCGGTATGTTCGCCGAATGTTCCGCTGATCAGCTTAAACTTATCAACATCAATGATCGCAAAACTTAATTGCCGGTCGTATCTCTGGGAACGGATACACTCTTTCTGAAAACGGTCCTGAAAATATTTTTGATTATATACTTCCGTAAGGCTGTCGTGCAAGGGATGCTTTATAACCGTATCAAGCTGTTGTTTATTCTTTAAAAGATTTTTAATGCGGGTAAGCACTTCCCGCTGCTGCGCGCTTTTAGGCAGAAAATCCGCGGCGCCCATTTCTAATCCTAAAAGCTTATCGTCAATGGTCCGGATAACACTGTAAAAAAGAACCGGAAGGTTAATGAAACGTTCATCTTTTCTTATTTTTTTGCAAACCTCAAACCCATCAGTATCCGGAAGCAGAATATCGAGGATCACCATATCCGGGGTATATTGCTCCAGCAAAGTAAAGGTTGCTTCTCCGGTTTTCGCGTGGCATACTAAATAGTTATTGTTTTCCAGTAAAGTTTTTAATGACTCAAAATCAGTCATGTTATCTTCGACAACGAGAATTGTATTTTTTCCCATAGCAATTAGTCCTTTTTGATGAAATTAAGGTAATAACATTCCTAATACAACTATACCTTATAAAAGATAATTCTTCAAATATATTAACATCAGCAAGGCCGAATAAAAACAGATTTTTTGCCGCACAGTTGAGCCAATATAAATTGATAAATGTAACTTGTTGCAGGTTAATTGGTTATGTATGTAAAAAAAAAGAGGTTGTTTATGGTATAGAAATTGAAAAAAAATGTTTTTTCGGGTATAATTATAGCTTATAGCATTAATAAGTAAATTAAGGAAAGGCAGGAAATGGAAGAAATCCGCAATTTCATCCGGGATATAATAAATAAAGATATCGAAAACAAGAAGAATGACAGCCGGGTGCAGACGCGTTTCCCTCCGGAACCTAATGGGTATTTACATATCGGACATGCTAAATCCATATGTCTTAATTTTGGGATTGCTGCCGATTATAACGGATTATGCAATTTGCGGTTTGATGATACTAATCCCGCGAAAGAAGATACTGAATATGTTGATGCGATACAGGAAGATGTCCGGTGGCTGGGATTCAGCTGGGATGACCGGTTGTTCTACGCGTCGGATTATTTTGAAAAATTATATAAATATGCTTTAGAGCTGATAAAAAAAGGCAAAGCATATGTATGCGATCTTACTCCGGATCAGATGAGAGAATACCGGGGAGCTTTAACCGAACCGGGGAAAAACAGCCCTTTTCGTGATCGTTCGATTGAAGAGAACCGGGATTTATTTACACGCATGCGGGCCGGAGAATTCGCCGACGGCTTGCGTGTTCTGCGCGCGAAAATTGACATGGCCTCTTTTAATTTAAATATGCGTGACCCGGTAATTTACCGGATACTCAGAGCGCATCATCATCGTACCGGTGATAAATGGTGTATCTATCCGATGTATGATTTCGCGCATGGTTTCTCGGATTCTTTAGAAGGAATTACCCATTCGATTTGTACACTGGAATTTGAAAATCACCGTCCTTTATATGATTGGTTTTTGGACCAGCTGGCGGTGCATCATCCTCAGCAGATAGAATTTGCCCGGCTGAATTTGAACTATACGGTCATGAGCAAAAGAAAGCTTTTACAGTTAGTGAAAGAAGGATTAGTTAACGGTTGGGATGATCCGCGTATGCCGACTATTTGCGGTTTGCGCCGGCGCGGGTATACTCCGGAATCAATCCGGAATTTTTGCCGGCAGATCGGTGTAGCTAAATTTAATAGTGTAATTGATATTACTATATTGGAAAACAGCGTGCGCGAGGATTTGAATAAACGGGCTTTGCGGACGATGGCAGTTTTACATCCGCTTAAAATAGTTATCGAAAATTATCCGGAAGATAAAGAAGAAGAATTAGACGCGATCAATAATCCTGAGGATCCGGCTGCGGGTACAAGAAAAGTTCCTTTCTCCCGCGTGCTTTATATTGAACGGGATGATTTTATGGAAGAGCCGGTGAAGAAATTTTTCCGTTTAGCTCCGGGCCGGGAAGTAAGATTGCGTTATGCGTATTTTATTACCTGTAAGGAAATAATCAAGGATGAAAAAACCGGGGAGGTTATCGAGCTGCGTTGTACTCATGACCCGGCAACCCGGGGCGGAGATGCTCCGGACGGAAGAAAAGTTAAGGCGACATTACATTGGGTTTCCGCAAAGCATGCGAAAGAAGCAGAGGTGCGTTTATATGATCATCTCTTTATTAAGGAGAACCCGGAAAATGCCGCAGATGGGGAAGATTTTAAATCTAATCTGAATCCGAATTCTTTGGAGATTTTACCTTCCGCTTATGTGGAGCCGGGCTTAGCTGATGCGGAGATTGGCAGTACGTATCAGTTTGAGAGGTTGGGATATTTTTGTGTTGATCCGGACAGCTCCAAAGAAAAGCCGGTTTTTAACCGGACGGCGTCTTTGCGGGATACCTGGGCGAAAATTCAGAAAAAAGGTGAATAAGGTTAATTTGACTAAATCAGATTAAAGTAGTATGCTTTTACATATAAGTAAAGGTATTTCCGGGTAATTATTATGAATAATATAAAAACAATATTTATTTTTTGCACGATTATAAGTTTCTTCCTTGCGGGCTGTGACAATCTTCCGTTTATGCCGGATAAGTTTCAGATGATCAAAGGCCCGGACGGAGCGATTTATAAGCTCAATAAGAAGACCGGCGAAATAACCGTGATTAAATCCGGGAGTTTTGTTGCCGAGGACTTATCCGTTAATCAAACAGATGCGCCCGGCGATGGTTCCGATGATGATTCTGGTTATGCTTCTCTGGATACTTCCGAAATGATCGCGATAGAACTTGCCAATCCCCGGGAATGGACCGAACGCCAGATAAACGGGAAGAACCTTAAAGCAAAACTGACGACCTATTGGAAAGAAGGGAACTTCTACTATCATTTTACGGTAGCTCCTTATGCTTCATTAAAAAAAATGATGGAGCGTAAAGAAAAAGACGTATATTACCGGCTGAGAAAGCACGGATTTATTATAAAGTTTATTGATGGAAATGAGTTTGTGATTAAGGAATTAACCTTACTGCTTACGGATATGGATAAAGTTTTAGACCAAAAAGATAATACTATTGCCTTAGAAACTAATGAGAGCGTTGCCCTGGGGATGCGGGAATGCGCGCAAATAAGGGATTTTTTGCTTACCGCTGATCTGGACTGGATGACCATTCCGAATTATAAATTTGATGATAAAGTAAAAGATTTAATACAGACCTATAATTGTTACGGAGAAGTAAATTCCCGTGTCGATTTAAACGCGCCGCCGGATGCCAAATACTGGTGGATGACCTACCCGGAGAAAAAGAAGATCTATTTTTCCACGGAAGAAGAGCTGATCAACAGCTACGAAAAGACGATCAGCCGGATATTAGAAGACAACCAATAAAAATATTTTTTTCTTGACTTAATGACACCTTTATGGTATCATTAAGTTAACAGGAGGAAAGCCATGAAGAAATATATAGGTCTTTTGATTGCGGCAGTGATTATTGCCGGAGGAGTGATCGTTTTTGGCGTTTATCCGGGGCCTTACACCGGGCTCTATGCCGGAAGATGCTGCGGTAGTATAGCCAAAGCGGCAGAACAGGGAGAAGTTGTCAATGATAAATGTCCGGTTATGGGCGGAACTGTAGATAAAAATACCGCTTATACGGCAGACTATAAAGGACAAAAAATAGGGTTCTGTTGTCCCGAATGCCAAAAAAAGTTTAACGCGAACCCGGAAAAGTACTATAATATACCGTAGAATGGATGATAATAACTATTAACGTGGCGCGGATGTTTTATGGACAAAAATGTCTGCCTCAGGAGAAGGAGGTGAATATGTGGACTTTTAGATTTATGTTACGGCCGGTAACTCATTGTAAAGAAGGCTGCAGTACATTGTCCTGGGCATGACGTAAAACTGCCTTGTTTTTTTTTATAAATTGTAGTAAAGTGAGTGCTATATGAAATTAATAACCAGAGATGCCGATTATGCTGTGCGCGCGCTTTGCGCGATCGCTAATCATAAAGAAAAAATTGTTTCCGTGGAGCAGTTGGTCCGGGATTTAAAGATGCCCCGGCCGTTCATGCGGAAGATCCTGCAGCGGTTAAACAAAAAAGGCCTGCTTTGCTCTTATAAGGGCAAGGGGGGCGGTTTTTCGCTCGCGCGTTCCGCGGAAAAGATATTATTACTTAATGTTATCGAAAGTTTTCAGGGGCCGGTAGAGATCATGGACCATCTGTTCAAAAAGAGAAAATGTCCGAATACCAAAAAATGCAAACTTAAAATAGAGATGGATGAACTTGAGCAGTTGGTAATAGGAAAATTAAAGTCTATTACCATTGCCTCATTATTATAAAGACATCCTGTAAAGTTCAGAATGTCTTGATTACAGTGATAGAAAAAAGGATTACAACGATTTTAAATAATAATAACCAAGCGCAGATTAAAATAATAATCAATTAATAAAAAGATAATCTCTGTAATCTTAAACGATAATCTGTGTAATCAGGTATAATTCTTAATTAAGTTATACCTGAAGAATATACCAGGAGAATAGGTGTCTAAAAAAGAGGTTTATTTAGATCATAACGCGACTACTCCGCTTCATCCGGAAGTTCGGAAAACATTGACTGCAGCTATGGATGTCTTTGGAAATCCTTCCAGCCTGCATTCTTTCGGCCGTCAGGCGCATCAAATGGTAGAAGAGGCGCGGGGAAATATCGCGTCGTTTATCGGAGCGGATCCTGATGAAATTATTTTTGTCGGCAGCGGGTCAGAGGCGAATAATACGGTATTATCAATATTTACTTGTCCGTCCATGTATTGTTCGCATTCTCCAAATAGCGGTAAAGGAATTATTACAACGAAAATAGAACATCCTTGTGTCCTGGAGAGCTCAAAGTGTCTAAAAGACCGGGGCATGAAGGTTTCTTTTCTCGGGGTTGATCAATATGGAAAATTAGATATGGAACAGTTGAAGCAGACTGTTGATGGAAGTACCGGGATGGTTTCGGTGATGATGGCGAATAATGAGATCGGCACGATACAGGATATTAAGGAAATCACGGAAATTGTCCATAAAAACGGATCATTGTTTCATACGGATGCGGTGCAGGCAGTCGGCAAGATCCCGGTTAATGTAAAAGAGCTTAATGTTGATTTTTTAACTATTTCGGCGCATAAAATATACGGGCCTAAGGGAATCGGGGTTTTGTATATTAAAAAAGGTATCCCGTTTTGTCCGCTGATTCGCGGAGGGCATCAGGAGCAGGGGCGCCGGGCCGGAACGGAAAATACCCTGGGGATTATTGGTTTGGGTAAAGCTGTGCAGATGCGCGCGAAAGAAATGGATACCGAAGAAAAGCGCTTAGGGGAAATGAAAGCTGTGCTCAAAAAGGGTATTGAAGAAAAAATTCCGGATGTGCGGTTTAACGGGCATCCGAGTGATTGTTTAGTCGGGACTTTGAATGTTTCCTTTGATGGCGCCGAAGGCGAAGCCATCTTATTATATCTGGATTTAGAAGGTATCGCGGTTTCTACGGGGTCGGCTTGCGCGTCAGGTTCTCTTGATCCGTCGCATGTTTTATTAGCCATGGGGTTAGCGGCAGAACAGGCTCATGGCTCAATACGTATTAGTATGGGGCGCGGGACAACAATGGATGAGATCGATTATGTACTTGATGTTTTGCCGAAAGTAATTAGCAGGATCCGGGGAATGTCTACGGCGTATACGAAAAAGTAATTCAAAATTCAAAAATTAGAAGTCAAAATTGTAATTCAAAATTTAAACTAAATACAAAATAGATAAAACTTAAATTAGATCAAATATTTACATTTTTTATAATTTTATATTTTAACCTGTATTTTTGAATTTTGATTTTTTAAAAGTGTTGGTCATTTTATAAGAGGGTAATAATGGACTGGGTCTATACGGAAAAAGTAAAAGAACATTTCACTAATCCGCGCAATATTTTAAAAGACGGCGATGAGTTCGCGGCTGACGGTAAAGGTACCGTGGGTAATGTTAAGTGCGGTGATGAGATGATGTTTCTGATAAAAGTTAACCGCCAAAAGGGGACGATCGAGGATTGCCGCTGGAAGACTTATGGCTGCGCCAGCGCGATTGCCAGTACTTCCATGCTTTCGGAAATGATCAAGGGCATGGACTTAAAAAAAGCCTATCATATAACTCCCGCGGAAATAATGCAGCAGCTGGGCGGATTGCCGGAGCATAAGGTGCATTGCTCGGTTTTAGGGGACAAAGCCTTGCGCGCGGCCATAGATGATTATTACCGGCAGAATAATCAGGCGGATAAGATCGAAAAAGAAGAGGCAAAGATTATTTGCCAGTGCATGAACGTTACCGACCATGAGATAGAGCATGCGGTGCTGGAGGGGGCGCGCTCATATTATGAACTGCAGGAAAGAACCAAGCTGGGGACTGTTTGCGGCCAGTGTAAAGATGCGGCGGAGCAGCTGCTTCAGGAATATATTAAAAAACATTTTTGAATCTTTCTTGAAAAATGTGAGTGCATTTATAGTAGCATTTTATATAACAAGAAGTTACAGAGAATTCAAAAGTTAAAATTCAAAATTCAAAATTGCAATTAAAAAATCAAAAGTTTTAAGATACAATTGTTGAATATTATTGCGCATAAAATTCTTGAGAGTAAGAATGCTAAGTGTAAAAATGACATCAAGATAGACAACTTTTTAATTTTGCCTTGAATTTTTGACTTTTGCCTTTTGAGTTTTGATTTGGAAATCGGTTATAAAATAAAAAGAAAGAAAATATCACAAAGTTTGAGAAAGAACCTACTATATTTCTTGTTTTTATTTTTCTGATTTCTGATTTCTGTTTTCTGTTTTCTGTTTTACCTATCCTCTTGACCTTCCATATTTGTAATGATACAGTATTACCTATGACAACGGAAAAATATTTCACGCTTCATGAAAAATTGCGGCAGATATACGAGGATTTTCCCGACGTAACCGTGATACAGGCTAAGACTGAAGAAGGTTACCGTAAGTATACATATAAGGAATTTTTTCAGACCGCACAAGCAATCGCCGCGGGACTATTGCGCCTGGGGGTTGTCAAAGGAGACCGGGTCGCGATTGTCCTCGATAATTGTCCGGAGTGGGGGATGATCTATTTCGGGGTAATGCTTGCCGGGGCAGTGGCGGTTCCTCTTGATTGCCAATCTACGCGTAAGGATATTCAATTCTATTTAAGCGATTCGCGGTCCAAAGTAGTTTTTACCGGTCATAAACTTTTTTCTTTATTTGAAGGCTTGCCGGAAAGAATTTATGACCTGCAGAAAATTATCCTGCTTCCGGATGAAACCATGTTTTTGCCGATAGCTGAATCGGAATATATTAGTATGTATGAGCAGATCCTGTCCTCAGAAAAGGGGAGCGTGTTTCCGGAAGTATCCGTAGAAGACCTGGCATCTATTTTATATACTTCCGGAACTACCGGCAATCCCAAAGGGGTTATGCTTACCCACAGGAATTTCTATGCTAACTACCGCAGTATCGAGCAAATGAAGCTGGTCAGTGAGAAAGATAATGTGATCTCGATTTTACCTTTGCATCATTCATTTCCCTTTACGGTTAGTTTAATTATCCCGCTTTTTTCCCGCAGCCGGATCACCTATATTTCCAGCCTGAAAAATGAAGAGCTGCTGGGCTGTATGAGAGATACCCAGGTAACGGTTTTCCCCGGGGTTCCGCAATTGCTTTATTTGTTTTACCAGAAAATTTCTAAAAAATTTGATAGTCTTCCGATTTTTGCCAGGATATTAGTATTTGGGATTATGGAAGTTTTTTGGACGGTGCGCAAAAAATACGGGATTAATCCGGCTAAACTAATATTCCGGAAAGTGCATCGGCCGTTCGGGAAACAGTTTAGATTTTTTGCCTGCGGCGGAGCTAAATTAAATGAAGAGGCGGCGCGTTTTCTCATAAAGATAGGGTTTACCGTATTAGAAGGCTATGGGTTGACGGAAACTTCACCGATTGTAACAATTAACTCTCTGCGGGAACAGAAAATCGGTTCTCCGGGTAAAGCAGTTCCGCAGGTAGAGCTAAAGATTGTTTCTCCGGATGAAAACGGGGTCGGACAAGTAGCGATTAAAGGACCGAATGTAATGAAAGGATATTACAATCGGGAAAAAGAAACCCAGGAAGTTTTGCAGGGAGAATGGTTTTATTCCGGGGATTTAGGGTATGTGGATAAAAAAGGGTATCTGCGTCTTACGGGCCGGGAAAAAGAACTTATTATTCTCAGCTCCGGAAAAAATATATCTCCGGAGGAAGTGGAAACTTATTATTCCGGTACCGCGTATATTAAGGAATTGTGTGTTTTATCGATGGGCGATAATGAAGAGGAAAAACTTATGGCTGTGGTTGTGCCTGATTTCGATTATTACCGCAGTATCGGTGAAGTCAATGTTTATGCCCGGGTAAAATTTGCTTTAGAAAATCTTTCCAAGGTATACGCTCCGTATAAGCGGATTATGGGATTTGTGGTTACTTCCGAAGAACTGCCGCGGACTCGTTTGGGAAAATTGAAACGGTTTGAGATCAAGGAAAAATATATTAATGAACTTTCCGGCGCCGGAACAAGAGACCCGGAAGGCAGAAATGTGCAGGATGAGGCTGACCTGAAAATAATGTCATCGAATATTGGGAAAAAGATCCTTTCGGTGTTGAAAAAAAATGTGAAGATCAGCCGGGAAATTTATCTTGAGGATAACTTGGAAATTGATCTGGGGATTGATTCCTTAGGCCGGGTGGAACATTTGGCGGAATTGGAAAAAGATTTAAACATAGATATTCCGGATACGGTAATGGAGGGAGTTTTCACTGTCCGGGAGCTTGTCCTGGCAATTGAAAAAGTGATATTGGAAAAGGAAATACATGGGGAAAGAAAAACCGCCAAAAAAACTGAATCCAATTTGTGGTGTGATATTTTGCGCAGCGACCCGGCAGAAGATGTAACTTCAAAGATAGTTCTCAGTCCGGGATTAGTCAGCGAGGCTGTAGGTTTAGGCATTTGTAATATGCTGAAGATAATATTTTCTGTTTTCTGGAAGTTCCGGGTAACCGGGGTAAATAATTTGCCTCCTGAGGAGGCGTTTATTCTTTGTCCTAATCATGCGAGTTATCTGGATGGGTTTTTGATTATTTGCGCGGTGCCCGGATGGCTGAGGAAGAAACTATTTTTTCTCGGGCTGCGGGCTTATTTTGAAATAAAATTTCTTCGGGGCCTTGTTAAGCTTATAAAAGTAATTCCGATTGATCCGGTTGTCCATATGATCGACGCGATGCGCGCGTGCGCGTATATCCTGCGTAATCAGCAAACAGTTTGTATCTTTCCCGAAGGAGGCCGGTCTATTGATGGAGAAATAAAGGAATTTAAAAAAGGTATTGGTATATTGGCAAAAGAATTGAATATCCGGTTAATTCCGGTTGGTTTAAAAGGTTCCTATGAAGCTTGGCCGCGAACTAAAAAGTTCCCCCGCCTTTATCCGGTGGAAGTTATTTTCGGCGCTCCCTGTGACAAGGAGGAACTAAGAAAACAAGGCCGGCAATTAGGTGCTAAAGATGATTATGAGGCAATTGCTGTGGCGATCCGGGAAAAAGTTTCAAAGCTGAAGGAAGGTTCTTAATGCCGATTATTGAACCGGTTATTCGGCCGCCTTCGGAAGCAGAGAGTTTTTTTCTGCAGGTAACTACCGGGTGTTCTTCCAATCATTGCACCTTTTGCGGAGCTTATCAGGGCAAGCCTTTTCGGATAAAAAGCAAAAGTGAAATAAGGCGTGATATTAAACGTCAGGCAGAAATTTATCCGGAGATTCGCCGGGTTTTTCTTATGGATGGCGATGCGTTGGTAATCGGGAATAATAAGCTGGTGCCGATTTTGAAAATGCTTAATGAAGAATTCCCCAAACTTACACGTATAAGCAGTTATGCTAACGGATATAATATTGTGCATAGAACGGAAGAAGAATTGCGCCGGCTTTACGCTTTAAAACTGCGCTTAGTTTATATCGGCTTAGAAAGCGGAAATCAGCAGATACTTGATTTATGTAATAAAAAATCTACGGCAATAGAGATGATCTCTGCCGTGCGTGAACTTTCCCGCGCCGATATCAAATCTTCGGTGATCGTCCTTCTGGGGCTGGGCGGCAGAAAATTTTCCCAGCAGCATGTTCGTGATACAATTATCGCGCTTAACCAAATGCAGCCCCGGTATTTGTCTTTTCTTTCCTTAATGCTCATACCCGGGACTCCTTTGCATAAAGATGCCTGCGTAGGGAAATTTGAAGAGTTAACTGCTGAAGAATTATTACAGCAGGCCCATGATATTATTAAGGGGCTGGAGTTAAAGAAAACAATTTTCCGTTCTAACCATGCGTCAAATCATTTGGCTTTAGAAGGCCGCTTTCCTTCTGATAAGGAACAGCTATTGGATAATTTTAGAATGGCACTTGCCGGAGAAGCTGTACTTAGGCCGGAATGGGGCAGGGGATTATAATTTTATACCCACGACTTTGTAAATAGTGCGAATTTTTTCTTCACTAATAATCAGCGGTTCACATACTTCGGATACGTTTAAACTTTGCAAAGTAACCAGATCATTTCCATGACTCTTAAAATATTTTTTCAAAATATTTTTCCCGCTTTTTAAAGTGACTAATACTAAATCTCCGTTAGCCACAGTATCGCCTTTACGGTAAATAACTTTTTGTCCCTTAAGCACGATCGGAGCCATAGAGTTCGTCGTTATTTTAATTGCCTGACAATTAGTAAAATTTATATCTTCGGCCGGTTCAAGCTGTTTTAACTCTATTCCGGTTTCCTCGTTTTCAATAATCTGCAAAACTACCGGAATGTGAGATGATTTCTGGTATTCGGGTTGTCCTTCTTTAATTGGCGGAGATCCGCCGAATAGTTCGGCTTCAGTTATGTTAAGGAACTTAGCTAGTTTTCTCCGCTGCGCGGGATTTGGTTCCTGCCTTCCGGATTCCCAATGTGAAACAGTGCTTTGGCTGATCTCCAGAGCATAGGCCAGTGTCTTTTGCTGGATACCCGCTTTTTTGCGTAAAGCTTTTATTCTGTCTTTTAGTTCCATGTGTTTTTTTCCTTCCGTAACCAAAATCTTATTACAAAATGTATTGTTTGCCAAGGATTATATTTTTACAAAATGGCATATTTCAATGAGTTATGACTAATTTTTGACAGAAAATATTACAAAAAATGAAATCATGGTTGACAAAATTACATAATGTGATAAATTTTAATAGTATACAATGTGTAATTGGCATAAATACGGTAATTTATTGCAAAATGGGATAATATTATGGATGATCTAAAATTTGATGACTGGGATGATATTTTAATCTACTTGCGTGTGGGGAATCTTTGTTGGTGGTTCTATTTAACTCCGGCTGATGGAAGTTCTGCAAAAGATCCGGGAAAAGATGGCCCGGAAAATTTCTTTTTGACAAAAAGCTGATAACATAGTAATATAATAAATGTTATGGACAACTTTTTTAATAGTGATGACTATCACGGATTAGAGCGGCGTCAGTATCCGCGGGTGAATGCATTTATCAGTTACTCCTTAGTGAGTGAAGAAGATGCGGGAAAGACCGGCGGTACAAAAAATATCAGCGCCGGCGGTATTGCTTTCTTTGCTAAAGAGAAAATTGAAATTAATACGGTTTTATCTTTAGCGATCAGTTTACCGGACCGTACAGATTTTCAAGCTAAGGCTAAGCTGGTTTGGGTAGAAGAAGTTTCTGTTTCCTGGGACCCTAATATATTTTATGAATTAGGAGTAGAGTTTCTGGATATAGAAGAAAGCGATCGTGAGAAAATAGCAAAATATGTTTTCCTTCGGTTGGATAAGGATTAGTTTAACTGTGGGTGCGTTCATTAAGGGAGGGTAGTTGATAATGGCAAAGGGTAAAGTAAAATGGTTCAGCAATAAAAAGGGATATGGGTTTATTACTACTGAGGCAGGTGCCGATATATTTGTGCATCATAGCTCCATTGAAGGTGATGGATTCAAGACCTTAGATGAAGGCCAGGAAGTTGAGTTCGAGATCGAGCAGGGTGATAAAGGCGAACAGGCCGTAAAAGTAACAAAAGCATAAATTAACCAAGAATTTGCATTAGGACACAGCGAATAACACTAATCTTTTTGGCTTAACCAAGTTACAAAAAGCCTCGACGTACTCAGAAAGTATGCCTGCGTTTTTTGTAACTGTTTAAACCTAAAAATTTTAGCATTCTTCATCAGTGTCTAACGCAAAATCTGGGTTTAAAATAATCAGATTAGCGAACCTTTAATTAAGACTTTGCGGAAATTGCTTTTTCTTAAGTCTGTTAAAGGTTCGTTTTCTATTGGATGGATATGTCTGCACAACCGCTGCAATTAGGCAAACTATTATTAGATTCTCCCTGCATACTTGCTCCTTTGGCCGGGATCACTTCTTTCCCCTTTCGTATGTTGAATCGTCAGTTTGGCTGTAGGTTTACTTTCACCGAAATGATTGATGTCATGTCTCTGAATTACAATAGTAAGAAAACTATGGAAATGCTGCGCACAAGTAAAGCGGATCGTCCCCTGGGTATACAGCTTTTAGGTAACGACATTGATTATATGCGTAGAGCAATAGATATTTTGCAGAATTTTGATTTTGATATTCTGGATCTTAACGCGGCTTGTCCGCAGCGAAAAGTTACCAGTAAAGAAAAGGGTGCCAGTCTTTTGAAAACTCCGCAAAAGCTTAATGCGCTGCTTAAGACTATGGTGAAATATTCTCCGGTTCCGGTAACTGTAAAAATAAGATTAGGATGGGATAGCGCGGCGAATGTCCGGGATATTGCTTTGTGTGTTCAGGATGCCGGCGTTTGTGCGATTATTGTTCACGGCCGTACGAAAGTGCAGATGTATGGAGGTAAAGTTGACTATGCGTCAATAAAAACCGTCAAAGATAGCGTAGCTATTCCGGTTATCGGCAGCGGGGATATATTTTCTGTGCAAATGGCCCAAAAGATGTTTGATGAAACCGGGGTTGACGGTGTTGCGGTTGCCCGCGGGGCATTAGGAAATCCCTGGATATTTAGAGAGCTTAATGAGTTTTTGACAAAAGGAACAATTCCTTCCCGCCCGCATATTGATGAGATTGTGCGAATTATGAGAATTCATCTGGATATGTTTATCGATATGTTTGGAGAACAAAGGAGTGTGGTTAGATTCCGGTCTCATTTTATCTGGTATACAAAAGGTTTTTCCCATGTAAAAGTGCTTCGGGGAAAGATATCAAAAGTCAAAACCAAGGCTAATTTGCTTAAGGTTATTGATGAATTCGGCTCAGTAGCGTCTTTTTCTTGACCAACATCAAGGATAATGATAAAGTAATGCTGAAGACAGAAGACAGAAGACAGAAGACAGAAGACAGAAGACAGAAGACAGAAGACAGAAGACAGAAGACAGAAGACAGAAGACAGAAGACAGAAGACAGAAGACAGAAGACAGAAGACAGAAGACAGAAGACAGAA
>JBDRPX010000011.1:0-9302 GCA_043826565.1 Candidatus Omnitrophota bacterium
TGGCTCCCCCGCGAGGACTCGAACCTCGGACAAGTTGATTAACAGTCAACTGCTCTACCAACTGAGCTACAGGGGAACTGATATTTATTAGATATTTTCATCACCTGTTTTTATTTGCTCTACCCCCGCCACAAATCTCGGCGGGTTTCCGCCAAAGTATATGGCGGGGCAAGGGGAATAAATATTTTTATTTAAAGAACAATATTTAAGCCGCCGAAATGACAACTTCTTCTTTTGCCTGCGGAGTCATTACTGCTAAAACCATACTCATTAAACAACAGCTGGAAAATACACTCATTATCCCGTTAACGACCCCGGCAATAGCAATCTGGAATACCGCTAAAATACCGGCATTAGGAATAGTTTTCGTCAACAGCACACTGATCAGATTGCTTATAAAAGATACCACCAACAAAATAAGTGTTATTAATAAAAAAAGCGCGACAAAACGTCCCCAGTACTGCTTAAACAACCCCAGTGCTTTTTTCAAGGACGCGATAATTTTTCCATTTTCAATAACGACAACATAATGGCTGATCAGTAAGGGCATTATCAACAGTGCGGAAAAAATGACCGCTATTCCAAAAAGGATCAAAGCCAGTGTATTAAAAAATGGATTTGTTCCCTGCCCCATGGCCACAATGATCCCGGTAACCAGAGCACCGGCAAACCAAATAACCACGGTAATAAGCCCGGCAACAAAACCTATGCCCAGCAAACGGACAAAATATTTAAGACAATTACCAATAAATCCGGAAACTCCGTTATCTCCGCTTTTGATCTGCGACAAAACCGAACAAAATACTCCGCCTTCCATGAATATCCATGCCAGCATTATGCATATTGACAAAATAACCATTACCCCGGCCATTTCTCCCACCCTTTCCGGGTTAGGATTCAAGCCGACAATACTGATGACAACTCCGGAGGTCACACAGTTAAAAATAACAATAATCCCGATTACCACAACTAAACCTTTTACTAAATCAAAACCCTTTTTCAGAGCCTCTAAGGCATTCATATTTTTCTCCTTTGGTTAAGGATTAACATTAAAGGGATCCTTATAACAACAGTGCTTAAGCTCTCTGCTTAAGCTACATAATTTTAGCAGGAATCGAAATACCTGTCAAGCCCTTACTTCCCGTCGGCCTTCCATGGCTTCGGAAATCGTGGCCTGGTCAATATAGCCGATATTACTGCCTACCGGGATACCCCGGGCAATACGCGTAACTCTAACTCCCAGTGGATGTATCAGTCTTTTTAGATACAAAGCCGTGGTTTCTCCTTCCCGGTTAGAGCTTGTCGCAATAATAACTTCCGTTATTTTGTCGTCCTTTATCCGGGACATTAATGCTTTTAAAGGCAAATCCGAGGGGCCGACCCCTTCTAAGGGAGACAGTTTCCCCCAAAGCACATGAAAAAGTCCCCGATAACGCCCGGTTCTTTCAATAGCGATCACGTCTTGCGGATCTTCAACAACACAAATGATTTTTTCTCTTTTATCTTTATCCTGACATATCGGACATAATGCCGCTTCCGCAAAATAATTACACATCCGGCATTTATTAGTGCCTTCTTTAGCATTTACGATCGCATCCGCCAGGGCTTTTGCTTTTTCTTTGGATGTTTTAAGCAAATATAAAGCCATCCGTTCTGCCGATTTCGGGCCAATGGTCGGCAAATGGGACAGTTCTTCAATAAGTTTTTTTAAAAACGGCGGATATCCATTCATAGTAAAATAATAAATTATAAGCTAAAAGCTAAATATAGAAAGTTTAATTTTTAACTTTTGGTTTTTGGTTTAATCCTATTCATCATGTACAATCCGGCCGTTAAACACGTCCATTGCCGATTGGATAAAGTCACTTATCTCCTCACCCTCATGCTCTTCCGGTATCGGAGTTGGATCGGAGATATCATTATTACTGATATCTTCAGAAACACCGACAGCAACCGGATTATCCGCGACAGCTTCACAACAAAGCAAAGTAATCCTGATCGGCTGATCCAGCAATTCGGAAGCAACCGATTCTGCCAATTTGAGATTTTGCGTTTCCTCTAAACTTTCCCGGTGCAAATCATATTCCGGTAAAAATCCCAGGTGAATTTTATTGCCTTGCACTTCCATGATCCGGCCTTCGGCAAGATAAAGCCCCAAGCTCATCTTTTTCTGTTTAAGCGCTTTAATAACATACGGCCAGAATTTTACCACTTTCTCCTGGGTAAGATCTCCGGCTGGCGCTTTTTCCATCACGGCCTGGGTTGTTTCATTTAAAGTTTCGCTTTGTGTTTCCGGATATTTTAGGGGTGTCTTCTTCAGCAGTTCTTGTACCGGTTTTGGGGTTCCCGCTGATTTCACCGGAGCAGATACCGGAACCACCCGCGCAGGTTTTAACACAGGCCCGGGCTCGGGGGAAAAATCTTTTAATTTAACTTCAATATCTTTCAATTGATCCATTAACTCAATTCCCGAAATAAGCATTTGCTGTTCAGAAAGTTTGATCATGGCCATTTCCAGTAATAACCTTCCGACCCCCTGGCGTTTGATCCGCTCATTAGTCTGTGACAAAACCGCCAGGCAGTACAGAATATTGTCGATTCCCATATTCACGCTTTGCTTTTTTATTCTCTCTTTATCTTCTTTGGGCAAGGCAATAAGTTTTTCGCAATTACATTTTTCCAGCATAAGATAGCGGAAATATTCAATAAACGCGGTAACAATTTGTGCCGGATCTTTTCCCTCGTGAATCAGTTCATCTAAAAGCTCTAAATTTTCCGCCCGGTGTTCAATATTCAAATTTTCGACAATCGAAGCGATCACTCCCCCGGATACCAGCCCGAGAACGGAATTGACATCGTTTAATGTAATCTTTCCTTTGCTGAAACTATTTAACTGATCAAGGATTACTTCGGCGTCACGCAACCCGCCGTCCGCGCTTTTAGCAATAGCAAATAATGCTTCTTCATCTACCTTGATTTTTTCTTCCGCGCTTAATTTTTTTAACGTTTGCACAATACTTGCTGTCGTAATTTTGCGAAAATCAAACCGCTGACAGCGGGATAAGATCGTCGCTAAAACCTTGTGCGGCTCAGTAGTAGCAAATATAAATTTTACATGCTTCGGCGGTTCTTCCAGCGTTTTCAGCAAGGCATTGAACGCTTCAGTTGTCAGCATGTGTATTTCGTCAATAATATAAATTTTAAAACGGCTTGACGTTGGGGCAAATTTCACATTTTCCCGCAATGTCCGGATCTCATCAATTCCGCGATTGGAGGCTCCGTCTATTTCCAGGACATCCATGCTTCGGCCTTCACGAATTTCAAGGCAGGCAATACACTTATTACAAGGAGTAGGTGTCGGGCCGTCCGCGCAATTTAATGCCTTGGCCAGGATTCTCGCGGTAGATGTTTTTCCGATACCGCGCGGCCCGGAAAAAAGATACGCATGGGCGATATTATTTTTAAGAATCGCATTTTTTAAAGTCGTGGCAATGTGCTGCTGATCAACAACTTCATCAAAATTCTTCGGTCTATACTTACGGGCATAAGCTTGGTGTGTCATTTTTATAGTCCTTTTTTATCAGCGTCTAGCGTATAGTTTAAAACAAAAACAGTCATAAAATTATTTTTTCTAAACGCTATCCGCTAATCGCTATACGCTATTAAACATACGCAAATTTCACAATATAAACTAGATACGCTATATATATCAGTACAAAAATTATTCCCTGCGCTCTTTTTAAAACAAGGCTCTTTCTGGTAAATAAAAATATGATCAGGGCAAAAATCGCCACTAGCGGCATGGTGATTATTTTAGTTTTTTCATCGATCGGCAGCGGCCTGATTACCGAAGACGCTCCCAAAACCCACAAGATATTTAAGATATTCGCGCCAATCACATTGCCGGCCGCAAGATCATCCATTTTTTTAATGCTCGCGATGATTGCGGTTACCAGTTCCGGTAATGAGGTGCCTATCGCGATCATGGATATGCCGATAACAATTTCCGGAATCTTAAAATAATGCGCGATGGATATGCCCGAAGGAATAATCGCGAACTTTGCCGAAAGCACTACCCCGGCTGCCCCGATGGCAAATTTAATACAACCTTTCTTTATCGGCAGATGGGAAACATCGCTATTATCTTTATTGGTTTTGCGGGCCTGCAATTCCCGGTAAATAACGTATCCAAAGAAAGTGCCCAAAACACAACACAGAGATATCCCGTCACTAAAAGCAAGTTCTCCGTCCCACATTAATAAAAGAGCGAATAAAGAAATCCCGATAAGAAAAATTAATTCTTGATTAACTGTACGCTGTTGAAATTTCACTTTTCCGATTATTGCCGCCGTTGCCAGGATCAGCCCGATATTTGCCAGACATGAACCGGTAGCATTACCTACGGCAATATCTCCGGCTCCCATATAAGAGGATAAAGCCGATACGGTAAACTCCGGCATTGTTGTCGCAATACTAACAATCGTCAATCCGACAATAACTCTGGGGATTTTAAAAAAAGACGCGATAACCTGCGCACCACCGGTAAACAAATCAGCACTTTTTATAATTACAAAAATACCAATAATAAATATAATGAAGTCGTTATAAATACTCAACTGATCTTACCTCGGAGAGAAAAATTACTTTTAGATTATTTTCTGTTATTTCTTTAGGTAAATCTTACTATACCATAAGAATATAACTTACTCAATATCTTTTAAAAAATAGAAGATTACTATTTCCAAGGTAAAAAAGGCGGGTTTAATAAAGGGGGTACGGTTCGCTTAAATCCTTCCATGAAGATACAGTAAATGGGGAAGACGCAGCTCCGAGATTGCCTAACTGGGTATCATAGTGAACTCCGCCCTGTCCGCTGATCGTAACTTCCTCCCCGATAAATGAACCAAATAATGATCCTTGTCCGGTAAGTTTAAGTGCCGCAGTTGGAGCGTAAATAGCCCCATAAAAATCTCCCTGCCCGGCTAATTTAACTTCCTGAGAAGCCCCTGTTCCATACAAAAATAAGTTTGAAGGAGTTCCTGTTGTGTTTGTTATTCCCTGCCCGGTCAAACTCACATCTCCGTCAAAATAAATATTAACCGGCCCGGTACTGGCAGCATCTATCTCAATAGCAGCTTGCCCGGATACACTGATAGAGGTACTGCCGGTCAGATAAATATCCGCAGGACCGGTAATATTTACCACACTCTTGCTGGATAAATTAATATACCAAAATTTATAATTACCTGACGCTAATGTAGTACTGCCGGAAATACCTCCGCCGTCAGCCAACGCGGTCAGATAAGCCGGGACAGTTACCACGGGTAACGTCTCATTATTATCATGCTCAATATTTCCGGAAACATATGTCGGATCGGAAAAAGACCCGCTCGGCCCGGTACTGGCATCACCGTCAATATAGGCATTACCTCCGATATTGATATCGTCATTAGTTCCGGCATCTCCGTCAGAGCTTATGTTTGTTCCGCCATATGCGCCCTGACTGGAATCATAACCATCGGTATAAGCCTGTCCGCTCATGGTTAACTCGCCATTACTGAATGCCGCATATCGAAATATTGATCCGCTTTTTTGAGCTTCGGCCTGTACCGAACGGATACTTAAGCGCGCGCTTGTTTTGCTTGGGTAATATCCTGTAACCGTGACTACCGGGGATAATCCGGAATATCCGTCTACAATAATATCAAATTCACCGGAACTGCCCCAGGAAGTTGATAAAGTTTTAGTACTGCCGGCGGTAGCCCATCCGGCCCATGTTCCGCCGCCGTTATTTAACTCCCACACCGCGCGCTGCAGCCCTGCTTCCGCCAGCCAAAAAGCATGTACGTCATTGGAAAAAGACTGCATACTCACTGCTTCAACCGCGCCGCGGCCCAATAATGATGCCCCTAATATCGCCATTACAACAATCACCATAAAAACCGATATTAAGGCCACACCTTTTTGGTTCATAAGGACAACATCCTTTCTTAATTAATTCCGCAGCGAAACATTTTTACTCCAGGCGACAACAATATCATCGTGCTTTAACTGCTTGCGAATCTGTAAACTCACACTAACACTATTACCGGCTATGACAAAAGAAATCGCATCAAAATTACCGCTTAATACCTGCTGCGTTCCCGGCGGATGTTCACGGATCAGCTGGTTTCCGTTCAAATAATAGCTGATCGTATTCGAATATGTTACTGGATTTATGTTTTGCGGAACCCGAAAACTTATCTTAGCTCCGCCGTTTGTAATATTTACATTGCCGCTGGAGGATTGTCTTAGTTCTTTTTCCATTCCTCCGACAGCCCGGCGAAGAGTATGCTGAACATCAAACCAGCCGCTACAGGATTCATTTATGGTGCTGCCGATGTCAAACGTTGCGTACAATCCAATAAATAAAAACATCATGATACAAAGCGACACCATTAGTTCTGCTATTGTAAATCCCTTCATATTAATTAGTCCTCAAAGTTTCCAGGATGAAACTTCGTGCACTGCCGCTTTTATCTGTCCAATTAATCTGTACGGCAAAACGTAAAGGATCACCGCTGGTAACGACATTAGTTGCTACAGACTCATTATTTAATACCGTAAAATTATAGGGATTCGCGCTTAAAGTGTTGGCGTTTAAATCCCAGCTGCCTCCGGTAATAGCTGTTTCCAGCCCGCTAAAACTAGCCGCATTGATCTGTTCCAATACATATTGCGCATGATCAACCGCAAAGACAAGCTCCCGGTTACGCTCATTTAAAACAGCCATGTTGCTCATCGCGCCAACCAGGCCGACAGCGGTAATTGTTACAATAAAAGCAGATATTAGCAGTTCTGCCAATGTAAAACCTTTATTGGAGCGTACCCGCATTCTTGCCTCTTTTTTCCCCATTGACCCATTTAATAAATAAAAAATCCTCTGGCTGCCTCAGTGCCACAGGAAAAAATATTCTCTATCCTTCGGCAGCTGACAACCTTATCCTTCTTTAACAGGACTTTAGGCTCTTAAGCTTTGCGCAGTCAGGGTTTCCCCTGAATTGCCTTTATTCGGGACAGAATCTCAATAAACTAAGATCACTACCCTATTTAAATTATATCATTTTTTTGGAGTATCAGCAAATAGATATCAAACTTTTTAGTGTTATTACTCATTGATAATAGATAAGTTAGGTAAAAAAATTGAAAATTTACCCAAGATTTTACGATTTGCGTTTTTTTTCCGCGAGAATTAGCTGCACCAGATCATCTATTTCCGCCTGAGAAAGCTTTCTATCCTTGGGAAAATCGTCGGTACCTCGATGCACAGGTTGGGTTATGGGCGCGTCTACATACATTACTCTTATTGGTTCACCCGCCTGAACCTGCTGCAATTCCGCGGCAGGATGTGTAGTTTTACCGACAACTATCACCGGCTCAGCGGGTACCGGTTTATCTGTACTGCTTGCGGGAGTAGGGCCAAAAAAAACACAAAGGCATTTGCCTTGCGGCCAATACGCAATATCTCCGGGCATAACTTCTATTGTGGCCGCCTCTGAACTTTCCAGAACAATATCCGTCTCAAAATAAATCTCATCTCCCCACTTAGAAACTTTGGAGTCGATAGGAAGATACCGGATCATCTGATCGGTCAGCGGAGATTTATCCATCTCAGCAAAAAAACAGCATGTCGGTGTTTGAAATGATATTTTCATATAAATAATCTTCTTAAAGTTAATATATTATATTATATTTGGCTTATTTATATTGTACAATCTATTATCACATTTGGCAAGCTTTGGGGGAAATAAAAATGGCCCGGAGAAGTCATAATTTCATATGTTTTACACGATTAATTTCGGGGACAAAAATAACTGCTAACAAAATTGCCCCGCCTGAATAAGAACCTTTCCATCAAGCGTTATTGTAGGAGTTAAAATTACACCGTCTAAATGCAGCGGAACATCGTTTGCTCCCCCATAGGAAAGATTGTTTCCAACAGCTATGTGTGCTGTCCCTTTTACTTTTTCATCCTCAAGAACAATCCCGATAATCTTTGCCTTTGGATTTAGACCAATTCCAAGCTCCGCAACCCGATACGCCTGTGCTCCAACTTTATCTAGTCGAGCCCGAACAACACCGGAGAACTCTCCCTGGATATCTTGGACATAATTATCTTTAACCTGAAAAAACAACGGAGATTTCAATACCCCCAAGTCAGGAAAAGACGCATCTACAACATACCTCCCGTTACTTGTGTATGGAGAAAATGACACCTCTCCCTCCGGCAAATTCCCAAAGGCCCCGGGGAAATCCAAAATCCCTCCGTTTTCACCAAACCACTTGCTATCTCCGGATTCAAAAGTTATATCCGTGCCTAATGCCGTGGTAATCCGGATTAGTTTTGCCTTGCTTAACCTCCCGTGCAATTGTTTTGACGCCTCTTTAAGTTCCTTATAAGACACAGTACAGCATCGATTGATTATATCCGCTGTTATCGCCGGCATTGAAGCAATACGCGCACCGTTTTCTGAAGCACGGCAACGAGCTTTAGTATGCGATAATGATTTAGAGGTTAAATAGAACTGAACATCAAACATCATCATTTTTTCCGCGACATCAGGAGAAGGTTCCTGCCCATGCTCACCTGCCGGAGGAATAACTATAATATCTGTCTTTTTACAAATACTTTTCGCAAAATCATAAAATACGCGTCCAATTGGCTCCTTCTGGGTATCAGTAATAATAAGACATGATTCATTATTTTTTAAAGTCATTGCATCATTAAATATCGCTTTTAAGGCTTTATTAGTAACCACTGCGAAATCTCCATATATTTCTTCAACCTATAATCAAAATCTGCCTTTATTCATATACTCTAGCATGACAAATTTTATTATACTATCACCGCCCGCGTTCTGCCAGCGTTTTTACCTTCTTAACCGAAACAACTTTTGATTAAACACTATATCGCTTCCGCGTCAGATTACTTAATTCGTGGGAAAAGAAACATTGAGCGAAATAAAATACACAAGCTCCCCGGCAGGGATTTTCGCTTCGCCGAACCCGTCGTGGCGCTCCCCTTCACCCGGCTTTGCCGGGATTGCGGTCCACTCACTCCATAGAAGAAAACCCTTATGGTTTTCCCCTATCGCTCCCCCTGGTCGCTGTTCCCTTTCCTTCCGAATCAGGTTCCTATACGCCGATAGGGAAAACCAATCTTTTTCCCTAAAACCCTTTTTTAGGGTTCGAATCTATCTGTCCTCTCAGAAAATAAAAAGCCCCAACCTTAAAAGGCTGGGGACTTTATTATTTACTGGCGG
>JBDRPX010000012.1:0-98672 GCA_043826565.1 Candidatus Omnitrophota bacterium
TGCTGACAGTATCTAAACGCGATGAAGATATTGTCCGCGGGTATTCCAACGGCTGTAACAGTTTTATTCAGAAACCGGTAGAGTTTGAAAAATTCGTGGAAGTGATCAAGCAAATAGGGTTATATTGGGGCCTGCTCAATGTGGATAGCCCCAATGGAGTTAAAGAGGAATAACCTAAGTTAATTATATGAAAAAGAAATCTTGTATAGTTATCGCGGGTTTAATCATTGCTGTTTTTTTCTGGGCATCAAAAAGTTATGCTCAGGATCCGGCAAAGGTTGTGGTTATAAAAAGCCTGGAGGGAAATCCTTGTGACCTGGTGATTGAAGGCATAAAAAACTATTTGATCGCGGTTAGCCTGGAAGCGCAAATCCAACAGTATAGCCTGGCTGGGATAAGCCCGGAGCAGCAGGATGAGATTTTTGCGGAAATAAATTACAAAAAGCCGAGTATTGTGATTTCCGTAGGAACCGCGGCAACAAAATATGCGCGGCAGAGTATTAGCGGAATTCCGGTGGTTTTTACGATGGTTCTCAACCCGGAACGAAGTAATATTTCCCCGCCGGGGAGTTCTTTAGATATTTCATTTGAATTAAAACTAAATAAACTTAAACAAGTCCTCCCCGAGGTGAAAACCTTGGGCGTGATTTACTCTTCGGAGTCTGAACAGCTTTATACTGATCTTTTCGCCGCTTGCCGGAAATCCGGGATCGATCTTATCGGTGCCCAAATTGAGTCTAATCAGGAATTCCCGCAGGCTTTGAAGAAAATACTTCCGGCAATAGATTGTTTTATAATGATTTCTGACTCGAAAATTTATTTTCCCAAGGCAGTAGAACATCTTTTGCTGGATTGTTTGCGGATGAAAGTCCCGGTTATGGGGCTTTCATCTCAATATACAAAGGCCGGAGCTTTATTATCTCTTGATTGTGATTATCATGACCTGGGAATGCAGACCGCGGAAATTGTTTATAAAATTATAAATGAAGGTAAAAAAGTAAAAGATTTAGAGATTGTTAATCCCCGGAGAGTTAATTTGTCTCTGAATTTACTTATCGCCAAGAGATTAAATATAAAGATTAATGAAAAAATAGCAGAAGAAGCAGACAGGATATTTGGAAGATGAAATTTACGATTTCAAAAAAAACCGGATTATTATTTGTAGTTATGATCGCTGTTCTGGCAATTACGATAAGCGTGTATTTTATGGCGTATCATAAGCAGACTTTGTTAAGAGAATTTGATGAACGGGCAAAGATCCTGCTAAGCAGTGTGGTCTTAAGCACAGAGTATCCGGTTTTAATAGAAGATAAGAATACCCTGGAGAGAATAGGACAGGGTATTTTGAAACAAAAAGATGTTGTTTATTGCGGGATCCAGGACGCGGCCGGGAATGTTCTTTTTCAGGGGGGGAGTAAAGGGGAGGAACAGATGCGTCAGTATTCCGCGCCGATTTTAACGGAAAAATTTTCTTCCGAAGGGAATGAATCATGGATTTTTAATACCTCAGAGAGGGATTTTGAAGAAATTGGGTATGTTTATATGATTTTGTCTTTGGATAGCGTTGTGGATAAACTGCGCGCTCTGGGAGGGCAAATAGGGTTTTTTATTCTGATGGGTATCGGGGCGGCGATCATTGTTATTTCGCTGCTGCTGAGAGTTGTCTTAGGTAAGCCGATTCGTAATTTAATTGCGGGAATTGAAAAAATTTCTGAAGGTAATTTTGATTACAAAGTTTCTGCTAAATCCAGCGATGAGATCGGTACCCTGGCTAAGACATTTAATAAGATGACCGAGGAATTACAGGCAACAACAGTATCACGGGATTACATAGATAATATTTTAAGTAATATGGGAGACTCTTTAATCGTTACCGATATGCGGGGAATTATTACCATGGTCAATCAATCCAGCCTAGAGCTTCTGGGGTATTCCCAGGAAGAGCTGGTGGGCCAACCAATCTCCCAAATATTTGATGATAGCCAGACAGAAATGATCAATGCGGTTATAACGCAAGAGGAAATGTATAATTATGAGACTTATTATAAAAGCAAAGCCGGAGAAAAAATCGCGATGCTTTTTTCCAGCGCGATAATAAAAGACAGAAAGCAGCAGAATGAGTCGATTGTCTGCACCGCGCGTGATATTACTGACCGAAAACATGCCGAAGAGTCTCTGCGCAGGTATACCCGGCAGATTGAGCAAATCAATAAAGATCTGGATAATTTTACGCATATTATATCCCACGATTTAAAAGAACCGCTGCGTTCTTTATACGCGTTTAGTAAGTTTGTCGTCGATGATTATAAGGACAAGCTGGACGCGCAAGGGCAGGAATATATGAAAAGA
Source organism: Candidatus Omnitrophota bacterium (assembly GCA_043826565.1). GTDB lineage: Bacteria > Omnitrophota > Gorgyraeia > B26-G9 > B26-G9 > JBDRPX01. Next base: position 2,350 of record JBDRPX010000012.1, read on the forward strand.
ATAATGGTAAATGCCGGCAGAATGCAAAAGATCATTGAAGATCTTCTGGAACTTACCAAGGTTGAGAAAGAAACGGCTGCTTTTACGGAAGTTGACATCGCTGCTTTATTAGAAGAAGTTAAATTGAGGTTTGCGCGAATAACCCGGCAGTCAAACGCGAGAATTACTGCACAGCATCCTCTGCCGGTAATCATGGGCGATAAAAATAAAATTTCCCGGTTATTTTATAATCTGATCTTAAACGCGATAAATTTTTCTGATAAAGCGGTTCCACAAGTTGAAATAGGCTCCCGCAAGAACGGATCTTTTTATGAGTTTTACGTAAAAGACAATGGCCCGGGGATAGAAGAAAAGTATTTTGAAAAGATATTTATTATTTTTCAGCGTTTGGGGAAAAGAGATGATGATGAAGGAACCGGTGTTGGTTTAGCAATGGCAAAAAAAATAGTGGAAACTCATCACGGGAAGATCTGGGTGCGCTCAAAATTGGGAGAAGGCTCCACCTTTTATTTTACACTTCCGGTCGATCAGGAATCTATTGAAGAGAAGAAAAGGCTGGGAGAGATCCTGGTTGATAAAAAACTTGTGACCAAGAAAGATATTCAGCAGGCTTTAGAAGAACAGGAAAATGATGAGGAGGCGGGTCAATGAAAAAAATTATTTTAGTTATCCTGACGATAATAATTGTTTTGACCGGGGTTTGCGCGCAGGCCCAGGAGCAACCAAAAAAAACAGTATTTATCGCCAATAGCTATAACCCGGAAAATTTTGAATGGACAAAAAATTTAACTGAAGGGATTATTTCCGGGCTGAAAAACACCGGGCTGATCATGGGAAAAGATTATAATATTATTAGCGATACAATGGACGCATTAATAAATGTTTCTTCCGAGTCTCGGGCTAAAGAAGCGGCACGGATTTTATCACGGATCAAAGAAGTTAAGCCGGATATTGTCTTAGTTACAGATGATGATGCTTTGCAATGGATTGGCTTAAAGATCGATAATCTCCCGGTAGTGTTTAACGGGGTTAATGAAAATCCTACGGTTTATTTAAGTGATATTCACCTGGATTCTTTAAAAAGGCCCGGGCACAATGTGACCGGAGTTTATCAGACGGTTTATGTTGAGGAAAGTATAAATGTGCTCAAGCGGATTAAACCGGATGTAAAGACATTCGCGGTTATTACTGATAAAAGTACAACTGGTACCGCGGTTTTGGGATTTATGCATATACTAAGAAATACCTTTTCCCTGGAATGGAAAGATACTCTTGTGTCGAATAGCTTTCCCGAGTGGCAAAAAAAGATAAATGAATGGCAGGGGAAAGTAGATGCTATCGCGTTAATTTCAGCTAATTCTGTGGCGGATAAAAATGGGGACAATATTCACTATTCTGAGATTATTGCCTGGATCGCGAAGAACAGTAAATTGCCTGACTTTGCTTTTTGGGCGCTTTATGTGCAGGAAGGTATGATGTGTTCCTCTGCGGATAGTGACATAAAGCAGGGGGTTTATGCCGGGGTGATGGCCGGGAAAATTTTACAAGGCGCTAACCCGGCAGAAATGCCGATCGTGACGCCAACTAGCGGAACAGTGACGATTAATGGTAAAAGAGTCAAAAAGTTGGGATTGTTTGTGCCCTTTGATATGATGGTATCAAGCATAGTAATTGAATAATAAGCAGAGACGGTACTATTCGCGGGCATTTAGCTGGAACGGAAGAATGTAAATGTTTAAAAAAATAAAAAATTCACTGCGGCTAAAGAGTATTTTTTGGTTATGCGTAATTTTATTCGGCATTTTTGCGGTGCTTGCGTTTACCGAAATAGTCAGTCAAAATGCGATGTTATGGCAGCAGCAAAAAAAATCCGCTCACGCGATCAGCGGGGTTGTTTTAACGGCGATGCGCAATCCGATGTTAAATGGCGACCAGGATATAATCCAGAGGCAGTTTGAGTATTACAAAGAACTTGAAGGGATTGAAAGCATTCATTTGCTGGATCAGAATTATATAATAAAAAGAAGCACGGATATTACTGCTTTGGGTAAATCCGCAAGATCAGCAATAATAAGCCAGGCAATTCACCAGAAAGCTTTGTCCGGGGTGGAAACAGAAAATAACCGGAAAGTTTTTACCGAAGTAACCCCTGTTTTTAATGAAAAACGCTGTTATATTTGCCACGGGGATCAGCTGCAGGTCTTAGGGGTGTTAAAAGTGGCTTCCGACTGGGAAGCAGTGTTGGGGGAAATCAACACCTCCAGAAATAAAACTATCCTGCTTGCGTTTGCCGGGATAGCCGCGATCTTATTATTTGTGATAATGTTTTTGTTAAAAACAATCATTCTGCCAATTCAAAAACTATCCGAAGGAATGGTACAGGTTTCCGTAGGAAAACTTGGGCAGTCGATTCCGGTTAAGGGGAGTGATGAAATTGCTCAGCTAACCCGGATGTTTAACAAAATGGCGCGGGATATCAGCTCGCTTATGGCTAAAGAAAAAGCCTTACTGATCGCCGAACAGGGGGAAAAAGAAAAGCTTGGATTTTTTAATAAGGCTTTGATCAATCAGATCTCCGAACGAAAGATGATTGAATCCCAATTGCAAACACACTATCAAAATATCCAACGGCAGCAAAAAGCCATAGTTTCCTTATCTACAGATCCGATGCTATTTGAAGCGGACTTAAAACAATCAATACAGAAAGCCGTCGAAGTTGCGGCGAATACTCTGGGAGTAGAAAGAGCCAGTGTGTGGCTGATGGACGCGGCAAAAACACAATTAAGATGTTTTGATCTATTTATCCAATCCGCGAATCAGCATCAAGAGGAAGAACCGTTAAGAGTTAAGGACTATCCCCGGTATTTTGACGCGCTGGAAACACTGCGGGTAATTGACGCGCATGACTCGTTCAGTGATCCGCGGATTAATGAATTTACCGAGATCTATTTAAAACCGCTGAAGATTCCTTCGCTGCTGGATTCGCAAATCCGCGTGCATGGCGAATTGGTCGGGGTTGTCTGCCTGGAACATGTGGGAGAAAACCCCCGCCAATGGCATTCCGAAGAAATAGCTTTTAGCGGAGAGATCGCCGATCATCTTGCGCAGCTGATCGTAATTCAGGAACGTAAATATTCTATTAAACGATTAAAGCAATATTTTGAAAAACTGGAAGCAATTAATAAAGAGCTGGATGATTTTACGTATATTATTTCGCATGACTTAAAGGAGCCGCTGCGTTCAATTGATTCCTTTAGCGGTTTTTTGCTGGAAGATTATCAGGATAAATTAGGCAAAGAGGGAAAGCATTATCTGGAGCGGATCATCGTCAATGTAGGAACAATGCAAAGGCTTATCGATAATTTACTGGCGATCTCCAGTATTGAGCACAAAGATAATCCGTTTGTTTTTGTGGACTCGGGCAGGATTATTGATAAAGCCCGGGATAGATTGGAATACATAATTAAAGAAACAAAAGCGGAAATTAATATTTGCGAAGGATTACCGGAAATTACCTGCGATAATGTCCGCGTGGAAGAGGTGTTTTATAATCTGATCTTAAACGCGATCAATTTTTCAGACAAGAATAAGCCGGTTGTAGAGATCGGCGGCAGGAAAAATGATCAGGTATATGAGTTTTATGTTAAAGACAACGGCCCGGGCATTGAAGAAAAATATTTTGAAAAAATATTCGGTATTTTTCAGCGTATCGGGGATAAAAAAGATGTGGAAGGAACCGGAGCCGGCCTGGCTATAGTTAAAAAAATAGTGGAGATCCATCGGGGGAAAATCTGGGTGGAGTCGGTTCCCGGGCAAGGAGCGGTTTTTTATTTTACAATACCGGTGAATGTTGATAAGCTTACGAAAAGAAAACGGCTCGGTGAGATCTTGATCGAAAAAAATCTGGTTACTGAAGGCGATGTGTACGCGGCTTTGGAAGAGCAAGAGGGAGTGGTGGAATGAAAAAACTTTATATATTTGTGATCTTTAGTATAAGCTGCTGTTGTTTTAGCGGTTTTGTTCAGGCGGCGGATATGCTCAGCGGGGAGGATCTGCTTTTTATGGAAGTGCCGATTGTCATAACCGCGGCTAAACAGGAACAGTCTATTTATGATGCTCCGGCGGTGATGACTGTTATTACCGCCGAAGAGATCCGAAAAATGGGCGCGAAAACACTGATCGATGTTTTGCGCACGGTCCCGGGTTTTAATATTATACAGGATACGAATGAAAAACTTACGGTGATTCATGGGGTTTACGCGTCGACAAATCAGAAGTTCCTTTTGTTGCGGGACGGGCACCGCCTTAATGATAATATGTTCTATTCAACAGAATATGATTATTCACTGACATTGGCAAATGTCAAAAGAATAGAGGTTATTAGGGGGCCTGGCTCCACATTGTATGGTTCGGCGGCCATGTGCGGAGTTGTCAATGTTATTACAAAAAATGGCGCGGATATAAAAAAAACGGAAGTTTCTGTCGGCGTAGGTAATTATGGACAGCAAACCGCGGATTTTGTTTTTGGCCGGGCGTGGGGAGAAGCTAATGACATTAGTATTTATGGTTCTTTTTACGGCTCGGAAGGAGAGAAGCTTTTTCAGCCGATAAGCCGGGATGTTTCCTCTATCCCGGCTGAGGGGTGGCAGTATGGAGACAGATATCCTCAAAATTATGATGTGGGAGTAAAATTACGCGATGGATTTGTGACTTTTGAGGCTAGTTTAAGGAGAAGTGAATACATACCGCCCCGGGAAAATGGAGGAAGTCTATATGACCGGGATACTATTTCCCGGGATGTCGAGCAGGTATTTACCTGGGCCTACATGGATTTATTGTATGAGCGGCCCACCGGAGATGATGCGGTTCTGAAAATCCGGCATTTTTTAGATTATGAGTATTGGGATTCATGGCAGCTATTATCATCGCCCAGAGAATATCCTCCGTATGGTAAGCTTCTTTGGATGGAGTATGATTCTTTAGGGGTGGGCGGAGATTATTCTTATCAATGGCCATTACATGAAGGTAATGTTCTGGCGGGGATGAAGATCGAACAATGGTGGCTTTTGGGATCCAGCTATACCCATAACATAAATAACGCGAATGTGTTTTTTCAGGGAGAAAAATTGCTTACGCAGGATGACGGAGAATATTATATAGCTCCGTATGTGCAAATTGAACAGCCGCTAAACAGCAAGATTGACCTTAGCCTGGGAGTAAGTTATGATTATTATGAGATCGTAAAAGAATCCATTAACCCGCGAGTCGGCCTGATCATTAACCCTTGGGAGGAGTTTTATTGGAAACTGCTTTATGCAAGAGCTTTTATGAATCCGTCTTATTTTTATCGATATGTAACACCGGACGCCTATGGATATTATGGAGGCCCTGATCTGCAGCCGGAGATAATGACGACTTATCAAACATCGTTCTCTAATAGGTTTGGCGATTTTTTATCTGCTGATCTGCATATTTTTTATAATGTGATCAAAGACTTAATTTCTCCGGTGGCCATAACAAGTACATATGATAATGTGGGTAAACAGACAATGTGGGGAATAGAGCCGGAGTTTAAGGCGCATATTAATAAAAAGACTGATATTTTTGCGAATTTTACGCATCAAAAACCGGTCAAAGATAAGACCAGCAGCAGCTTGCTTAAAGACGGAACGATCAATGATATCCCGGTTAATACGGCAAACGCGGGCATCACTTATCAATATAATGAATTTTTGAATTTAAATTGTGTCGCGAATTGGCATGGCAGTATTAAATCTCCCAGCAGCCTTGACGCCGAATATAAGATCGGACCTAAAGCAATATACGATTTTAATGCGATTATAGATCTGGGCAAGTATATTAAAGGCACAGAAATGTCTTTGAAAATTTATAATATTTTTGATTCTTATGATGAAGAAGGAGGAAGCGTGCAGATCCCCTTTCCCCGGGGAGGGCGCAAGTTCCTTGTTAATGTGAAGCGGAGCTTCTGATCGGATTACTTTTTAAAAAGGAGTATTTATGGATAACCCGAAACTGCTTAAGATTTTACTTATCGAAGATAATCCTGATGATATCGCGATCACAAAAAGGGCTTTAAAGAACGCGAAGGTCATTAATCAGCTGTTGGTGGTTAATGACGGACAGGAAGCGCTTGATTTTTTATATTGCCGGGGAGCTTATCAGGATAATTCCGAAGCTTCTGCTCCGGGGCTGATCCTTCTGGATATAAACCTGCCGAAAATAAACGGCTTGGAAGTGCTCCGGGAGATCAAAAATGATGAAATTTTAAGAAAAATTCCCGTGGTTATGCTGACAATGTCTAAACGTGATGAAGATGTGGTCCGGGGATATGTCAACGGATGCAATAGTTTTATTCAAAAGCCGGTTGAGTTTGAAAAATTTGTTGAAATTGTCCGTCAAATAGGGTTATATTGGGGCTTGTTAAATGTTGAGTGTGAGTAAAAATGAGAAGGACTTAATATGACGACCAGAATTTTACTTATCGAAGATAATCCTGATTATATCATGATTACTAAACGTATCCTGGCCAAGACCGGACAGGAATATTCGGTCGATGCGGTTATCGGGGCTCAGGAAGGGGTCAAAAAAATCATCGAAGGTAAATATAATCTTATTCTCTGCGATTATCGTTTGCCGGGAATGAGCGGACTGGAGATCCTCCGGCAGATGCGCAGCCAGGGAAACGATACTCCGTTTGTTGTGGTGACCTCCGCCGGCAGTGAAAAAATCGCTGTTGATTTGATGCAGGAAGGGGCTGCGGATTATGTGGTAAAAGACTCCGCCTATGAAAATATCCTGCCGATGGTTATTAAAAGAGCGATTGACAGATATGATGTAAAAAAAGAAAAACAATGGCTTGAACAAGAATTGATCAATTCCAATGAGAAATTAAAACAAATGTACGCGATTAAAAGCGACTTTACCTCCATGGTGTCCCATGAATTAAGAACCCCGTTAACCGCGATCCGGGAGGGTATCAGTATTGTTCTGGACGGGTCTCTGGGAAATATTAATGAGGACCAGAAAGAGTTTTTGAATATTGCCCAGAAAAATGTCGATCGGCTAAAACGTTTGATCGATGATGTTCTGGATTTTTCAAAACTGGAATCTAAAAGAATGACATTTAAGGTCAGAGAAGATTCCCTTGAAGACGCGATAAAAGATGTTGTCAGCACGCAGCTTTCTGTCGCTAAGAAAAAAGGATTATATCTGGACACTAAAATATCTTCGGATATTCCTTTAATCGAATTTGACCGGGATAGAATCAATCAGGTGCTGAATAATTTAGTCAGCAATGCTATTAAATTTACCGAAACCGGAGGGATTGTGATTTCCTGTGTTAATGATCCGGAACAGGGAGTTGTCCGGGTGAGCGTTGAAGATACCGGAACCGGAATTAGTCCGGAAGATATTCCTAAGCTTTTCCAGAAATTTCAACAGTTAGGCGGAATGGATAAGAGAAAAACCGGGGGGACCGGGTTAGGTCTGGCGATCTCCAAGCAGATAATTGAGCATCATGGCGGGCAAATAACCGGCTGTTCGGAATTAGGTAAAAAATCGGAATTTTCGTTTACGCTTTTAATAAAACGGCAATACAAAGTTTTGGTTATAGACGATGAAATGGTTGTTCTTGATGTTTGTAAGAAATTTTTAGAAAAAGACAAATATATTGTTTTACGTACGACCCAAGGAAAAGAAGGGATAAAACTTGCTCAAGAGGAAAAACCGGATGCCATTGTCCTGGATATGAGGCTGCAGGACATGAGCGGTTATGAGATAATCGGGAGATTAAAAAGCGGAAAAGAAACAGCTAATATCCCGATCCTGGTTATTTCCGGATATATGGATGAGATCGAGCGGATTAAAGCTCAGCCGGAAGATATTGCTTTGCCCTGGATCTTAAAACCGTTAGACGGGAAGCAGTTTTTATTAAAAATAAAATCACTAGTGCATGGATGATATATAAAACGTATTATCTGCGATTATCATCAGAAGAAGGAAAGGGGCAGCTATGCCGACCAAGATATTGCTTATTGAGCACAATCCGGACCATATTTTATTAACTAAACGAATATTACAGAAATCAAATGATGATTACCAGATAGACACTGCCGAAGAAGCTGACAGCGGAGAGAAAAGGTGTGTTGAAGAAGATTATGATTTAGTGCTTTCTGATTATCGTCTGCCCGGTTCAAGCGCGATGGATATATTACGCGGAGTTAGGGAGAAAGGTAAGGACACTCCTTTTGTCGTGGTTACTGCTGCCGGAAATGAGAAGATCGCGGTAGAATTGATGAAAGAAGGCGCCTCAGATTATGTGGTTAAGGACGCTGCGTATGAGGATATTCTGCCGATAGTTGTGGAGCAGTCGATAGAAAGGTATAGAATTAAAAAGGCCAAAGATCGTGCTGAAGAAGCCTTGCGGGAAAGTGAACTCCGGTATAGACTGCTTGCGGAGAATGTAACGGATGTTATTTGGACCGCGGATTTAAATCTAAAATGGACGTACCTTAGTCCGTCGATCATCCAGGTTTTTGGATATAGCGCGGAAGAGTCGGTAGGATTGACCCTTGAGGATATGCTTGTCCCGGCTTCGCGTATTCTGGCCAAGAAAACATTTCTCGCGGAACTTGCCGAAGCCCGGAAAAATACAGGGGATTTGAAACGTTCGGTAGTTTTAGAGCTGGAATTTCAGCGTAAAGACGGCGCGACAACATGGGCGGAAGTTAAAACTACTTTTTTACGTGATGATAACAATGATCCGATTGGCCTTATCGGAGTTACCCGGGATATTACCCAGCGGAAAAAAGCGCAAGATGAGCTGGTAAATGCCTATCAGATGACCCGTGATATTCTGGAAAAATCACCTTTTGGGATTGCGGTTGTAAATGGAAACGGCATTGTCGAATATGTTAATCCGAAAATGATCGAGATCTCCGGAGATTTAAAAGAGCATTTTGAGAATTTAAATATGATCAATCTGGAAACATATAAAGACCGGGGGATCGATCAGAAAATTAAGGAAGCTTTGCAGGGGCAGGGGTTTTTTATGGGGGCGGTTGATTACACGTCACACTATGGTAAAAAACATACGATACGTAATTTTACCGGAATACCTCTGAAGGATATGGAAGAAAGAAAAATGCTTATGTTTGTCGAAGATATAACCGAACTTAAAACCGCGGAGCAGAAATTAGCCGAAGCTTATAAAAAACTCAAAGAAACCCAAGAACAGCTTATTCAGTCCAGTAAAATGGTAGCGATGGGGCAACTGGCCGCAGGGATATCACATGAACTTAACCAGCCGTTAACCGGGGTTAAGGGGTTTGCTCAGGCGGCATTAATGGATTTAGATGCCGGCCATCCCGTCAGAAGTGATCTGCAAAGAATTGTTGAGCAGGCGGATAGGATGGATATGATTATTAAGAATGTGCGCTTTTTTGCCCGGAAGTCTGATTTTACGATGGAGGAACTGGATGTAAACAAGCCGATAGAAGATTCTCTGGGTTTGTTGAATGAACAGCTGCGGGTGCATAATATAAAAGTGAAAACCAGCTTAAAAGAAAATTTGCCTAAGATCCAGGGAGATTGTAATCAGCTGCAGCAGGTATTTTTGAACTTAATTACTAATGCCCGGGACGCGATTGATATTTTAAATAATCCGGAAGGAGGAGAACTTGAGATTGTCAGCGGAGTAATAAACAATGGGAAAGAGATTGAGATTACTTTTGAAGATACCGGCGGAGGCATTCCGAATGAACATAAGGATCAGGTGTTTAATCCGTTTTATACTACGAAATCTCCGGACGGAGGCATGGGGCTGGGATTATCTATCGCCTATAGAATAATTGAAAACCATAAAGGGAAAATTGAAGTTGTCAGCAGTACCAGCAGCGGAACAAAATTTCGGATCATTTTACCTGTGGAGAAACACTAGGTTGATATTATGATCTAGAGAAAGACACAATGGATGCGAATAGTCATAAACTAAAAAAACTTACCGTAGATGACGAGCGCGAAATAAAAAGCTTGTTTGAAATATCTCAAAGTCTGGCGATGCTGGCAGAACAAGGGGCGGTTGTTTCGCATGAAGTAGATGCCGTGCTTTCATCCGTAAGGCTTTTTTTAGAAACGCTCAAAGATAACAGCAGTTTTTTTCAGCAAGGACAGCCCGGCTTTGTTCTCGCCTGCCCGGAAAATGATTCTGAAAACAAATTTCAGGAAATTGTTGACGATTTGCTTAGTAATGCTAAATTCCCTCCGGAGAAAGAGCCGTATAAATTAATTATCGCGAAAATGGACAAAGTGCTGATCAGAACTGTGCTGGGAAAGGTAAAAATGAATCAATCTCAAGCCGCGAAAATGTTGGGGATAAGCAGAAATACTTTGCGGTCTAAAATAAAAGAATATGGGTTAGCGTAATCAGTAGTCTATTTTGCGAATTTACTGACTTTTTTTTCAAAGTCCTGTCCTTCAAAAGGCATGCTTATCCATCCGTCAGCATTTGTTTCTTCAGTAATTTTATCTAATTCGCTATCATCCTTTGCCGATACAAATAAAACCGAGATTTTTTCTGTAGCCGGATCATTTTTAAGCAGTTTACAAATACTGCCGCCATCTATATCCGGAAGTGTATAATCCAGAAGAATTAACTGATACTCTCCGGTACGGGCTTTTCCCAGGCCTTCAGTTCCGGTTATGGCGGTTTCTGAGGCAAATCCCAGAACCTTTAATTTGAAAGTTAATATCTTGCTAATATAATGACTATCTTGTATTATGAGAATCTTACCCATATATTTTCTCCTGGTATAATCTTCAATCCTCTGATGGATTATACCAGATTAAAACACAATTACAAAGATTTATTTTCTGTCAAACGTAGTCAATCACAGTAATCTGTTTTTCATCAATGTAATCATGAGGCATTCTTATTTGTATTTAACTTTAAATAAGAATGCCTCAAAAAAACTATTCTTTATAATTTTTAATAAATTCAGACAGATTTTAAAAGCATTGGAACCTCCCTAACTCTATTAAAATACATCATATACCAAGCCAAACACACAATAATCCACCATATCACATAATAAAGCACCAGCCTTGACAAATCACATAATATGTGATACTATTTAATTGTAAAGCGTGTAAATTCTCCACAAAATATATTATTATATAATAATAAACTATACATTAAAATTTTATATAAAAGTTGAAGGTTGAAGTCCTACTTTCAAGTTCTTGAATAAGGAAAATAAGTAAAAAGGAGTAAGTTAATTGCCTAAAAAATCAATAAAAAATCAGATGGGGATAATCGAGGCGGCGAAAAAAATTGGTATAGAGATGCACAGACTGTATTGCTGGGAGCAGTATGGTGTTGTGCATCCGGTTACGGAGCTCTGCGGTTCACGGCGTTTTCGCCGGTATTCTCAGGATGATATTGAAAGGGCCAAGTTTGTTAAATTTCTGGTAGAGGAAGAAGGATATATGTTAAAGGCCGCGGCGCGTAAGCTGAATGGAGGGAGGTAAAAAATGCGGAAAATACTGCTTATTGATGATGAGATAGATATACTGAAAACTGTGGGAGCGCGATTAAAGGTATGCGGATATGAAGTTATTACCGCGGAAGACGGAGAAGAGGGGTTAAAAAAAATTATTGCGGAAAAGCCTGATTTAATTGTTTGCGATGTGATGATGCCGAAAATGGATGGGTACACCCTGGTGCGGAAAATGAAGTATGATAACTCGATACTGCCGATCCCGATCATTATGCTTACGGCAAAAGAGCGGCTGCAGGATTTATTTGAACTTGAGGGAGTTAGGGCGTATATAACAAAACCATTTAAGTCGGAAGAACTGTTAAAAAAGATCAAAGAACTTATCCAGAAGTAAATTAACAGAATCGAAAAGCAAAAAAAGGGGAATAGATAGATGAAAATATTAATTGCTGATGATGAAACTGGAGTAACTGACTTTCTGGGATATTTTCTTCAGCAGAAAGGGCATGTTGTTGATGTGGCGGGTAATGGGAAGAAGGCTTTGGAATTACTCAAAAAAGATAAATATTCGATCATTTTTCTTGATTATAATATGCCTGAGGTAACGGGCCTGGAAGTAATTCAGTTTATCCGGGAAAACCACATGGATATTGTTGTTGTTATGATTACCGGGTATCCGTTTGTTAAGGAATTCTTGGCGAAATCGGTAGGGGCAGACGAATATATCCACAAACCATATGATTTGGGGCTGATCGAGAGTATTCTGGATAAGTATGCCGCAAGGGTTAACTAAAATTAGGGGTAAAAAATGAAGATTCTTATTGCTGATGATGAAAAAGAAATCACGCAAAATCTGCAGGAGTTTTTACGGCGCAAAGGATATGTGGCGGATGTCGCGTTTGACGGCCGGGAAGCTTTAGATTTAATTAAAGAAGTTGATTATGATCTCATATTTCTTGACTATAATATGCCGGAGTTAACCGGATTGGAATTGATAAAGTATGTTAAGGAACATAATGAAAAAACAAAAACAGTAATGCTTACCGGATACCCCTTAATGGAAGGTTTTTTTGCTAAAGCCGTAGGCGCGGATGAATATCTGGATAAGCCGTATCAGTTTAAGGACATCGAACAGATTATTGAGAAATATGAAAAGCCGTAAAAGTATTGAGAAAGGAGAACGCTGTTATGGGAAAAAAAATATTATTAGTAGACGATGAACAGGACATTGTAACGGTTGTAACCGCGCGATTAAAAGCAAATGATTATGAAGTTATTGTCGCCTATGACGGAGAAGCAGCTTTAGAAATGGCGAAAACACAAAATCCCGATTTAATTATCCTGGATCTTATGCTTCCGAAGATGGATGGTTATAAAGTGTGCGGGCTTTTAAAAAACGATGTGCGTTATTCAAAAATCCCCATCATAATGTTTACCGCGCGGGCGCAGGAAGAGGATGTTTTGCTGGGGAAAGAAATGGGCGCGGATGATTATATTACAAAACCGTTTGATTCGATGGTGCTGCTGGAAAAGATTTCACTGCTTATATCTAAGGAGTAATCAGAGAGAAAAAATTGAAGCTTGATATTTGGACTGAGGTTAAAAAATGGGAAAAATTCAGAAAAAATTATTAGGTGAGAGCCTGGTTGAAGAAGGAATAATTACCGCGGAACAATTGCGCCAGGCAAAGGGAGAAGAATCGCGCTCCGGAGTACGTCTGCGTAAACTTCTGGTTAAAATGGGGTTTATTGACGAATACGACCTGGTTGCTTTTTTAAGTGAAAAGTTTGAGGTCTCCAGAATTGAACTGAATAATTATCTGATTTCTCCAAAAGTCATTGAACTTATTCCGGAGGATCTAGCCAGAAAATATGAGTTAATCCCTATTTTAAAAATCGGGGGAAATCTTACTTGCGCGATGGTGGACCCCTGGAATATCTACGCGCTGGATGAATTGAGATTAAAGACCGGGTTTATTATTGATCCGGCGGTGGCCACAGAAGCGGAAATACACAAGGCCCTGGACGAATATTATGGAGCTAAAGGTTCCTTGGAAGATATTCTCAAGACATTAGAAGAAGAGAAAAGTAAAGCTAAGGGCAAGCCGGGAGACAGTGCCAAGGAATTAGCGGAGCTTAGCGGAGAGCCCCTGGTTATGCGCCTGGTAAATCTAATAATTGCCAAGGCTGTCAGTGAGGGGGCTAGCGATATCCATATTGAACCGGAAGAAAACTCTTTGCGGGTACGTTTCCGGGTGGATGGGCTTTTACATGAAGCGGCAAAGCCGGCGCAGTATTTACAAGCTTCAATTATTTCCCGCATAAAAGTTATGTCTAATTTAGATATTGCCGAACGCAGAATCCCGCAGGACGGCAGATTTAATTTGAAAATGGAAGGCAAAGCTATTGATGTGCGTGTATCATGTATGCCTACGGTTTATGGAGAGAACGTAGTCCTGCGTTTATTAGATACCTCCAGCGCTTTTCGCGCGCTCAATGAGATGGGATTTCCGGAGGTGATGTTAAAAGAATATAATAAGCTTATTTACCGGCCTTACGGGATAGTCCTTGTGACCGGCCCGACCGGAAGCGGCAAGACGACTACTTTATATGCTTCTTTGGATAAAATAAATGCTATAGAAAAAAATATTATTACGGTGGAAGATCCGGTTGAATATAAACTTCCCGGGATCAGGCAGACCATGGTCAATTCCAAGGTTAACTTAACGTTCGCCAGCGGAATGAGGGCGATTTTACGGCAGGATCCGGATATTATTATGGTTGGTGAAATCAGAGATACCGAAACCGCGGAAATTGCTATTCAGGCGGCATTAACCGGACATTTGGTGTTTTCAACCTTACATACAAATGACGCTGCCAGCGCGGTTACCCGGCTTATTGATATGGGGATTGAACCGTTCCTGATCGCTTCCTCGGTAATCGGGGTGATCGCGCAAAGGCTGGTGCGGGTAATATGTAAAGAGTGTAAAGGCAAAGGTTGTCCGGTATGCCTGGAGAAAGGGTATAAGGGGCGTGTCGGTATTTATGAGCTGCTGGTTCCGGACGAGGATATTAGACAGATGATGATGAAGCGCGCTTCATCCGAGGAAATCAGGATCGCGGCCTTAAAAAAAGGAATGAGATCATTGAGGGAAAGCGGATTGGAAAAGGTCAAGGCGGGGATTACTTCAGAAGAAGAAGTTTTGCGTGTGACGCAGGAGTAGATTAAGTTTTTGCAGAAAGAATAAAGGAGGAAGTAAGGTGCCGGGATATTTATATAAAGCAAGAGATGAAAAAGGCAAGCTTATAACCGGAAATATGATCTGTGTTTCTGAAGAAGATTTAGCGGAAAAATTACGCAAAATGGGGTATATGCCGGTAAGCATTAAAAATTCTTCCGGGAATATTTCCCGGGAGGGATTGTTAGAGTTTTTTAAAAAGATAAAAAATGAAGACCTGATAATTTTCAATATTCAAATGGCCAATATGCTGGACGCGGGCATTCCTATCCTAAAAAGCCTGCGGACGATCTCTTCTCAAATTGAAAATAAAAAACTTAAGGCTATTGTGGAAAAAGTGAGCGCGGATGTGGAAGGAGGAACTTCATTTTCCGAAGCATTATTGAGGCATCCGGCGGTTTTTTCTCCGTTGTTTACCAATATGGTTAAAGCCGGAGAAGCCAGTGGTAATCTGGATACAGTATTAAACCGGCTGGCCAAATATGTTGAACAGCAGGAAGAAATTCGCCAGCAGATTAAAAACGCTTTGTTTTATCCGTCAATTTTGGTCTTTGCCGGAGTGAGTGTAATTATTTTTATTGTAAGTTTTGTTATGCCGAAATTCGTCGAAATCTTTACCCGTTCTAACGTCGCCTTACCTGTGCCGACCCAAATTCTATATATGACCGGCATGATCTTGAAAAATTTCTGGTATTTGGTTCTTTTAGGTTTTGGTGCTCTGGTAATGGGTGCGCGGGTATATATTCGTACAAAAAAAGGAAAAATGCTTGTTGATCAATATTCGCTAGCCCTTCCGGTTATCGGCCCTTTAGTCAGAAAAACAATTATCGCGCGTTTTACCAGAACGCTTTCCACATTGCTGGAGAGCGGAGTCCCGATTCTGCAGGCAATGGATATCTTACAAAATGTTGTGGGCAATAGTGTGATTAGCCTGGTCGTTAAGAACGCGCGTAGTAGCATTGAAAACGGAGAAAGAATCGCGCCTTCTTTGCAATTGAGTGGAGAATTCCCCCAGGATGCGGTGCAAATGATCGCGATCGGAGAGGAAGCCGGATCCTTGGATCATATGCTGGCGAAGATCGCGGATTTTTACGATACATCTGTTGGCTATGCGATTAAAAAACTTACGGCATTGATCGAGCCGGCTTTTTTAGTGATTATGGGGGCAATGGTTGGCTTTATTATGGCCTCAATGTTATTGCCGATTTTTGATATGGTGAAAACTATTCATAATTAAGGAAAGGGGGAATCAATTAGCAATTATCAATGATCAGTTAGCAGTTAACATTTTAAAATTAAAATTTAACAATTAACACAAAAGGAAGGGAGGAAGTTATGTTTAAGGGAAGAAAGGGTTTTACGATAATTGAATTACTTGTGGTGATTATGGTTATTGCTATTCTTGTGGGAATCGCGATCCCTCGTTTTAAAGGGGTACAGGATGAGGCGAATATTTCTAAGGCCAAAGCAGAATTAAAAGTTCTTCAGACCGCTGTGGAATCCTACTATATGAACCAGACACCGAATGCTTATCCTGCGACTTCGACGACGATTTGCGCCAGTTCCTTAAATGCCGCGTCTCCGCAGATTGTCGCGGAAGTATTACAGGATCCGTTTCGTTCAGCAGCGGAATATGTTTTTAGACGCTCAAGCAACGGGAGTTATTACGTGATCTACTCTTACGGGGCTGACCGCGCGCAGGATATTACCGGGATCGGTACTACCGGAGTTTTAACCGGGACAAATGATGATGATATTTATGCGACGAATGGCTCGGGATTTTAACGATCAGTAAAAGATCGGCCAATGTCTCATAGCTGATGGTCGATGGACAAATTGAATAGTGTAGGGACAGGCCTGGGGCCTGTCCGGAGAGGGTTTGTTATGAGGAAAACAGGGAATGGTTTTACGCTCGTCGAAATGCTGGTGACCATAACTATCTTAGTGACCGGAGTGGTTGTGACTCTCCAGATGATGAGTATTGGGATGTTTTCCTCGACAGTTTCTGAGAATGAAATTATTGCCTTGCGGCTGGCACAGGAAAAAATGGAAGAAATAAAAGATGCTGATTACGTGGGCATCAATGGTTTTTCATTAAGCCGGACTAACCTGGGCGGAGATTTCGCGGATTTTGACCGGGCAGTTACAGTTTCCGGGGACCCGAAGCAGGTGGATGTTACAGTTTATTGGGACGCCAAAGGACAGGAGCAAAATATTGTATTAACGACATTATGTTCGGACTATGATTATTAGGTGGCGAAATCAAAAATCAAAAGTCAAAATGCAAAATGACAAAGTAGAATTAAAAAAGAATTAAAGATTTAAAACAATAAAATTTTTAAAGATATGTTGAGCAAGTTTATAGAGTTAAATGTTTTTTGAATTTTGAATGACATTTTGATCTAAGAACAGGAACTTAAGGCGGAGATTTTTTTATGAATAATCGCGGGCTGACTCTTATGGAATTGCTGGTAGTAATTATGCTGCTTGCTATTTTAGTAGGAACAATAGGCTATGTTTTTATTACGGGGTTAAACCTGTGGAGCCAGGGATACGCGCGTTCGGATATTCGTTTTCGCTTGAGCCAGGCTATAGAGCTGATAACCAGACAACTGCGCCAGGCGGTTAGTATTGATTCTTTGAATCAGAGCAGTATTACTTTCACGGCTGATCTAGGGGCAGGAGATAGTTCGTATAGGGTTTATTTATATAATTCCGCGGATCCGGAACCAAATCCTCCGTATACCCAGAGCACCTATGAGCTTCGTTGGGCGAGCGGAGCCGGAGGCTATGGAACCGGCGCGGTAATCGCGTCGGATATTATTCAGCCGGTAAGCGCGGTATTTAGTCAAAGCAATAATATTATTAGTATTGATTTAACTGTTTCCCGGCAGGGAGAAACAATTAGGATGCGGTCTAAGGTAAGGCCGAGGAACTTGTAAAAAGTCTCAGGTCGCAAGTCTCAAGTTACAAGGAAAAGATAAAAACATTACACAAAAAAGGTTGTTAATACTAAAAAGAGGATCACAGTAATGAAGGCTGAATGTGTAGACCAAAATATGAATAATAATAAGGGAGTGGCTTTAATTCTGACGTTTATGATAATGACGGCGCTCATTATCATTGTGGCCGCGTATTTATTTTTAATTGTCGGCGGAGCCAGGCTGGTTAATGCTCAAGTCAATTCCACGCAAGCTTTATATTTGAGTGAAGCGGGTTTAAATAAAGCAATATGGTATTTATTAAATACTGCTCCGGATGGTTCAACAGATGGGTCTTGGCGGACCAGCGCTTATCCGGCTGTCCCCGGAACCGGAGGAAATGATCCGCAGCAGGAAACCCTGGGAGCGGGAACATATACATTATGGGTAGAAAATTCCGGCAGTAATATTTTAATTACCGGCCGGGGAACAATAAATAATACGGAACGTATTATTCAGCAGGAAATTTCTTTAACTCCGGGGATCCCCGAGGCTTTTATGTATGTACAGCATAGCGGTAATAACACCAATATGAATAACACCGGAGGAACGATCACTGGAGATATTAGCGTGGGAGGGAATTTTAATTATGGAGGCGGCCTTTCGGTCGTCGGAACGATAACCGAAGATTCTGATGTGGTAACTCCGGCCGTAAGTATGAGTGATTACGCGGCTATTGCCGGTAGTACGGTAAGCGGGAATAAGACGTTTACCTCAGGCACATATAGCGGCATTTGGTATATAAGCGGTAATGTTACGATTGACGATGATGTTATTTTTAACGGAACGATTATTGCCGCAGGCAATATCAGCATGACCAATAGCGATAATATAACCATAACCCATGCCGGGTCATATCCGGCTTTGGTTTCCGGAGGAGATATAACCGGCAATAATATGGCAGACTGCAGTATTACCGGATTAATATATGCCGCGAATAATATAACGCTGAATAATAATGAAGACGGAGAGATCAATGGAACGCTTATCGCCGGGAATAACCTGATCCTTAATAATGGAGAAGGCCTGGTAATTAATTACGATGAAACTATCCGCACAGCTTGTCCGCCTTATTTTTCCGGAGGGGAAGAGTATACGATCAGCGCGATAAGCGGAAGCTGGACGGAGCTTTAATCAGGCAAAGAAAGAAGACGGGATATGTTAAAAAAACAATTAAACTCATTAATCGGACATTTGCCGAAGCGGATTCTTAAAGGGTGGGCGGATAAGCAGGCTTTAATCGGAATAGACATCGGCAAGACTTCAATTAAAGCGGTCCGGGTTAAAAAGTCCGGAGCAATTACGACATTGACCAAAACAGCGGTTGTGGACATAGATAGCCCCGGAGACAGGGGGGCTATTGTTCAGGCTCTAAAAAGTGTTATGGCAAAACTAAAGCCGGAGTCAGATAAAATTGTTTTTGTTCTGAACAGCCCGCAAGTCAGCGCCCGGAAAATTAATGCTCCGCATATGCCGAAAAAAGAATTAGCCGAGGCTGTCCGCTGGGCAATAAAAAATATTATACCGTTTAGCTTAGATGACGCGTATATGGATTTTTCGGTTGGCCCGGAAGTAAAAGATCCGGAGACCCGGAAATTGAATATATCCGTGGGAGCGGTTCCCCAGGAAACAATTGAAGAGTTTTTGGATATTTTTAAACAAGCGGGAATCAGCCTAACGGCAATAATTCCGGCTTTTTCCGCCCTGCGGTATATCGCGAAACAGCGGGCTAATTCCGGAAAGGTTATCGCGGTTATTGAAATGGGCGCGGGAATAACGGATTTGATTATTTACAAAAATTCATGCTTGGAATTTGCCAGAAAAATTCCCATGTCCGGACAAGATATAACCAACAGCTTGACCGGAGCTTTGATCACGGACCATGGCCGTATACAGCTAAGCGCTGGAGAAGCGGAAAAAGTTAAATGCTGTTATGGGATCCCCAAAGAAGGATATATCGAGGTCAATGACGGAAAAATTTCCAGCACACAGGTTGTCGCTTTAATGCGAACAATAGTAGAGAAGCTGATTGATGAGATAGAACGGTCTTTTGATTATTACCGGGAAGAATCCCGCGGCGGGAGTGTCGACAAGATTATTTTGCTGGGGGGAGGGTCGCGGCTTAAAGGATTAGCGGAAGTATTGAAAGAAGGCCTGAATATGGAAGTCAGCATGGGGGATGTTTTTGACGGCATGGACGCGCCTTCGGATATTCACAATCTGGAAATGGCTCTCGGATCGGTATGGGATGAGGGAAAAACGATTAACCTCTTGCCGGAAATGATGAGGCATCGGCCGCAAAGTTTACTGGAGAAAGTTTCCATATCCGGCGGAACCACACTTATTATCGGGCTGCTGGTGTTGGGATTTATGGGGATGAAAATAAATGATACTGCCTATGACAAACAATTGCAGGCGGCGCGCGTAGAGTATGGAGCAATTGCTCTCGGGCTGCGCAATCTTAAGGGTACGCTTTTGGCTAATCAGATTTTTCAAGACAAGCCGTACTGGGAAGATGTGTTAAAGGAGCTGAGCAATGTTCTTCCGGCTAATATTCACCTTACCGGAGTAAGTCTAAAAGAAAAAAAAATATACTTACAGGGGATGATTCAGCTTGAATATAAAAACGAAGCAACCTTGACTAAATTCATGCTTTTGCTGGAGGAGGGGATTTTTAAGAATGTAACTCTTGTGAAAACGCAAAAAATATCTCCGGAAGTACCGGAGGCAGAGTTTGAAATTAAAGCGGAAATTGATTAAACGGATGATCTTTAATGCTTAGGGAATAATATGGGGTGAATGATGAAAAAAATTTTAGCGAATAAAAAGATGCTTAATGGTGTCGCCGCCGGAGGCGTATTATTGGCACTTTGTTTATTACTTTATTTTGTGCATTTTCCTCTTTGGCGGGAAGTTAAGGAAAAGAAAGCGGAACTGGCCGGGTTAAATAGTAAATTGAATGACGCGCGCACAATACTGGATTCTTTTAAAAAAACAGCGAATACAAAAAAACTCCTGCCGCGAAAAAAAATATCCTATGCTATCGATGAACTTACCAGGATTGGCACTAGTTATAATATTAGTTTTATTTCCATGAGCCCGGAAGGGGTAGTTAACGCAGAAGGGACAGAGTATTCGGTTATGCCGATTGCCTTGAGCATGGTGGGATCATACGAAGATATTGGAAAGTTTATCGGCGCATTGGAGCAATCAGATCAGATTATCGCGGCGGTAAGCCATTTTGATTTAGCCGAGAACAAAATAAATTCCGGAAAAATAAACGCGAATATGGTGATCAACTTATATCTGCAAAAACTGCAGGAAGATGTTTAAACTGAAAGGTGTTTATGATTATTAAAAATAAACTAAGCATTTTGGTGGTTGATGACAGCGCGACTATTCGTGAAACAATTGTCGGGCAGTTGCTTGCTCTGGGGTATGTTGCGCAAGGAGTTCCTTCCGCGGAAGAAGCAGAAAAGTTATTGTCTGAGGCAGATTTTGATATATTGTTTTTGGATATTAAGCTTAGCGGAATAGACGGGATGACATATCTGGAAACGATCAGGCAGTCTAAGGCTAATATTGCGGTTATTATAATGACGGCTTTTGAGTCCCCCAAAACAGCAGTCGAAGCAATTGAAAAAGGAGCCTGTGATTATTTGATTAAGCCGATTCAGGGAAAGCATTTAGAACTGATAATTCTTCGGGCATTAAGGCGCCGGCAGTTAGAGCGGGAGCGTAAAGACGCGATTGAGAAACGAATTAACGCATTGCTTTCATACACAAAAGATACCCGAGATATGAAACTGGCAATTAATGCTCTTAAGCTGGAAGTGAATAATCTACTCATAGAGCTTGGGCAGCAGCCAAAGTACACGGTAATAGAAGAAGTTTAATAAGACATCCTATAAAGATCAGGTATAATTTGAATGATATTATACCTAAAAATTATACCGGAGGTGACCATGGATAAAGAAAAAAAATTAAAAATCGCAATTCCGATCCTTATACTCATTATGATCGGGGTATATTCACCGGTATTAAAAAATTCACGGGTTCGCCCTGATTCTTTGGTTCAGGAAAATCCTAATGTTGCGGAAACTTTTGCCGGTGAAGAAGAATTTACCAATTTTTCTGATTTAGCGGGTATTCAGCGTCAGCATTCGCGAAGTAAATATCAGCAATGGAAGAGAGACCCTTTTGCGGAATATTCTGATGTTTCTCAGAGCGGCATCCCCCGGCTTCACGGGATAGTTTGGGATAGCCAGAAGCCCAAAGCCATAATCAATGAAACTATCGCGGGAATCGGAGATACAGTCGCCGGAGTAATGATCATCGATATACAGAAATCTAAAGTATTAGTAAATAATGGAGAAAAGAACATAGAATTAAAGGTTTATAAGCCGAAACAAGACAGTAAAGTGGAAAATAACTAATAATACATGCTATAATTGCCCAAATGTTTGACATATTGCATAAAATAGTATATAATAGTATATAGAGAGTATGCAATAAATATAAAAACGCATACTATTGAATAATAGTGGATAAGATGGTGATAAGAATGGAAAAAGCAAGAATTCTGGTTATTGATGATGAATCGGTTATTCGCCAATTACTGCTGCGTACTTTGCGTGATAAGGGGTATGATGTCGAGATCGCCGAAGACGGTAATCGGGCCATGGAGAAAATTAACGGCAGTATTTTTAACCTGCTCATTACTGATTTAAGAATGCCTAAGATTGGCGGTATGGAAGTGTTGGAGAAGATAAAGAAAACAAATCCTTATGTGGAAGTTATGATCATAACCGGCTACCCGACGATAGAAGCCGCGGTCGCGGCAATTAAGATCGGCGCGTATGATTTTATTTGCAAACCGTTTGATTTAAAAGAAATCCAGCATAAAGTAGAGCTTTGTTTAGAGCGCCAAAAACAAAACATGAATAGGATCCAGGTAAGTGAGCTGGCCGCATTATTCGAATTGACGAAAGCAAGTATTTGTGTAAATTCAGAAGCGCACTTAGAGGAGCGGATCTTAACAACAGCATTAGAAATTACTTCTGCCGAACACGGGGCTTTATATTTATTTGATAAAGCCGGGAAGAATTTAAATATAGTTATAAATCAAAGTATCGGCGGAGAGGTAAGCTGGCATAATAAAATGAAGCTTAATGAAAAAGTTCTGGCGCAATGGGCTAAAAAAGGCGAGTCAATGTTAATTACCAATACAGATAAGGATGAGCAATGTAAAGATATTTTTCTTGCCGAAGAAAAACCGAAGTCTTTAATTGTCGCGCCGTTAGTCAGCAATCCTTTGCGTTTTGAAGAAAGTATTTTGGGAGTACTTGTTCTCACGCAAACACGATCCAATGAAAATTTTACCAAAAGAAGCCAGTTATTAACTTCAATCCTGTCCGGGCAGGCGGCAACAATGATCAAAAATCTGGAATTATACCGGGAACTGGAAAAAAAGATCGACGCGCTTAAAACTTCACTGCAGGAGCTTCACCAAACACAGGATCAGCTTATTCAGACGGAAAAGTTGTCCTCTGTGGGGCAATTGGCTTTTGGGATCGCGCATGAAATAAGAAATCCGCTGGGGATTGTCCAGGGCGGCGTGGATTATTTAGGCAGTCTTTTAAATGAAAAAGATAAAGAAATAACCGGGGCCGCGGAGAAAATAAAAAAAGCTATTGTCCGGGCAAATAATATAATTGTTGATCTGTTAAAATTTTCGCGCAGCTCCAAAATTACCTTGGAGCAGGTTGATATTCCCCGGGTAATCGAGGAATCCTTGTCATTGCTGAAAAATAAGGCATATTTAGGTAATGTTAAAGTAAAAACAAATTTTCCGGAGGATCTGGGACTTGTTGACGGAGATGCTTCGCTGCTGCGGCAGGTTTTTTTTAATATCTGTAATAACGCGGTTGACGCGATGCCTCAAGGAGGAGATTTGGTTATTAATGTTATTAATAAAAATGACGTTTCTTCCCAGGAACCGTCTATTCATATAGAAATAAAAGACACCGGAGAAGGTATCCCGGAAGGTGTTCAGTCAAAAATATTTGTTCCTTTTTTTACGACAAAAGATCCCGGAAAAGGTACCGGGCTTGGTTTAAGTATCGTGCATATGATAATTGAACGCCACGGAGGCACGATCCGCGTAGAAAGTGACGGCCAAAAAGGAACAACTTTCATTATTGAATTACCGCAATTTAGTATTTCAAAAACATAAGGAGACATTATGAGTATAAAAAATATTCTTTTAATTGACGACGAGGAAGATTTCTGTTTTTTTGTAAAACGTAATCTGGAAAGATCCGGAGGATTCGCGGTGCAATATACTACTGATCCGGAACAAGGGATAAAGCTGGCCAAAGACCATGCCCCGGACGTGATATTGCTGGATATTACGATGCCGAAAAAAGATGGATTGCAGGTATTGGCGGCCTTGAAAAAAGATAAAAAGACAATGGAGATACCCATAATCATGCTGACTGCCGTAGAGGATGAATCGGCCAAATTAAGCGCCGCGCGGTATTACAGCGAAGAATATATTATAAAACCGATAACTTTTGAAATGCTTCAAGAGAGGATAGATGATGTTTTAAAACGTTACGGAAAGGATAAGTAATTTAACCTAACTTAAAGAGCAAATAAAGGAAAGAGGAGGTGTTCAATGTCTTTACAAAAAAAAGTATTGGTGATTGATGATGAGGAAGACTTTTCTTTTTTTGTAAAAAAGAATCTTGAGGTATCCGGGATGTTTAATGTTTTGGTAGCTACCAACGGTGAGGATGGAATAAGGCTTGCCCGGATTGAACATCCGGATATTATTTTACTGGATGTAATGATGCCTTCGCTGGGAGGGCCGGATGTGGCGGATATTTTAGGTAATGACCCTAAGACCAAAGATATCCCGGTGGTTTTTTTAACAGCCATAGTCACAAAGGAAGAGATCGGCGTGGAAACAATGCGGGAAATCGGCGGCCAGAATTATATCGCCAAGCCTATATCCGCGGAAGACCTGATTGCGGCGATAAATAAAGTGGTATAAAAAAAGGAAGATATGAGCGTACAAATGAAACGCAAAATTATATCTGTTCTGGGATTAATAACGGTGATCCCATGCCTGGTTGCTTATTATTTATCGGTAAGCATGCCCGAACAGACACCTTTTTTTATAAAAATGATCGTAATTAGTATTACCGTGGTTATCGGTACCTTGGGAGGGGTTTATCTTTTAAGGTTTATGGAAATGGTCGCTAAGTTGTACGAAAAACTTATGAATATCGCCAATGGCGATCTTGCGCAGGAGGTAAAACCCGCGCCGGAAAGCGGGACGGAAAATCTTGCCGATTCGATTAATAAAGTTACTCAGAAATTAAGAGAAAACGCGAATGAATTGGAAAAAAGGTCGATTCTTATTGAACGCTCCGCGCAGGAGATGAAAAGAAGGGATGAAATACGCTCAACATATCTGTCTACTGTAGCGCATGAATTAAGAGCGCCGTTGATAAATATAGATAAGAGCACATCATTTTTACTGGGTGAAGAAAATATTGCCCGGGAAGAAAAAGACAATCTTGTAAAAATTATCAGTACTAATGCCAAAAGGCTGATCCATATGGTTAATGATCTGCTGGATATATCCAGAATGGAATCCGGAGAAATGGTCCTGCGGTATGATCTGGTTGATCTGCGGGATATTATTGAGGAAGCTTCCGGGTCTGTAGAACGATGGCGGAAAAGCAAAGAATTACAGCTGGTGCTTAAGATCGCTCCGGATTTGCCTAAAGTATATGTGGATAGAGTCCGGATTGTTCAGGTGGTGATCAATCTTCTGAGTAACGCGATTAAGTTTACTCCGCCGCATGGGAAAATTATCGTAGAGTGTAAAACAACAGAAGGTTTGAAAAATAAAGATGAGCTTTTTGTTTTGGTGGAGGTGGATGATAACGGAACGGGTTTTTCCGAGGCAATACAGGAATTATTGTTTGTAAGATATAAATTGCAGCAGGAGCTTGGTTCTTATCGGACCGTTCCGAATACGGGGCTGGGCCTGCCGATTGCCAAACAAATAATAGAATTGCATGGCGGAAATATCTGGGCCCAAAGCAAAACCAACAGCGGCAGTAGATTTTCTTTTACGCTTCCGGTAAAAGCTCAGGTGCTTGGAGATAGTGAGATTTTTACTCCGGGGATAGCGCAGAAGAAAATACTGGTGATCGATGATGAAAAAGAATTACGCGATCTCCTGACCCGGGAGTTTAACAAAAAAGGATATCTTGTCGATACCGCTTTCGATGGATTTGACGGATTTAAACGAGCGGTAAAGAATGAGTATGATGTTGTCATCAGTGATATCAGAATGCCGAATATGGATGGGATTGAGTGTTTAAAAATATTAAAAAAAATGACTCCGCATACCCAGATAATCCTGATGACTGGATTCTCTATGGGGAAAAAGGTGCAGGAAATAATCGATCAGAATGCTTATGTTTGTGTGCAAAAGCCATTTGACCTGCCTGAATTATTAGCAATTGTGGAAAAGGCAAGCAGAAGGGGTAACAAGTGATGGCCAAATTGCTTATCGTAGATGATGATTTAGTGGTCAGAGATTTGTTTGAGCGGACCTTGTCCAAGGAAGGCTATGAAGTATTTACCGCTGAGACAGGAGAACAATGTCTTGAGGTTATCTCCAATGAAGGAGCGGATAATTTTGCTTTTGTGTTCCTGGATTTAAAAATGCCGGGGATTGGAGGGGAAAATACTTTTGAGATTTTAAGGCGCTGCTATAAAAAACTAAACATTATTGTAATTAGTGCTTACGGGATGTTTTGTACGCGGGCTAAATTAATTGAAAAAGGGAACGTGATATATTTGACCAAGCCGTTTGATATGGAGTATATAAAAATTTTGGTGCGGAACCGTATTAAAGAAAAAATATAACATGCTTACAATTAAAAATGGATGTTCAGTTTAATGTTAAACGTATTAGATATGGAGGTTGTTATGAGTGAAAAAATTTTATCCATATCAGAAGCGGCAAAGTATTTGGGAGTATTTCCGCTGACTTTGAGAAATTGGGAGAAAAAAGGATTGTTAAGATCTTTTCGTACGCCCGGAGGACACCGGCGCTATAAAAAGAGCGAGCTTGACCGGATCATGGGTGTAGACCGGGAAGAAGATAAGATTAAAGAGACGATCCGGAAACTCGAAGAAATCCAGTTCCATAACGGCCGTCAGGAAAAGATTAACAAGGTTATTGAAAGCTTGAAAAAGCTGGCCGAATAAAGGATGCCCAATTCTCAAGTGCCGGAAATAATGCCGCTGAATGATTAAAGAATAATAATCCTTACTAGATATTATTATGCTTGCTTTGAGGTATGTAATATATGGTATAATATTAACAAGTTATAGGGTCTAATTTTTAAACTTATAAAATTAGTAAGGAGAGAAATATGATTGTTCAAAGGCGAATAATTTATTTTTTTATTTTTACGGTATTGTTCGGTCTGTTAATTAATGATTTTGCCCTCGCTCAGCCGGCAGATAATATCGGCACAGAATATCTGCTTTTTGAAGAGATCCCCTCGGTTTTTACCGCTTCTAAAAGAGAAGAAAAAGCTACGGAAGCTCCGGCCACGGTTTATGTTATTTCCAGAAAAGATATTGAATTAAGGGGTTATGTTAATTTAAAAGATGTGCTTCGGGATGTTCCGGGTATGGAAACAATCGAGTATTATTTTTCCGAGCAGGGAACTCTTGTCCCGGTAAGAGGAGTTGTGGGTAATAATAAGATTGTTGTTTTGGTAAACGGCATGCGCATCAATCCTCCCGGAGGGGAAGAGCTCATGCTGCGCAGTGATCTGAGTGTAAGGATGGCGGAGCAGATCGAGATAATCTATGGCCCGGGATCGACATTATACGGACAGGATGCTATAAGCGCGGTGATCAATATAATCACTAAAAAACCCGGGGACGGAAAATTTGGAGAAGCAGTAGTTTCTTTTGGCACAGAAAGTTATAAAGAGCAGTATATTGGATTTGCTAATAGAACAAAATACGCGGAGTTTTCCGGATTTATCCAAATGATTGATTCCGGAGCTACGCGGGTGGATAAGGATTATCCGGCCTGGTGGAGCAATTATTCCGCGGTGGCTAATCCGATCGGACAGGGAACTACGGCTGTGGACAGATGGGACGAAGGCTTGAATGCTTTTTTTAGGATGGAAAATGAAACTGATTTCATCCAGATCTGGCATAGAAAGTCCAGCCGCAGCAGTTCCGAGGGCAGTTATGCTCCGACTCTTTTTTATGTTGCAGAAGCGGAATGGGAAGACTCATCTACAGTGGTACAAGCGCGTAATGAAGCTTTAGTAACGGATGATATCTTATTGGAATCAACAATTACCTATAATAAATATGAAGCTCAGCCGGACACGCGTTATGTCTGGCCGTCCGGGGGTGCTTTTTTCTATAATGATTTTAAATATGCGGCTGGTACCGGAGTTTCCCTGGAAGAAAAAGTATTAATGGATGTTACGGATAAATTGGGTTTGATCGGCGGAGTAACTGTTTCGCATTATGATATAATCCCGAAATGTACTGTGCCGGGCTCGGTAGATAGAGACGGAGATGTCGCGGCTCAGGCCGGGAGCTTTGAATATTATACGCAATTAGGAGTTGCGGCATCAAAAGTTACGGTGCAGAAAGCATATAATCTGAGATATCAAACCCAGGGCGCATACCTGGAGGCGGATTATCAGATCACCGACGCGGTAAAAACAATTATCGGCGGACGCGTTGATACAAACAGCCGCTATAACGAGGTTCCGTTTAGCCCTCGGCTGGCCGCGATCTATGATGTTGATGAAAACTGGACATTAAAATATATCTTTACCAAAGCCTATGTGTCTCCGCCGCCTTATTTTGGGTATAATGTGTTTGATAATGGAACAGCGATCAATATTACAAATCCGAATCTTGAACCGGAAAAAGCCGTATCCAATGAGGTGAATGTCAGTTATTCAAAAGAAAAGTTATCCGTAGGTTTAAGCGGTTATTACAATAAGCAGGATAAATTATTGATCGTGGGAGACCAGGCTTTACCGGTAAATACAGTGCAGAATGTCGTGTATACGGACCTGGCCGGAACCGGTACCCGCAAGTTAACTCAAACAGTCAATGCCGGAGAAAGCCGGTCTTTAGGGTTTGATCTGTTCGGCCGCTATAGCATAGGGAAAACTTCTTTTTGGGGATCCTTTTCTTATGTTGACTATATTGCGGAGATCGGCGGACAAAAAACCGGCTTAGACGGAATTTCCCGTGACAATGTCCGCCTGGGCATGACCTATGCTTTGCGTAAAAATTTATGGATTACGCCTAGTTTAGTTTATAGATCGACACCGGCAAATATTAATAATGCTTTAAGCCTGGATCAAGAGCTGAAAAATCCGCATGAAATAAATATGCATATTTTATATAAGCCCAAAGAGAATTGGAGTTATTATGCGGATCTTCGTAATATAACTAATCACAAATATGCGGTTAAGGGCATCTTGGGAGCCTTGCCGCAGGAAACTTTCCGCGCGGATGTGGGCGTAAAAATCTCTTATTAGGGCTCTTTCTTTTTTTAGGTTGTTAGAAAGAACCTGATTTCACAGATTTTCAAAAGATTACAGAGATGTTAATATATAACTCTCGAGAAAGAAAACTGTTTCTTAAGATAAATTATTTAATCGGTGTAATCAGTTTTTTAATCATTGTAATCAGGGTCATTCTTTTTTTCATCTAATCTCTTTACTTTTATTGTGTTACAGAAATTATTCCACTTTAAATAAGAATGACCCCTTATTAGCCGTGTTTAAAGGGCTTTTGCCCGACCAAACTATCTATTGACAGCCTAATGTATTGTCTGTAGAATACTTCTATATAACCCATACCATAATAAGATGTTCCGACATTAAAAAATGTGAAACAATGCGTAAAATTTACAATTTATTCTCTCAAGTTTACCGCAAAAATAAAGCTAAGACATTGTCTGTTCTGGGAATTTTAGGCAGTCCGCGTATTGGCGGTAATTCGGATATTTTGCTTGAGAGGGCCTTAGAAGGAGCCCAGGAATCGGGTGCTTCCGCGGAAAAGATCATTTTAAATTCCCTGAATATTGCCCCGTGCCAGGCCTGTGAAGAGTTAGAAGATAATACCGGGTGTATTGTCGAAGACGATATGCAGGATATTTATGCTAAGGTTCAGCAGGCGGATGTGATCATTATCGCCTCGCCAATATATTTTGGGAGCCTGAGCAGCCAGACCAAGATAATGATTGATCGTTTTCAGTGCTGGTGGCGGCTGAAAAACATTTTAAATTCTCCAATTGATTCCAAAAAAAAGCAGGGAGCGTTTATTTGTGTGCAAGCCGGAGATAAAGAGGAGTTTTTTGCTAATTCCCGGTCGATAATAAAAAATTTATTTGCTACGATCAATGCGGAATATACGGATGAATTATTATGTCCGGGGGTTGAAGATAAGGGTAGTGTTCTTGAAAAACCCGAAGTCATGGACCGGGCTTTTGAACTGGGGCAAAAATTAGTTGAACAAAAATGAAAAGAAAATAGAAAATAGAAAATTAAGAATAGACAATAGGAGTTAGAGTAATAGTTTTAAGAATTTGTTATTTTACAACACTCAACTATCAATATTCAATTGTCATTGATATTCAATGTTCATTAAAAATAATACAACTAAATAGGGAGATCAGCAAATGGATGATAAATTCGCGGGTGGAGAAATACTGGACATCGGGATACAGATAGAAAAAAACGGAAAAGAATTTTACGAAGCATTTGCCGCCAAGACCCAGAATGATGGAGTTAAAAGAATTTTTAAGTATCTGGCTAATGAAGAGGAAAAACACATCGCTGCTTTTGAACATTTGCGCAAAGAACGTGAAGGGGATTCTATGGATGTTAATTTCCCCGACGAGTATGCCGCGTATATGAGCGCGTTGGCCAAGGATCATGTTTTTCCTTCCCGGGAAAAAGCTCAGGAATTGATGAACAGCATGACTACGGATATACAGGCCGTGGAAACAGCGATCCAATTTGAAAAAGATTCGATTGTTGTTTTTGGGGGAATGAAAAAAATTGTCCGGCCCAAAGACGTAGATGTCCTTGAAGAACTTATTCATCAGGAAAATATTCATCTGGAGCAGTTGTTTGACTTAAAGAAAAAGATAGGAAAATAGAAGACAGAAGACAGAAGACAGAAGACAGGGGGAGAAATAAAGGCTGGAAATTTTTTCTGACCTCTGTTCTCTGATTTCTGACGTCTGGCTACTTTGAGGATTTTTAATGGACAAAGACTTAACCCCGATGATGAGCCAATATCTACAGATCAAAAGAGGATACCCGGATGCGATACTTTTTTTTCGCTTAGGTGATTTTTATGAAATGTTTTTTGATGACGCGAAAATCGCTTCGGCAATTCTGGGGCTGACGCTTACCGGCCGCGGTTCCGATAAAACTAACCGGGTCCCGATGTGCGGGATTCCGTATCACGCGGCGGAAAACTATATTGCCCGCTTAATCAAGAGCGAAAAAAAAGTAGCGATCTGTGAACAAATCGGAGATCCCCGGGCGGGTAAGGGGATTGTCAAAAGGGAAATAGTCCGGGTTATTACTCCCGGGACATTGCTGGGACAGAATGTGCTGAGTACGCCGAATAATAATTATGTGGTAAGTATTTACAGTCAATCCGCGGATGACTTCGGGATCGCCGTAGTTGATCTATCAACCGGAGAATTTAAAATAACCCAGCTTAAATCAGAACAGGCCATGTTAAGCGAGGTAACCCGCCTTTATCCGGCGGAAATTTTACTCCCCGGAAAGCTTAAAGAAAACGCTGGATTGATTTCCCGGATCAAGCAGCGTATTAATACCGCGATCAGCATTGCCGAAGACTGGACCTTTGATTATGCTCAGGCAATGGAAAAACTCACCAATCATTTTAAAACACGCAATTTGGCCGGATTCGGCTGTGAAGAAATGCCCAGTGCTGTTTGTTCGGCCGGCGCGGTTTTACGTTATCTCGAAGATACCCAAAAAACAGAACTGGTTCATATAAATAAACTCTCGGTTTATTCCTTAAATAAATTCATGGTCTTAGATAGTGTGGCCCAGCGCAATCTTGAACTTATCCGGACGATGCGCCAGGAAAAAGAAGGTGCTTTGCTTAATGTTATTAACTTTACGCAAGTACCGATGGGAAACCGTCTGATTACGCAGTGGATACAACAGCCGCTTTTAGATGTTTCCCAGATAGATAAGCGGCTTGACGCGGTAGAGGAATTACATAAAAATCAGATATTACGCAATCAATTGAGGGAGGAACTAAAAAATATAGTTGATATTGAGCGTCTTTTAAGCCGCCTTAGTGTAGGGCTGGCGAATGCCCGTGATGTTTTGAGTTTGAATCATTCTTTAAAGATCATTCCGCAATTAAAAAACCTGCTTAAAGGAGTTTCCGGGGAACTGCTTCTCGGGATCAAGGACGATATGAAAACATTGGACTTCTTGACCGAGCTTATTGATCAGGCTATTCGTCCGGACGCGCCGGTATCGGTGCGTGACGCAGGAATGATAAATCACGGTTTCAATGAGGAGCTTGATGAACTTCTGGATATTACTAAAGGAGGCCGTGATTGGATCGCGGCATTGCAAAAGAAAGAAATCGAACGGACCGGAATCTCCTCATTAAAGATCAAATATAATAAAATATTCGGTTATTATATAGAGGTAACCAAAACAAATCTTCACCTGGTTCCGGATGATTATACGCGTAAACAGACTTTGGTTAATGCCGAGCGTTTTATAACTCCGCAGCTGAAAGAGCAGGAAGATAAAATTTTAAGCGCGCAGGAAAAGGTTGTTGAACTTGAGTATGAATTATTTTTAAAGATCCGCCAGGCGGTTATAGAAGAATTGGTTTTGATCCAGGCAAACGCAAATTTAATCGCGGCCTTGGATGTCCTGAATAGTTTTGCCGAAGCAGCGGCGCGTAATCGATATATCCGCCCCATACTTTCTAATGACCCGGAGATTAAAATTACCGACGGCCGGCATCCGGTTTTAGAACAATTGATCAGCCGCGGGGGGTTTATTCCCAATGATTCAATGCTGGATAACCGAGAACATCAGCTATTGGTCATTACCGGCCCGAATATGGCGGGAAAGTCTACCTATATCCGGCAGGTCGCTTTAATTGTGCTTATGGCGCAAATGGGTAGTTTTGTCCCGGCAAAATCCGCGCGGATCGGTATTGTGGATAGGATCTTTACCCGTGTGGGCGCGGCCGATGATATTACCGCGGGCATGAGTACTTTTATGATGGAGATGAGCGAAACAGCGAATATCCTTAATAATGCTACTTCGCGAAGCCTGATCATTCTTGATGAGATCGGCCGGGGAACGAGCACCTTTGACGGTTTGAGCATTGCCTGGGCTACGGCCGAATATTTACATAAAAAAGAAGGCCCCAAACCAAAAACTTTATTTGCTACGCATTATCATGAATTGGCGGAACTGGAATTAACCTGTCCGGGAGTGAAAAATTATAATGTCGCGGTGCGGGAATGGAAGGATGAAGTTACCTTTCTCTACAAACTTATTGAAGGTTCCGCGGATCATTCTTATGGAATTCATGTGGGTAGATTAGCCGGATTGCCGCAGGAGGTTATCAGCCGGGCGCGGGAGATATTAAGTAATCTGGAGATTAACAGTGTTTCCAGTAACGGGATTCCCAGCTTGGTCAAATCCGATAAAACAATTCCGGAGAATCAGCCGGAATTATTCGGAAGAAAAGACAATTCCTTAATAGATGAAATTCGCGCGGTGGAACTAAATTCATTAAGCCCCCTGGAAGCGCTTAATTTGATCAATAAATGGAAAAAGAAATTAAAGAAGGAAAATTGAAAATAGAGAATAGAAAATTGATGTTTGGAATTAATGTTTTACAATCTTCAATTTTCAATAATCAATAATCATTTTTATGTTTAATTATGGCTAAAATAAAAATTCTTCCCAAATTATTAGCGGATAAGATCGCGGCCGGTGAAGTTGTGGAGCGTCCGGCTTCGGTGGTAAAAGAGCTGATGGAAAATGCTTTGGATGCCGGAAGTACGGCTATTGAAGTGGTCATCGAAGATGCCGGATGCAAACTGATCAGGGTAATCGATAATGGCGAAGGCATGGCCGAAGATGATTTAAAGCTGGCGGCGCAGCGGCATGCGACAAGCAAGATAAGTAAAGACGATGATTTAAACAATATTAATACTTTAGGCTTTCGCGGAGAAGCTTTATCGAGTATCGCGGCCGTAAGTTTTTTGACGATAACTTCCGCAATCCGGACAGAAGGGACAGCCTGGATGATTGAAGCTGAAGGCGGAAATATTAAAAACCTGCGTCAGACAGCGCGTACTCCGGGGACGACAGTAGAGATGCGAAATCTTTTTTATAATACGCCGGCCCGGTTAAAATTTCTCAAAAGCAGATCTACGGAAATGTATCATATCACCCGAACAGTTACAGAATTAGCTTTGGCTAATCCGGGCACTGCTTTTAGGCTGGTAAATAATAATGAAGAAATAATCAATATAGATAATAGCAGCGGTTTGTCCGACCGGATCAATATTCTGCTGGGGGAAGAATTTTCCGGCCGGATCATCCCGATAAATTTCCATACGGCTCCGTTAAAGGTTAAGGGATTTATTTCCCGAGCCGGAACAGGCTGTTCAACCCGCAAAAACCAGCATATTTTTGTGAATAAACGCCCGGTAATAGATAAAACGATTTCACATGCTATAATTTCCGGGTATCATACTTTTCTCGGGGAAAAACAATTTCCGCTGATCGTATTGTTTCTGGAAACACCGCCGGCATCGATTGATGTGAATGTCCATCCGTCTAAGCGCGAGATACGTTTCCGGGAAACTTCCCTGCTCCATGATATTCTGGTCAAACTTATTAAAGATGCTTTAACTCAAAAAGAAAATTTGCCGGAATTAAAACCGGTGCTCGGGGCAATGCGGATACGTTCAGCCGAACAGCCCTACGCGCAGCAAATATTTGAAAAAGAGTTCTTTTCATCACCGGTAAAAGATATGGGTATTGACTTGTCGGCGCAAACCGTGGATTATTTGCATGTAAAGAACACTTATATTGTTTCACAGGATAAGGACGGCCTTATTATTATTGATCAGCACGCGGCGCATGAGCGGATTCTTTTTGATGAATTACTGGCGCAGTTCAAAGCGAAAAGGATAGAAAAACAAAAACTGCTTTTGCCGGTGATTTTGCATTTAAATAAAGCGCAGGCGTTTTTAGTTGAGGATTGTAAGGGTGTATTCAGGGGATTGGGTTTTGATATCGAGGACTTTGGAGGACAGTCATTCACCGTGCAGGCATATCCGGCAGTTTTAGGAGATGTGAATATCGCGGCTGTTTTTGAAAAAACATTAGCGGAAATTGCCGAGTTGGATTTAAGTGCGGATACCGAGCAAAGAATGACGCAAATACTTGCTCCGGTTGCCTGTCATGCTGCGGTTCGGGCGCATGATAAACTTTCTCCTGAGCTGATTAACGCGCTTTTTGATCAATTAAGTAAAACCGCGTCTCCGTATACATGTCCGCATGGCCGTCCGACGATGATCACCATAAAATGGGCAGAGTTAGAAAAAAGATTTAAAAGAACCTAAGGAGATCGACTTGAAATTAAACAAGCATTTTATCGAATTTCTGATAATTGTGGTGCTTGTCATTATTGCCGGAATGACTTTTCGCGGAGGGATTGCGGCTTCACTTAATAATAAAGCGATAGAAGCGTTAGAGGAAGGGAATCCTAAGCTGGCAATTTCCTTATTACAGAAAGCGAATAAGGCGCAGGAGACTTCTCAGGGATGTTATAACCTGGGGTATGCTTTTGAACAGGCCCAAGATCTGGATAACGCGGTTCTTAATTACAAAAAGGCGCTGGAGCTTAACCCGGAATATACGCAGGCATATGAAGCGGTGGTTGATCTATACCGTTCCCAGGAGAAATATGGATTAGCCAAAGAGTTTGAGCAATTTCAAGAATCCCTGCCGGCAGAGCAACAGAAAATCGGATTGTTTAATAAAGGTGTAGCATTGTATGCTCAGAGAGATTATCACGGAGCAATTTCAAGTTTTGAGAAAG
The DNA here is from genome assembly GCA_043826565.1 of Candidatus Omnitrophota bacterium. Classification (GTDB taxonomy): domain Bacteria; phylum Omnitrophota; class Gorgyraeia; order B26-G9; family B26-G9; genus JBDRPX01. The sequence continues at coordinate 38,322 of JBDRPX010000012.1, forward strand.
TTATCAAATTAGACCCTGATTTTTCTCAGGCTCATTATGCTTTGGGAGTGGTATATTTTAAGCAGAATCAATGGGAACAGGCCATCGCGTATTTTAAAACCGCGGCCAGCCAGGGAATTAACGATGCGGTTATCTATAATAACCTGGGCATAAGTTATATGAATTTGGAAGAGTATGCGAAAGGAGCAGAGTATTTGCGTCAGGCTTATCGATTGGATCCGGAAAATAATGATATTGGTTATAGCCTGGCCAGTACTTTGCGTGATAATGGAGAGTTTGCCCAAGCCATGGACTTATATCAGGAGATTGTCATAAAGGCCGGACACTATCCTAATATTCATAATGATATTGCCGGTATCTATGAGCTCAGAGGAGAAACTGCTGCGGCACAAAAAGAATTTGCCCTGGAAATGGATAATTCTCAGGCATTAATTAATGAAGGTATATCTGATGCGTATATCTTGGAAAACCTGGCCATAGCCTATAGCGGATTAGGACAGCAAGAGCAGGCGAGGGCTATCCTTGACCGGATAATCAGCTCAAACGCCGAGGCTCGCCGGGCATATTATGCGCGGTCGGTAGTCCATGAAAAAATGGGTAATCAGGAATTAGCCGATCAGGATATGCAGCGGTCAAAAGAGATATTAGCTGACCGGGGGAATTTTAACCTTACTCTTAATAAACTAAAAGCCATACCGGTTTTGATCCGGAACAATTCCTCGCCCGGGGAGCAGAGACAGTCTGATTTTAACGCGGACACCAGGATATATTTAAAGAATGGCCGGACAATGAAGGGAAGGCTGAAGACAGAGGATGAATCTAATGTTGTTTTGGAGGTGTTGATGGGGGATTCCGTGGGGATAATAAGTTTTGGAAGATCAAAGATCATGCGTATGGAAAAATTATAGATTTAAAAAAATTTTGACGTTTTCCGGGGTTTTAGGATATGATATTAGTGGTTACGAAATAATTAAAAAATGAAAGGGGGCATAATGAGATATCTGCAAGGTGTTGTTATAGTCATGGTATTGTTCTTAAGTGTTTCAACTGTGTTTGCTGATGTTATTGGAAACACCGATAAAGAGGTGCAGGAGATCGCCAATCCATTATTGGATAATATCCTTGTCGGACTTGCCGAAGATAGTTATGAGAAATATTCTCAGAATTTTGACGACACCCTTAAAGAGACGATTTCTGCGGCACGCTTTAAGGAAATTGATATACAAATACAGGAATGGGTAGGAAACTATTTATATAGAGAATATCTCGGGTTTTTGACTAAAGGACAGATGACGGTTATTTTTTGGAAAGGTGTCTTTGATAAAGCAAAGGATGATGTCTTAATTAAGCTGGTCGTATCAAAGCGCGGCGATAAATATTTAATTACCGGGTTATGGTTTCAGTAATTAAAAGGGGGAGTCTTGAAGTATACCAAAAAAACCAACTTTTTCCCGGGGCTGGCGGTAATGCTTGTGGGTTTATTGATTTTTGCAAGCATCTGCTGTGCCGGAGTAGACGATAAGTTGTACGCGGACGCGAATTCAAATGCTAAGAACGGAGCCATAGAATACGCGTTCATGAACTTCCATAGTATTTTGGCCTATTCGGCGGCCTCCCAATATTATAAAGAGGCTCTTTTTGCCTGCGGAGAGTATTATTATTTAGCCGGCGCGTATACCGACGCGGAAGAAATGTTTATTAAGTTTATTCAGCAGGATTCTGATTCCGAAGCTTTTCTTTTTGCTTTAGCGTATCTTTTTAAGATCAGCCGGCAGGACCGGGACAGCCGGTTTAGCGATGAGTTAAAAAAGCAGATCATTGAATCACATCAGCTTAGTCTTTTGTTTAGTGATTTTAAGGAAAATAAATACTTGTCTCCGCTGAACAAAAAATATAAAGCTTTATATTTTATTGATAGAGTAGAATTCTATATTGATGGGAAAATATTCGAAAAGATCGAGTTCTAAGGCGTTAGTCATTTCAGTTGCTCTTACCATTATAATTTTGACATTATTTTTGTCTACGGTAATTGCGGATTGGATATTTTCTGCCCACAAAGGCCGGATCGAGAAGGATATCGGCAGGTATTTAAATCAGGAACTTTCTATCGGCAGTATCCAGTATTTCCCTCCTTGTTTTATAATTTTAAAAAATGTTTCCATGTTCAGCGATGAATCTCTTGCCGAATATCCTCCCCTGACTATAGAGAGGATAACTCTGGTTTTTTCTCTGCACAAGTTTCTTAAGAATAAAAAGATGGTAATTACAAAACTCTATTTTATCAAACCTAAAGTAGACTTCTTTGAATATCCTTTGTTTTTTAAGGAAAATATCGAGGGGATTATCGAGGTTATTAATGTTTTAGCCCAAGGCAATCCGATACGCATTGTTATGGAAGACGCGCTATTAATCTTAAATCGCCGGGGGCGGAATGTTAACGCGCTTTTTACGACAATGCGCCTGAGAATTGAGCCGAACAAACGGTTGACAACTTACGGGACAATAGATTTGTTCAGCTTTTTTGGTGATCAAATTCAGAAAAAAGTAGGGATTAATGTTTCGGCAAAGCCTTTGCAGTATTACCTTAAAGGTTCCATTGCCCGGGATGGAATGACCATAGATAATCTTGAATTTAATAAGGGGAATTTTTGTGCTACGCTGGAGGGGAAATTAAAACAAAGCGTACTAAAATTAAACGGCTTTTCCACGATTGAAGATTTTTATAAAACCTCTTTAGATTTTAAAAATCAGGAGTCGGATCTATCTAAAAAGATCCGTCATCTTTTGATGTATGGAAAACTCCCCCAAAAAATAGGCATTTCTTCCCGGGGGTTGAATATTTTAGATATTAATTGTGTGGTGCGGTTTGCTTCAAAAAATATTGCCTTAGAAGACTTAAGCTTTTATTTAGATAATATTCCGGTTAAATTAGACGGCAGTATTAATTTTGAAGATAAGACATTGTTTGATCTGAATTTTTCGGCTGTGCCGGCCCGGAAGCGGATTACCTGCGGCAAAGGGGTGGTCCAGCAAATCCAGGCGCAAGTTAAAACAGAAATACAAAGAGGCTGGTTTGACGGGAGTGCGCAGTTTACGGTTTTAAAAACAATTAAAGACCGTCAAAGTTCTCAAACTGTCCGGGCGGATGTGCAGGGCGGGTCATTTGGATTTTCGCCGGATCGGCGGGTTAAGGTCTTGTTCGAGAATTTTTTCGCGGCGTATTCTTTAGATAATGATGAATATTCGCTTCGTTTGAAAAATTTTGATGCGTTTTTTAATTTTTTAAATCCCCGAGTTAAGTTTGTAAAATTTGTTTCGGCTATTTATGAAGGGTCGCTGGCGGGATATGCCGCAATAGACTTAGGCTTTAAGCCTGTGTTTAAGGCAAACTATAATATATCAATTAAAGATGTTAATGCGCGGGCGCTGGATTCATTATTAATGTCTTTATTTAAAACCTACCGGAAGTTTCCGGGAACACTGCATGAAAGTGTCGGAGGGACTTTTGATTGTAATATTAACTATGTAAGCCAGCCGCGATCAACAATGCAGGGGAACATGCAAATTAAAAACGGACGGCTGGATAATGTAAGATTTTTGGTTTGGCTGGCGGATTTTTTCAGCATCCCATCCCTTAAGACGATTGATTTTAAAACATTATCTTCAAAATTTACCGTTTATGATAATGCGTTTAGCGTTGATGAGATCGCCCTGGATGCGGGGGATATTCAACTGGCTGGATTTTTTCGGATGCAGGAAGATGAATTGGTTTCCAGTAAGCTTTTTTTAACGCTGCCCAGAATTTTATTAAGCAATTCTCCGAAATTTCAGCTTTTGCTCGCGCTTATCGGAGGAGAAGTTCCTTTCTTTACATTTGACTTTCAGCTTTCCGGAGCATATCGCGCGCTTAATTTTAAATGGCTTGAATCCAGTTTTAAACAGGAAATTCAAAAAATCCTCCCTAATTTTATTGAGCGCGGGATTGAAACAAAGCTCGAAGCCGCAATTAAATCAATCGCTGAATAGCCTAGCATTGATCACGTTTCTTGCCGGACATATTAAACAGTTAAGTCTATAACACCATTATTTTCATGATCTTAAGCTAATAATCAAATTAAATCCCCCGTAGACCTTGTAAAATCAGTTTTTTATGCTATACTTTACTATCTTTTTGTCCCAGGGGTAAGAGGAAAACCTTAACTTCTTAAAAAATAATAAGTTAGGTAATTTAATCAGAAAGGAAAATATCATGATACATTTTTTACTAATATGTTTATTGTTTTTGGGAATTAGTAGCGGTTCCGGAGATAGTTATGATTATGAGGGCTCAGACGCATTTAAACCGTCAGAGTTAGAAGTGCAGGCTTGTCAGGATATGATTGCCAGAGATCTATATGATTGTCCTGATGATAATACTTTCGAAGGTTCCGGAGATCCTGTACCTGTTCCTGAACCGGGAACGATGCTTCTTGTGCTTACCGGCTTCGCGGTCGGCGCAATCGGGAAAAAGTTTAAAAAATAAATTTATTCTTTGAAAAAGATATTGATTTAGGGTAGAATAAAGGGGAAGTTTAATAAAATCAGCTATGATGCTTTGCTCCATTGAATACGGGGATCTCATTATAAGGAGGAAAGAGATGAGGGGAGTTAGATTTATAACCGCAGGGATGCTTATATTTTTATTAGCTGTGTCGCCTTGTGCTTCGGCAGCTAATGCTACGGATATGCAAGTTAAAGCTGTAGCTGAACCTATCTTAGATAATATTCTGGATTCTTTTAAATTTGATGATTATTTTAAGTACAAAAAAGATCTGGATTCCGCTTTAAGAGTTCCCGGATCAAGCACAAAATTCTATAAAATTAACCGATATGTAAAAAATGTCCTGGGGCCTTATCAGGACCGGCAATATATGGGTGTTGTGTGTAAAGGTGAAATAGTTATTGTGCTTTGGAAAGGCATGTTTGAAAAAAGCGGTGACGATATTCTGATTAAGCTTATGCTTGCCCGGAAAAACGGGAAATTTGTCGTTACCGGTTTGTGGCTGCAGTAATATTTTTGCTTAAAAAATCCTCACGGGAAGTTCTCGCCGTATAAAGAGTATGCAGTATTATTAATGGATTATTCTTATCTTGAAAAATAAAATAGGGTCATTCTTATTTAAAGTGGAATAATTTCTGTAACACAATAAAAGTAAATTGGTTAGATAAAAACAAGAATGACCCTGATTACAATGATTAAAAAACTGATTACACCGATTAAACAATTTATCTTAAGAAGCAGTTTTCTTTCTCGAGAGTTATATATATTAACATCTCTGTAATCTTTTGAAAATCTGTGAAATCAGGTTCTTTCTAACAACCTAAAAAAAGAAAGAACCATAAAATATATTCAACTGTTATTGATTATGAATAAGATAGATAAACTGATAAAAAATTATTTTTTAATTATCTCCTGGGCTCTATATGACCTGGCTAACCAATTTTTCGCGCTGAATGTTATTTCCTTATATTTTGTGCGATGGATAACAATCGAAAAACAGGTCCCGGAAATTTTCTACAGTATTAGTTTCGGGATATCTACTTTTTTTGTCGCCTTGCTTTCTCCGGTCTTGGGAACCTTTGCCGATATTACTGCCCGGCATAGAATGTTTCTTATCTTCTTCACGTTACTTTGCATTATTTTTACTATTGGGCTGGGTTTTGTGAATAATGTGGTTCTGGCTCTGGTATTTTTTGCGATCGCAAATTTAGGGTGTCAGGCTGCGGTAATTTTTTATAATGCCTTGATGCTGAATATAACCCCTCAGAATAAAGTCGGATTAGTTTCCGGAATCGGAAAAATGTGCGGGTATCTGGGCGCGGGGATCGCCCTGTTTTTTACCCGTCCGATCATGATTGAAAAAGGGTACCAGTCGACATTTATATTAACCGGAATTTTGTTTTTTTTATTCGCCTTGCCGTGTATGTTATTTGTTAAAGACACTCCCTTAAAAAACAATCCTAAATCGCAGCAAGATTCCCAATTATGGCAGATTAACGGAGTGTTTAATCGGTTAAAAGCTACGGTTATAAACACCCGGAAATTTAGAGGAATACAAGATCTGTTTAAGGCGGCATTCTTTGGTTTGTGTGTCGTGAATGTCCTGATTCTTTTCATGTCAGTGTATGCGACAAAGGCGTTTGGTTTGACCAATGTTGAAATCATTGATTTTATCGCGTTTTCTATTGTTTTTGCGATAGCCGGAAGCATTACTTCCGGGATCATCAGCGATTATTTTGGGTGCAAGAAATCAATGATCGGGGTATTCGTGCTTTGGGTTATCTGTATTTTTAGCGGAGGGTTGGTCCAGCCGCCGTATCATTGGATTGTCGGGGCTTTGGCGGGGGTCAGCTTAGGAGCAACCTGGGTGGTATCCCGGGCTTTTGTCGTGCAGATTGTACCCAGAGAAATAATCGGGGAAATATTCGGCATGTTTAACCTGGTCGGATATCTGGCCTGTATTGCCGGGCCAATGCTTTGGGGAATATTGATCTTATTTCTTTCTCCTTTGGGCGGTCTCGGATATCGGATTACCCTGCTTTGTTTTATCCCCTTACTTATTATTGGTATTGTTTTTTTAACCCGGATACCCGAAGACAGAAAATTGAAAAATGAGAGTTGAAAATAGTCCTATAACAAAATACAATAGAGATATCTATATCCGCAGGAGTAAGGTATAACGATAAGGAGCAGCAATGGCTGTAAAAAGCATTCTTTCATATCCTCTATTTCAAGATATTCTTAAGGCTGAGTCGGTTGCCGTGCAAATGGAAGACCCTAGTCTTTTAGGAATAATAAAAGATTTAAAAGATACTTTAATGGCTACACCTAATGGCGTGGGATTGGCTGCTCCGCAAATCGGAGTGTTAAAACGTATTTTTGTCCTGAAGAAAGATTATATTATTAATGACCTGGATATAAATTCCGCTCTGCGCCGGTCTGCGCAGGAGATCATTACTTTTATTAATCCTAAGATTGTCGTGAAAAAAGGTATTGTTCATGAAGAAGAAGGGTGTTTAAGTGTCCCGGATGCTTATATTGAGATTGAACGCGCGAAAATAATAAAAGTGCGCGCTTTGAATGAGCAGGGAGAGCAGGTTTATGAAAAACTCAAAGGACTGGCCTCCCGGGCAGTGCAGCAGGAGATCGATCATTTAAATGGAATACTAATTATAGATCATAAATAATTCAAAAATCAAAGGTCAAAAGTCAAAATTTCAAGTCAAAAATAAAAAATATAAGAGAAAAAGAATTAAATGATATAATTTTATCCAAGCATTGAACTTTTGAGTTTTTAATTGTATTTTTGATTTTTGCATTTTGAATTTTGATTTAAATCCTGAAAGGATGACAATGGATGATTTGATAAAGACAGTCGGATTAGTGGCGGCAGTGATTCTGCCGTTATGGAATATCCCGCTTATCGCGCGGATTATCCGCCGGAAGTCTTCCGATGATGTAAGTTTGTATTGGGTCTGCGGAGTATGGGTGTGCTTTGTGTTCATGTTCCCGGCGGCGATATCTTCCGCGGATATTGTTTGGAAAACCTTTAATATCGCGAACATGGTGCTTTTTAGCGCGGTAATGGCTACAGTATTGTTTTATCGTGTAAAAAAGGGGAGAATTTCAAAAAATGACAAATAAATTTTTAGTAATCCAGACGGTATTTACCAATTTGCTGTTATTGGTAATCCTGGGGGTCTTGATCTTTGTCGCGGCCGGGCTTAAGCAGGATAGTTCTAATGACCGATATTCTTTTTCCATGCAAAGCCAGACCCAGGAGTTATATGTATTTGACAAGAAAACAAGCAAGTTATTTATCACTTCTCCGGAAGTAATCGGTGATTACGGAAAAGAAATGTGGACAGAATTAAACCCTGCCGCCGGAGGAAATGCCGTACCGTTCAAACAGCTTTTAAATGAAAAATCCGGAATTGAGTTAAGGAAGAAATTTCTCAGAGAATTGAATAATAATAACGGTAAAAAAGAATAGATAATTGAAAATTGAGAGTTGAGGGTTTGTAAAATTACTTTACACTAAAATAAAGGGGGTAATATGCCTAATTGCGCGATGAAAATTTTAATAGTGATCTGGACATTGGTGGGGTTGGAGCTTTGCATATATCTGATTTATTTTCCGATTTTTATGAAAAAGAAGATCGGGGTCATTGTCGGATTGTTGGAACGCATTGCGGAAAAATAAAGGAATACCCGCCATAAAGTCCGCCATTAATATGGCGAGATTGCGCCACAGATTTGGCGAAATTGGCGAGGTTAAATTCGCGCCTATAATTTACATCACTTTGTTCTGTAAATTATGCGCTCATTAAAGGAGGAGGCTATGAAAAAGATATTTTTTGTATTGTTATTTTTATTTGTTTTTGTCAGTACAGTGAAAGGAGTGCAAATGGAAGCAAAGGATGTAATTGTGGTATTTGAAACAACTCAGGGCAATATTGAGATCAAATTAATGCCGGAGATCGCGCCGAAAACGTGTGAGAATTTTATCGGACTAATAGAAAAGACCTATTATGACGAAATAATTTTTCACCGGGTGATAAAGAGTTTTATGATCCAGGGCGGAGATCCTACGGGTACCGGGAGCGGCGGAGAATCTATTTGGGGAAAACCTTTTGAAGATGAAGTAACCAAAAATGTTGTTTTTGATCAGCCGGGGATACTGGCTATGGCTAATGCCGGGCCGAATACGAACGGAAGCCAGTTTTTTATTACTACAGCTGCGACGCCATGGCTGAATATGCGGCATACGATCTTTGGAAAAGTTATTGCCGGATATGATGTCGTGGAGAAGATCGAAAATACTAAAACCGGGATGATGGATAAGCCGGTTCAAGAGCAGAAAATAATAAAAGCCTATATTAAAAAGCAATAGTTAATGAGTAGCCGCAGGATATTCAAGGTAATAATTACCGCGTTTGCCGCAATTTTAATGTGCGCGGGCTATCTGGGTGCTGAGGAGCAATCTTCCTACAGCCCCAGCCTGGTCTATGTCAGCGGTAATAATCTGATGTTCGCCTGGAGATGTCCCGACGGGTCTCTGGAAAAAACTAAACCGCTGATTTTTCGGGGAGTAACCTGGGCCGCGGCAACACAGGCTCCGCATGACGGGCCGAATCCTCTAAATAATTCCGAATCCGTTCCCTATGGTTTTTTCTTTGACTGGGAGGGGCGCTCTCCGCAGGGGCATGAAGTTTTTGCTTACTGGTTAACCCGTGAATACGCAAAATATTATGATGTTGATATTGGTTACATGAAGAGGATGAATGTCAATGTCGTAAGAGTTTATACTCACTTTGGCTTGGCTCCGCGGGAATATACCCGCATATTGGATAAATTTTATGATAAGAAAATAATGGTTATTTTAACTGTTGCCGGCTCAAAAAGAGAAATTGACAGCGGGGAATATTTGAAAGTCGTTAATGCCTATAAAGATCATCCGGCTATTTTAATGTGGTCTTTGGGGAATGAATGGAATCTTGATTATAACCGGTATCACGGTTATCAGACTATAAAAGAAGCGGCCCAGGCAACTGATCACGCGGCTGGGGAAATAAAAAAGATCGATCCCGGGCATCCGGTAAGCACTTGTTTGGGGGACCGGTTTGTTGATGATGAAGCAGAGAATACTGTTGCTGCGGTTGTCCAGCTGTGCCCGAATATTGATATCTGGGGCTTCAATGTGTATAGAGGAAAGAGTTTTGGCAGTCTTTTTTCTCAGTGGGAAAAAATATCCGAAAAACCCATGTATATCAGCGAATTCGGGACAGATTCTTTTTATACGCAAAACTATAAAATTGCTAATGATTTTCAGGCGATAGCTTGTGTTGGGCAAAAAGATGAGGATATGCAGGCGCAATATATTTTAGGCCTTTGGGAAGAGATCTCGGATAATCTTTCCGCTTTGTATGAAAATAAGCAATGTTTAGGCGGGTTGGTCCATGAGTTTAATGATGAGTTGTGGAAAGTCGGCTGCTACCATGTGGATATGGGGGATATGATTGATTACGATTTTCCGGAACAGGGGTATTCTTATACAGAATATAATACGGAAGGATTCTATTTGCCCGGCGGGCATCCTGATGATGTGGCTAATGAGGAATTTTTCGGGGTAATGGATGCTCAGCGCAATCCCAAAAAAGTATTTATCCAATTGCAGAATTACTATGAGAAATTATCTTTTACCGGTGAATATACATTCAAGGGGTGTTCAGACGCGGGGACCTTAAAGTGAAAAAAATCAAATATGCAGTAATCTATACGATTTATCTGATTGTTCTTTTCGCTGCCGCGGATATTATTTATACGTCATTTTTTGAACATATTCCTCCTTTGCGCACGGAAGTATATTTACAGATGAGCGGGGAATCGATCCATCAAAAGGCCAAAGACCCGATGCTTGTCTATGAATTAAAGCCTTATGCAAAGGATCTCTCCCGGCAGTACTATATTAATTCCCGGGGTATGCGCGATAAAGAGCTGATGGATGAAAATCCGGATCTTCGGGTGCTTGTCCTGGGTGATTCCATAACTTTCGGCCCGGAAGTAAAAAATGAAGAGCTGTTTACGGAAATCGCGGAAAATATTCTGGCTGAGCAGGGAGAGAGAGTAGAAATACTTAATGCCGGAGTATGCGGATATAATACGCGCCAGGAATTTCTGGCCTTAAAGACAAAGCATATCGATCTGGCTCCGGATCTGGTTATTTTTGCTTATTGTACGGATGACGCGACCGAAGCCGCAATACAGTATCTTCCGGATGATTATGTGCAAAAGGAGTTTTTTATAAAAAAAGGAAATATGCCGAAAGGCCCGGGAGCAATGCATTATCGTAATATTACTCCGCAAGATTATCTTTGCATGGTTTTCCCTGAGCAGTCTTTCTTCCCGTATAAGTTGGACCGGTGGCTGCTTAAAAATAGCGGGATTTACCGAACCATAGCCATAACCGCTTTTAAAAAACAAAATAATATAAGGGATGCTAAAGATATTCCGGCGTTTTTACTTGTTTTTGATTATGAGGAGCTTTTGCGGGAGATAAAAGAGTATGCGCGAAAGAATGAATTCCGGGTAGCGTTTATGACTTGTCCGACAGTCAGGTCATGGGATAATGAAGCGTTTAAAAAGCGTCTTGAAAATAGCGGAATAGCGTGTTGGGATCTGGCCGGGGTTATGGCCGAACGTCTTAAGCCGGATGAGAATATCTGGGAGATTGACCCGCATTTAAATATAAACGGGCATAGGATGTTCGGAGAAGTGCTCGCGGAAAGTTTAAAACAGCAGATAAATTATTCTTCAGGGGAATAACTTGCGATATTTCTAAATTCTACGCGTTTTTCAAGCTGGTTAATATACTTGAAATAAAATACTATGTAGTGCCGCATTGATTTGAATATTCCTATTGTGCTTGATTGTCTGAGCACCTTGTATCCATAAAAAGCAAAAAACATCCATTTGTAAAAATGAGTTAGCGGTAAAGAGATGAGGAACGGGGTAAACGGGCGTAAAAATGGAAATTGTACGATAATGCCAAACAATTTATGTAAGTTAACAATCTTACGTTTCAGGTGCTTATCTCCAAAATCCAGGGCAGAATCAGTTTTATTGGATACGCTTATTTTTTCAAAGTCGGCATTAAAAATTCCTTTTTGAATAGCTAACCGTCCGAGTTCTGTTGCCGGATATGGATAAAAAAGAGAAGACCATGCAAAATAAGGTTTGAGCGCAATATTAAAATTTAACGTTTCCATATCTACGGCCAAAGGATTATCCACCGGTAGTCCCAGGAGATTTTGAGTCATGATTTTGATTCTATATGCATGAAGAGTTGCGCGGGCTTTAGTTATTTGTTCATTAGAAAGATTTCGTTTGAGGACTCCTGCGGCGATCTTATTATTTCCGCATTCTACCCCCATATTTACGTTTCGGCAATTTGCTTGTTTTAACAATTTGCAGATTTTTTCGTTCACTAAGTTTGCCCGCACATTACAGGTAATCGGGCACCCGATCGTTTTGGGGTATTTCCCGGCAAATTCTTCCAGCCATCCTTTGGGTTTGAGCAGAAATATATCATCATTAATAAAAACACGGTCCAGAAAATACTGTTCTTTTACTTCCTTTATCTCCGCAATCAAATTATCCACAGAACGGTACCGTAGTGTTTTACCTTTATCTTTAGTCAGGGTATTGTAAGCATGATTAAAGCAATAGGTGCATTGGTAGGGACAACCTCTCATTGAAATAAACATCTTGAATCCCTTAGCACATAAAGCGGGATCAGCGCCGTAAAATAATTTCCTGTCGGGAAAAGGAAACGCATCCAAGTTTTCCGCTAAAGGACCGATTTCGTTTTCAATAATACTGCCGTCAGGTTTTTTAAACCAGAAGTTCGGAGTGTTATAAAAGTCCCGGCCTCGTTCCATGAGATTAACCAGCTGCGGGAAGTAAATATCTCCTTCTCCGCGGCAAAGGGCATCGACGTTTTGTTTTTGAATCATATCCGGCATGAATGTCGGATGCGGCCCGCCGAAAACAGAAAAGCAGTTATAGTGAGTTCGGATCATTTGATTTAAATCAATGTGATAGTTATGTTCTCCGGTCATAATACTGTAAGCAAGGATATGCGGTTTAAAGTCTTTTACTCTTGCCACACATTCCTGCTCAGAGAACTCTTCCGTTAATAGCAATGTTACGGTATGGCCGTGTTGTTTAAAGATGCTCGAAAGCGTCATTATTCCTAATCGTTCGAACATCCCTGTGTTTTTGAGTAAAAATTGAATTCTCATCCGTACGTCCTTGAATTGCGAAAGTGTTCAGGATATAACATTTGAAATCACCTACTGGGTTGTGCTGTAAAAATCTCAAGAGCTAATATTTTATGTGCTAATCTTTCATTAAACTCAGCACTTGGATGGCTGTTCTCTTTGGAAATTATGCTGTTCCCGTATCGCTTTTCTAAAAGTTCATCAATATGATAGAAATACATCCCGTTATCAAGGCAGTATTTTTCTAATTTCCTATTATAGTTTTCAAATCTTTGATTTGTTGTATAACTAAGGATTATTATTTTCGTTTTTTTACTGCTCGAGGCTAAATTGCTTAAGGGATCCTGGATATATTTAAAAAACCGTTCTTCCGATAAATCTTTAAATATTTCCTCATAAACTTTATTAGAATAATATTGCATAAGCGTCTTTTTTGTAAAAATAGAATTAAAGGGCGGAATGAAATACTTATGATCAGTTTCGATTATTTTGTGAAGTTTTTCCTGGATCAAAGAAGAAGCACAGATATCGTTAATTAAGAGTATTTGAAAAATTATTACTTTAGGCGGAGACATATTCACCCATTTAGAAAAATAGTTAGCTACCGAATCGTTGATATTAGCATTAATCGTAGCTAAATTTATATATTTATTTTTACCGCAGATTTTATTTAAAAAATAAGAAATTGTTTGATCGTCGTTTAGTCCTTCCCCCAAAAAAAACGAGTCTCCCAGCAATACGACATTATCATCTCCGGATCTATTAATTTCGAATAGGTTCCGGGATCCGAAATTATTTATTGTAACATGAAATTTTTTGTTAGAAATACTTTTGAAATCACCAGAGTGAGAAAAGTAGGATAATCTGGATAAATTTGGAGTATAATTTTCAGGCTCGATTGTTTTTATATCAGGAAAACTATATTTACATAAAAAGCGTATTGCTATTAAAGAGCTGATATAAAAATAGATGGTTAAAGCAAAAATTAATCCATTTATATATATTTTTTTATTTTTAATTATTTTCATTATTTTTTAACATTGGCATCACCTGACTCGACCGAGCCGATTCGGCGAGGGGAGAGGTTAGGTGGATAAAGTTGTTATACGCCAAATATTTTCGACCTAAACATAAAGAATATTGCTCCAAGCAAGCATAGCCCTGCCCATAAATAATCATAAGTGATTTTTTCTTTCATAAAAAAGATTGAAAATGGTACAAAAACCATTAGCGTGATTATTTCTTGAAGAATCTTTAGTTGTCCAACATTCATAACTTGATGTCCAATCCTGTTTGCAGGTACTTGCAATAAATATTCAAAAAATGCTATTCCCCAACTGATAAGTGCCGCAACAATCCAAGGCTTATGATTTAGATGTTTGAGGTGGCCATACCAAGCAAAAGTCATAAAAATGTTACTGCAGCTCAGTAAACCTATTGTTAAATAAATATGTTTCATATTTTTCCTTTTAATTTTTCATATAGCGTTTAAGCTCACCTGCCTGTGCCCAATCCCGAAAGGGCGCGGGAAAAGAGCAGGTGCAGTGTGTTGGTAGAGGTTTTTATTTCCCTTATAATAATAGCACTTTGGGGGGAGGGTATCAAGGAAAACACTTGATTATTACCAGGGTAAACATATAATGAAATAAACCCATATAATATGCTTAAAAGGTAAAGATTAGAGAGGAAAGGGGCGGAATGAGTTTTAAGGAAAAGGACTTATTTATATTTGATTTAGACGGAACATTGGTGGACGCGTATAAAGCCATTGAGCAGAGTTTGAATTTTACCCGGAAGAAATTTGGGCTTACACCGATCGATTATAATACTGCCAAGCGGAATGTCGGAAAAGGGGATAAGCCTTTTGTCGATATGTTTTTCCCTAAAGAACTGCGGGATAAAGCGGTAGATGTTTACCGCGAACATCATAAACAGGCAATAAAAAGGTTTGCTCAGCCCAAGGAATACGCGAAGATGCTGCTTTATCGTTTAAAACAAAAAGGAAAACTTTTGGCGATCGCTTCCAACCGCCCGGCGTTTTATACCGATATAATTTTAAAAAATCTGGATATGAAAAAATATTTTGATTGTGTGCTTTGCGCCGATGATGTTAATAGCTGGAAGCCAAAGCCGAAAATTTTGCAGGAAGTATTAACAAGGCTTAAAGTTCCGAAGGAAAAAGCCGTATACACCGGAGATATGGATGTTGATCTGGAAACCGCAAAAAGGGCAAAAATGGAGGCAATATTTATTGCCGGCGGATCCAGCCCGCTTTCGGATGTTAAACAATATAAGAATAAGATAGTCGTACATTCATTAAAAGAATTATATGGCTTGGTTAATGGAAAGGTAAAGAGGTGGGATTAAGCTATGCGGATTATACGGTTTTTATATAAGGGAAAAGAATCCTGGGGAATTGTCAAAGACGGCCGGGTTAAATTATTAAAAGCAGAGCCGTTTTCTAAAATAATTATTACTAAAGAGACGGTTCCTTTTAAAAATGTGCAATTACTGGTCCCGGCACAAGCCGGTAAAATCGTTTTGGTGGGTTTAAATTATAAAGACCATGCCCGTGAGCTTAAAATGAAAATTCCAAAAGAGCCGATCATTTTCTTAAAACCGGCTACCGCGCTGATCGCGCATAAACATAAGATTATTTATCCGCGGGGAGTTACGCGCTTGGATTACGAAGCGGAATTGGCTTTAGTAATAAAGAAAAAAGCAAAAAATATTACGGAAAAAGACGCGCATAAATACATTCTGGGCTATACCTGTCTGAATGATGTTACGGCCCGTGATATTCAAAAAAAAGACGGCCAATGGACCCGGGCAAAATCATTTGATACGTTTTGTCCGGTCGGCCCCTGGGTGGAAACAGACCTTGATCCTTCGGATGTAAAGATTACTTCTTTTTTAAATAAAAAAATCAAGCAGGAATCCTCCACGGCGAACTTTATTTTTTCTGTACCGTTTCTGGTGGCGTTTATTTCCCGGGTAATGACTTTACTGCCCGGAGATATTATTTCTACGGGAACTCCTTCGGGAGTAGGAAAGATGAAGCCATCAGATAATATTTCTGTGGCTATTGAAGGTATCGGGCAGCTGGAAAATACAGTTATAAAGGAATAGGTTATTTATGGTTTTTAAAAAATACAATCTTCAATTTTCAACTTTCAATATTCAATTATAATATGTGGAAAAAGACGCGTTATTTTTCCGTGATATTAGTACTTTTAATTGTCGCTGGTTTCTTTTCGTTTGTCTATATGCTGCTGCGGACAACCAAAGGATCGGAATTAATTACCCGGGCAGGAATCTCTTATTATTTAGATTCTGAGGATATCTTGATCGGGGATATCGAAGGCGACCTTTCGCAAGGATTAATATTTAATGAAGTCGAAATAAAAAACTTAAAAATGCTTCCGCAAGGCAGTATTATTAAAGTGCAAAAGCTTAGCGTGAGTGCTCAGGAATATTCTTTACGGGAAGTTAATTTTGATATATATAACGGAAGATTGCAAATGCCGGGCTCGGAACCGGTTATTTTTTACGGCAGCTATAAAAACGCTTTGCTTGATCTGACGGTATATTCCAAACATGTGTCTATGCGGGATATATTTGATTTATTTGTGGATAATATTACCCTGCAGAATATTTCCGGACAGGTTAAGGATATGGATATAAAGATCCAGGGCTCTTTATACGCCCCGCGGCTGACCGGTTCTTTGTATGTGGAAAATTTAAAACGAATGGGGTTTTTACTGCAGGACTCTCCGGTTATATTTGATATAACCCTTAATGATATTAAAAATAATATTAGATTGATCGGAGAAGTGATCCTGAAAAAAGGAGCAATATCCGCCCGGCAGACTAAAGCGGATTTGCTGGAAAGTAAAATAATATTTTCCGGAGATCCCAAACAGCCGTCTTTTAATTGTGCCGGTAAAACAGTAATAGAGAATGTTGCAATTGAAATATTGTTTAAGGGCACGGCAAATGATCCGGAGCTGATACTTTCTTCTACTCCGCCTCTATCCAGAGGCATGCTTTTAGCGATGCTGGTTACCGGAAAACGCTGGCAGGGAGCAGAGGATACGATTAGTCAAGGGCAAATATCTCCGGATATTATTAAAGATGTTGTTGATTATATTATCTTTACCGGATCGGGAAAGACTTTGACGCGGTATTTTAGGCTTGAGAATATTTCGTTTACTCTTGATTCTGATAAAAGAGGGGTGGCGGTAACCAAGGGAGTTTCTAAAAAAACAGAAGTCAGTTATGGAATTAAACAGGCAAATGTCGCCGATGAACAAAATTTAAAGACTACACATTCAGTGGGTGTGGGGTATAATATAAATGCTGATGAATCTGTTTCTGTAGAAGCGGAGCGGGAAATTAAACCTTTAGAACAAACAGATGAGCAGCAAAAACAGCAAGCCGACGAAAAGTTAATGATAAAATTTAAAAAACAGTTTTAACGGAGGGCGATATGAATCTACTGATATTTCTTATAATTATTATGATATCTTTTATAATTGTAAGGATCGGCGCAATTGCTTTTGAATTGACCGGACTGGAATGGTCATTAGCAAAATTTCAATCACTTTCCTGCTTTACCGGAACCGGGTTTACAACCCGGGAATCGGAATTAATTACCGGCCATCCCCAGCGCAGGGAGATCGCTTCGACCCTGATGATCTTGGGAAACGCGGGACTGGTCACTTTGATCGCGACATTTGCCAATACCCTGCGCGCGGATGTTGTGATGAAAGAATTTACCTTGCCTTTTTTTGAATGGGCTATCCCCGCGTCTTTTCTTCCGTGGATAAAGCTTATGTTTGTGGCCGGGGCTCTTTTTATGCTCTATAAACTATTCCGCAATAACACGCTTACCCGGAAGCTGTCGGAGTATATCCGCGAGCGTTTGATCAAGAAAAATATTATTAAAGTTGCTTCTTTTGAAGAACTCGCGCTGGTTGCCGAAGGGTATGGAGTATCGAGCGTGGATATCGGCGAAAGCAGTCCGATTATTAATAGCAGTATTATAGAATCTCACTTAAGGGATTTTGATGTTACGGTTTTAGCGATTGAGCGGGACGGTAAGATTATCCCTAATCCTACGGCCAGCCGGAAAATTCTTTTGAATGACCGGGTCGTGTGTTTTGGTAAGCCGGCAAATGTAAAAAAGGCTTTATGCGGAGATAAAGATTAGCTGATTGACAGTATCTGCGCGCAGCGGTATACTATAAATCAAAATTAACTGATACCCCCAGGGACGGGAAAGTGTCTTCGGGGGTGTTTTATTAAAAAGTAACCAGAAACCAGAGGGAAAAAAATGTTTAAAAAAATTATTTTAAGTATTATTGCGGTAATTTTGGTTTTGCTGGTAGTGATTGCGGTAGGGAAAAATATTATTGCCAAGGAAGCAATAACTAAAGGGGTTAAGGCGATTACCGGCTTGACCTTAGAAATAAAAAAGATGAATATCGGGTTTGCCTCGACTCTTATCGGCATCGAAGGGCTGCAGTTATTTAACCCGGATGATTTTGAAGATAGAATTATGGTTGATTTGCCGGAAATATATGTCGACTATGATTTAAAAGCATTTTTGGATAAGAAAATACATTTAGAAGAAGTGCGTTTAAAGCTGAATGAATTTGTTGTGGTTACCCGGGCGGATGGAACCCGGAACATTGATGCTTTAAATGCCGCGCCGGCTAAAGACGAAAAGAAACCAAAAAAGGAAGCAGCACCTAAAGAACAGGGAAAAGCTCCGGAATTTAAAATTGATGTATTGCAATTAAAAGTCGGGAAAGTTGTGCTTGTTGAATATGACCGCAAGGGAAAACGCTCCGTAAAAGAGATCAACGTGAACATTGATGAGCGGTTTGAGAATATTGATGACCCGCAAAAATTTGTACGTTTAATTGTGACTAAGACACTGATGAAGACAGCTCTGGATGTGGGGAATTGGAAAGACGGAGTTTCCGGGTTGTTGAAAGATTCAACCGGAGTGGTAACCGGTACTGCCGGAGATGTTGTGGATCAGGCCAAGGATAAACTGAAAAAGCTTTTGCCGTTTTAAGATTGGTTGTTGTTAAACCACGCATTTTTTTCGCTCGGGTACGATTTTTCTAGCGAACGCTAAAAAATGTCTAAAAATCGTCTCCCGGCCTTAATGGGCTCGACGATTTTCTTAACGTCATTTTTTTGCTACGTAAGTCCCGCGAAGACGGGGAAATCGTAACTCGCTCAAAAATACATGGTTTAACAAATATTAGTATGCTTGGACTATTGCGATTGAGAGGATTATTGAAATGATAAAAAAAGCCATTGATTTTATAAAAACCGATATTTGGCGGATCCGCCTTAAAAAACTGCCCAAATCAAAATCGCTTCTGCTTAAACCCTTGATGATCATTATTCTGGCCTTGCGCAGTTTTGATGAGGATAAATGTCAGCTCCGGGCCTCGGCTTTAACTTATTATTCTCTGCTTTCGATTGTGCCTTTGGCGGCCATGGCTTTTGGTATTGCGAAAGGATTTGGTTTTGAACAGGGATTGGAAACCGTGCTTTTGCAAAGGCTTCCCGGCCAGGAGGAAGTGGTTGCCCGGATTATTTCCTTTGCGCATTCGCTGCTGGAGAATACTAAAGGCGGGATGATCGCCGGCATCGGAGTCGCGGTATTGTTCTGGACCGTGATTAAAGTTTTGGGGAATATTGAAAAATCTTTTAATGATATCTGGGGCATAAAAAAGCCGCGCAGTTTGGGCAGAAAATTCAGTGATTATCTTTCCATCATGCTGATCTGTCCCTTATTGCTGATTATCTCCAGCACCATGACCGTAGTCATCAGCAGTCAGGTTACGGTATTAATGGAAAAAATTGCATTATTAGGAATTTTCAGCCCGATGATTATGATCTTACTGAAAATCTTGCCGTATGTTGCGATCTGGATTTTATTTACATTTATATTTATTTTTATGCCTAATACAAAGGTATATTTTAAGTCCGGCCTTCTGGGCGGGATTGCCGCGGGCACACTATATCAGGTAGTGCAATGGGCTTATATTAATTTTCAGATCGGCGTGGCAAAATTTAACGCTATTTATGGAAGCTTTGCCGCCTTGCCGTTATTTTTAGTCTGGGTGCAAATTAGCTGGCTGATTGTTTTATTGGGAGCGGAAATATCTTTTGCCCGCCAGAATCTGGAAACATATGAGCTCGAACCTGACTGTTTAAAGGCAAGCTATAATTTTAAGAAAAAACTTACCTTGCAGATAATGCAGGTGCTGGTGAGGAATTTCTCTAAAGCAGAAAAACCGCAGACAGCTGCGGAGATTTCTCATGAACTGGAAATCCCCATACGTCTTGTCCGCCAGCTGTTATATGACCTGGTTGAAGCTAATCTGGTTTCCGAGATAAAAGAAGAGGCGGATAAAGGAACCGCGTATCAGCCGGCACATACTACCAAAGGGCTAAAGATCAAAGATGTAATTGATGCTTTAGAGCATCGGGGAACCGAAGCTATTCCGGTGGCAAGATCCAAAGCGCTGGAAAAGATTGAGGCTTCTTTAAAAACGCTTAGCCAGGCTGTGGAAAAATCTTCGGCAAATATCGAATTAGAGGAAATATAAAGACAGGCTCTTAAGTTCAAAAAGCATTGACAAAATCTTTTTTTTGTATATAATTCCTAGTAATATGGTAGGAATGAAAAAGGGGGTAAAATAATTATGTGGAAATTATCGACTAAAGGAAGATACGGGTCGCGGTTAATGGTTGAGCTGGCGCTTAATTATGGTAAAGGCTCGATGCTTTTAAAAGATATCGCGCATCAGGAGGATATTTCCGAGGGGTATTTAGAGCATATAATCCCGCTCTTAAAAGCCGCCGGGCTTATTCATTCGGCCCGGGGAGCGCATGGCGGATATGTTTTAGCCCGGCCTCCGGAGGCGATAACGCTTAAGGAGATTGTCCAGGCTTTAGAAGGTTCTTTAGCTCCGGTCGAATGTGTGGATACCCCATCTGTGTGTACGCGGACTAAGTGTTGTGTTACGCGCGATGTCTGGACAGAATTAAAAGACAGCATAACAAAGACATTGGAAAAAGTCAGTTTAAAAGATATGGTGGTTAAGCAAAAGAAAAAATAAGAGATGAAAATTGATAATTGAAAGTTGGAATTAATATTTTACAATATTCAAAATAAGGAGAGAGAGATGGTTAAGTTTGCCAGTGTTTCCGAGAGTCAGGTTACCAATGCGATTGTGAAGGATTTTTGTGAAAAGTTGACTAATCATACCCAGACTGAAGTGGTTATCGTCGGCGGCGGACCAAGCGGTTTGATCGCCGGAAGAGATTTAGCAAGAGCCGGAGTTAAGGTTTTAATTATTGAAAGTAATAATTATCTTGGCGGCGGGTTTTGGATCGGCGGGTATTTAATGAACGGAGTTACTTTTCGGGAACCGGCTAATGAAGTTCTTGATGAATTAGGAGTGCCTTATAAAAAAGCAGATGAGGGTCTTTATATCGCGCCCGGGCCGCATGCGTGTTCTAAGCTTATTGCCAGCGCTTGTGATGCCGGAGTAACAATTATTAATATGACCAGGTTTGATGATGTTGTGCTGCGAGAAGGAAACCGTGTTGCCGGAGTTGTAATCAACTGGACCCCGGTTGCGGCTTTACCCAGAGCAATTACTTGTGTTGACCCAGTGGCGATCGAGGCAAAGATCGTTATTGACGCTACCGGACATGACGCTTCTGTCGTACAGACTTTGGTCAATCGTGATCTCATGAAAATTAAGGGATTTAGCGGTATGTGGGTAGATAAATCCGAGGATATGGTAGTCGAGAAGACTCAGGAAGTGTATCCGGGATTAGTTGCCACTGGAATGTCGGTGGCGACGGTGTTTGGAACTCCGCGGATGGGTCCGACTTTTGGCGGCATGTTACTTTCCGGCAGAAAAGCCGCGGTTGTTGTGCAGGATATTCTTTCCGGGAAAACAAAAGGCGCGACTGTAGATGGCTTAGTTAAAGAAGCCCGCTGAAAATTATAATTAATGAAAAAACAGAAAACTAATAGTTTAAAACAATCATTAGCTTCAATGGGAAGCGTGCTTATCGCATACTCCGGCGGAGTGGATAGTACTTTTTTGCTTAAGGTCGCCAAAGATGTATTGGGTGATAATGTTTTGGCGGTCACCGCGGTTTCCGATACTTATCCTATTTATGAACTTGAAGAAGCAAAGCGAATAGCAAAAATGTTGGAGGTTAAGCATATTATTATTGAAACCGATGAGCTGGCTATCGGAAATTTTGCTGAAAATTCTTCCCAGCGGTGTTATTGGTGCAAACAGGAACTTTTTCAGCAGCTAAATAGGATTGCCCAGAAGTGCTTATTGAGCAATGTTCTCGATGGAACAGTTTCTGATGATATTGATGATTACCGGCCGGGAAGAAAAGCCGCGGTTGAGTTAGGCGTTAAAAGCCCGCTTAAAGAATCCGGATTTTTAAAAAAGGAGATAAGAGAACTTTCTCGGGAATTTGGTTTGCCGACATGGGATAAACCAACATGTGCGTGTTTGGCGAGCCGTTTTCCTTACGGAGTTAAGATAACCCGGGATAAGCTTGCTATGGTGGATAATGCCGAATGTTTTTTAAGAGTTTTGGGGATTAAGCAGGTGCGGGTGAGGCATCATGATACAATCGCGCGTATTGAAGTAGAGAAAAAGGATATATCAGTTATTTTGGCAGAAAAAACAAGAGATGAAATTGTATCGTTTTTTAAAGAGCTGGGATATTCCTATATAACTGTTGATTTACAGGGGTATCGAACCGGCAGTCTTAATGAAGTTCTACGAGTAAATGATCGGGAGATGTAGTTTTTGCATGAAACAGAAGGTTTTAGCAGCAATGAGCGGCGGGGTAGATTCATCGGTCGCTGCTTTTTTATTAAGTGAGCAGGGATTAGAAGTTGTTGGCGTTACGATGTGTCTGGGGCTCAAGGATCCATTGGATAATAAAACCCATTGCTGTGGGATGCAGGCAATAGAAGACGCGAAAAAAGTTTGTTTGAAATTGAAAATCCCGCATTATGTGATGGATTTTTCCGAGGAATTAGAACAGAAAGTTATCCGGCGCTTTATCGCGGAATATTCCGAAGGCCGGACTCCGAACCCTTGTATAGATTGTAATCGATATTTGAAATTTGGAATTCTGTTAAATAAAGCCCGGGCCATGGGATTTGATTATATTGCTACCGGACATTACGCGAAAATCGAAAAAGAAGGTGAAGAAGTTTTTTTAAAAATACCTAAAGACCAAAAAAAAGACCAGACTTATTTTCTTTATCAAATAACCCGGGAAAATTTAAAATATATTCTTTTTCCTTTGTCAGATTTGACAAAAGATCAAGTTAGGGGTATTGCCAGGAAACAGAATTTGGCAGTTGCGGATAAACCGCAAAGCCAGGATATATGTTTTGTCCCGGAGAAGAAATATAAAAAGTTTATACTGGACAGAGGAATTCACCCGTGCCCCGGGCATATACTGGATTTAGAAGGCAATATTTTGGGGAAGCATGAAGGGGTAAGTTTTTATACTATTGGACAGAGAAAGGGTTTAGGCGTAAGTGCTGGTGCGCCGCAGTATGTTGTGCGGATAGACGCGGGGAGAAATATTATTATTTTAGGTAATAAAGACGATTTAAAATCAAAAGGTTTTATTGCCGGGGATATTAATTTTTTTACTGATAATATACCGGAGAAAAGTTTTGTTAAGATTAGATATAGCCAAACACAAGCAAGGTGCCGCATTTCTTGTTTTGCAGATAAATTGTTTGTGATTTTTGAAAAAAGACAAGAGGCAGTAACTCCCGGACAGGCGGCGGTATTTTATGATAATGATACTGTTTTGGGAGGAGGAGTAATTGAGGAGGTATTTAATGGATATAATTAAAAGGATCAACGCTCTTAAAAAAGAAAAAAACGCGGTAATCCTGGCACATAATTATCAATTGCCGGAAGTCCAGGATATCGCCGATTATATCGGTGATTCCCTGGGGTTAAGCCGGCAGGCAGCGGATACAGACGCGGATGTAATTGTTTTTTGCGGAGTGCGGTTTATGGCGGAAACAGCCAAGATCCTTTCTCCGGAAAAAACAGTATTGATCCCGGATATCAAGGCGGGGTGTCCCATGGCGGATATGATCACTGCCGAGCAGCTGCGCGAAGCAAAAGCCAGGAATCCGCAAGCGAAAGTATTATGTTATGTAAACACCTCTGCGGAAGTAAAGGCGGAAAGCGATCTATGCTGTACTTCGGCAAACGCGATTAATATGGTTCAAGATGTTTTAGTGAATAATGAAGAAATACTATTTGTCCCGGACAAATATCTGGCCCGCTATACAGCTCAGTGTACCGGCCGGGAGTTTATTTTTTGGCATGGGTATTGTCCGACCCATGTAAAAATTTTAGCGGAAGATATTCTCAGGCAAAAGCAGCTGCATCCGGAAGCGGAAGTAATGGTGCATCCGGAATGTAATGCCGAAGTATGCGGATTGGCAGATGCGGTCTTGTCAACCGGAGGCATGAGTAAATATGCCAGAGAATCTGCGGCGCGAGAATTTATCGTTGGAACGGAAAACGGGATGATTTATCCTTTACGCAAGGACAATCCCGGTAAAAAGTTTTACCCTGCCTCACTCCGGGCGATATGCCCCAATATGAAACTTACTACATTAGAAAAAGTGCTGCATGCGCTTGAATATAATGAGCATGAAATTACTGTCCCCGAACATATCCGCGTTCCGGCCAAAGAGGCTATCGAGGCTATGCTTAACGGCGGAGAATTAGTTTTAAGTAAGTAGGTTATTGCCAGCGTCCAATCCAAGTGATACAATTAAAAGCATAATAACCTTAACTAAAGGGAGGAAGAGGTATGCATGCTAATGAATTTTTTGAACGTTTATTCAGCAAAAAATTATCCCGTAAAGAATTTTTAAAAATAATATTTTCCGGAGCTGGGGTGCTGGCGACAGAGAATTTTTTTGCAAAAGCAGCTAATGCTTTGTTCAGTCCGCCGGATTATTTTGGAAGGAAAAAACAGCAGCTTCAAGGCGCGTATGATCTGGTAGTTGCCGAAGGCGAAGACCCGGGGAAGATGGTCGCGGCGGCTCTGGAAGCTATGGGCGGAATGGAGAAGTTTGTTAAATCCGGAAGCACAGTATTGATCAAGCCTAATATTGCCTGGGACAGAACTCCGGAACAGGCGGCAAATACAAATCCTGATGTAGTCGCAGCGCTGGTGGAGCTTTGTTTTAAAGCCGGAGCAAAAAGAGTAAATGTTTTTGACAATCCCTGTAATGACGCCCGGAGCACTTATTTAAACAGCGGGATCCAACAGGCCGCGAAAGACCGCGGAGCAAATGTTTTCTTCCCTAATAAATGGAATGTGGTTACGGCTAAGTTTAAATACGAAAGCGAAATGGCGGACTGGGCTATTTTTCGGGAAGCTGTAGAATGTGATACCTTTATCAATGTCCCGGTTTTAAAGCATCACCGGCTTACGGGATTAACGCTTTCGATGAAAAACCTGATGGGTATTTGCGGCGGTAATCGCGGGAATATCCATACCGGGATCGGGAAAAGACTGGTAGATCTAACTGATTTTATAAGCCCGGATCTAACGGTGATCGATGCTTATCGTGTTTTGGTAAGGAATGGCCCGGTTGGCGGAAATCTGGAAGATGTTGTGGCTATGAAGAAGCTGATCGTGGGAACAGATCCTACTCTTGCCGATACCTATGCCTGTAAGCTTATGAATATCGAGCCGTTATCCGTTCCTTATATTGCTCATGCGGTAGAAAGAAATTTCGGCAGTATTAATATTGGTCAGGCTAATATTTTAAAAATAACCGCATGAAAAATAAAAAATTAGTTTTTATCAGACTGGTTTCACAAATTGTTTTTTTCTTTGTTTTTGTGTATATTCTCTGGTCAACGACATATTCGCTTACCGGAAAGCTTCCTTCGGAATTATTTTTTAAGATCGATCCTTTGCTCATGGTGATTACCGCGATAAGCGAACGGGTCTTATTGCCTGGTCTGATATTTTCTTTTATCATGCTGGGCCTGACCTTGATCCTGGGAAGGTTTTTTTGCGGCTGGATCTGTCCTCTGGGTACGGCCATAGATTTTTTCGGCTGGCTGAATAAGAAAAAAGCTTTGGTGGATCCGGCGGTCAATCAGCGGGTTAGAAAAATTAAATTTTACATTCTGACCATTATTGCTGTCTTTGCGGTTTTCGGCATCCAGATCGCCTGGCTTTTTGATCCGATTGTCATCACCGGAAGATTTGTGTCGCTTAATCTTATTCCCTCTGTGACATTATTAATAGATAGTTTTTTTATTGCGATTATCCGCATGGTAAATCTTTATCAGCCGCTGCTTGATCTTTACCGCGTTTTACAGGAAAATATATTGGGGATAAAAGAAAGTTATTTTGCGCATGCCGGAGCTATTTTCGCGTTTTTTTTATTGGTTTGCGGAGTTTCCTTGCTTGTGTCCCGGTTATGGTGCCGGACACTTTGCCCCTTAGGAGCGCTTTATGCTTTTTTCAGCCGCGATGCCTTGCTCACCCGAAAGGTGGATGAATGTACTTTTTGCCATAAATGCAGCCGTCATTGCCGGATGAGGGCGATCAATAAAGATATGAGTTATGAAAAACAGGAATGCGTGTTATGCCTGGATTGTATATATGAATGCCCCTCAAGATCAACGCGTTTTGTTTTTCGGCGCGCAAAGGAAATA
This sequence comes from Candidatus Omnitrophota bacterium, assembly GCA_043826565.1. Taxonomy (GTDB): domain Bacteria; phylum Omnitrophota; class Gorgyraeia; order B26-G9; family B26-G9; genus JBDRPX01. The sequence continues at coordinate 64,949 of JBDRPX010000012.1, forward strand.
AAAAAAGGGGAAACTTCCTCCGGAGAAGGCGGTATTGTCCGCCGGGAGTTTTTGGTTTTAATGGCGGCTGCAGTTGGTGCGGTGTTTTTAAAAAGCAGAGGGAAAAAAAGAGAGGATGAACATATCCGCGATGCGGTGCTTCTTCGTCCTCCGGCTGCGCTTAAAGAAGAAGAATTCTTAGCCCGCTGTATCCGCTGCGGTAACTGTATGAAAGTATGTCCGACCAATGCATTACAGCCGGTGATGATCGAATCCGGAGCAATGGCCATGTGGACCCCGCGCCTGGTTCCGGAAATCGGTTACTGCGAATATAATTGTACCTTATGCCAGCAGGTGTGCCCCACGGGCGCGATCTCTAAAATATCTTTAGCGAAAAAACAGAAAATCAAGATCGGGATCGCTAAGATCAATAAAAAAACCTGCCTGCCCTGGGGAAAAAATAAAGAATGTATTGTCTGTGAAGAGCATTGTCCGGTGCCGGATAAAGCGATTAAAATTAAAGAAGAAATTATTGACGGCAAAGTAATGCTGCGGCCGGAGATAGACGAAGACCTGTGTATCGGCTGCGCGATCTGCCAGACAAAATGTCCGGTGCGGCCGAGAGCAATTAGAACAGTACCGGAGAAAAGTGACCGGATGTAAGCTTAAAAAACTATTTGACATATCCGGACATGTATCTTAAACTAGGGTAACTATCCAAATAAAACAATCCATAAAAAATAAAATTAAAGGAGGAGTATAGTATGAAGAAATTATTTATAGGATTTATTGTTGTCGTGATTTTGGCGGGTTTTGTTTTGCCGGCATTTGCCGAATATAAAGTGGTGCTTGATGTTACCGACTGGAAGAGTGAAACTTCCTTAGGCTATACCCGTGCTACCGGGAATACGCAAAACACCCAATTACTGGGATCTTTTGAGGCGGAGCGAAAAACCGATAAGGATCAGCTGACGGTTAAAGCGAACACTTTATATTCTTCTCAAAATAAAAAGATGGACGGACAAAAACATAATGGATCGATCCGCTATGGTTTTGATTTCTGGTCGGATCAGTGGTATGGCTTTATGAAGTTTGAAGCTGAGCATGATAAATTCGCGAATATTGATTACAGGCTGCTTCCTTCGGCTGGTGCGGGTTACTGGTTTTCCGATACCGAGGAATGGAAAGCTTTAGCTGAACTTGGTCTTGGTCTTGAACACACGGAATATTCGAATGGCGCGAAAGAAAGCACGGATGTTGTGCTAATCCCGCGCGCGTTTGCGGAAAAGAAAGTATTTACCGATTCCACTCTTTCTCAGGAAGTTATATTTTATCCTAATCTTGATGAAGGAGATCAATACCGTATGCGCGCGGAAACAAGGTTTACCAATCCCTTAAGCGAGGAAATGTCTTTACGCTGCAGTTTTATTGATGAATACAATTCAGATCCGGCGGGTGATTCAAAGAAGAATGATACCCGTTTAGTTACATCTTTAGTTTATTCATTCTAATTTAAAGATAAAAAATAATAATAAAACGCCCGTTTTAATTACACAATAATGCGGGCGTTTTATATTTCTGATTTTCAGCCGGGACAAATTCTTGACAAAGACAGTCCCCCGTCGTATTATTAATGTGGCAATAATAAATTTTAAGATATGAAAAAACAAGAAAATAGATATTTATACGGCCCGGTATCTTCCTGGCGTCTGGGCCGCTCACTAGGCATAGATGCTTTATCCGGCAAGAAAAAAAATTGCAGTTTTAACTGCGTTTACTGCCAGATCGGACGGGCAGCGCCTTGTCCGAAAAGAAGAAAAATATTTGTACCGACCAAGAAAATCATTGATGAGCTGAAACGTTTTCCCCGGGTACCGATCGATTATCTTACCTTTTCCGGTATGGGCGAGCCGACACTGGCAAAGAATTTAGGACAGATCATAAAACATATCCGCAAAATCCGCCGGGAAAAAATAGCGGTAATAACCAATTCCTCATTAATTGATAATGCGCAAGTGCGTAAGGAAATTAAATTAGCCGACCTTGTCATGGCTAAGCTTGATTGCTGCGGCCCGGAATTATTAAACAAAGTAAATCATCCGGTTGGTTCGGTTACCTTTGATAAAATGGTCAGGGGGTTAAAAAAACTCCGGAGTGAATATAAAGGAAAACTGGCTTTGCAGATAATGTTTGTAAAGGAAAATAAAAAATTCGCTTCCCGCATTGCCGAGATAGCTAAAGATATTGCACCGGATGAAGTACAGATCAATACCCCTTTGCGAAAAAATAAATGCGCGCCTTTATCAAAGCAGGAAATCGCCGAGATTAAAAAATTTTTCCACGGGTTTAATATTGTCAGTGTTTATGATCAGAAGCGGAAGAAAACTAAACCCATAAGCAGTAAAGAAACAGTGCGCCGCCGGGGGCAGAAAGACTGATCTTAACCGGCCAGCTTTTTTATGTAACTAGCTTATGATTAAGGTGTTAGGCGATGGAGCTATTTGACTTTTTGAAAAGTCTAATAAAATATGGTATACTTTAATTAGAGAGTATAAGGGAACTCTATACCGATAATAGCAAACTCAGCGAAAGCTGGGGACGCAAAGCTCCAGAGCCTGAACCCGCCGAGAACTGCGGCGGAATGGCAGTCAGCTACCGAAGATAGGGTAATTTTTTTTGGAATTACTTTACCCCGTGGTGTAGCTATTGCCGCGGGGTTTTTTATTTGCGAGATAAGGAGAGTGATGATGGTTAGAATAAAAAAAGATAGGAGAGGTTTTAGTTTAGTTGAAATAATGATCGTTTGTTTATTTTTGGTTATTATTGTTTTTGGATTTATTTATCTTTTTAATGTCAGCTTATACTTGAACGAACAAACAAGAAATTCTATTATCGCGATCAATGACGCCGTTGCTGTGGTAGAGCGGATTAAAAATATTGAGCCGTTTTCTGTAACAAATTTAATCGCCGGTTATCCGGATGCGGGGTATATTGCCGGATATAATAATTTGGATAGTGAAAGCGTGCAGGTTAATTATGGGAATTTGGCGGCAGATCCGGTATTGGTAACGGTAACCGTGACTTGGCAGGGGAAAGAGCGTATTTTTTCAGAAGAGGTATCTACTTTTGTGACTAAACGATAAGAATGGAAGACGGAGCTTACAATGGGAAATAAAAAGATTAATAATAACAGAATAACTTCAGTGCGCGGAGTATCTTTAACGGAACTTCTAATTGTAAGTGTTATTTTTTGCTTTATTACCGCGGTCTTATTAACAGTTTTATCTGTTTCTAAAAGCGCCTGGTATATTTCGGATACGCGCTCGGATGTTTACACTAATGCAAAGAAAGCAATGAGTGAGATGTTTATGGAGCTATTGGAGACCTCCAGCGGCGCCGTCGAAACATTTACTTTTATTGATCCGATAGACGGCGAATATAGAGAATGTCTTTGGTTTGCTTCCGGAAGAGGAAGTGCTTCTGCGGCCGGAGAAGACGGCAGTGCAAATAATAGTTATGTGCATCTTGACGCGGATAATGTAGTAAGCTGGCGCGCGCTTGTTGTATACGCGATATATGAAACTCCGGATGGAGTGCAGCAATTAAGGCGTTATGTTGATCATGGGTCATCAACCGCATATTATAGCGGAGGTAATATTTTCCCGCTTACTTTTCTTTCCGCAACAACGACAACACTTAATTTTTTAGAAGCTGATGGAGTAACTGTTATTAGTATTAATCGAACCGGCGGAAGGGTTTTGGCGAATTATGTGGAAACCGAAGATACCAACAACAATGCAGTTTTAGATAGTAATGAGGATGATGGGGATATAAGTCAACCCCAGGATAATGCTGACGGAGTACTTAATTCCGGTGTGAATTTTACAAAAAATGTAGGTAGTGTGGACATTACTTTATTTCTAAGAAGAGAAACAACTGCTCTAAGGGGAAGCGGTAGGGTATTAACGAGTACTTTAAGAAATACAGTTAAATTTCGTCAGCCATAGTGTTGAAAAAGGAGGCGTTTATGTTAAAAAATGAAAAAGGAATGGTTTTAATCGTATTGTATTTGGTAGTGGGAGTATTGCTGGTATTTGTGGGAATGTTTTCATACAAAAGTATGTGGCAGGCCAAGACAGTGGAACGCTATAAAAATGGGGTAACATCTTTTTATTGCGCGGAAGCAGCTATTGACAAGGCTGTGGCAAAGTTGCCGAGCAATACTTCTTCGGAAAGCAATGTTGTTTTAAGTGATACCGGCGGGCAAGCTAGGGGAGAATTTTCTTATGTTGTTACCACTGTTGAAGTAGGTAAAAAATGGAAAGTGGAAAGTTGGGGCTATGTTCCGGATCAGGCTACGGCGGTTTCCGCCAGCAATTTGGAAGCTTATGTTGCTAAACAGGATCTGCCGTCTAATTTCTGGGAAAATGCGATATACACTGCGGGAAATGTAAGAGTTAACGGCAGTGCTTATGATATAGACGGAGATATTCGTTATGGAGGGTCGATGCTTCCCGGAGCATTGGATCCGACGATCTTTAGCGGAACCTCTTATCCGGACGCAAGTATTAACCCTTTGGTGAGGTTAGATTATGACAATCTTAAACTTATTGCCGAAGCTCAGATTAAAGCTGACGGAAGCGATAATGTTTACACCTTTAGTGAAATAGCTGCGGGAAATCCGCCGTTTCCCTCGACTTTTTGGTTTGATAGTTCAGACGCTGATCCTACAAAATGGGTTCCTAATGTTGTCTATGTGGAAACAGATTTAATCCTCAACGGAAATGTTGGGACGATTGGAGGATTTTTACTGGTCGTCGGAGATGTTGTTACTAATCCGGGAGCAACTTCAGAAACCATTATCAACGGAAACGGCCAAATTGACGGCTGTGTTTATAGTACCGGGCAGTTTCGAATTAATGGCGGTGGAGCAGGTCTTAATGTGCATGGCGGAGTGTGGTCAGGCAGTGATGGGGTTCGTTTAAACGGCAGTATAACCATAGAATATGATGAAGACTATATGAATGCGATACGAGATGTTATTTGTCCAAGTTCAACTATACAGATTATTTCCTGGCGTAAGTTATAACAGCTAAGGTTTGGTTGACGCGGTTTTTTATATAGGTTATACTTAACAAGTAAACTATATATTTAACAAAATATTAGTTTATATTATTAATGAACTAAAGATGGATAATGAGGTTGAAATGCGCAATAGACAGGGAAAAGGGTTTACCCTTATTGAGCTGTTGATCAGTTTGACAGTAATGTCGATAGTCCTGCTCGGCATAATCTCCGGATATATCGGATGTATATCCATAAACGAGATGTCGAAGAGTACAACTATCGCTACCGAAGATGCCCGGAAAGTGATTGAACAAATGCGCAGTTACGCGGTTAGCTCCTTGACGAATATAACTAATGAAAATTGGACGACCTGGGCGGCGGCTAATGGGTTGAATGCTTTGGACTCTGAGCAGATCACCGTGACCTATTTTGATAATGACGGAAACGGAAATGCTTTGGATGATGATCCTTTGGAAGTGCGGGTGAGTGTGTCCTGGCAGGACAGACAGCGCGCCAGAAGCCTGAATATGGGAACATTACTAACGGTAAGATAAGTGATGATAAATATGAAAAAAGGAGAAAGCGGATTTACTTTTGTTGAATTAATGGTTGTAGTCTCTATTTTCGGGATGATTGTCATCGTTATCGCGGCAATTTTATCCGGCGGAAGGCGGGCCTGGCTGACCAGCGAAGCGCAGATTGATGTCCATTCCTCGGTACGCGGGGCGATGAGCAGGATAACTGAGGAAATCGGCGGGGCTGGCCCGGGGAATGTTTCCATTACTAATATTAGCGCGAGTGAGGATAATATTACTTTCCGGAATCCGATTTCTTTTACCAGCGGCGCGGTAGTTTGGAGTGATCAAATTCAATTTTCTCTGGGCGGTCTTAACGGGCAGCAGATTGTCCGGACTAATCTTAATACCGGAGCAACGGATAATTTTGGGAATTATATTACAACATTACAATTTGCGCAGCCGGCAACGGATATTATTGAAGTGGGGCTGGTAACAGCCCGTCAGTCGGTTATCGGTGATAATTTACAGATGCAGTTGACTTCTCAGGTGACGCTGCGTAACAGATAAGGGAGGTATGCTGTGAATAAGCATCTTAAGAATTTAACAAAAAAACTGCAGAGTGAAGACGGCGCGGCAATGGTATTTCTTTTTATGGTAATGATTGTTCTGACCATTCTGTTTATTTCGTTTATGTCGCGAAGTGTCGGCGATAACCGGGCGGCGCAAGGCAATAAGGATGTTCTGCAGGCATGGTACTTAGCGGAAGCAGGTATTGATCAGGTAAAACGGGAATTATATGAGTTGTTCTCGGTGTATTATGTTACTCAGGGGCAGACCACAACGGCATTTACGTGGTTTGATGATCTGACTACTGATCCGACAAGTAAATACCCGGGTATCCCGACCGGTCAAACATTAACCAGCGTATCCGGAGGTTCTTATACTGTACAAATAACCGCAGTGGATACAGCTACGGCAGTGCCTAAAGATATTACGGTTGTCAGTACGGCTACGGTGAATAATGTTTCTAAAAGTGTAACTGCGGTTATCCGTTATTCCATGAGCCCTTCTAAAGTATTTGATTTCTCTTATTTTGTTAATAATTACGGCTGGTTTTGGGGCGGCGGAATAACCAGCCAGGGAGATATCCGTTCCAACGGTGATTTTAGTTTTGGCGGTAATCCGGAAGTAAACGGAGATGTTTATGCTTCGGTAAATCCGGATCTGGGCGCCGCCGGAACAATTGGCGGTAATCACAAAAATGATACGCTTAGCCAGTATTGGACACAGGCTGATGCTCAGGCCCGCCCGACAAACCCCACAGCTAATCCGCAGGATATTGACGGAGACGGCATCGATGAAGAATTTGATTATGAGCATGGGTATGACGGGGATAGTGAGGAATTTCCCTCACAGCAGTTATTAGATATGCCGTATCTGGGCAATCTTGATTATTATAAAGGCTTAGCAGCTACCCATAACGGTACAATAATACAGGGAGGCGTAACTTTAGTTAATAATGTGTTGACCGGTAATATTGTTCTGATCGGTACAGATGCTGATCCTATTGAAATTGACGGGCCGGTGGTAATAACCGGAGATGTTTTGATTAAAGGTAAGATTACCGGGCAGGGGACAATTTATTCCGGAAGAAATACGCATATATTAGGAGACATAGAATATGTGAATGCTCCCAATTGGCCGAAACCCGACACTGATCCTACAGGTACGGACGCGGCAAACGCGACCAAGGATTTTCTGGGCTTAGCGGCGAAAGGGAATATTGTGGTCGGAGACTATACACGCAATGACTGGAAGACTAATGTTAGCGGTTATTTAAAGCCGCCGTTTACCCAGGCGTATGAGGTGGATCCTACAGACAGCGGTATCGGCTATGTTTCGTATTATTCCGGCGGAGATCCGATGTTTAACGGAGATTATACGGCGAATGACGGAGGCACTAAGTCTGATGGTTCCAACAGGAAGTTTTATGAATCTTCTTATGATGACGCGTATTTTACAACAATCGCGGAGAATTCCAGCTCGATAAGAAATGTCGATGTGGTTGCTTATACAAATCACGCGTTTACCGGGAAAGTAGGAGCATTTACTTTAAACGGATCGATTGTCGCGCGTGACGAGGCCATTGTTTTCAGCGGTAATATTGAAATGAATTATGATGTGCGGGTACAGGATAAAGGAGAAGAGTTTTATTTGCCCCGCGCCTTAGCTTTACCGCATATACAATTTATGGGGCGTAATTAATGATTTTAAGCAGCGGAGGATTGCCGGATGAGATCAGTACACAGAAAGAGTATAGTATTTTATTTTGCTTTATTTTTGCTTTTAAGTGCAAATATTCCCGGATATTGTTTATTTCGTGATGATGTTGATCCCCAGCAGGCTGCGTCCCGGGTAAAAATGCAGCGGGAAAAAGATGCTCAGAAAAAACGTGAATACGAAGAAAAAAAGCAGGAAGAAGAGTCTCGGGCAAAACGCGATAAAGTTAATCAGGATGAAGTCGGGTTTTCTCAAACATCGGGCTCAGGTCAAACAAATACTAAAACATCTTCCGCGGGCCAGGCTTCGGCGGCACAGCCGCAAAAAGGGCAGGAATCTTTTAAGCGGCTTAACCGGGAAGAAGATGGTTCAACGGTTGTGCGGCAGGATAAAGGGCAGCAGCAAAAAAGCGGAAAATCTGAACCAGGGGAAGAAAAAAAAGGCGGAGTTAATCCGGTGGGGTTTGCGGTTATGCTTATTATTATCGCCGGGCTTTGGTTATTTATCGAAAAGCGTTTCAAATAATTACTTAGATAGATCAGGTTAAGGTTGTCTTATCGAAAGCATGTATGCTATAATATACATGCTTTTATTTTTAGTGAAAAAATATTGCCAGCGCGTTAACAGTTTTTATCCCGGGAGAGTATAATTTATGACAACAAAATTTTTAAATGGGATCATGGTTTTGGTTTTTCCTGACGGGGTATTTAAGAATACGGTCAATAATGAGTCAGTTATTGATTCTTTTATCGCTTTGTTTGTATCGAATATTATTATGGTTTCGGGGATGTTTTATTTGTTTAAGAAGTTTAAACTTCCTGAATTAATTATCCCTCTGGGAACAATGGGATTGATAATCGTGGCAATGTATTTCGCGACCATACTTCTTACCGCGGCCCTAAGCTGGTTTTTTAACTGGATATATTCTCTGGCTATCGAAAGGCGGGGCGGCCCGGTTTCTTCTAATTTTGTCGGTAACTTTTTGTGTCATCTTTATATTATGCCGATGTGGATTTTTATGGTTTTATTGTATTCATATTTTAATGATAAGATAATGAGCGTCGGCTGGGTATTATTTATTGTTTTGTTTATGATCCGGCTGTTTGATATTGAGGCCCGGTTATTAAAAATAATCTATAAACTGCGTTTGATCCAGGGGTATACAATTGTTTTCCTTCAGCTTTTATTGATCGGTATCGGCATGGGCCTGGGGTCTCTTATTGAATCTTTTGTTTCGCTTCCCTGAATCTGCTTCAAGACATCTGATTTCCTCGAAAAAGCTTGCTATTTTAAGGTAGTTTTGCTAAAATTTATAGTTATCCCATAGGGAGAAATTAAGTTTTAAGGAAACAATATAGAAGTTTAACTATTTGCGAATAAAGGTGTTAAAACCTAAGAATAAAGGATAAATTATGGCCAATAAGATTCCTCCGGGCAAAAAAGAAGGTAAGGGCAGTAAAAAAGGCCAGGATGACAAAAAAAAGAACAAGCTCAATAGCGCGATATCGGCATTTTTGCTGGTTCTGATCACGCTTTTTTTTATGGGGCTGATCGCTGAACAATATGAAAAAAGCGTACAGCTGAATATCACCTATTCTGAATTTTTTAATATGGTCAATCAGAATAAAACAACCGGAGTGATCTCTTCGGTAGAGCTAAGAGAAGACCGGGTTGATGTTCTGATGACCGACGGTAAGGCCTTTTCGGTAAATGTTCCGCTAAATGACGCTGATCTTATTAAAGCTCTCCGGGAAAATGTTGAGAATTTTGTTATTAAGCAATCAGGTATATTTTGGCTGAATATCCTTAGTTTTATTTGGCCGTTGTTTATTTTGGGGATGATCATCTGGTTTGCTTACCGCGGTTCTCAGATGGGCGGGAATAAACTATGGTCATTTGGTAAGAGCAGAGTTCAGCCGGTTACGGACAATCACGAAAAGATCACGTTTAATAATGTGGCCGGAGTAGATGAGGCTAAAGAAGAGTTACAGGAAATAATAGAATTTTTAAAAGATCCGAAAAAATTTCAGCGCTTAGGCGGGAAGATCCCCAAAGGTGTTTTGCTGATGGGCCCTCCGGGCACAGGTAAAACCTTGCTGGCCAAAGCTGTTGCCGGAGAAGCCGGGGTCCCCTTTTTATGTATAAGCGGTTCGGATTTTGTGGAAATGTTTGTTGGTGTGGGGGCCAGCCGGGTGAGAGATTTATTTGATCAGGCGAAAAAAGCTTCAACTTCCAGCGGCCGGGGAAGTATTATTTTTATCGATGAAATCGATGCTGTCGGCAGACAGCGTTTTGCCGGGATCGGCGGAGGCCATGATGAACGGGAACAGACCCTAAATGCGCTGCTTGTGGAAATGGACGGATTTAATACACAAGCCGGAGTTATTTTAGTGGCGGCAACCAATCGGCCGGATGTGCTTGACCCGGCGCTATTGCGTCCGGGAAGATTCGACCGGCAGATAGTTATTGACCGTCCTGACCGGATCGGAAGAGAAGCCATATTAAAAGTTCATGTAGTTAATGTAAAACTAGACAAAGATGTAGATTTAAATTCACTTGCCCGGCAGACTCCGGGATTTTCCGGTGCGGATATTGCCAATTTAGTTAATGAGGGAGCTCTTTTAGCTGCGCGCCGCGGTAAAGAAACAGTGACGATGGAAGAATTGCAGGAATCAATAGAACGCGTTATGGCCGGCCCGGAGAGAAAATCACGGGTAATGAATAAGCAGGAAAAAGAAGTGGTTGCTTATCATGAATCAGGACATGCTCTTCTTTCTATGCTTGTGCCCAAGGTTGATCCTTTACATAAAGTTTCTATTATTCCCCGCGGCATGGGCGCATTGGGATATACAATGAACTTTCCTGTAGAAGATAAATATCTTGCTTCAAAAAGTGAACTGCTGGGAGAATTGATTGTATTTTTGGGTGGGCGCGTAAGTGAGGAATTGATTTTTAATGAAGTTACTACCGGAGCGCATAATGATTTAGCCCGGTCAACACAGATCGCCCGCAGAATGGTCTGTGAGTACGGGATGAGCAAGACTTTAGGTCACCTGACTTTTGGTCATCCGCAGCAGCAGGTATTCTTAGGCCGGGATATTCTGGATGAAAAGAATTACAGTGAACAAACCGCGGTTTTGATTGATCGGGAAGTCCGGGCGATCATTGATGATTGTTATGCGCAGGCAAGAAAATTACTGACGCGTAATATTGAAAAACTGAAAAAATTAGCCGAAGCTCTTTTGGAAAAAGAGGTTATGGATTCAAAAGAAGTAAGAGAATTGCTGGGTTTTCCTCCGGAGGGAATAGATGTTAAAAAAGAGGAACCGGTTATTAAAGAAATTGAATTGGAAGATGCGGCGCCAGAAGAAACCCGGAGCAGTCAGTTCGAAGAAGATAAAAAGGATGCTTAAACACGGTTCGCCGGCAAGCCTTATTTTTAAATGCGGAGAATTTACGCTTGATCTTAGCGAGCGGGTTCAGGTCATGGGGGTTTTAAATGTTACCCCGGATTCGTTTAGCGACGCGGGAAAATATTTTGATAAAGAAAAAGCATTAGAGCACGCTTTGCGCATGGAAGCTGACGGCGCGGATATTATTGATATCGGAGCAGAGTCAACACGTCCGGGATCAAGTCTGGTCAGCCCGCAGCAGCAGCTTGAACGCATTGAAGAGATTGTTGAAGTTTTAGGGAAAAAACTTAGGATCCCTATTTCTATAGATACCACATATTCGGTTGTGGCAAAACGCTGTCTTGATCTTGGAGCGGCAATCATTAATGATATTTGCGCATTAAAAAGTGACCCCCAGATGGGGAAAATAATTGCGCAATATAAAGCCGGGGTTATTCTAATGCATATGCAGGGAACCCCGCAGACAATGCAGGATAATCCGCAGTATCAGGATGTAATTGATGATATTTGCAAGTTCTTTGTCGAAGCAAAAAAAAGAGCTCTTTCTTTTGGGATTGAACCGGAGCGTATGGCTATTGATCCGGGGATCGGGTTTGGTAAAACCATAGAGCATAATTTGCAGATAATAAAGTTTTTATCACAATTTAAGGTTTTAGGGGTTCCGCTATTAATCGGAACGTCCCGCAAGTCTTTTATTGGAAAGATTCTGGATGTTCCGGTAGAGGAACGTGATTTTGGCACGGCGGCAAGTGTGGCGATCTCAGTTATAAACGGAGCAAATATAATCAGGGTTCATGATGTTAAAAAAATGAAACAGGTTGTAAAGTTAAGTGAAGAAATAAATAAGGCGGGAAGTTAATGGATTGGAAATTTTTTGAAACGCTGAAAATTATCATGGAGATCTCAATAATCTGGTTTTTATTGTACCGGTTTATGCAGTTTATCCGGGGGACCAGGGTGGTCCCGCTTTTACGCGGAATGATCGTTCTGATTATTTTATTTTCCCTGACTAATATATTAAATCTCGTGGTGGTGAATTGGCTGCTGACCAAATTGTTTGCGATATCGGTTATCGGGTTTCTGATTATTTTTCAGCCGGAGATACGTCGGGGTTTAAGTAAGATCGGACAGACTTATTTTTTCGATTTGTTTTCCCCGGTTCCGGAAGAAGGAGTTGTTAATAAAGTAAGCCAGTCTATGGTGAACTTGGCCCAGAAAAGAATCGGCGCGCTGGTTGCCTTTGAACGCAGTTTTGGGTTGAAGACTTACACCGAGACCGGGGTAAAAATGGATGCCGCGGTAAGCTCAGAACTCCTGAATACAATTTTTGCTCCGCTGGGCCCGCTGCATGACGGAGGGGTTATTATCAGCGCCGGCCGGATCATTGCCTCAGCATGTCTTTTTCCTCTTTCGCAGAATCCAAACCTGGCCCGGGCTTTGGGGACCCGGCATCGCGCGGCCATCGGTTTAAGCGAAGAAACCGACGCGGTGGTTGTCATGGTATCCGAGGAAACCGGAAAGATCTCTATTGCTCACGGAGGCCGGCTGATAAGTGATTTTGAAGGAAAAGATTTTAATTTTGTGCTTAAAAATATCCTGCATCAGCAGGAAGAAAAGAAAAAAGCATTTTTTTATAATTGGAGACATAAAAAATAATGTTGTCTAATAAAAGTTTTTACAAAAATACCGGATTAAAGATCTTCAGCCTGCTGCTGGCGATTGTTATCTGGATATATATTCATGGTATTGTTCAAAGACAAAGCGGCGGCCCGCTGGCATATAAAGATATTAAAGGAGTCGAAGTTCTAATCATGGGAGAGCCGTTGTTCCTGGGGAAAAATGTGTTTTCCGTGGAACTGGAAAAGAATTTTATTGATTTGCGTGTCCGCGGTTTAGAAAAAGAAATTGAGCAGTTGACGCAAATGGATATTGTTGCCTATGTAAATGTAAAAGGATTAAAACCGGGTAAAACATATGCGCCGGTCGTGAAATATATTTTACCGCCAAAGATACAGGTTATCGGCGCGCCGAATCTGGTGCGCGTGGAAATAAAAGATAAAAATTTATAAGGATATTAATATATGGGAAAATTATTCGGAACAGATGGAATAAGAGGGGAATTTAAAAAATGGCCTTTAACTACAGAGGTCATTTATGCTGTAAGTTTCGGGATTGGACTGTGGTTAAAGAAAAAGCATAAAAGCAAAAAATCACTTAATGTCATTATCGGTAAGGATACGCGGTATTCTTGTGATGAGATAGAAAAGTGTTTGTCGCTCGGGTTTACCGAAAACGGAATAACGGTTAGTTCCGCCGGAGTAGTTCCCACCCCGGGACTGGCTTATCTGGCCAATACCCTGGATGTTGAACTGGGCGTGATGATCTCGGCTTCGCATAATCCGGCCCAGGATAACGGGATAAAATTTTTTAAGCATAACGGGTTTAAACTTTCCGAAAAAGAAGAAATCCGGATCGAAAAAATGATCTTTGATCTGCTGGATAAAAAAAATAAAGCCAAGAAGAAATGCCGTATTCAGGTTAAGAAGATCTCCGCCCAGGCTTATATGGACCATCTAAAAAAGAGTGTGCCCGGGCTGGATCTTAAAGGCAAGAATATTGTTATTGATTGCGCTAACGGAGCGGTATCTGATTATGCGGTAAAACTATTTAAAGATTTTGGAGCAAAGGTCACGGTGCTTTCCGCTAAGCCGGACGGTTATAATATTAACTTAAATTGCGGGTCATTACATCCGGAACGTGTGGCGCAGAAGATAAAACAAACCAAAGCTTATATTGGTTTTTCTTTTGACGGTGACGGAGACAGGGTGCTATACAGCAGTGAAAAAGGCGTGGTTTGCGACGGCGACCAGATCATGACCTTAGTTGCCAGGCATTTTATGAAAAAGAAAAAATTAGCTAATAAGACCGTGGTCGCAACCTCCATGAGTAATTTTGGCCTGGGAAAAATTTTAGATGAACTGAAAGTGAAATTGATCCGTGCTGATGTCGGAGATAAATACGTCTTAGAACAAATTCTGAAAAATAAAGCCAATTTCGGCGGAGAACAATCCGGGCATATCATCTTTCTTGATTACGCGACTACCGGGGACGGAATGTTAACAGCTTTACAGATACTTAAAATTATGCAGGAAACCGGTATTCCGGCAAGCAGATTGGCTGCGGGATATAAACGATATCCGCAGCTGCTGGTCAATATCCGGGTAAAAGAGAAAAAGGATTTCAAGAGGATCCCGGCAGTCTGGAAACAGGCACAGGCAGTGGATAAAGCGTTAAAAGGGGACGGAAGATTAGTATTGCGTTATTCCGGGACAGAGCCTTTGGCCCGGGTAATGGTCGAGGGTAAATGCAAGCGCCAGATTAAAAAACTTGCGGATTCTATTATTAATGAGATCAAAAAAGAAATAGGCGAGTAAAAATATACAATATTTAATAAACAAATGACAAACAATAAACAAAAATAAAATATACAAATAATTAATTCTTCTAAAAATGTGTTAATATTTTTGTATTGATTATTGTATATTGAGATTTGCTTGTAATTTGGATATTGTTTATTTTGAAAATGTATAATGGGGTTATTATGATACGACTGGGAGTAAATATAGATCATGTAGCTACGGTCAGAGAAGCGCGGAAGACGATTGAGCCGGATCCGGTGGCGGCCGCGGTTTTGGTGGAACTTGGCCAGGGAGACGGAATAACCGTGCATTTGCGGGAGGATCGAAGGCATATTCAGACCAGAGATGTGGAAATTCTGCGTAAAGTTGTGCGTACTAAATTAAATCTGGAAATGTCCACAGCTGCTTCTATTTTAAAAATCGCCTGTAAAATTAAGCCGGACCAGGCCACACTTGTGCCGGAAAAGCGTCAGGAAATTACTACTGAAGGAGGCTTAGATGTTGTCGGACAATTTAAGAAAATTAAGGCGGCAGTAAATACTTTACAGAAAAATGGTATTGTGGTCAGCCTTTTTATTGACGCGGAAAAAAAACAGATTGAGGCCGCGGCTAAGACCGGCGCGGAATTCATAGAATTACATACTGGTCAGTATGCCAATGCCAGAACGGAAAAAGCCGGGCAGAAGCAGTTAGAAATTCTGGCTAAAGGGGCAATCCTGGCTAAATCTTTGGGCTTAAGGATTAATGCCGGGCATGGATTGACATATCAGAACACCCGGGAATTACTGGAAACAGTTCCGTATTTAGAAGAGCTGAACATCGGCCACTCGATAATTGCCAAGGCGGTATTGGTTGGGCTTGAGTGCGCGGTTTCAGATATGAAGGCAATCGTAGAGTCAGTTAAACAGGGAGACAAAGAGGCATGATCAGCTGCGGTACGGATATCTTAGAAACAGAGCGCATGAAAAATGCGGTGAAGAAGTGGGATAAGTCTTTTTTAAAAAGAATTTTTACCGAGCGGGAAATTGAATATTCTATGGGGAAAAGATTTTACTTCGAACATTTAGCCGCGCGGTTTGCGGCTAAGGAAGCGGTATTTAAAGCATTTGGGGAAGGGTTTACCAGTGCTAATTTTAAAAATATCGAGATCATCAATGACCATAACGGCCGGCCGAGTGTATTATTAACCGGAGCGATGAAGGATTTAAGTCAAAACCAAAAAGTAGAGAGTATTGCTATCAGTATGTCCCATACCAGGAATTACGCGCAGGCTGTGGCAATCATTACAAGAAAAAGTGAAGAAAATTAAAGCTGATTTTTTAAAACGGAAAAAAGATGCCCATAAAGGAGACTTTGGACATCTTTTTGTCTTAGCCGGTTCCCGGGGGCTTACCGGAGCGGCATGTCTTTGCACTCAGGCAGCTTTGTTAAGCGGAGCCGGACTCGTGACCCTGGGTATTCCGGAAAGCTTAAATCCAATTGTTGCGAAAAAGTTAACCGAAGCAATGACAAAACCTTTACCGGAAACAAAAGCCGGAAGTTTAGGTCTTAAAGCATTTACGCAGATGAAAATTCTTTTTAACAAGGTAGATGCTTTGGCGATCGGCCCGGGGTTATCCCAAAATCCGCAGACCCAGAAATTAGTCCGGAAAATTGTCCGGGAAATTGATCTGCCCATGGTGATTGATGCGGACGGCCTAAATGCTTTAGCCGGGCATACGGAAATTCTTAAAAAACGTACTTCTGCGACGGTAATAACGCCTCATCCGGGAGAGATGGGAAGGCTTTTAGGGGTATCTAGCCAGAGAATACAAAAAAATAGAAGAAAACTTGCAAAATCATTTTCTTGTAGGTATAATATGATAACTGTCTTAAAGGGCCAGGGCACGATTATTGCCAGTCCAGACGCTAGAATAGCGGTTAATACCACGGGAAATCCGGGTATGGCGAAAGCGGGGACCGGTGATGTGCTTACCGGAATCATCGCGGCTTTTCTGGCTCAGGGGCAGGATTCGTTTGAAGCCGTAAGACTGGCAGTGTATATACACGGTTTAGCCGGAGATATAGCGGTAAAAGAAAAAGGACAGATAAGCCTTTTGGCAACGGATATAATTGATAAGTTGCCGCAAGCGTTTAAACAAATAAGTCAAAAATCAAAAGGCAAAACTTAAAACTGCAACTTAAAAGTCAAAAGTTTTTATTTTTGAATTGCAATTTTGACTTTTGAATTTTAAGTTTTGAATTAATTTTTGTGCTGGCGTGGCTCAATGGTAGAGCAGCTGATTTGTAATCAGCTAGTTGGGGGTTCAAGTCCTCTCGCCAGCTCCACTTTAAATTATCTTTGACAATTTAAAGAATGACGAATTAAAAATGACAAATGACAAATGAAGGAATAATCCTAGTATTATAAATGGGGGCAGTCCTTATTCATTAGACATTTGGATTTTGTCATTAGTTATTCTTTAGGGGGCAGGTGGCCGAGTGGTTAATGGCAGCAGACTGTAAATCTGCCGGCGACGCCTACGGAGGTTCGAACCCTTCCCTGCCCACCATTTTGTTCTTTATAGAAGGGTTTGAAGCAAGCTGAACGCCGAGCAGATGCGAGGAAAAGCGAGCAGGACTGTGAGCGTCAGTGAAGCGGGGTGGGCCTGCGCAGAGAGCAACACTATGTTGCGAACGTAGTAGGCGAACCCTTCCCTGCCCACCATTTTTCAATATATTGTTGAAAAATGGTGGAATGACAAATTAAAAATGTCAAATGACAAATGAGATGATGCAAATACAAAGTTATGTCCAAATTTGATATTTATGATAGAACATTCAATTTCGCTGTAAAAGTAGCAAAGTTCATTAATAAGTTGCCTAAAAATATTGTTGTTATAGAGTATGCTAAACAGCTAATTAGATCAAGTGGTTCTATCGGCGCAAATGATGCTGAAGCAGATGGGGATTGCTCGGCGTGAAGCACGTGAATCATGGCATTGGCTAAAACTGATAAATGCTGCTGATTTGTCTAAACAAGAAGATAAGGAAGAGTTAAACTGGCTTATAAAAGAAGCAAAAGAATTGATGCTTATTTTAAGCAGTATAATAAAAACTCACAAAAAGACAGCAATTAAAGTTCTTTATACATTTGATATTTGGATTTTGACATTTGTCATTCTTTAGGCGGGAGTAGTTCAGTGGTAGAACAATAGCCTTCCAAGCTATATATGAGGGTTCGATTCCCTTCTCCCGCTCCAAAAAAAAGAAAAACCTCTGGTTTTGCCAGAGGTTTTTTAGTTAGTTGTGCGCTGAATATGGGGAATCGAAGCAAGCTGAACGCCGAGCAAGTGCGAGGATCAGCGAGCAGGACTGTGAGCGGCAGTGAAGCGGGTGGGCCTGCGCAGAGAGCGACAGGAAGTTGCGAACATAGTAGGCGATTCCCTTCTCCCGCTCCAAAAATAAAAAGGACTTCTAAAAATAGAAGTCCTTTTTATTTTTCCATAGGTGAAAACGTAGTTTTCCCCTCTTTTTTAAAATAATACCCCCCTAAAAAGGAGTGACCTGTGGTCACAACTAAATAGTGAATTGAAGCAGGCTGATAGGTTAGTAAATCATCCCCATTTTATTTGCGCGTCATTTCTTAGCGGGATTTTCTTATATTCAAATTGCGGATAGCCGATAAGCATTGCGCCGAAAACATTCATCCGTTTATTTAATCCTAAAGCTTCCTGCATCGGGGGCCAGGAAGTTGCGGCCATATGAAAATATCCGGCCCAGCAGGCGCCCAGATTAAATGCCGAGGCCGCTAATTCTAAATGACTCAAAGCAATTGTACACGATGCGGGCGCGGTCATATCCGCGGCTAATCCATAAGCAATTATAATATGCGGCGCTCCCCGGCAGATAAAATCAATCCCGGATTCCCAGGCTTTAACAATTCCCCGCATATGCAGCATTTCTGCCGCAGGATGATTTTCCTGTATTAGTGACTGCATCCAGTCAATTACAATTGCGGCTAAGCGCTGGACTTCTTTGGGCTCCTGAATGACTAACCATCTTACCGGCTGCAGATTGATCCCGGAGGGGGCATAACGGGCAATATCAATAAGCTTTTCCAGTTTTTCTTTTTCCACAAGGTCTTTGTTATAACGGCGTATAGACCGGCGTCCTTTAAAAAAATGTTCGATTTGCCCGGGAGTAAGGCGCCAGTCTTTTTTAAGCGGCGCGCACTTATCTGCAGGCATAGTATTTAAACTAAAAGCATCGTGCGGACAGACAGCTGCGCAGTGTCCGCAGTTAATGCAAAGCTCCTCAGCTTTGGGCGCGGGAGTAGGCGTATTGTTTTCCATAGTAATTATTACCCGCGGGCAGACAGCAGCACAGGCTCCGTCTGATCTGCATTTTTCCTTATTGATCGTAAATAAGCTCATTTTCCCTCCTGCTTTTATTTATAGTACTTGTTGTCTTATGCATCTCTATCGCAAAACATCTCTTTTCGCTAAGCTCGCTGCGGCATCCTGCCTTGCGACCGCGCGTTTTCACTATTTCGCCATCCTTGGCGAAATTACGTTCAAAAGCGCCGCGCAAAGAGAAATTTTACGCTAGATCGTTAATCTTTATTATAATCTTTATTATAAGCTTTATTATTAATGTTGTCTATTATCCGGATTTTTTGTATTATTGAAGGGTAGAATAATCCGCCACAAACATTGGCGGATTCAATTCTCACCAGAGCTTATGTTCGCTATAGCTCCATAAGATATGTGTTCATTGAAGGAGGGATTATGTCTAAAAGTATTGTATATTTCCAGGAAGTAAAAAACGGTAAAGATGTTTTGCAGGTGAAATCAAAATTTAAAAACCTGATCAAGAAAAGCGCTTTATGCGATGTGTTCACAAAAGGAGAGATTGTTCCGATTAAAACACATATGGGTGAAAAAGGAAATACCGGACATGTATCTCCGAAAATAGTAAAAGCATTGGTAGATAAACTAAAATCAAAAGCCGCTAAGCCGTTTGTCACAGATACAAATGTTCTAT
This sequence comes from Candidatus Omnitrophota bacterium, assembly GCA_043826565.1. Taxonomy (GTDB): domain Bacteria; phylum Omnitrophota; class Gorgyraeia; order B26-G9; family B26-G9; genus JBDRPX01. The sequence continues at coordinate 84,650 of JBDRPX010000012.1, forward strand.
ATCACGGCTTACGCGCAAATACCGTGGATCATTTAATGCTGGCGCATGAGCATGGTTTTGATATTAAGAGTTTAGGTTGTCCGGTGGTGATCGCGGATGGACTGCTTGGGGAAAACGCGGAAAATGTTATAATCAATAAAAAACATTTTGATCAAGCCAATATCGCCCGCCTGTTTTTACGCCTGGAAAATTTTGTGAGCATTGCCCATGTTACCGGGCATATGCTGACATCTTTCGCGGCATCGGTTAAAAACGTCGGAATGGGCTGTGCTTCGCGTGCGGGAAAACTCCGGCAGCACTCCAATATTAAACCGCATATAAAAAAAGAAAAATGCGTATTGTGCCGGCAGTGTGTAAAGGTTTGCCCGGTATCGGCAATCATCGAAAAAGAGGAAAAAGCTTTTATCCAGGAGAGTGTTTGTATCGGCTGTGCGGATTGTATCGCGGCCTGTAAATTTTCTGCCGTGGCTGAAGATTACGGTGAAGATGCGAAGATTCTTGTCGAGAAAATGGCGGAATATGCCTATGCGACATTGTTACATATTAAGAAAAAAGCATTTTATAATTTTGCGATCAATATTACCCGTAATTGCGACTGCCTGGCGAAGAATGAAAAATCAATTACCGCTGATGTGGGGATTTTTGCTTCCGCGGATCCGGTTGCCTGCGATAAAGCGTCGGCGGATATGGTGATCGAAAAAATAAAAGATGATATTTTTATGAAAGAATGGCCTAATGCCAGCAATTATATGGAGCAGTTAAGTTATGCGTCTGAGCTGGGAATAGGCAGCCTAGATTATGAACTGGTGATTGTTTAATAAAAGATGGATGTTGAGAATCGATAGTTGAAAGTTGTGAATAGAAAAAGATGAATATTGAGTGTTGATGATTGAAGATTGTAAATAAGAAAATGAAAAGTGATCTAAAATAATGCAAGAACAGGATAAATTAAAATTCAAAGGATTATTCGGCATTGCCCCGGAAGAAGCCGGCGAGGCGATGATTATCAGTCCGTTTTTTAATATGAGATTTTTTAAACAGCAGTTTAAAAAACATAATGCATTTAAAGGAATGGTGTTTAAGGGGATAAATGGAATTTACAAAAATAAAAAGATAACGTATGTAAATACCGGCATGGGATACACTCTGGTCGGTGATTGTGTTTTGGCCCAGGAAATCACCAACGTGAAAAAAATAATTTTTTTGGGCGCGGTAGGCTCGGTTGACGGGTTAGAAGTCGGCGATTGTGTTATTGTCCAAAAAGCATTTTTTGAAAAAGAGTATTATAAAAAATTCGGGATCTGTGGAAAAGAAGATTCTTTGGAAAGCGGATTTTTCCCGGATGAGTTTCTTGTTAATAATTGTGAGATGCTTGCCAGAGAACAAAAGATCGCCATAAAAAAAGTTGATGTAATGAGTGTGCATTCGTTTTGGGAAGAGAATGCCGGGTTAGCACATAGGTTACGTCAAAAAAACATTCAGGCCGTGGAACTTGAATGCGCGGGTTTTTACGCTTTAGCTGCCTTATCTAAAATCAAAGCCCTGGCCTTATGTTTTGTCAGCGATCATATTATGAACCGTCCTTACTGGTCTGATTTTTCTTTATCTGAGAAAAGTAAGATGCTCGAAAGTACACAGAGTCTGGTTAACCTTGCCTTAGAATGTGCCCTGGTTGATTGATTTTTTTTGCAAAATATAGATACAATATCTTGTGGGGCTTTCCCTTTTGAACTACAATCAAAAACACTGTCTGAAAATGGCATAAAATACGGGGTATTTCAATATTTTGTGCCCGTGCCTTGCTCTTAATGCTAAATGTTGTATAAAATGATTGCGGAAAAACAATTTTCACTTGACATTTTCATCAAATATCTGCATAATTGATAATGAATCAGAGATGAAGCGTTTTTGTGCTCAAGGATGAGCGCAAAACGCTGAAAAATATGAGGGATAAGGAGATGCTTACCAAAAAAGGGGGTAATTAATTGATGCTGATTAGGCCTTATATTTATAAGAAAGGGCTGTTCATACCCGCGGTTATAGCGAGTATTTTTTTTGCTTCTCTAACATGTTCCTATGCCCAGCAAGCCGCCAATCAGAAATCTTCCGATACATCCAAGAACAGTTATTTTTTAAAAAAAATCATTAATAATGAAATTCAGGTTTTAAAAAATGAATTAGCAAGCAAAGAAAAAGAATATCAGGAAAAATTCGAAAAAGAATATATTTCTGTTTTTGTCTCGAGCGAAGACACCGGAAAAAGTAAAGAGTTAGAAAGAAAATTAGAGCAGTTACAGGAATCTTCAAAAAAAGATGTTCTGCGCATAAGAGAGCTTAACGATCAGCTTGAAAAATTCCCGCAAAAACTAAAAGAGCAAAAAGATTATTATGAAGGCTTGCTGACGGAAAAAGAAAAGCAGAATGCCTTGGATATTAAAGAGGCGGCGAAAGCACCCTCTAAAGTTATTGCGATTTATGATAAACGCCTGGCGGAAAAAGATGAAAAAATTAAAGCGGCGCAAGCTGATGAAGCGGGAAAATTGCAAAAAGAGCTGAATAAAAAATCTCAGGAAGCTGAATCTTTAAAGAATGAAATCATTCTGCGGGATAAAAAGACCGAAGAATCTTTAATCCAAAAGGATAAACTATTCGGAGAGGAAATCGAGAAGAAATCGCGGCAGATAGAGATTATCCGGGAGCAGCTTTCAAAGCAGGAACAAAAATTTAAACAGTTCCTTGATAATAAAGATAAAAATATTGAGCAGGGGCAGGAGCAGCTTAAAGAGAGCAGAACAAAAGCGAATGACTTAAGTGCAGAATTAGTGCTTAGGCAAAAAGATATAAACGCGCGGGATCTTCTTATTAAAGACAAAGATAATGAAATAGCCGTGCTTACCCAGAAAATCGGACAAATCAATGACCGGATTAAAGAATACGAAAAACAGACTGAAAGAGTCAGGGAATTGGAAGGGGAAAGCAAACAGCTTGAAAAAGAGCTGATGAACGTAAAAGATTCCATGAGCCAGATGGAAGATCAATATGTAGGAAAAATCGATCAGCAGAAAAGTGTTTTAATTGATGTGCAAAAAAACAAAGAAGTGACCTTGGTCAAAACTACTGCCGAATGGGATAAAAAGATAAAAGCGCTGGAATCTAAGTATGAGAAAAAACTCCAAGCACTGGAAAATCAAAAAATAAAAATTCAAGAGGAATGCCAGCGGCGCTTAGAAGAGATGTCCGGGACGATCAGGGGCAAAGAAGAAGAGAACGAGAAACTAAGAAAAACAATTAAGACCGCTGATTCCGATAAAAAACAATTAATGGAAGAGGTCTTGGTTAGTAAGGCTGCCGGGATCAAGGGAATCCCGAGGGTATCCGGTAGTACTCCCTCGTTCAAGGGCAAAAGCAAAGATTTGGCAAAGGTTCACTTTGACCGGGCTATGGATGCGATTGTTTTGCAAAAATATGATGTCGCAAAATATCAAATTGAAAAAGTCCTGGCACTTCAGCCGGGTGATAAAATGGCCAAGGATATCTTGGATAACTTAAATTTTTTAATTGAAAATAGCGGAAAATAAAATTTACGACGGGGATAATACCGGGAGGAGGCAAGGGGTAATATGAATATGTCGGCAGATCAAAGCGCAGCATGCAGTAAATCAGGAATGTTGTTTCCTGAGGGGCTTATTGGTTTTTCTGGTTGCAAGCAGTATGTCATTGATGAAGATAAATCAAAGGAACCGTTTTTTTTCTTACAGTCAGTTGAAAATGAAAAAGTTGGCTTTATTATAATTAATCCGAAAGAGTTTAAATCAGAATACTCTGTTTGTTTGACGGATGCTGATAAGCAGGCTTTAAATGTAAGCAGTGTAGATGAGTGTGATATATTTTCTATTGTATTTGTGCCGGAAACTTCCGAAAGCATGAGTGTGAATCTGTTAGCACCATTGGTGGTAAACAAAAAATCAAGTATCGGCAGGCAGGTCGTATTGCAGGATGCAGACTATTCTGTCCGTCATTTAATCTTAGAAGAGATGTTTGAAGGGGTAAAGGATAAGGATGTTAGTTCTTTCGCGCAAACCAGATGAAAGTATCGTCATTGGGAATTCAATAGAGGTCAAGGTTGTTGAGGTTCGCGGTGAACAGGTAAAGTTAGGGATAACAGCCCCGCGCGATATTCCTGTACACAGGAAAGAAATTTACGAAGCGATACAGAAACAGAATGCCGAAGCTTCTAATGCAAAAGATGCAAATCTGGATAAAATTTCACGCTTATTTAAGAAAAATAAAAAACCGCAGCAGTAGTTGACCGCTTTCAAAAAAATTAGCGATAGCTATCTGCTGGGGGCTTTTTTATTCCTGCCTTAAGCAATAATCTGTTAATTAAAAAAATCGGGAGTTAATTGAGAATTGATAGCTTTCTGTCTTTTTTGGTCGTAGATATGAAAAGCCCGGGAAACGTCTTCACTTTGAGCAGTTGATGCCATGGAATTTTCAAAAGCGATTAACCGGGAGAGTTCTTCCCATAATTCTTCGCTGATCGTAGTTTTGCCCAGAGTTATCTTTTTGCAGTGACTGGAATATCTTTTTTTATTAGATGATTTGTCGTAAGGCATCTTGCTAATTTACCTCCTTGTAAATGTAAGCTGAGTCCTTTCAATGTAAAAATCTTATCACAGTTGGATATTTTTGTCAACTCTTTTATCTATATAGGGTAATGGCTATTTAAGATGGCAAAGCAATATAAACTGATTTGCGGTTTGTCTTAAGCCGGAGTATAATACAGGATATGGAGGGAATTATGTCAGAAAGCTTATTAGGTTTCGTTTTTAAGGATAAAGATATTCTTAAAAGAATTCTCGTTACCCTGCTTGCGGTGGTTTTTGCCCGGCTGATATATTTTTTACCGGCGCCGGGGATAAGCTTAAGAGCTGTTTTTCAATTTTATGATCAGTATATTCATGCGCAGGGCGGAGGGCTGTTTGACCTGGTTGCTTTATTACATGCCGGAAAACTTAGAGGTATATCTGTATTTGCTTTAGGGATAATGCCCTATATTAATGCCTGCGTTATCATCCAGTTAATCGGCTATTGGGTTCCCGGAGTAAACAAAAAGTTTTTTGATGAAAATTCTGGCCGTAAAAAAATGCTGATGGCTACACTGGTGACGGCGATTGTTTTAAGTATGATGCATGCTTATTCTATAAGCTCTGAGCTTGAGCTTGTTGATAAATTTCCGGATTTTAAAATATTGAGTATCAATGGGCTCGGCTTTAAACTTGCTTTAATGGCTTCGATGAGTGCGGCTTGTGTGTTTCTGGTTGCCTTAAGCAGAGTTATTAATAGATTTGGCATCGGTAATGGCTTGGGAGTAATATTCGCATCTGAGGTTCTGGTTCGGCTCGGCCTGGGATTTTCCCGGTTGGTTCAATTCTATGTGTATGGGGCGATAAGCTCCCGGCAAATATTGATGTTTTTGCTGGTCTTTATGATATTTATTTATTTTGTCCGGGCGGCAACAGTTTATGTTAAAAAGCTTTCCTTGAAAACTCATACCGGAGAAGAATTCACTATTTCTGTGCGTCCTTATTGGGTCGGGGTGTGGCCGCTTATAATTGCCGAATTATTTCTTTCTTTTTTTAAAATTTCTTTGGACTGGACATCTTTTATTATAATATGTTTTGTGATCGCATTTTTTGCTTTGGCCTATGTTAAAGTTGTCTATCAGCCGAGATGGTTTTATGAACTTATTTTGCCTTATGAATGTATTACTTGCGACGAAAAAAAGCAGCGGTTAATAGATGTTCTTAATAATACTGTTTTCCCTTGCACTGGTTTTGCTTTTGTTTTGCTTCTTTTATTATATTATTTCCCGGTGGTTTTACCGTTTGCTTTAAAAGTATCGTTTGTGAGTTCCGGGATATTCGGGGCGTTCGGAGTCATTGTGCTTATCGGTGTTTGTTATGATATTTTTCGGCAGATTGAGTTTTTTCGTAAGATCCGGCAATATAAAGACGTGAAAAAATGGAGTTTACTAATTATTGCCCGGGATGAATCAGAGGCCGAAGTAAAGAAAGCCTGTTTAGTAAGCCATGGGATTATTACAGAAGTAAAACCCTCTCATTTTATTTGGGGATTACCGGTCAGAACTGCCGCGTCCGGATATTACGTATTTGTGCCTCATGAAAAAATCAAAGAAGCTGCGCAAATATTAAAAGAATTAAAAAATGCGTGGACAGCGAAGGCTATTTAGATTTGTTTATAAATTCGATGACTTTGCGCAAATCGTCCGGGGTATCTACGCTCATTGTGTCATGTGTTGTTTCCAGAACTTTGATGCGGTATCCGTGTTCCAGAGCCCTTAATTGTTCGAGAGATTCCGCTGCTTCCAGAGACGATGTTTTTAGCCCTTTAAAGGTCAGTAAAAAATCTTTTGTGTAGGCATAAATCCCGACATGTTTATATAAAACAAGAGTTTCCTGTTCTTTTTGCCGGGTTATGTTTGGTAACGGGGAACGGGAAAAGTATAAAGCAAATCCGTTTTTATCGGTAACTACTTTCACTACATTGGGATCATTAAATTCATTAATATCGGTTATTTTATGTTTTAGTGTAGACATGACCAGTTTGGGATCTTCAAGTAAAGCGTAAGCAACATCATTGATCATGGCCGGATGAAGTAAGGGCTCATCCCCTTGTATATTGACAATAACTTTTACGTCCATATCAAAAACAACCTCCGTTAATCTTTCGGTGCCGGAGGTATGCTCTTTGGATGTAAACACTGCTTTGCCCCCAAAATCTTCGACAGCTTTTTTAATGCGGTCATCGTCTGTCGCGATGATTACATCATCAAGAACCGTGGCTTCCTTTGCTCGTTCGTAAATATGCTGAATCATGGGTTTACCGGCGATATCGGCAAGGGCTTTTGCTTCTAATCGTGTAGATCCATAACGCGCGGGAATTATGCCGACGACATCCATAACCAAATCCTCTGGAATGACAAATGACGAATATCTAATGTCAAATGTCAAAGGTTAAATGTTAATTACAAATTAAAATCTTTGATCGTAAAAATCGAATCAAGTTTGCATCCGCATTTTTCGATATTTTCTGCGGCTCCGGACAATCTGTCAACGACAGCAATTACGCGTACTATTTTACACCCGATTTTTTTAACAGCTTCAATAGCTTTAATTGTTGAAGAGCCGGAAGTTACAACATCGTCGACGATTAGGATCCGGTCTGATTTTTTTAACGGAGTACCTTCGATCAGGTTTTGCATCCCGTGTTTTTTTGTTTCTTTGCGTACGATAAAGCCGTTAATTGATTGTTTTTTCTGGTGGCTTAATGCGACAACAGCTCCAATGATCGGATCTGCGCCTAAGGTAAGGCCTCCGACCGCATCAATTTCATCTTTTTTGATCATATTCAGAATTACAGAAGCAATAAGATAGGAACCTTTACTGTGCAGGCTGCTGATGCGCGCGTCAAAATAGTAGTTACTTACTTTTCCGCTGGATAAAACAACCCGTTTGCGGATAAGAGAATGCTTATCGAGAATTTTTAAGAGTTGTCTTTTGTCGGATAATCCGGGTTTTTTCATTTATATAACTCCTTGATTAGTTAATGTATGATAAGAATTATAGCCGGATACCTTGTCCCCGTCAATAGAATTATATGAGAACAGCTTTGATTTTAGACGGGAAAATGGTATTATATTAGGCGTGTTTTTAATCCGGGGGATGAATGCGCCAAAGATTATCCGCCGATGCTTTGTGGCGGTTCATTAAAAATAAAAAAAGGAGATCATATAAGATGAAGAGTAAATTTACAAAAGTAGCCATACTTATTATTTCGCAAATATTTTTTCTTACTTCTATTTGTCTGTCTAAGCAGACAGGTTCAATTACCGCGAAGTCGGTTTTAGTAATGGATGCGGACAAAGGTATAATTCTTTATGAACTAAATCCTTATCAAAAACTGCCGGCGGCAAGTACGGTAAAAGTGTTGACGGGGTTGCTGGCGGCACAGGAACTTAAAGGTTCAGAATTGGTTTCTATCAGTAAAAGAGCCGAAGGCATAGCGCCGACCAAATTGTATCTGACGCACGGGACACAATATAAAGCCGAAGATATGATTAAATGCATATTGATAAATTCGGCAAATGATGCCGGAGTTGCCTTGGCTGAGGCAATATCCGGTACGGAAATAAAATTTTCTGTTTTCATGAATACCAAAGCTAAGGAACTTGGGGCAAAAAAAAGTTTCTTTTTGAATGCCACAGGTTTGCCGGAAGGCAAAAAAAGACAATATTCAACAGCGTATGATCTGTGTGTTTTTATGAGGCATGCTCTAAAGTATCCTGATCTAGTAAATTACATGAAGATCAAAAATACTGTAATCACCGGTACGGACGGCCGACAGATAGAACTGCGTAATCATAATAAAATGCTTTGGCGCCAAGCAAATACACTGATCGGAAAAACAGGGTATACGCGCCGGGCCGGACATTGTTTTTTAGGCATGTTTACCCGGGGGAAGAAGAAGTATCTGGTTGCCGTCCTCGGCAGCCGGAAGATATGGAATGATCTGGAATATTTAACCAAAAGGCGTTATTAATATCCGCCACAAAATGTACCTCCTGTACTCCTGGCGGGATCATTTCATCCTGAAATGAAAAAGCAATCCCGGCATAAACCGGGATTGCTGGAGACTGCTTCTACCCTATAACTGATGTTTAATTATCCCTCGATTGAAATAACATCTACCGGACAGCTTGCTGCTGCTTCTTTTGCACATTCTTCCATTTCATCCGGGATCGGATCGAGAATTACAACCGCTTTATCTTCCTGCATATCAAATACTTCCGAGCAAGCATTCGCGCATAAACCGCATCCTACACAACCATCAGCATTTACTATAGCTTTCATAATTAAACCCTCCTTTTTATAATATTGGATATATTATAAATGCAAAGAATATTGTATGCAATGGTTTTTTTTAATAAATTCTGGTAAGATAGGAATAATAATATGACGGAGGACGGTAGGTGTCGGGACTAATTATTAAAAGCAAGTGTAATGATATCGTTAAGGCTTTAAAAAAAGCATATCCTCAGGCAAGGATCGCCTTGAAGTTCAGCAGTCCCCTGGAATTATTAGTTGCCACGGTTTTATCGGCGCAATGTACGGATAAACGTGTGAACATTGTTACCGAAATAATTTTTAAAAAATATCAGACAGTTAATGATTATGCCCAGGCTAATTTAAAGGAATTTGAGAAGGATATCCGCTCGGTAGGATTTTTCCGCAATAAGGCAAAACATATTATTGCCGCAGCCCAAATTATTGCGGTCTGTTATAAAGGAAATATTCCGGATACGATGAAAGAGCTTATCAGTTTACCGGGGATTGCCCGAAAAACCGCGAACATTATTTTGTTTAATGTTTTCGGTAAGCAAGAGGGAATTGCGGTGGATACTCATGTGCGGCGTTTAAGTTTAAGATTAGGGCTTACCCCACACAGTGATCCGGTGAAAATTGAAAAGGATTTAATGCTCCTTGTTCGCAAGGCGGATTGGGGAATATTGAACTACCTTTTAATTGAACATGGCCGGGCAGTATGTATAGCCCGGAACCCGCGTTGTTCTTGCTGTAGTTTAATTAAACTGTGTGATTATTATCGGGGATTGACATGAAAAATACCGGACAAATGATAATTAAAAAATGTGTTTTGATCTGCTTTGGGCTTTTGCTGATTGTTGCTGCCGAAGGGGTATGCAGGATTATCTTAACGGATTCAAAACTTAATATACTCGAAGCTGTTTTTACTCTTTGCCAAGAAGACTCTTCGCTTATTTGGCGGCAGCGGAAGAATATAAAGACTAAATTCCAGGGGCAATTTGTAAAAACAAATTCCGAAGGATTACGCAATGATTCTATGACAGAGCAGAAACAACCGAGAGAATGCCGGATTATCTGCTTAGGAGCTTCATCTACGTTCGGCTGGGGGGTGTCCGGAGTTGAAACATATCCGGCGAAGTTACAGGGGCTGTTAAGCCGTTTAAAGCAGGGGAGAAATTATACGGTGATAAATGCCGGGCAAATAGGTTATACAACTTTTCAGGGAAAGAAATTACTGGAAGAATATCTACTGAAGTATTCCCCCGATATAATAACAGTTTCATATATATTAAATGATATTGACCATTGCCGGTTTTTTAGGAACGATAAATTAAGTGATAAAGAATTGCGGCCTTTATCACAGACTAAAATAAATATAAAAAATCTGATTACGCAAAGCAGTTTATGTTTTTTAATCCGCCGGGGAGTAGCCGGTGTTTTCGGGAAGAATAAGCGAATGGCTATAGCCGGGTTAAAAAGAAAATTTAAATTTTCTAATATCCGCGTTTCCGCCGGGGATTACCGGAAAAATCTTGAAGAAATAGTTTGCAGTTGTAATACCCGCAAGATAAAGCTGTTATTTATTAAGATGCCGGTTAATTTGCCGCTGCCCGGATTATCCGAGCAGGAAAAAAAAATTATTAACTCCGGAAATACTCTTAGTGATCATTATTTTTCTCTGGGGGTTCAGGATGAAAATAAAAAAGATTTTGACAATGCCCTGATTGCTTTTCAGAAAGCGCTGGATTATCAGGTTTTTGAATGCTACAAAGATGGGTTTATTTATCAGCAGATAATGGAAGAAGTCGCGGATAAGCACGCTGTTCCTTTGGTGGATACGCAGGCTTTATTTAAAGACAGGATTCCTGAAGAGGAATTATTTAACGGCCCGGAAGATCCGATACATCCGAATGCAAAAGGACATCAGCTTATTGCCGAAGGGGTTTATCAAAAAATTTTAGATTTGAAGGATATGGCAGTTAAGGGAATAGAGGAATAAAGTGCGCAAATTTTTGCTTATAATTTTTGGAATTATTATTTGTTTTATAGTTGTGGAGTGTGCGCTATGTGTTTTAGGCATTGTCTATAAAAAGATATGTGTTCCGGAGTATGATATTACTTGTAAAAATAAAGATGATTTTACGATTATTTGTTTGGGTGATTCATTTACTTACGGTACCGGTGCCGGTCCGGAAAATAGCTGGCCGGTCCAGCTGGAATATATTTTAAATAGAAATAAAAAAGAAAAGTCTTTCCGGGTTTTAAATTTAGGCTATCCTGATTTTACTTCGGCGATGGCCTTACGGAAATTTAAGGAAAGTTTCCCGGTATTAAACCCGGACATGGTTGTTATTATGATCGGCAGGAGTGATGCTTGGAGCCTTCCTGAGAAAATGGCAAACGGCCCGGATTTTTTTTCGCAGGTAACTTCGGTTTATTTAAAATTAAAGACTGTTAAATTAATAAAGATCATCTCGGAAAATATTAAAGGCGCAATAAAAAAGCATGCGGCCGGTAAAGATATTGCGGGTAATGAGGGGGCTGCTTCTGCTAAAGACATCTATGAGCTGATTAAACAGGGGAATGGGTATACAATCGAACACCGCTTTGAGCAGGCAAAATCCTGTTATTGCCGGGCCCGGGAGATCGATCCGGAAAATAGAACAGTACTTTTAGAATTAGGGCGTTGTTATAAATTATCCGGTGAATATGAAAAAGCAGTACACACATTTGCTCTTTTGTTAAAACAGGATATTAACGATAGTAATATTTTTACAGAGCTTGATGATGTGTTTATATCCTGGAATGATCCGGCAAAAGCGGTGGATTTTTATACGCGATTATTTAAACAATATCCGTCTAATCATATAAAAGAAAAACTGGGAAAAGCGCTGATCGTCGAAGCGGATGTTTTAGTAAGTAATAATGATTCTAAAAAAGCCATTGTTTTCTATGGCCGGGCCTGGGCCTTAGATCCGCAGAATAAAGGTATTTATTCCGGACCGCTGTATAATCGGGCGATAGCCGAAGGTGTGTCTGCGGGGAAAAAGACAAACCACCAACAGCAGTTATTCGCTAATCTGGAAAAGCTTGCCCGGATCTGCCGGCAGGAAAATATTCCGTTGATTTTTTCCGGGTATCCGCAGGAATTATCCATGCCGATTCAGGATGTCTCCGGAAAATATAAAATTTCCTTAGTTGATCACCGCCGGAAATTTGCCGAGCTTTTGCGTAATGATAAGGAGCAAAAATATTTTATAAAAGATGGGCATTGCACAGCCGAAGGATACCGGATCGTGGCGGAAAATATTGCCGAAAAAATAATAAGATTTATTGAGGCTGAAATGCCGGGTGATAATTAATCATGATTAGGAAAAATGTGAAAATAAAACAGAAGATATTTCTAATTGTATTCGGGCTGATGCTGGCAGTGGTATTGCTGGAAATAGGATTGCGGGTTATGAAAAATTCTAACCCTTCAATAAAAGATCGTGAGATTGTCCGGATATCCTTGGAAAAAGATGCGTACAATATTTTCTGCTTGGGTGATTCGTATACTTATGGGATCGGAGCCGGCTTTGAAAACAGTTATCCGGTACATTTAGAAAAAATTTTAAATGAACGTTGGCCCGGACAGAAATTTAAGATTTGGAATCTCGGGGTTCCGGGGTGTAATTCAACACAGGTTTTATTCCGGCTAAAAGAAATCATTAAAAGTAGTAAGCCGGATTGTGTTATTGTTCTTGCCGGAGGAAATGACTCCTGGAATTTTGAGCATGTGCTGACCAAAGGGGCTGTTTTAGGCTTGAAATCCGAGATCCTATTATCCAGCGCGAAAGTCAGCAGGTTGGTCACGATTTTATTAGAAAATATTAAAGCTAAAATCAGTGAGTCAAAACAAATTCAGCCTGATTTTGTTAATTGGGAAAAAGAGAACGATGCCGCTAAGCTTGTGCTCCTGGGGAATCTGTTCCGGGAAAGGTCTTTTTTCCCGGAAGCGCTTAAATGTTATCAAAAAGCACTTAAAATTCAGCCGGGGAATAATGATGCTGTTTTGGAGATGGGACGTTGTTATAAAGGCAGCGGTGAATACGATAAAGCCGCGGAGCTTTTCGAAGAAGCTTTGCGTTTAAGTCCGCAGGATCAAAAATTATACGCGGAATTAGAGGATATATTTATTCAAGCCGGGATGGTTGATGCGGCAATTAAATTCTACTCTAAGATACTGGCAGATTCCCCGAATAATGAGTATGCCCGGGAGAGCCTGGGTAAATGGTATATTTATCTGGCCGGGTATTTTCTGGAGAATAATGAACTGGCCTCGGCGTCAATTTTTTACCAAAAGGCATATACCCTTAACCCGGAGGATAAAAAAGCACGCTGGGGTATTAAAACAGCAGCATTTTTAAGATCAAGACAAAATAATTTTTTAAAGTTGATCTCCGCGCAGTATAAAGATGATCGGGTTAAGCGTATGCAATACCATGCGATTAGAAGTATAAAACCCGTAAAAGATATTGTTAATAAAATTACTTTTGACAATTTCGGGGAGATTGCGAAAATATGTAAAAAAAATAGTATTTTGCTTATTTTTTCCAGTTATCCGCGGGGAAGTACGCAGACAGAGGCTAATGCCGCCTTGATCAGCTTTGTTCCGCTGGTTAAACATGATCAGGTGTTTAATGAGTTATTGGAGAGCCGGCCGCTGAAAAAATATTTTGTTTCTGCTGACGATTTCCATTGCACATCCGAAGGATACCGGATAATGGCGGAAAATATTGCTCGAGAATTGAATAATTATCTAAAAAATACTCTTCCGGAGACAAACTCTCCTTAGCTCTATTCCGTAAACATGATAAACAAGCAGTCAATTATTGGATATTTTAATATATCATCTTGATCTATAAAGAGTTATAAACATTTTTCTCCAGAGAAAATTATTCATAACGTTAAGTAGAAGCAATATGATTCTTGGGAATGTAGATTGTAATTACAAGTGCGACAAGAAAAAGCTCCACAGATCGTAAGAAACCTGTTATTTTGTAAGTGACAAACAAAACAAAAAACAGGAGATCATATGGAGCAAGAAAATTGTAGCATTAAAAGGCAAAAATATA
>JBDRPX010000013.1:0-20693 GCA_043826565.1 Candidatus Omnitrophota bacterium
TGATGATTTATGGCCATGGGCTAACGAGGATAAAATTAGAGAAGTATTTAGAGAAGCAAATAATCCAAATTCTGGCTCGACTCCTTCAAATAACGATACTACTCGCGGGTTTTGTGCGGACGGTCAGACTTTAACGAAATACATTTGGGAGTATTTAGGGAACACGATTCCTCCGGAAATATATGCCGGAGGAGCTTTATCGATTCTGACCAGTTCTTTATCTGACGGGACTATAAGCAGCGCTTATACTCAGACACTTTCAGCCACCGGAGGAACATCTCCGTACACTTGGGCAGTTACCAGCGGCAGTTTACCCTCCGGATTGGTTTTAAATGCTTCGACCGGGGTTATCTCCGGGACTCCCACGACTCAAGTTACATCTAATTTTACCGTGCAGGTAACTGATGCGGCCTTGGATACTCAGCCTAAAGCCTTGTCCATTACAGTTAATGCCCCGGACTTAACTGCTCCGGCAATATCCTTAGTTGATTCTTCCGGCATTACGGATGCTGCTGCTGTGATTACCTGGACAACTAATGAAGTTTCTACTTCACAGGTTGAGTATGGAATAACATCTGGTTATGGATCACAGACAACTTTAGATACAGCACTGGTTACTTCTCATTCCGTGACATTGTCCGGCTTAAGTACTAATACAGCCTATCATTTCAGGGTTAAAAGTAAGGATAGTTCAAATAATGAGGGAATTTCTAATGATTATACTTTTACTACGCTAAATTGTGTGACCTATACCAGCAGTAGTCCGGCAGTGACTTTGACCGGAACAACTCCGGAAGAAGGGTCAATGACTGTCTCGATAACTAATAGTCTTAGCCAAGCTGCTTCCGCGGAATTGATATTAAATGTATTTGACCCTGATCTATCCGGAGAAGGTTATATTTATGTAAATGAAAATGATGCTATTGAATTACCGACAAGCGGGGAATATGATAATCAGACAGTTGACTTAGCCCCCATAACCATAAGTACCTCCTGGCTTGCTCAGGGAGGCAATACTGTGCGTTTTACACATGTTTCGACAGTAGGATATCAGGTTAATACTATGGCGGTCAGAGTATATTTTGCGGGTAGTTCTGATTCAACCGCTCCGGCGGCAGTGAATGATCTTTCAGCATCTACCGGAAGCAGTGACGGACAAATAAATTTGACTTGGACAGCTACAGGAGATGACGGATCTACGGGAACAGCGGCCTCCTATATAATTAAATATTCTACGGCAAATATAACAAATAACTCGCTGTTTGATGCGGCAGCTGATGTTTCCGGTGAACCTCCTCCTGGTACGGCAGGAACCGCGGAGTCGATGACTGTAAGCGGATTGACTCCGGGACAGATGTATTATTTCGCGATGAAAGCAGCTGATGAGGTTCCCAATAACTCCAGTCTTTCCAACAGTACTAATGCGGAAGCTAAAGAGACGATCATTATCCCGGACACTACTCCGCCTTATACAACAGGACAGACTCCGGCAAACGGTGCAACGGGAATTGCAAAAGATACAGATATTGTATTGCATGTAAAAGATGATGGCGCGGGAGTGGATATTAATACGATAATAATGAAAATTAACGGAGCAGTTGTTACTCCGGTAATAACCGGGACTCCGGCTGATTATACTTTAACGTATTCACCGGGTTCGGAGTTTGAGAATGGGGAGGTGGTAAATGTAAGTGTTGAAGCGAGTGACCTCGCTCCTTAAAAAAGCGAAGCCACGATAATAGCAAACCATTTATTCAGAAGTGCTTTTGAATATGGCTAATGGCTAATAGCTGATAGCTGATAGCTGATAGGAAAAGATAAATATAGATAAAAAGCGCTTTTGAATAACTTCGAGAAGACTCGAAGCCGAAAGGGTGGGACGGGCAAGCGCCCTCTCCAGATACAGTTCATAGCTGATAGCTTATGGCTAATAGGAAAAACAAAAATAATGTACAATGAACTTATTTAGGGAGCAAAGCCACAGGCCTACATTAGCTGATAGTTGATAGCTAATGGCTGATAGTAAAATAAAGACTATTGACCATTGACCATTGACCATCGACTAGTAAGGCAGCTGGGTTGCCGAATGGAAAAAAAGATAGCGTATAGCAGGTAGCGTTTAGCGTATAGAAAAACAAAACCCAAATAGGCTGTCACGGCAACAAAGAAATCGCCTGTCTTTATTAAGTTTAATAATAAAGGACAGGTTTTTTTGTGCCGAAAAAGGAGGAGGTGGAAATATGTGTAACATTAAATGGTTAAAAATAATAAATGTTCTAGGAATATGCATTATCGGTTTATGTTTTACCGGTAATGCATTTTGCGCTAATCAGATGTCTGCGGATGTATATTCCTTTACTATAATTGAGGATATGATCGCTCCATCAGCGGTTTCAAATTTAGCTGCTTCATCCTCGGTATATAATTCAGTTGTGCTTACTTGGACAGCTACAGGTGATGATAATGCGACTGGAACCGCAGCCAGTTACGACATCAGATATTCAACTTCACCGATCAATGTGAGTAACTGGGCCAGTGCTACTCAAGTTAGCGGAGAGCCGATCCCGGGTGCTGCCGGAGCAAGTCAAAACCTGACGATCAATGGCTTAACTGCAGAAACTACTTATTACTTTGCTATTAAAGTATCTGATGAGATCCCCAATGTTTCGGGTTTATCTAATATAGCAAATGTAACTACACCGGCAATTCCTGATACAGCCGCACCTTATACATCCGGGCACAGCCCGGCACAAAATGCTGTCGGAGTAGCTAAAAATACCGATATTGTCGTGCATTTAAAAGATGACGGTCTGGGAGTTGATGTTGACTCAATAATAATGAAAGTTGAAGGAGTGACAGTTAGTCCGGTAATTACCGGAACGCCGGATGATTACACTTTGACATATACTCCACCAGTGGAATTTGATAATGGGCAGGTAGTAAATGTCAGTGTCGAAGCTAGCGACCTGGCTAATTGATAAGCAGGTGAAGCAGGCTAATAGCTAATTGTCGATAGGGAAAAATAAAAGAATTATAAAAAGATTCATTAGGGCGCTTTCTGAAAGGGAAGCGCCTGTTTTTAGAATAGTCACTTGCCGAATTCCCTTGTCGAATGGAAATAGATATGGCGTATCTGAAATAATTGTATTATAATAACTAATGAACTGGATGTGCTAAATACTCATTCTGCGCCTGTTTTGGAATTGCTAAAGACAGGCTGTTTTTTAAGGAAGAAAAAATGGACGAATATCTGAAATATTACGAAGGAAAAAGAGTATTAGTTACCGGAGGCGCCGGAGCTATAGGCTCAATACTGGTGCGTAAGCTGTTGGCAGTTAAGGCGCAGGTGCTTGTTTTAGATGATCTGAGTTCCGGGTATACCTGGAACTTGCCACAGAATGATAAAGGATTGATGTTTGTTCAAGGTGATGTTACAAATGAGGTGGATTTAAAGCGGGTGTTTAATGAAGAACCGCAGGTAATATTCCATCTGGCGGCGTTTTTTGCTAATCAGAATTCTGTTGACTATCCGGAAAAAGACCTTAATACCAATGGCCTGGGCACACTCAGGCTTTTGGAATATTCCGCGATATATGGCCGGCTGGAGCGGTTGGTATACGCTTCATCAGGGGTTTCTATTTATCCTAGCGAAGCCCCCTTGCCCTTTAAAGAGGAATTGGGATCAAGTCTTTATATGGGTACGCCATATCAGATCACGAAGATGTTGGGTGAAATATACATGAATTATTTTTACAAAATGAAAAATGTCCCGGTTTCTAAAGCCAGGTTTTTTAATTCTTATGGCCCCGGAGAAGTTCCCGGTCAATACCGTAATGTTATTCCTAACTTTATTTTTTGGTCAATGAAAGGGCTTTCTTTACCCATAACCGGGACCGGAGAAGAAACCAGGGATTTTACTTATGTCGGCGATATTGCCGACGGCCTTATGCGCATGGGATTTTTTAAAGAAGCTATTGGTGAGGCAATTAATATAGCTGCGGGACAGGAGATCAGGGTTATTGATCTGGCTAATACGATAAAGCGTCTTACAGGTAACGACAAAGAACTTATTTATTTGTCCCGCAGAAAATGGGATACTAAACCGAGATTATTAGCATGTAATGAAAAGGCAAAAAGGATCTTGGGGTTTACTCCTAATCTGGATTTTGAAGGTATTATAGAAGAAACGATCGAGTGGTTTAAAGCCAATTGGAAAGAGATAGAGCAGAGTGCCAAATTTGGCCCGGGAGTATCATCTGCGGTTAGAGAATCTAAATAATGTTATTTAGATGATAAAAGATCCTGTTAATATTTATGAAAACAGTTATGTCTCTGTGGGCAGGTAGTAAATGTCAGTGTCGAAGCTAGCGACCTGGCAGAGTAAACTATTTAGGGCTGCAATTGATAGATTAAAGGCTAAAAATTGAATCAAATAGCCGAGATCCTATTAAAAAGCAGCCCTTTTTTTTGTGATTTAAGCAAAATAAGGATAATAAAAAAGGGGAAAATAATTTCTCCAAATTAGAAAAAAATTTCCAGGATCTCTCTTTGTTCGGGATTGTGGGTAAAAACGAGGAATATTCCATAAGTCATATCTTATTATTTTATAACACGTTAAGTGTTTTTTGAAAAAACGCAAAATAAATCTAATTAGGTATAGAAATTGCTTTAATATATATATGCAATAAAGCTGAACTTTGAAAAGTGTACCACGATAATAGCAAACCATTGCCGAATGAGGTTCTTAATGGAGAATTTCATCGGCATCCCGAAGAGAGGATTAAATAGGCTTCTACATTCGGGATCGAGAGAATGGGACGGGCAAGAGCCCTTTCCGCAGATGCGGGAAGCAAAGCCACAGGCCTTAAACCAAAGCGAAAGCAGAGGTGAAGGCAGCTGGGTTTCCGAAAGGTCACGATGAACAAGAAAAGTAAAAACCTAAATAAAACGATCACTCAGATGGTCCTGGCAGTACTGCTGGTTCTTCTGAGTTCTGTAAATTCTTTTTCTGCTAATCATTTGGTTACGAGTTACTCCTTTAGCATTGTTCCGGATACGACAGCTCCATATGTTGAAAGCTGCTCACCTGGTGCGGATGCGAACAATGTTCCTGTTCATACGAATATCCAATTTTGCTTAAAAGATGATAATCGCGGAATTGACAGCGGTTCAATAGACCTGAGCGTTGAAGGCGTTTCTATTATTGCGGACGGAAATATTCAGACTTATGAGAACGCCAGCGGACAGATAGTTGAATATGATGTTGAGATCATTGAAAAATCTGCCGGTGAATATGTTGTAGCGTATGACCCGAGTGATTATTTTATGTATAAGCAGGATGTGGATATTTCTCTTAATGTAAGCGACCTTGACGGTAATGCGATGACTGAGTCGGCTTATTCTTTCGAAACCCAGAAATTTATTTACGGCCAGGCGAAAAAATTTTCCAAAAGTAGTGCTTCTCTATTATTCGCAGCAAGTATTCCTTCACAGGATAATCCTTGTGTGGCGACCTCGAACAACGGAAAAAATGTATATATTGTTTGGGAAGAAGTATCCGGGGAAGGTAATTGGGATATCTATCTGGCTAAATCCAGTGACTTTGGGGTGAGCTTTGGAAACGCCGTAAAAGTTAACCGTAATGAAACAGATATCGAACATCGTTATCCGGCAATTGCTGTGGATGTTTTAGGGAATGTATATGTTGCCTGGCAGCAAAAGAGTTTATTGGGAGATTGGGATATCTATATCGCGGTTATGGAATCCGGCGATGCAGATTTTAGCGACAGCTATTTAGTATATGATGATTCCGGAGTGAACAATCAGATGTACCCGGCTATTGATGTCGGAGCTGCTCTTACCGATGACGGTGACAGTGAAACTGCTGAGCCGTCCACGATTTATCTCAGTTGGGTAGATGAGAACAGCGGGGTTTCCCGAATTAATTATACGAGAACAACAGCCGCTTATAATGACAGCTGGTATGAATTTGTTCCAACCGCGATACGCGTAGATGATGATCGCCTCGACCAGAATTGCGCTGCTCCGCGAATTGATGTTAATGATAACGGAACAGTATTTATCGGCTGGAACGGAATTAATCAGAATAGTACATACAGTATATATTTTGACAAGGCTGATCGCAGTGGAATTGATTGCGGTGAGAGCTTTGGAAACGATGTGGTTGTCAGCAATGCTACCGCCGGAGCGCAGGGGCCGGTTTTACAGGCTGACGCGGAAAGTAATACTGTTTACATTGCGTGGGAAGAAAGAGGCCAGTATACCGCGAATGTTGAATTTGCAGAATATGTTTATAGCCAGGCTCAAGGTACTTATAGTGTCGGAACAAGCAGCCAGGTAAATGCTGCGGCATTAACAAATGGAACCTTAGGCGGATATGATTTAAAAATAGATAATAATGGAAATGTTCTTGTTGTTTGGGAACAGGAACTTTATGGCAGTCGAACAATAGGATTAGCCGGAGCATCTAATCAGGATTATCAGTTTA
This sequence comes from Candidatus Omnitrophota bacterium, assembly GCA_043826565.1. GTDB lineage: Bacteria > Omnitrophota > Gorgyraeia > B26-G9 > B26-G9 > JBDRPX01. The sequence continues at coordinate 6,509 of JBDRPX010000013.1, forward strand.
AAGAATATTCTCAGTTTGAGGCGGCCGGTGAAAATTGCCATCCTTCTTTTGCCACAAATCCGGAAGGTTGTCATTATTATATCAGCTGGGCAGATACTATTGGCGGAAGTAAGGAAATAAGTTTTTGCCGTAACACTTTTATGAATACAGAAACAATTGAAATGGAAAAAGTAGAAAGTGATACAGGCGGAACTGTTAGTATTAGTGAAGGTGATTTAGCCGGAACCGCAGTTACGATAGAAGCCGGTTCTGTGGAAGCGCCGCTGCAGATCACTGTGGCTAAAGTAGTAGCCGCTCCATCCGCAGCAAGTGATATTAATATAGTTGATAGTGTTGTTGATTTTGGCCCGGGAGGAACAGAGTTTAGTACGGCAGCGACAATCACGATACCTTATACAGACGCGCAGCTTAGCGCGGCTGGCATAACCAGCGCGGAAAATTTAAAGATTTATTATTATAATCTGGCTACAACCGCTTGGGAAGAAGTTAACGGGGCAAATGTAGATATGATTTCCAAGATAGTGTCTGTGGAAACCCTGCATTTTTCAATGTACGCGGTAGGTGCGGCTGTTGAAAATGAATCAGCCGTAGATGTTCCTGATGTTTCAGATTCTCCGGTCCCGGATGCAGCTGTAAGCAGCAGCAGCGGCGGCGGCGGTGGCGGCGGCGGATGTTTTATTGCTACAGCAGCATTTGGTACAAAAATGGCCAAAGAAGTCCGCGTATTGTGTGAATTCAGAGATAGCTATTTGCTGACCAATAAACTTGGCAGAAAATTTGTAAAACTGTACTATACGTACAGCCCCCCGATTGCAGATTACATTGCTCAGAGACCGGCTTTAAGAAGTTTGATCAGAGCAAGTTTAAAACCCCTGATCACGCTTAGCCGGCTTCTGTGCAGTTAGTCTGTTTTAAAGAGAAATGTCCTGCGCTTGTAATTTGTCTTTAGATATGATAATCTAACACTGCTATGAAGCTATCCAATGTTTTTAAATCCTCATTGCTTATTACTTTATTGGGATTAATTTACTATCCTTCAATAGGTTGGCTTGTGAACCGCTGGAATGCTCCAGAGGGTTACTATAGCCATGGGCCTCTTATTTTTTTAGCTTCATTATTTTTTATTTGGAGTGAACGGCGTACTTTATCTGAGATAAAAGTCGATCCATCTCCCCGGGGTATTTACCTTATCGCTGCAGCTTTACTTTTGCATATTGCCGGTTTCTATATGAATTTCTATTTTATTTCTGTTTTTTCTCTGATTATCTTACTGTTTGGGATTATAATGTTTAGCTTTGGCATGAACATGTTTAGAAAAATGATATTTCCAATTGGATATCTTATTTTTATGATTCCGATGCCTTTAGTTTTAGTTTCAAATATAGTTATAAGAATGAAGTTATTTGCCGCTCAAATGGCTACGAATGCTCTTAATATTATAGGCATAAAAGCGATTAGGGACGGGAGTATAATTAAAATGCCTTTTTCTTATATTGAAGTAGAAGCTCCATGCAGCGGTTTGCGTTCCTTGATAGCTCTTTTAGCTCTTGGAGCGGCATTTGCCTATTTAGCAAAGCATAATTTATGGAAGAAATGGTTGCTTTTTTTGTTTGCTTTACCGATTGCCATAGCTGCTAATGTAATGAGGATCGTACTTTTGGGCTGGGTTAGTGATGTGTATGGAATGAAAGCCGCACAGGGCTGGATACATGATTTCTCCGGGTTTCTTTTATTTGCTGCGGCGGCTTTAGGGTTGTTGGCGTTGAATGGACTTTTGACTAAAGAAAACGATCTTATCGAGAAAAAACATGAAGGATAAAAAATTTATTGTTTTAATTATATTATTAATATGCGGTGCTGTGTCTACTGGTTTAATAAAAATAAGCAAGAAAGAATTTCCTGCAGCTAGTAGTGTGTTTAATTTGCCTCAGGAAATTGGTGAGTATAAATCAAAAGATGTAAAACTCAACGATGAAACATATAAGATTTTAGAAACCAGAAATGTGATAATGCGTTATTATATAAAGGAAAACGAGCCGCCCATATTATTTTATTTAATTTTTTCTGAAAGTACGCATAAGACATCTGATCCGCCAGAGAATTGTTTGCAAGGAGAGGGGAGAGTAATTACACTTAAAGAAAAGGAAATTATTCCAAATGCCTTGGAGCAGAAGAGTTTTGGTCTTACGGTGAATAAGCTGTTAGTTGAAAAAGGAAAAGATAAACAGATTTTCTTATACTGGTTTATTGCCGGGGATAAGTTCCTAGATAGTTATTTTAAACAGCGTTTAAAACTGATTTTTGCCTATTTAAAGAGGACTCCTCTTAGCGGAGGACAAATTCGTATTTCTACAGAGGTTATTAATCATGATGAACAAGAAGCTTTGCAAAGATTGAAAGCCTTCATAAATACCTGCCAGCCCTTTCTTTTAGATCTTCTCGGGTAAAGCTTATTAAATTTTAAAAAACACTTGCAAAATTTTTTTTATATGGTAAACTTGTTAAAATTTCAACAATCTTTATTAATTAATTTAGAAAGATTTTAGTTACTAATAATATATAAACCAGAGAAGATAATTAATCATTAGTTGTTGTTTTTTTTGAACAGAAAATTCTGATATTCCTGAAATTCTAAAACACTTTAATTAGTATAAAATAGAAGACAAAATATTATTAAATTAACTTATTGAAATTAAATAAGTTACAAAAGTCAGTTTTTAATTCAGGATAACTTTATAGTTGGCACAATAAGTGCTCTAAATTCTCAGTCTTGGGTAGAACTAAATAAATTTTTTAAGTAAGTTTAATAGAGAGAGAAGCAAAAAGTATGCAATTCAATAAAGCAGCAAAAGTTCACTTTAAAATTTTAATTATTAGTCTGGCGGCTTTTTGTTTTTTAGCCATACCGGCGGTAATGGCTAATTCTGTTGATCAGGTTGCCGGCATTGAGTCTTATGGCATAATTACTTTTTTCTTAGGTTTAGGCGGAGCGTTGGTTCGTTTTGCCCGCCGCAGATTTATTGAATTAAAGCGCTTTTTTGATGTTTTTGTGGCAGTATGCGGTATTATTATTTCCGCGCCGTTTGTTTTGCTGTTTAGTATATTAATAAAAATCATTTCTCCAAAGGGCCCAATTTTTTATAAGCAAAAGAGGGTTGGTAAAGATGGAAAAATATTTAAAATTTATAAATTGAGAAGTATGCGGCCGGATGCGGAAAGCGGCACAGGAGCTGTATGGGCTACTTCTGAAGGACGAGATCCGAGAGTTATTCCGTTCATCGGTCACTTTTTAAGAAAATCACATATAGATGAAGTACCCCAATTTTATAATGTTTTAATGGGAGATATGAGTATTGTTGGTCCTCGTCCCGAGCGTCCTGAACTCATAACAAGTTTAAATTCAAAGATCTTTGAGTACGGGAGAAGGCTGGAAGTTAAACCGGGGATTACGGGCTTAGCGCAGGTTTATCACCGTGCTGACAAAACCCTTGATGATGTAAAGAAAAAAGTAAAATTAGATCTTTTGTATATTCGAAAAATGTGCCTTTTTGTAGAGTTGGATATTTTACTGAAAACAGTTGTTGTGGTCTTAAAGGGAAAAACAATAGGAATTGGAAGGTAGGTGTTTGTGTTGAAGATTAAAATTAGTTTTGTTATTGTACTATTAAGCGTGTTTTTGGGGATACCTTCTTCATATGCCGGATATGTGGTTGACGGTGATGTGGCTGATTGGGGTGTAGTTTTAGGAGACGGCTCGGATGCTGCCGGATATTTGGATACAAATACTCCGAATGCAACGGATACGGTTGATTTTATTACTGAAGACAATGCTTCCAGCATGACTAAAGGCTGGTATCGGGTCGGTCCCGGCTATACTTTTGGCGGAAAGGGGTATGACGGAAACGCATTTGATACCGAAGCTATTTATCTGGATAATGATAGTACGAATCTTTATATCGCGGTAATTACCGGATTGCCGATACAGGGTGCTACTGCTCCAGGAAACCCGTGGTTTTTACCCGGAGATATCGGAATAAGCTTAAACGGCCCGGATAATTTTGAATACGCGATAGATGTCAGCTCATATGACGCTGCTGTGGGAGGAGCGCATTTATATAATAACGCGGTATGGAATAATTCTGTTTATTCACAGCATGCGGCTGCAGATCCCTGGTGTATAGCTGCGGATACTGGAGTTGATCAGGGAACGATCGATTTCGTTTATGGTGCTGATATAGAGTCACATCATGTATTGGAAGCTTGTATTCCTCTGGATTCATTAGGAATATTTGATCTTACTGAGGATACTGATATTTGGGTCCATTGGGCAATGCAATGCGGGAATGATTATCTGACGCTTAATGGAGATGTCAACCCGGTGCCGACTCCGGAGCCGGCAACGGTATTGCTATTGGGACCGGCATTACTCGGCCTAATTGCCAAAAGGAAAAAAAGAGTTTAGTTAACTTTTAGAATAGAAAAAATAGTTTTGGAAAGGTGGTGAAAAATTGAAAAGAACATTATTTAGTTTAGCAATAGTTTGTTTTCTTTTAAGTATGGCAGCTACGGTTTTTGCAAGTACATATACTTTTATCCCAGATCCTGCGGATTTGAATGACCTTGATCATTATTATCTCTATACTTGGGGAATAGGTTTTACTCCTCCGGCAGATGATCCGATTGTTGAGGTTGAACTGAAAATCAACAATATTCAGAACTGGGATGATTCTGATCATGTTTTGTATGCCCGTTTGATTGATAGGGTTCCTTTTGGGGTGACTCAGTATTGGGACGATCAGTATTATAATGGGGTAGAAGGAGATGCGTTGGAAGGGTATGGAGTTTCATTATTTACAGCAGCTAATGAGTTTTATGCTCCGGCAAAAGACTTTAGTTATTTTTTCACACAGGATCAGATTGATCTATTAGTTGAGTATACAGCGGACGGCCGTTTTGGATTAGGATTTGATCCGGATTGTCATTTTTATAATGATGGGGTTGAATTGTATGTAAGAACTGCTGCTCCTGAACCGGCAACAATGCTTTTGCTGGGACCGGCATTACTCGGTTTGCTGGGATTTCGTAAGAAACGGGGATGATTTCCGCGTAATTTAAACAAAAAAGAAGGCGCTCAGGGATGAGACTGTAATTCTCTGAGTGCCTTTTTATATCACATCTTGAAAACGGCTTTTTAGGGGGGGCCGTTCGCTGCTATATATAGCACTGTCCGGATATTATTATATTCTTTGTGTTTGGTTGAATAGTAAAGAGATATATGCTATACTTTATCATCAATTTGTTTAAAAAAATTAACATCAACAATATTTGTCAAAAAAACTATGCATATTTTATCATTTTGAAATCTTTGGTAAATATGTGTAAAAAATGTAACTAGTAAGTGTTGAAAAAATTATGCAGAATTCACAGATATCTCAATTGGGATTAGTTAAAAAATCATGGGCTAGCGGCTTAGCGATCATAATGACTAATCATAATATTATAATTCCTTTTGGTATTATTGCGATATTGGAATTGGCCGGGATATTTGGAATTTTTATTTTTGAACAGCCGCCGCTATTAGTTTATCTAAAACCTATAGTCCTCAGATTCTGGGGAGAAAAATTTTTGCATTATCCTCTTAATTTAATATTGGTGTCCAAACTATTTTATTATTTTCAGTCGATCATTGCGGTTATCTTGGGGCCGTTCATGAGCGGAATGACTGTGCTGGCAGTTTACCGGTATTCCCGGACTAAAGTAATGTCCTTAAAGGGTTTATTCGGGAAAACATTCTTAAAATATATCAATTTACTGATTATTGGACTGATGGTATATTTTGTTTTACAGCTTGGGGTTCGTTTAGAGGGGAAGGTTTTGCTTAAAATAATGCAAAAAGGGCCGGATTTTTTAGGTATTGCCCGTGACGACTGGTCACTTATTTTTATCTTCCTAAATGTTATTATGGCAGGACTTATCCATAGTTTATTTATATTTGCCCAGCCAGCTGTTATGATAAGCGGTAAGAATTTTCTTACTGCCATAATAAGCAATTTTGTTCATGTTTTTAAGAATTCTTTTGCCGCAGCGATTATTGTTGTATTCCCGCTGTTTTTATATATTCCGATTGCATTATTAAAAGGTAGATTGTTTGCTTTGATGGAGGGAACGGTTCCGGAAGTAGTTTTTGTTGTCCTAATTGCCGGAGTTTTTATCTCGCTATTTGTGAATGTCTTTGTAACTATTTCTGCGACAAAGCTTTATCTACTTGTTGAAGGAAAAGACGATGGTAAGTATATATAATCTTAAGGCTGCGATGGGCCGAATATCATTACTAGTCCTATTTAGTATAGTGGCTATAAGTATTTCCGGCTGCAGCGAGCAGTATCAGATTGAACGCATGGTCTGGCAGGCAGATAAAGCTTCTAAGTCGATATTTTTTAATAATGGGGAGGTTGCTCCTTATGAGTTCATCCAGGCTATTTCACTCTATGAAAAGGTGATAGGAAAGGCTCCTTCCGACTCAAACCATGCTTTAAATTCAAGATTCAAGATAGCTCAGATATATGCTTTGCAAAAAGAGTTTGACAAAGCTCGGGAGATTTATGATAAAATAATAGTATCTCACCAAGGACGGCAGGAGGTACAAGCACTCGCCTTATTTGAAAAGGGCCAGACATTTCAGAAACAAGGAGACTGGCCCTGGGCACTAGGAGTATTCAAAAAAATCACAGATAATTACAGAGAAACGAAACAGAGTTTTTCTGTGCCGTTATATATTGCACACTATTATGTGGAAAATGGTGATGATCTTTCTGCAGAGCAGGCATATTCAGCGGCTATTGCACATTACCAGAGAATTGCTCAGGACTACCCGGGAACAAGGGCTGCTGTGCTTTGTGAGAATTTGATTGTGCGTACTTACATGGAACAGAAGAATTGGGATATGGCGGTTGCCTATATTAAACAGCTGGATTCTAAGTATAAGCTTGGGGCGGATACTTTATTAGTTTTAGCCAAAATTTATGAAAATAAGCTGCAGGAAAAGCCAAAGGCCATAGAAGTTTATAATAGAATTGTAATGAATTTTTCTGAATATAAGGAAATAGATTCGATAAAGAAAAAACTAGAGAAATTAAAAGAAGAAGAAATTTGAAATTACAGAGAAGATTAATATGCAGAAATTTTTGGAAACTATCTTAAATCAGTGCCTGGATATTTTAGAGTCGGACTCCGGGTCGGTTTTGCTTTTAGATAAAACTAAGCGTGATATTGTGGTGCGTGTTGCCAGAGGGCAGCATAAAAAATCGATTCTTGGCGAAAGGCTGCGTTTAGGTGAAGGAATATCCGGCATGGTTGCTTTAAGAAAAAAACCTTTATTAGTTGAGGATGTCCGGAAGGAAGAATCCCTGAGGAGTCTATGTCATGAAGGTAACTATCAGACCCATTCTTTTCTTTCCGTGCCGCTTATGCGGGAAGGCCGTTTATTGGGAGTTTTAAATATAACCGAAAAATCCGATGGAAAGCCTTTCTCGATTAAAGAATTATCTTTTGTCAGCGCCATGGCTTGCTGTGCGGCGCAGACAATTGAAACGGCTTTTTATAATGAGCATTTGGAAAAGCAGCTGAATTGTTTTAAGAATTCTACGGCGGTGACTAAATTTACTTCGGCTATCGCGCATGAGCTTAATAATCCGTTAGATGGGATCATGCGGTATGTTCATTTGTGTATTAGCCACACAAATGAAGGGAATGTTATTAAAGAATATTTATCAGAAATCCAGTCCGGCTTGAAACGGATGGCAAAAATATTAAGATCAATGCTGGAATTTTCCTTTGCCGGTGACAGAAATCATAACCCTGTTTCCCGGGATGCCGTAGATGTAAATGAGCTGCTTTCGGAGGCTTTGTCATTTTATGGACAACAGGCGATTTGCCAGCGGATAGATATTGAAACAGAATTTGAACAAAATCTTCCCATGATAAGAGATTGCGGATTACAACAGGTATTTATGAATTTTGTAAATAATGCTTTTGAGGCGATAAATGAAAAAGGAAAACTAAAGGTACGCAGTTATCGGGAAGAGGGCAATCTTTGTGTAGACTTTATTGATACCGGAAGCGGGATAGATGAAAGCGTAAAGGCTAAAATTTTTGAACCTTTTTTCTCAACAAAGGCTACCGGAAAAGGATTGGGGTTGGCTATTGTTAAAGAGATTATCGGGTGTTATGAAGGGGAAATTAAAGTAGAAAGTGTGTCTCAAGGAGGAGCTAGGTTTACGGTAAAGATACCTATAGGAGGATAGCGATGAGAACACACATATTGATTACTGATGATGAACCGTTGACTAGACGATCTTTGCAAGAAATACTCAGATATGAAGGATATAATGTGAGCACTGCGGAGAATGGGGTGGAAGCTTTGAAAATTATGCGCGATTATCCGGTGGATATTGTCTTGGCAGATATGAAAATGCCTAATATTGGCGGGATTGAGTTATTAAAGCAGATAAAGGTAAGTTACCCGGAAACATATGTAGTACTAATGAGCGCATACGGAAATATCGAAAATGCTGTCGAAGCTATGAGGCTGGGAGCTTTTGATTACATGACCAAGCCGATTGAGGACAAGCAGATAAAATCAATTGTGGAAAGGATCAGCGAGCATCACGAGGGCAATAACAACAGGCTGCAGATATGTTTAGAACCTCAGCCGTATAAAGTTCTTAGTGATCTGCATAGGTTTCATAATATAATCGGTAAAGACGAGAAAATGCAGAAAATCTATGCGATGATAGAGTCAATAGCTAATTCTCCGACAACTATATTAATTTCCGGAGAAAGCGGTACCGGAAAACGCGTGATTGCGCAAGCGATACATCAAGCGGACAGTTATCGCCGGGAAAAGCCTTTTATAGAAGTAAGCTGTGGGGCTTTGCCGGAGACATTACTAGAAAGTGAACTTTTTGGACATGTCAAAGGTTCATTTACCGGTGCGATAAAAGACCGGGCCGGAAGATTTGAACTTGCTAACGGAGGAACTTTTTTGCTGGATGAAATTGATACGTGCTCTCCGAGTTTACAAGTAAAACTTTTAAGGATATTAGAAGAGGGTAATTATGAAAGAGTCGGAGATATCCGAACCCTTAATGCTGATGTGCGTATTATTGCGGCGACGAATCAACATTTGGAGGAGCTGGTAAAAAAGAGGAATTTTCGGGAAGATTTATACTGGCGCTTAAATGTTATCCGTATTGAAATCCCGCCTTTGCGCGAGCGCACCTGTGATATCCCGCTGCTGGTGGATCATTTTCTGATAAAGTATAATAATATAAGACAGCAGACTAAAAATAGTTTGATCATTGAAAAAGTTAGCGATAATGCCATGCAGGCAATGATGAGTTATGCTTGGCCCGGGAATATTCGTGAGCTTGAAAATACAATTGAACGCGCGTGCATACTTGTTAAAGGTGATACTATTGATTTGGGGGATCTGCCGGAGTATATGCAGAAAAAAGGACAAGATTCTAAAAGTAATTGCCGGTCTAACTTTACGCTTAAGAATGCACTTAAGACTCCGGAGAGAGATATTGTTTTAGATGCGCTTGAGCATACTAATTGGAATTGTACTAAAGCGGCTCGTTATTTAGGTATTAATAGGACCACTTTGTATAATAAAATGAAAATTTGCGGGATCAAAAGAGGTAATGGTAAATCACAAAGAGTGAACATTGCTTCAGAAAATTTTTCTGCGTGATGGATTCAAAATTACTCGAATTAGTTGATCTTAAAAAGTGGCAGACTATCCAGGACTATTTTGCCGCGGTAATCGGTTCCGGGGTGCGGGTTATCTCTCCGGACGGAACTCCTCTGACCCCTCTAAGCCGGCCGCATAAATACTGTTATGAGGTCATCTCTTCTTCTTCGATTGCTTTTAAAAAATGTAAAGATTGTTTGGCTTTATCTCCACAGCCTTATTCTCAGGAAACTCTTTTAGTCGAGAGAGAGAATTTTTTAGACACCCCGCACAATATTTATTATGACTGTTGTCCTTTTTACGCGAATCGAATTCTTATTCCGATCAGATTATCTTCTGAGACAATTGCCGGTTACATTGTTGTCGGCCCCATAGTCCTGGGGAAACGGCGAACTTATTCTGAATATTTTAATCTTAGTAAACTGCTGGAGCTGGATGTCACTGCGGTTATTGAGGCTGTTGAAACGCTGAGGGTGTTTTCTTTCCAGTCGATACAATCGGTTGTCCATCTCATCCAGGAAGTGGCCAATTATATTATTCAAATGAAAGCGCTTAAGCAGCCGGAGAGTAATTCCGGGACAACTTTGTCCGAGGAATTATACATTAGAAAGATTTTAAACGCGTTATTTGATTCTGCCAGTAATTGTGTGCAGGCGGAACGAGCTTCTTTGATGTTGCTCGATAATAGATCGGAGACTCTTTCTATCGAAATATCCAAGGGTATTCCGGAACACATTGTTCGGGATACTCGTTTAAGGGTTGGTGAAGGGGTATCCGGATGGGCGGCTAAAGAGCAAAAAGTAGTATCTATTGACAGCCGTTTTGCCCAGGAAAGACTTATGCTGCGCCTGCATCAGCCGCAATTAAAAGCAGCGTTAATCGTTCCGATTAAAAAAGGAAAAAATGTTTTTGGGGTTTTAAATCTGAGTACAAGCAATAAGGATCATAAGTTTAACAGAAAAAACAATAATTCCATAATTCAGCTTGCTGATTTTGTGGGTGGTGTTTTCAGCAGTATTTCCGCCATATCTAACGAAGCCTTAACTTAAAGGCTTACTGTTTGTTTTTTAATGTTTGCGGCGAGTTCTTTTCCAATATTCGGAACTTTTTGTAATGCTTGTATCGGGGATATTTTGAGATCGGCAATTGATTTAAATCCTTTGTCAAAGAGGTTTCGGGCGCGTATTCGGCCAATGCCTTTTAAGCTAACCAATTCTAATAAATCAGGTTTAATCCCATAACGCAGTCTTGTTCTTAAATTATATAATTCTGTTGAAGATGGTATTTTAAATAATTTTGCCAGTTCTATTGTGGCATAGAGAAGCCACTCGGCTGTTTCTACAAAACGGTGCACATCTCCGGGGCCGACATTGAAAAAATCACAAATAGTATCTTCCTTCTCCTCATTCATCCAACGCATAAGCATCCAGACGGTTTTAATCTTTGCCAGATGGCTGCTATAGTCGTTGTTCAGAGGAAGCGGCAATTCAAATTTAGAATCATTTTTATCCGCAAAAGGTACTATTTTTTCAATATCTTGCTTGTTTAACGCTAAGGTGATCATATCCGGTATTGAGCATACCAAATAAAGTATGGTTAGCGCAGGAAGTTTATCATTAGTATCTTTAAGACAGTCCCGCAGTATGACCGCGCTTATCGGATCTATGTATAATCTGCTGATCCTGGTCCCAAAAGGAGTAGGGAATAATTTATCGTGTTCTCGGGAAACCATTTCTTCGCGTTCCAGAAAATCTAGAATTTCCAGGATCATTTCGGTTAAATCATAGTGCTGTTCCTGATAAGAAAAGAAAGTTTTTTTCATGAATTCAAAAGCACCTTCTTCGCTGGTAATAAATCCGGTTACGATTGAAGCAAGTAGATGAACCCGTAAAGCACTCTCATTCCCCAAGTGAGAGTGGATAGGTTCTGTATCAGCAAAAATAAAATTACTAAATAAATCACCTTGTTCCTTTTTGTTTTTAGAAAAAAGTATAGCTTCTCCAAACTTATCATATTTAGGCCTGCCGGCCCGTCCGCTCATCTGCTTGTATTCAAGTACACTTACCGGGCGCATGCCTATGCCGGATACATAGCGGTATAAACTCCTGATTATTGTCCGTCGGGAGGGAAGATTTACTCCGACTGCCAGGGTGGGAGTGGCACAGATAACTTTTATAATATTTTTCCGGTAATTATCTTCGATTATTTTGCGATGACTGTGATGCAGTCCGGCGTGGTGAAAAACAACGCCGTTTTTCAGATATTCACATAGTTGTTTGCTTACTTTTGTGGCTTCACCGCTGGCTGCTTCTATTTGGTCGGAAACATCATTTAAGTTTTTACGGTCTTCCGGGGTGAGAATGGGACTGAGTTCTTTAGATATGCGCCGCGCTTCGGCTTGAGAAGAGCGGCGGGTAGTTACAAAAACCAATACTTGTCCGCTGTCCTGGATACAGTCAATGGCGATAGCGGAAATATCATCCTGGCTATGCGTAAAATCAATTTGCTTTTTTGTTCCGTCGGCAAAGGTTATTTCGCCCTGACAGTAAACCCCTTCTTTTAAAGAAACCGGACGCCAGAGACTTGTTACTAAAGTAGCATTGAGCCAGCCGGCAATATCGCAGGCATTGGCAATAGTGGCACTTAAGCCTAAAACTTTTATTTCCGGGCTCATGCTTAAGAGTCGGGTAATAACTGTTTCTAATGTCGGCCCGCGTTTGGGGTCTCCGATATAATGAATTTCATCGACTACTACACAGGCCAAGCGAGAACAAAGCCAGCTGGGCTTTTGCCGCAGGAGAGAATCAACTTTTTCTGCGGTAGCAATAAGAATGTCGTTCTTAGTTAAAAAGGGATCAAAATAATCAAAATCACCGGTAGCAATACCGACTTTTATGCCTAAAGGAGAAAATTTTTCCCGGAATTCATCATATTTTTCTGAGGCAAGAGCTCTTAATGGAACGATGTATAGACAGTTCCCCTTTTTTTCTAAAAGCGTTCTTAGCATTGCCAACTCTGCCAGTAATGTTTTTCCTGATGCTGTGGGCATCGAAAGAATCATATTATCATCGGAAAGCAGTCCTTTTTTTATTGCGTCAGCCTGCGGGGGATAGAGGTCATTAATGCCGCTGTTTTTTAAAACATCCTGAATTTTTTGCGGCAAAGAGTTAAAAACAGATTTTGTGTCCATAGTCGTAATATTAATCTTAGCAATGACTTACAATAAATATTGTGGTATTGTCATTTGCGGTCTGGTTATGTTTAAGTTAGGGTTTTACGTTAACATATCCAATATGTTTTGTCAACAGGGGGTATGTACAGAATAATGGTGTAGATTGTAATTACAAGTGCGACAAGAAAAAGCTCCACAGATCGTAAGAAACCTGTTATTTTGTAAGTGACAAACAAAACAAAAAACAGGAGATCATATGGAGCAAGAAAATTGTAGCATTAAAAGGCAAAAATATAAACATTTAAATGAAGGAGAACGTTTCAAAATAGAAGTATTGCTGCAGGAGAAAAGAAAGATAAAAGAAATAGCAGTAATCATGGGCAGGAATAAATCGACGATTTATCGAGAGGTAAAACGAGGGACGGTTAGCAGGATACAGAGTGATTTAAGGGAAAAGCTGGAATATCGGGCAAATGCAGGGCAGTTAAATTATGTTAAGCTCGGAAAGAACAAAGAACGGTCATTAAAGATAGGACATGATAAGCAGTTAGAGGAATACATACGAAAAAAGATAATAAAAGATAAATTTTCGCCGGATGCGATAATCGGAGAGATAAAGAAAAAAGGCTTAAAGTTTAAGGGGCTGATTTGCACAAAAACGCTATATAATTATATAGACGCGGGCATTTTTTCAGGGATAAGCAATGAGAATTTATGGGAGAAAAGGAAACGGAAGAAACGCAAATATAAGATGATAGCAAGAGTAAGCCGGACGAATAGGATGGCGCGAAGGATAACGGAACGGCCGGAAGAGGTAAATAAGCGGCTTGAGTATGGGCACTGGGAAGGAGATTGCGTAAAGGGCCCTCAGGGGACAATAACAAGCTTATTAACGCTTACAGAGAGAAAAACATTAGAAGAGATAATTATTAAGCTGGAACAATCAACACAAGAAGCTGTTCAGCAGGCAATAGATGGGTTAGAAAAGAAATATGGAGCTGAATTCAAAATAAAGTTTAAGACTATCACGTTTGATAATGGGAGTGAGTTTTTAGATTGGAAATCATTAGAGGTGAGTGTATTAGAACCAAAACAGCAAAGGATAACAACATATTTTGCGCATGCGTATAGTTCCTGGGAAAGAGGATCTAATGAGAATACGAATAGGATTATACGTCGTTTTATTCCAAAAGGTGTAGATATTGCCGATTTTAGCAGCAGAGATATAAAAAAAATCGAAAAATGGATAAATAATTATC
>JBDRPX010000014.1:0-43974 GCA_043826565.1 Candidatus Omnitrophota bacterium
GCAAAGGATAACAACATATTTTGCGCATGCGTATAGTTCCTGGGAAAGAGGATCTAATGAGAATACGAATAGGATTATACGTCGTTTTATTCCAAAAGGTGTAGATATTGCCGATTTTAGCAGCAGAGATATAAAAAAAAATCGAAAAATGGATAAATAATTATCCGAGAAAAATTCATGGTTATAAGACAGCGAAGCAAATGGTAAAAGAGCATTTTCAAAATAACAGTGATCAAAATCTTGACAATGTCGCACTATGAGTTACAATTCACTAGAATATATTTTTTATTGCTTTTTTATTGACAATATTTATGAAATATTGTATTATTCTATTTCTAAATGATATCTTTAGTCATAGGCGAAAATCATCTTATAACTTGCTACTTATGACTTAAAACTGAATTTGGGGCGCGTAGCACAGTTGGTTAGAGCATCTCCCTTACAAGGAGAGGGTCGTAGGTTCGAGTCCTACCGCGCCCACCATGAATTCACTTGATGGACTCGAATCGAGTTGAGCGCCGAGCAAGTGCGAGGAAAAGCGAGCAGGACTGCGAGCGAAAGCGAAACGAGGCGGGCCTGCGCAGTGAACAACAGGAAGTTGTGAGCGTAGTAGGCGAGTCCTACCGCGCCCATATTTTCCTTACAAGGAAAATAGCTCGACAATGCGAAGCATTGGAGAGGCCGTTGAAAAGTGTGTTAAGTTCCCTCAGAAGCTTCGCTTCTTCGGGATCAAATTTACAAGTAAATTTGAGGGGCCGTAGTTCAGCTGGTTTAGAACGTCAGACTGTCGATCTGAAGGTCGCGGGTTCGAACCCCGTCGGCCCCGCCATTAACTAAAAAAGCTTTCCTTTTTGGAAAGCTTTTTTAGTTTCCATAAGGGAAAACGTAGTTTTCCCCTCTTGGCGCTCGTCTCACCATAGGCGCAGCCTCGCTGTCACCCCTTTCCCCAAGGATTAACTTTTAGTCAAAAAAAAGGGGGAATATTGTCCCCCTTTTTCTTAAAAACAATATCCCCCTAAAAATGAGTGACCTTTGGTCACGCTGAAATAGATGTTTTTTTATAAGTACTTGCAAATAATAGAGGTCTTTGCTAGAATAACTCGAAGATAGAAAAATAACCCGCCAAAGAACATGGCGAGGTTCAATTCGCGCACATCATTTATGTTGCTAAAACTGCCATAAATGATGCACTCATTGAAGGAGGTATTTATATGGATTGGGGAATGGAAAATCGTTTAAGTCAGATTTTTAAAAAAGACGGACACTGCTTCTTTTTACCTATTGATCACGGATATTTTCAAGGGCCGACCAGCTGTTTGGAAAAGCCCGAGGAAACGATTAAGCCTTTATTGCCTTATTGTGATGCGCTTTTTGTTACCCGGGGAGTATTGCGCGCCTGCGTTAAGCCGGTAGGAAGTAAGCCGATAATATTAAGAGTATCCGGCGGAACAAGTATGGTGGGCAAGGACTTGGCTAATGAAATTGTTACTACTTCTATTGAAGAAATTATCCGGCTTAATGTTTGTGCGGTAGGTGTTTCTGTATTTATCGGCAGTGATTATGAAAAGGAAACATTGGCAAATCTGGCTAATTTAGTGAATAAATGTGAGAATTACGGGATCCCGGTTATGGCGGTTACCGCCGTGGGCAAGGAAATGGAAAAACGGGATGCGCGTTATCTGGGGTTATCCTGCCGGATTGCTGCGGAATTAGGCGCGCGGGTGGTAAAAACTTACTGGTGTGATAAGGATTTTGATAAAGTGGTGCAGGGTTGTCCGGTGCCGGTGGTTGTTGCCGGCGGGCCTAAATGTAAGACGGAAAAGGAAGTTTTTGAATTTGTCTACGATGGTATGCAGAATGGTGCGGTGGGCATAAATCTGGGCCGGAATGTCTGGCAAAGTCCGCATCCGGTAGCGGTCGCAAAAGGTTTACAAGCGATTATTCACAAGAAGGCAACCGTAAAAGAAGCTTGTGAAATATTTAATGATTGCAAAAAATGAATATAATTCAAAAGGCAAAAGGCAAAAGTCAAAACTTCAAATCAAAAATAAAAAGTTAAAAAATTTTTAATTTTTACTTGTATTTTTGCATTTTGATTTTTGATTTTTGAATTATTAACGTGAAAGTAGCAGTTTATTATAATAATAATGATATCCGCTTAGAAGAGCGGCCGGTTCCTCAGATAGAAGAGGGAGAAATACTGGTCAAGGTATTAGCCAGCGGGATTTGCGGAACCGATGTAATGGAATGGTACCGGATCCAAAAAGCTCCGCGTATTCTTGGCCATGAGATTGCCGGTGAAATCGTTGAATCTAAATCAGATAAATATAAAATCGGTCAAAGAGTTTTCATCAGCCATCATGTGCCTTGTAATCAGTGTAAATACTGCCGTGCGGATAATCATACTGCGTGTGAAACATTACATAAAGGTAATTATGACCCCGGCGGATACAGTGAGTTTGTGCGTGTGCCTAAAATAAATGTGGATATTGGTACCTATCTGCTCGCGGATAATGTTTCTTTTAATGAGGGAACAATGATTGAGCCTCTAGCTTGTGTAGTTCGGGGACAGCGCGTGATTGATGTGCAAAAAAGCCAGGTGGTGTTGGTCTTAGGCAGTGGGGTTTCCGGTTTGTTAAATATTCAAATGGCTAAATTAAAAGGCGCAAAAGTTATTGCCACGGATATTAATGAATATCGTTTGTCTAAGGCAAAAGAATATGGAGCGGATGAAATTATAAATGCTAAAGATGTTTTTAGTGTATCTGCGGACCGGGTTATTGTTTGTACCGGAGCGATAGCGGCAGTAAAACAGGCTTTTGCGAGTATTGACCGTAAAGGCATTATTTTATTTTTTGCTATTCCCAGCCAGGATATTGCTATTCCTACGGTTGATTTCTGGCGCAATGAGATTACCCTGACTTCTTCCTACGGCGCTGCGCCGCGGGATCTGGCGGAAAGTTTAGAACTTATTTCTTCTTGCCGGATAGATGTAAAATCACTTATCACTGATACTTTGCCGCTTAAAGATATTCAGCAGGGATTTCGGCTGGTTGCCCAGGCAAAAGAATCTTTAAAAGTTGTGCTGGATCCCTCATTGTAGTTTTTATTAAATTCAGTACGAAAAATCCTGAAATATTCTTGCATTTACAGAGTATGTTTGATAAAATATTACCCATTACAAATTAAAACTATTACATATTAATATTTAAAAAGGTGAGGGGATAATGGCAGATAAATTAAAGGTATTAAAAGATTGGGTTAAGGATTGCGAGAAGCTGTGCCAGCCGGATGAAATTGTCTGGATTGACGGCTCAGAAGAGCAGAAAAAGCGTTTGCAGCGGGAAGCAGTTGCTTCCGGAGAGCTGACGGCATTGAATCCTAAAAAAATGCCGGGATGTTTTTGGCATCGTACGGCAATAAATGATGTGGCACGAACCGAGCACCTTACTTTTATCTGCACGAAAAAGAAAGAAAATGCCGGACCGAATAATAATTGGATGAGTCCCCGGGAAGCTTATGAAAAAGCCGGTGCGATTTTTCGTGGTTCAATGAAAGGCCGAACCATGTATGTTATTCCTTTTTCCATGGGGCCGGTAGGTTCGGAATTCAGTAAGATCGGGGTTGAATTAACGGATTCCCGTTATGTAGTATTAAATATGTTGATTATGGCTAAAGTTGGTAATACCGTACTTAATCATTTGGAAAAAACACAGGATTTTACCAAGTGTCTGCATTCAAAAGCGACATTAGATATCAATAATCGGTTGATTTTACATTTCCCGGAAGATAATACAATCTGGAGTGTCGGATCAGGATATGGCGGTAATGTGTTATTGGGGAAAAAATGCCTTTCTTTAAGGATTGCCAGTCATCAGGCTCAAAAAGAAGGTTGGTTGGCTGAACATATGCTGATTATGGGGATAGAAACTCCGGACGGTAAGATTAGTTATATCGCGGCGGCTTTTCCCAGTGCTTGCGGGAAAACAAACCTGGCTATGCTGATTCCTCCGGCAGGATTAAAACGTAAAGGTTATCGTATTTGGACAGTGGGAGATGATATTGCCTGGATGCGGATTGATTCGGACGGTTCTTTGTGGGCAATAAATCCTGA
The DNA here is from genome assembly GCA_043826565.1 of Candidatus Omnitrophota bacterium. Taxonomy (GTDB): domain Bacteria; phylum Omnitrophota; class Gorgyraeia; order B26-G9; family B26-G9; genus JBDRPX01. The sequence goes on from JBDRPX010000014.1 coordinate 4,115, forward strand.
ATCCGGTTTTTTTGGTGTTGCTCCGGGTACTAATATGAAAAGTAATCCGACCATGGTAAAAACAATAAAGAAAAATACTATTTTTACCAATGTATTACTTAAGCCGGATAAAACTGTTTGGTGGGAAGGCGCGGAGGGTGCGGTTCCGAAAAAAGGCATTGACTGGCAGGGACGGCCGTGGCAGACGGGCATGACGGATGAAAACGGCAAGCCTATTCTGGGAGCACATCCAAACAGCAGATTTACCGCACCGATTAGTAATTGTCCTTCGGCGTCATATCGATTGCAGCAGCATCACGGAGTGCCGATTACGGCAATAATTTTTGGCGGTCGCCGGGCACATCTGGCTCCCTTGGTATATGAATCATTTAATTGGCAGCATGGAGTATTTGTCGGCGCGACAATGGCTTCGGAACGAACTGCGGCTCAGGTAGGTAAAGTAGGAGAAGTGCGGCGTGATCCCATGGCAATGCTTCCGTTCTGCGGATATAATATGGGAGATTATTTTAAACATTGGATGGATATGGGTACTAAAATGAACAATCCTCCAAAAATATTTAATGTGAACTGGTTCAGAACTGATGAAAAAGGGAAATTTCTCTGGCCGGGATTTGGCGAAAATTTGCGGGTCTTAGAGTGGATTCTTGACCGCTGTAATAATACCGCAGGAGCGGTAAAAACGCCGATAGGATATGTTCCCAAGGTAAATGAAATTGATATGACCGGATTGAAACTGCCGAAAAATCAAATGGAAAAACTATTCAGTGTTTCCCGTAAAGAATGGCGTGAGGAATTGAATGGTGTTGAAGAATTTTTTAAAAAGTTCGGTAAGGATTTACCTAAAGAATTATGGAAAGAATTTAAGGAACTGGCAAAAAGATTGGGGGATAAATGAGCAATAATGTTTTATTATCTACTGATTTTAAAGATATTAAGTTATTTCGCCGCGGTAAGGTTCGGGATGTTTATGATCTGGGAGAGACGCTGTTAATAGTTTCTACTGACCGGATATCATGTTTTGATGTGATCCTTCCTACGGGAATTCCAAATAAAGGAAAGATGCTTACACTAATTTCCTGTTTTTGGTTTGAGTTTACCAAAGATATAATCGAAAACCATTTTATTACTGCGGATGTTGAGTGTTTTCCTTCACAGCTTAACCCGTATAAAGAGATTTTGCGCGGCCGCTCGATGCTGGTCAAAAAAAGCCGTCCGCTAGCGGTAGAAAGCATTGTCCGGGGATATCTTTCCGGTTCCGGATGGAAGGATTATAAGCGGACAAAGTCAATATGCGGAATCAGTTTGCCGGAAGGCCTGCGGGAGTCGGACAAACTTCCGGAGATTATTTTCACTCCTTCGACAAAAGCTGATGTTGGACACGATGAGAATGTGAGCCAGGAATATATAGAGGATGTTATCGGTAAAGAAACTACAGCGCGCGTCCGGGATATCAGTATTGCTCTTTATAAAAAAGCAAGTGAATATGCCGAGAAAAAGGGGATTATTATCGCGGATACAAAGTTTGAGTTTGGGAAAACTGAGGATGATATAATTCTTATTGATGAGGTCCTGACCCCGGACTCATCACGTTTTTGGCCGCAGGATGAGTATTCTCCGGGTAAAGCTCAGCCTAGTTTCGACAAACAGTTTGTCAGAGATTATCTGGAAACATTAGATTGGGATAAAACACCTCCCGGTCCGCAGTTGCCGGAAGAAATTATATCTAAGACAACAGAAAAATATCAGCAGGCTTTAAAAAAGCTTACGCAGTAATATAATACTTCCAGGAACTATTTATGAAAAGACATTTCAAGGATAGATGTTGGGAATATATGCGTTGCGGAGAAGAACAATCTTGCCCGGCATATCCGGATAGAGGGGAAGACTGCTGGTTGCACGCGGGGACGATGAGCGGTTCTGATGCCGAGAGAAGAATGGATTTTTTGCGTAAAATGGCCATAGATGAGGGGAAGGATCCTGATTCTCCGGAAATGATGTATCTTAAGCCGACTAAAGAGAAAAAATTGTGTAAATTTGTCGTAAGATATGGGATGTGCCAGTGTTGCCCTTATTATCAGTATATAGAAAGACTAAAGAAACATAGATTGCCAGGGCAGACGTAAAATAAATTTTAATCCCGGAAGTTATTTAAGATTTTTTTTAATTTATTTAAAGGTAATCCGACTACGTTGTAAAAATCTCCATCAATTTTCTTAACCAGTAAATCTTCACTTTCCTGTACAGCATAGGCTCCGGCTTTATCATGATTTTTTAAGGATAGTTTGTCAATTTGTTTGGCGGTGAGTTTTCGGGTCGATATTATTGACTTCTCGATATCTACGATTGTTTTTCCTGTTTGAGTATCAATAACCGCAAGTGCCGTGCAGACATAATGCTTTGTGTCACTTAGCGTCGACAGGATATGTTTGGCATCAGCGGTATTCTTTGGCTTGCCAAATATTTTGTTATTGTAGACTACGATGGTATCGGCACCGATGACGAGACTATTTGCCGCATTTCTTGCTACGGCTTTTGCTTTAGATACTGCCAAAACTATAGCGTGGTGTTCCGGAGATATGTAAACTTTTTGAGATTCATTTATTTTGCTGTTTATAACGCTGAACCTGAACCCTAATTTTTTAAATAATTCTTTTCTTCGGGGAGATTGAGAAGCTAAAATTATTTTTTTCACTTGCCTTTATTTTTATCCAGGTAAATTTCAAGTTTTGCTTTTTCTTTTAATTCATCAAACCAGCTGTTTAAAAATTCATTTCTTTTTTTTACCAAAACTTTTTCCTGATAAGCTGTTTTATCTTTGAGGAACTGTTCTTCGTTTACAGTCTTTAAATTATTTGTTGTCAGAATACATAATCCTCGGGATGTAATAATTAATCCGGAAAGTTCCTGCGGTTTAAGAGAAAAGGCTGTTTTTGTGAATTCCTGGGCAAATCCCAGCTCGCTGATATATCCGGAACGAGTGAAATTTTCCGCTGTTTTTACGGTAAGTCCTAATTGTTTTGCCGCATCGGCAAAACTCAATCCTTTATCGTTGATTAATTCCTTTATTGATGAGAGGAGTTTTTCCGCTTCTTCCTGCGCTAGTTTTTCCGACACGGATTTCTTATAAGCATTTTTGACTTCTTCGGTAACCTCCGCATATTCGGCAATATAAGGTTTAATCTTTTTAACCGGTTTTAAAATATAGTATGCTGTTGTTGATTGAATGACTTCACTAATTTCTCCGATCTCCAGAGAAAAAGCGGCTTTTAAGAACGGAAAATTAAGCCCGACGTTAGGAACTTCTTCGGTCATGGAAAAGGGGCTGGTTTTTTGCGCGGTTAATCCGTTCTCTTCGGCTGCTTTATATAAATCAGAGTTTGCATAGAGATTGCTTAATATTTTTCTGATCAGCTCAGAAGCTTTGTCCTTCATTGCTTTTTCAATAAGCATGTTTTTTATTGTTTCGGAAACTTCACTTAACGGTTTATATTTTATTTCTTTCTTTTGCTCTGCTGTTTCTGTGTCGTCGGTGATTTTGTATTTTGACCTATTTTTATTATAATACTGTTCTATTTGTTCTTCACTTACAGCAACTGTGGATTTAAATGGTTCCAACTTTACCTCGATATATTCAACAATAACCCTCTCCGGAGTTTGAAACTGCGCTTTATTATTTTCATAATGATTCTTTAGGGCGCTTTCATTGTCTGTAGCGACCTTGTCCTGAAAATATTTTGCTTCTACTAAAATATAGGAAGCGGATGCTTGTTCATTTTCCTGGTCATATAATTTTTTAACTTCTTCATCGCTTACGGAGATATCTTTAGCGAGCTTTTCCATAAGCTTGTTAATGATTATAGAACTTCTAACTCCTTTTTCAAAATCAACCGGTGCCTGTCGAAAAATGCGGGCAGTTATCATTGTGTAATTTTCCTGGTTAAAATCGGAATATTGAAATACCGGCAGATTTTTAATATAATCTAATATTTCTTCTTTACTGACAGATATGCCTTGTTTTTTTGCTTCATGCAGAAGCATAAGCCTTGTCCAGGTCTGGTCATCAAGGTTAACTACCTGGTCAAATTTATCTCCATATTTAAGCCAGGCATTGTTTCGGGTGGCTTGCTGTTCCTGAAAATAAACGTTCTGGGAAATCTTTTTTCCAAATAACTCACCGGTGTAACCTGATTCGCGATTTTTAATAGAACTGCCGACATTCCAGACAACAAAAGCCGGAACGATCAAAATCGCGACTACCCACATTATGGTTTTTGTAAATTTTCTTAAATGTTTAAATATCATTTTTCTCCTCTTTCTGTTTGTTTGCCGACCCGAGACAATAGTATATCGAAAAATCGCTAATATTGCAAATCTTTTGACAAACCGGAATTTATATGATACATTTCAAGCAAAACGGGGTAAATTCATAAATGCTGGATTCTAAAGTATCTAAAAGAATAGACGATGCACTTAATTTTAGAGAACCCGACCGGGTTCCTGTCTGTGATTTTCTGCACAATAAAAAAGCATTCTACTATTTTTCCCATAAAAATAATCCTGCTGTTGAAGATAAGGTTAAAGCTTATCATGAATTAGGCGTTGATATATGCTGGCGGTTTGAGCGCAGAGAGGCGCATCGTTTTGATAAAATTTGGAATTATTTAAAACAATACACTTCCCGAAAGCATCATTTTCACGCATTAAGCAAAGATGAAATACAAAAAGAATTTGAGGATTTTCAGCAGCAGCAGAAATTGTTTGAACCGTATACCTATCTGGCGATGTGTGCCGAAGGATGTTTAAGTGTTGCTTACAGAAGTCTGGGGGCAGAGAATTTTTGCGAAAAGATGTATGTTGAGCCTATAGAGATAGATCGGCTGATTGATATCTTTGCGGAAAACCTTTACGTAAAAGCTAATGAGTTTGCCCGGCGCAAACTGGGGAAGGTTTTTTTTATTAATGATGATGTGGGATACGAAAAAGGACTGATTTTTAGTGAGAATTTTTTGCAGCAGCATTGGTTCCCGCGGATCAAAGATGCGATAGTCCCGCTTAAACAAGCCGGAATAAAAGTGGTCTTGCATTCGGAAGGGGATTTACGTAATATTATAGACGGATTGGTCGAGATAGGAATTGACGGAATTCATCCTGTCGATGGATTGGCCGGAATGAACTTGGGAATACTTAAAAAATTATTTGCGAAAAGCCTGCTTTTATTTGGAAATGTATGTTTATCCGGCCAGGAGGAAAAGGATATTATAGAGCAAACAAAAAAGTGCATTCAAAATGCCGCATTTGGAGGAGGATACTTTATTGGTACTCGAGATGGTATGTACGATAATATAGAGTTACCCCAAATTTTCACCTTTTTCAATACGATAAGAGATTTTGGCAGCTACCCAATCAATACTTGACCCCGGAACGCCCACCCGAGAATATTTTACATAACACGTTGAAAACAATATAATTAAAAAGTTTGTAAAATAGTTAAATTAATGGTATAATAGATACAGGAGAGGGAGTTTTTTAATGGATTATTTATATGTACTTTATAAATCAATTATAAAAGATGGCAGTAAAGTTAATGTGGCCATCTTTTTTTTATTGTTTTGCTTCTGCTTGCTCATATTCTTGCCGGATGTTTGCGCTGATGATCTTTCTCGAATAGTCTCCATGGTTAGTCAGGAATTTGGTGTTGATGAAGCTACGATTTACAAGGTTATTGAAATTGAAAGCAGCTTTAATCCGCGTGCGGTAAGTAGCTGTGATGCAAGAGGGTTAATGCAGGTTACTCGGCAGACATGGGATTGGATTTGTACGGATTATCTAAAGGTTTCCTGGAATTTTCAGGAATGTGCTTTTGACCAAGAGAAAAATGTAATAGTCGGAGTAAGATTTTTAAAATGGATAGATGATTATCTGGATAGTCATAATAGTGAATTAAACGAAAGCAAGGAAAATCTGGTTTTGGCCTGCTATAATGCCGGACCAGGTGCGGTTAGAAATTCAGGATTTAGGATTCCCCAATACTCAGAAACAATGAATTATGTTAAAAAAATTAACAATCTTTAGGGTAAGTGCCTGCCTGTAAACATGTAACTTCCTGATATTAAATGTGTTAGCTTTAATGTTGAAAAACAAATAATAAAATAGTTTAAGGATCTTGATTTAAATTTAAAATTTATTTACTAAAAACGAATTGCAGGTTCAGAAAATCATCAAAAAATATATAGTTTTTGCTTTAATGGTGTGATAGAATAAAAAAAGCAAAAAATTTATTGTAATCCTAATACAATTTTGTATAATATGAATAGATATGGTAAGCTGTATATAGTGGCAACTCCGATAGGTAATTTAAAGGATATTACTTTTCGTGCGGTTGAAGTTTTGTCTAAGGTTGATATTGTGGCTTGTGAAGATACTCGCCGGACGAGAATTTTACTTCAGAATTATCAGATAAAAAAACCTCTTTTAAGTTATTTTGAATATAATAAATTAAAACGCATTGATTATATTATAGAAGCTTTGCGGGGCGGCAAAGATATTGCTTTAGTAAGTGATGCGGGTATGCCGGGCATATCAGATCCGGGCATTGGACTTATACAGCGGGTTATTGAAGAGAAGCTATCTGTTGAGGTAATTCCTGGACCGACAGCATTTGCTACGGCATTGGTGGCTTCAGGGTTTGCTATTCATAAATTTATTTTTGAGGGTTTTTTGCCAGCGAAATCAGGAGCACGTAGAAAAGCTTTACAGGCTTTGCAATCAGAGAAAAGAACAATAGCTTTTTATGAGTCTCCCCATCGATTATTAAAAACACTTGAAGATATAAAGGAGGTTCTAGGTAACCGGAAAATTGTAGTTGCCCGGGAATTGACGAAGCATTTCGAGGAAATCCGGCGGGAAAGTGTTGAGGAGACGATTGCTTATTTTAAAAGCAAGAAACCTAAAGGTGAATTTGTAATTATACTGTAAAAAGAGGAAAAGGGAGGAGCGCAATCATGAGCGCAGATCGTAAGGATGTAATCCTATTAATGGAAGATGATGAAGTTTTAAGGCGCTATCTGGCAAAATTACTGCGGGCGGATGGAATGGATGTAATTGAAACAGGCAGTGTTAAAGAAGCAATTGAAAACACTAATGTTCCGCAGTTGGATTTAGTATTAGCTGATCTAAAAATGCCGGATGATACAGCGATAGGTTTTATGAAGAAATTAGGCCAGTTACATCTGGAGATTCCCGTAATTATTATAACCGCGTTTGGAGAATGGGAAACTTATCTGGAAGCTTTGGATCTGGGGGTTTGTGATTATTTAAATAAGCCTATTGAATACACTGAGCTTAAAGAAAAAATAGATGCGGTGTTGTCAAAAGATGGAAAAAAGAAAAAGAATAAATAATTATTTAATGAATTAAGGCGCTAATTATAGAGTAGGAACATTTTTTATAGATGAAAAATATTGCAATATTCTGTTCGGGGTTTGGGTCCAACCTTCAGGCTATCATAAAAGCAGTATCCAAAGGTAAAATTAAAGCTAAAATCGCTATTGTTATTAGTGATAAAGTCGATGCCTATGCGCTTGTCCGGGCAAAAAAGGCAAAGATTCCGATTGCCTTTATTGACCCCTCTGTTTATAAAGACAAAAAAAGTTATGAACAATCGGTGGTCCGGATTCTCGAGAAACGAAATATAGACTTTGTAATTTTGGCTGGGTATATGCGTATTTTAAGTGAGTATTTTATTAAGCGCTTTAAAGATAAAATACTTAATGTGCATCCGGCGCTGTTACCTTCTTTTAAGGGCATCCAGGGAATTAAAGACGCGTTAACTTATGGAGTCAAGATTACCGGAGTAACGGTTCATTTTGTTGACGCGAAACCTGACCATGGCCCAATAATTTCTCAAGCGGTAGTTAAAATAAATCCTGATGATACTCAGGAAAGCCTGGCTAAACGTATTCATGCGCTTGAGCATAAACTTTATCCCAAGGCGATCCAGTTACTGGTCAAGGGAAAATTAAAAATTAAAAAAAGGTTGGTTGAAATAAAAAAGTAATATGAGAGACAGTGCCAAAATTAGTTTTGGAACATCAGGATGGCGCGCCATCATGGCTGATGAATTTACGTTTGATAATGTGCGGCTGGTGACTCAGGCAATTGCGGACAATGTTAGGGTTGAGAATAAACAGCCGAAAATTATTGTCGGATATGATACTCGTTTTTTATCGCGTAATTTTGCGCAAGTATGCGCGGAAGTATTGGCGGAAAATAATATTAAAGTTCTTCTCTGCGAACGGGATACCCCAACGCCTGTTTTGGCTTATCAGATTATTGATAAAAAACTTGATGGAGCTATAAATTTTACGGCAAGCCATAATCCTCCGGAATACAATGGAATTAAATTTTCTCCTGCGTATGGAGGACCGGCATCTAAAGAGGTGACTCAAGCAATAGAAAAAAGAATAGCGCAATTGCAAAAAACCCCTCGTTTAAATAAAAAACCATCTTTTGATAGTAAGCTGATCAAAGGGTTTGATCCGAGAAAAGAATATCTCCAACGTATCAAAAAACTCGTAGACTTTTCCCGGATTAAAAAGGCTAATCTTAAAATTGGAGTTGATTGTAAATTCGGAACAAGCCGGGGATATATTGATACGTTATTAGATGGTATATGTAAGCGTATGGTTGTTTTTAATAATACACTTAACCCCTTGTTTGGCGGATTCCCTCCGGAACCGGATAAACCGTATATAAAACCGTTGATAGATCTTGTGAAAAAAGACAACTTTCACCTGGGGCTTGGATGTGACGGAGATGCGGACAGATTTGGTATTGTTGATCAAGGAGGGATCTTTTTGACCCCGAATGAAGTAGTTACGCTTTTGTTTTACTATTTACTCAAAACAAGAGGAAAAGCTAATAAAGTTGCCCGGACACTGGCTACTACGCATATGATCGATGCGATTGCTCAGAAAGAAGGGGTAGAGGTTATCGAAACTCCGGTAGGGTTTAAATATATAGGTGAAGCCTTGGCTAAAGGGGATTGTCTGATTGGCGGAGAAGAATCCGGAGGATTGTCAATTCAGGGGCATGTTCCGGAAAAAGACGGAATATTGGCATGTTTATTAATCGCGGAAATGGTGGCGGCGGAAAAGAAATCACTGGTTGATGTCCTGCATTTTTTATATAAAAAGTATGGGTATTTTTATACGCATAGAATAAACTTACACCTTTCGCAAAAAAAGAAGGAATCCTTGCTTGGCCGATTGAACCAGCTTAGTAAAAAACAGTTTATCGGTGATTTAAAAATAAAAGAGCGTAAGCTAAATGACGGTTATAAGTTTATTATTGAAGATGGGTCTTGGGTGATGCTGCGTCTTTCCGGGACAGAACCGATAGTACGCTGTTATATGGAAGCAGATTCGAAAAAGAAACTGCATTATCTGGAAGCTATTGTAAAATCAGCATTAAAGATATAATTTATTAGTTGACTTTTAGCACTAATCGTTGTATAGTTAACCATATATTTAAACCGTGAGGGGTGTTTTTTTGAAAAAATCATCACTTTTTTTTATAATATTTACTCTACTTTTATGCTCGGTAGTTTTTGCCCAAAAACAAGATAAAGTCAAATTGGAATATGACTTTAAAGTTGGTGACTACCGGAATTATCAGTTGAAAGTAGATGGTAAAGTGGAAGTGGCCGTGAAGCCGGCAGTAGGTAAAGAATTACCTAAAAATACGGCAAATATGCAGGGGGCCTTTACTTACATCCAGGAAGTAAAAGAAGTAGATGGTTTAAGTAAGACAGCAAAAATTTCTGTTACTTATAGCAATGCCAGCATGAATACGATTATCGGCGGCCAGGTTATTCCTAATGCTGATGTCTCATCGTTAGCTGGTAAAGTAGCAGTTTTGACTGTAGCTGATGATGGGCAGGTAAAAACGTACGAAGTACCGGAAGGACTGTCATTGTCAATGCAGAATGCGGATTTTTCAAGGCAGTTTGTAGAGTTTCCCAAACATGAGTTGCGTATTGGAGAAAGCTGGTTTCGACAAGATGAATCAGCTAATGATGAAAGTGAAAACTTTTCTTCCAAGCATACGACAAGCTCTAAATATACGTTCCTTGAAATTGTAAAAAAAGGTAATTATGATTGTGCAAAAGTAAGCTTGGAAAGCCAGACTAATTCATATACAAAATCCAAAAAAAGCAAATTAGTTTTAAATGGGGTTGTAAAAGGAGAAGTTAGTGGTATAATCTATTATGATTTAGCCAGCGGATACGTAGTATATTCTGATTTGCGGACAAGTTTAAATAATAAAATTGTGACAAAATCAACTACTGAAAAAGGAATAGCTGAAACCGAGACCGGAGCAATAACAACGATTCTGGAAACAGAATTGCGTACGGTTACGGAATTGTTGTAAGTCTATTTAGGGAGGATTATTAGAAAGTGAACAAGATAATTGAAAAAATTAAAGCAAGAGAAATTATAGATTCACGAGGTAACCCAACCGTTGAAGTGGATGTATATCTTGAGGGTGGTATTATGGGACGTGCAGCTGTTCCAAGTGGTGCTTCAACAGGTGAGCATGAAGCTTGTGAACTACGTGATGGGGATAAGGCACGTTACTTGGGTAAAGGTGTTTTAAAAGCGGTTTCTAACGTTAATCAGATTATTGCACCAAAAATTATTGGCATGGAAGCAGAAAACCAAGCTGAAATTGATGCTGCGATGCTTGAGTTAGATGGTACTAAAAATAAGTCAAACTTAGGTGCAAATGCTATTTTAGGTGTATCTTTGGCCGTAGCACAGGCAGCAGCCAAAGCTAATAAAAAATCATTGTTTAAGTATTTGGGTGGAGATGAAGCAGTAACATTACCTGTTCCAATGATGAATATTATTAATGGTGGTTCACACTCTGATGCTCCAATTTCTTTCCAAGAATTTATGATTCGTCCTGTGGGGGCGCCTAGCTTTCGCGAAGGCCTGCGTATGGGGTCAGAAGTTTTTCATAGTCTCAAGAAAGTATTGAAAAATCGTGGTTTGAGTACAGCTGTTGGTGATGAGGGTGGTTTTGCCCCAAAACTTGAGGGTACAGAAGATGCATTAGATAGTATTATCAAAGCAATTGAAGCCGCTGGTTATAAGCCAGGTGTTGATGTAAAAATCGCTCTTGACTGTGCTGCGTCTGAGTTTTTTGTAGATGGTAAGTATGACTACACTAAGTTTGAAGGCAGCAAAGGGGCCGTGCGTACTTCAGCGGAACAAGCAAACTATCTTGCACAGCTTATTGAAAAATATCCAATCGATTCGATTGAAGATGGTATGGATGAAAACGACTGGGATGGCTGGAAGATTCTAACTGAAAAGATTGGTGATAAAGTTCAGGTGGTGGGGGATGACCTTTTGGTTACCAATGTCGAATTCTTGAAGCGTGGCATTGAAGAAAAAGCAGCTAATGCGATTCTTATTAAGGTTAACCAAATAGGGTCATTAACTGAAACAATCAATGCGATCAAGATGGCGCACGAAGCGGGTTGGAATACAGTTGTTTCACATCGTTCAGGTGAAACTGAAGATACAACGATTGCTGACATTTCGGTTGCCATGAATACGGGGCAAATCAAGACTGGTTCAATGAGCCGTACAGACCGTATTTGTAAATACAACCAATTGCTTCGTATCGAAGAAGAATTAGGTTCAGCGGCAGTTTACTATGGCCGCCAGATGAAAAATAAATTATAGAGAAAATCGTGAATATGAATTTTAAGTGGTGGAAGGTCATACTGTTTCTGATTGTTGTAGCAGTGCTGTTTTTTCCGTCATATTCAAAAATTCAAAAGCTAAAGTCAAAAGATGCAGTTCTTTCTCAGAAATTGGATCGCTTACAGCTTGAAAATAAACGACTTTCCGATGAAATCGAAATGCTAAAATCAGACCCTGTTTATATCGAAGAAGTTGCTCGGGAAACACTTAAAGTTGCCCGGGAAAACGAGATAATTTTTAGGGTCGTAAGCGATGAAGAAGAATAGTTATGGAAGAAAATAATTTTAAAATAGGCGATTTAGTAGAAGCAGAAGTCACAAAGATTCATAATTTCGGAGCGATTGTAAAACTACCGAATAATAAACGCGGACTTATTCATATTTCACAGATTTCTGATGATTTTGTAAAAAATATTAGTGAACATTTAAAAATAGGCGATAAGGTAAGTGCGAGAATCAAGAAAATTACTGGTGACGGTAAAATTGATCTGACTTTAAAGAAAAAGAAAAAAGTTGCCGTTCCGGTTGCGCGTGAAAAAGAATTTAAAATTTGTGCTTTTGAAGAAAAACTTGATGCGTTTCTGAAGAAAACTGGACTTAGTGTTCAGGATACTCAAGAAAATTCTTAAATATAAAAGTAAGTATATTATGATGCGGGGTGGAGCAGCCTGGTAGCTCGTTGGGCTCATAACCCAAAGGTCGGCAGTTCAAATCTGCCCCCCGCTACCAATTTTTCCAACCTGGAGTTTGGATTGAATTTTGAAGACATTATTGAACCAAAGCGCTGGCAGAGTATCCAAAATATTCTTTCCTCGATAATCAATATTTCTCTGAGAACGGTTAGTAATTCTGGAGAAATTATTGTGCGGCCTTCAAATTCCCCGGAAGTATGTGCGGATATCCTGGGAGAATCCCAGGAGGCGGTAGAAGAGTGCTGGCAGTGGTTTCCTCAATTAACGGATAAGCTTAAAAAGTCTGACCGCAATAAGTATTATGAAAGTATCTGTCCCTTTGGTCTCTTGAATTTTGCACTTCCTTTTTATTTTGTGGATGAGCTGTTGGGATATATGGTTATCGGGCCGGTAAACTTTGAGAATAAAGTTAATAATAAGCAATTGAAAGAGAAAATTAATAATTTTGATATTGACGAAAAAAAGTTTTTGAACTGTTATGATAAACTGCCGAAACTTTCGCATGCCCGAATAGAGCATGTGATCGGTCTCTTAAGAATTGTTATTTCATTTATGCCCAGGCTGGTGGGTATAGATACTAAAACCGGAGTTAAAAGCTTTATCTCGGATAAAAAGGCGGTAAATGTACTGCTTAAGACTTTTCTGGAATTATCAATGAAGCTATGTGATGCGGAGTTTGGATCAGTCATGGTCTTTGAGAAAAGTAAGCAGGAATTATCAATTCAAGATGCAAAAGGTTTAAGCAAAGAAATAGTTGATAACACCAAGCTTAAACCGGGAGAAGGTCTTGCCGGTTTGACGATTGAGAAGAGAAAAGCACTTTTTGTCAATGAACAGTTGAACGACCGAGAAGCCAGACTTAGGATGCATAAACCGAAAATAAAATCGGCATTTGTAATCCCGATATTTCACAAAAACGAAATATTAGGAGTAATTAGTGTGGCTACGGCAAAACATCCGAACCGCTTTTCCGATCACTTGATGGAGTTGCTTAATGAACTGGTCGGGCTGGCTTTGGAGAAAATCTCTTTAAAATAAAAGCTTCTTGATTTTTCATATGAATTATTCTGGAATAATAAAATATTTTTTTGAAAATAATATAAAAATAGAGATCACATATAATTTGCAATATGCAATCTTCAATTTACAATTAACCTCGGCGGCGTAGCTCAGCCTGGCAGAGCAAACGGCTCATACCCGTTTTGTCCGTGGTTCAAATCCACGCGTCGCCACCAATTATGAAATAGCCCTCTAGTTATTAGAGGGCTATTTGGTTAAGAATGAGATGTGAAAATTAAATTGAAATATAAAAAACTATCTGCTAAACTATATTAGTAATATTTTAAAGGGATTATTTAAATGCAGCCAGGGATGCGGGGTGCATTTTTTAGTTTTATGAGATATTGAAAAGGTTTTTAGGAGGTGGATGAGATGGCAAAATATGGAAGAAGGTATTATGATAAATTCTGCAGGATATGTGTTGAGCCGAGACAAAGTGTTTTATTTTTCCAAGGACGATGCTTGCCTTGTTGGCTGAAAACATTGCTGCGAAAAGATGTTCTTAAGTTACTTAAAAGGTGAAGCAGTAAATAATTTCTATTATAAGCCTGCATGAAAAAACACTACCATAAAAATGGTAGTGTTGGGGAGTTAAAATTAAAAATATTAAGTTATTCTTGTCTGGGCAGATCCGTGTATATGCGTGTCCAATGCATTAAATTATCGTTGCCGAATTGAGCGCTGTAATTAATATTAGGTAATGTTAAAAGCAGGTTGAGCTGCACCTGTCCCCAGATATCATTCGGATTTTTGCTCAAATAATCCTTAATGATATTTACCAATTCCCAGCGCTTTTCGTTATATTGTAAATTAGGGATATCGTTTATATTCTCCAGATTGTACTCGAAATATTGCGTAGCAGTTCTCCATTTATAAAAAGCTTCAAAAAGGACAGGTAAATACTTTTTCGAATCTGTGATTTTTGAAAGCATCATAATGCCTTCTTTGCTTCCGGCATCTTTATCCTGTTTTACGTCACTATCAAAGGCCAGTAATGTGTCGGAAATTTTTAGGCTTACACATTTTTCGAAAGGTTCTTTCTGATAGGATTTCTTTAATGTTTCCAAAAGGTCGAAAGCGCTCTTATATTGCTTTTTTTGTAAAAGATCAACAGCTTTTTGAAAATTTTCAGCATCATCTTTATTGTGGGCTAATTTCATAACTTCGATTAGCGGATCAAATCCGTCGGGAAAGGTAATAATAGGTTTATATTTTTTAACTGCATCCTGATATACCTTTGAATAATTTGTATATATTTTATTATGTTCATCTAATGCTTGAGCTATCTTTCCCAGGTTATTTTCTTCAGTAAGAGCATATATATTGGTTAAACTTTGGATTACTTTTAAATTTAGATTTGAAAGTTCGGATAACTCTTTTGTGGAAACGATTTTTTCTATTTGGGATTGTATTTTTTTAAGTTCAGAAAGTGCGGCTTGCTTGGATGCTGCTAATAAGGCTTTATCCGAGTTAATTCCCATGGTAAACTGCTGCATGTTAGTATCGGTTGCGAGTATTTGCTGATGAAGATAGGTGAGTTTATCCAGGATATCTTCAGTTTCAGCGGCAAGAAGTTTGCTGGGGGCGATAAACAATAACCCTAATAATAGCGTTGTGATAAATAATTTCATTACAATATCCTCCTATTTAGTAGTATAAGTAATTGTATTTGTTTGTGTTCTGTTTGTCAAGTTAAATAGGCGGTGATCTGGGTGCCGGAGGATAAATAAACGCAAATATTATTTTTTATAACACTTTATAATATAATAGGTTAAGATTTTTTGGTGAATGTAATGCGTATATTTATTTGACAGATTCTCATTTATTCATTAAACTTATACTAGAGAATATAAAATGGATTAAAGATGGAGAAAAAGATGAGTAAGAATATTAAGCGTAAAAAGCCTACCGATGATATGTTTGATTCTTATCTTGAGGAGATGGATGAGTTGATTAATCGTTATCCGGAAGATCCTAATCAAAGTGATCTATCGGAAGACAAATTAAAAAAAATGATGGATGAATTCGACGGTAGTTGGGTGGCTTTTGATAAAAAATGGAAACATAAGGTATTTAAACCTAAAGAGATCAGTGCTATTGGGAAAATTAAAAAAGATGATAAAGGTGTTCATCATTTAGTAATAAAAAGTGAACTTACCCAGGAACCGATTATCGACCTTGTTGTTCCTGATGAGGAAATCCCTGAGTAATGCCTTGCCGGGAATTTTTTACAAACAGCTTGATTTATTATTTTTTTATAGTAAAATTATCTGCAAGGTAAAGACTTGTACAAGTCTGAGGTTCTATTATAAAACCTTTATTTCACGCAACTCTACGCGGCTGTCTAAAAAGCACGAAGAGAAGTGTGTTTTTTATTTTATGAAAAATAAAGATATACAAAACAGTATATCTGAAAAATTTGAGAAAGGGGATACGGTTCCATGAGTGATTTTGCATTAGTATTATTTACTTTTATAGGTTCGCTTTCCGCACTGCTTTTTGCCGGTTATCTTACGATATTTATTATGAAACAGAGTGAAGGTAATGAAAGAATGCGTGAAATAGCGCAAGCAGTAAGAGATGGATCGGCAGCTTATTTAAAGCGCCAGTATCTGGTTGTGGGAGCATTTTTTGTTGTTGTATTTTTGATTTTATCCTACCTGGTGTCTCAAAAGTATTTGGTTATTTTCGTGCCGTTTGCTTTTTTAAGCGGAGGATTTTTTTCCGGATTATCGGGTTTTATCGGTATGTCTATCGCAACTCGTGCTAGTTCACGTACCACGGAAGCGGCCAGAACTAGCCTGAATGCCGGTTTGCGGGTTGCTTTTTCCAGCGGTGCGGTTATGGGCATGGTTGTTGTGGGATTAGGATTGCTTGACTTAAGTATCTGGTATAGCGTTTTAAACTGGTATTATAGTGCCAATCCGCTGCCTCATGGATTAGATAAGATCGGAGCGATAACTTCTACAATGCTTACTTTTGGAATGGGAGCAAGTTCCATGGCTTTGTTTGCCAGGGTCGGCGGCGGGATTTATACCAAAGGTGCTGATGTCGGTGCTGACTTAGTGGGGAAGGTAGAAGCCGGGATTCCGGAAGATGATCCGCGTAATCCAGCGGTTATTGCGGATAATGTCGGTGATAATGTCGGTGATGTTGCCGGAATGGGGGCTGATCTTTATGAATCATATGTGGGGTCAATTGTAGCCACAATGGCCTTGGCTGCGGCAGCTGGCCTGGGAGTGCGGGGGATTACTGTGCCGTTGATTATGGCGACAGTGGGGGTAATCGCTTCAATTATCGGAACGTTTTTTGTCCGTTCCGGGGAAGAAGCAAAACAGGAAGTTTTACTTAAAGCATTGCGAAGAGGGGTTATTGTAAGTGCCCTAATAATTGCTATCGCTTGTTATTTCCTGGTAAAGACGACACTGGGGATTGAGAATATTGGTATTTATTGGTCAATTATCGCCGGGTTGTTGGCGGGTATTTTTATTGGATTTTGTACGGAGTATTATACCTCAGCGCAGTATAGGCCGACAGTTAGTATTGCGGAGAGTGCAACAACAGGTCCGGCTACTGTAATAATTCATGGTATGGCCGTAGGGATGCTTTCTACGGCAGGTCCGGTAATTGCGGTTGGTGCGGCGATCATTGCCAGCTTTTATTTTTCCGGAGGAGCGAGAGATTTTAATTTAGGTCTTTATGGTATTGGTATTTCTGCGGTGGGGATGTTGAGCACCCTAGGGATTACCTTAGCTACGGATGCTTATGGCCCGGTTGCGGATAATGCCGGAGGTATCGCGGAAATGGCCCAATTGGGACCAAAAGTGCGTGAACGTACTGATGCATTGGATTCTTTAGGGAATACAACCGCGGCAACCGGAAAAGGTTTTGCGATCGGATCGGCAGCATTAACAGCATTGGCTTTGATTGTTGCCTATAGAGATGAATTGCATATTTTAGGCAAGAATGTAGAATTGAGTTTACTTAATCCGCGTGTTTTAGTCGGTCTTTTCTTAGGCGGAATGATGCCGTTCTTGTTTTCTTCAATGACAATGCGTGCGGTAGGAAAAGTTGCCGGTAAGATTGTTGAAGAAGTGCGCCGTCAGTTCAAGGAAATCAAAGGACTTATGGAGGGTAAGGCAAAGGCTGATTATGCAACGTGTGTTAAAATCGCTACGGCCGGGGCCCAGAAAGAGATGATCATCCCGTCACTTCTAGCGATTGTTACTCCGGTTATTACCGGATTGGTACTGGGAGTAGAAGCAGTGGTCGGTTTACTGACCGGAGCTACTGTATGCGGATTTGTATTAGCGGTAATGATGGCTAATGCCGGCGGTGCCTGGGATAATGCTAAGAAGTATATTGAAGCGGGAAATATCGGAGGAAAAGGTTCTTTTGCTCATAAAGCGAGTGTTGTCGGAGATACTGTCGGTGATCCGTTTAAGGATACTTCCGGGCCTTCGATTAATATTCTGATTAAACTGATGTCGATGGTATCAATTGTATTTGCTTCATTTGTTGTGGCAAATACGCTTTTTAAATAAAGAGATAAACATATATTAAAATCGTAGGGGAGGGCCTTGTGCCCTCCCGTTTTTTGTTTCGGGCCGACGCAAGGCCGGCCCCTACAGATTTTTTAATATAACATATGTGAATTGAGAATTTTATATTATAATAAATCTATGGATAAAAATATTCAGAAAATTACAGGTTATATTCAGAGCAATAGGTTGTTGCAAGAAGGGGATAGGGTTCTCGTTGCTGTTTCCGGGGGGGCAGATTCGGTGTTTTTGCTGTATGTTCTGAAACAATTGCGCGGATTGTTTAAAATTGATATCGCCGTAGCGCATGTGAATCATCTTTTGCGAGGGAATGATTCTGATCAAGATGAAATTTTTGTAAAGAATATGACGAAAGAGTTGGGAGTTGAGTTTTTTGCTCACACTGTCGATGTGAAAGCTGTTTCGAAAAAGAAAAAACTTTCTTTGGAGGATGCCGCGCGTAATGTACGCTATGACTTTTTTCTGAAAATTGCAAAAAAACATAAGTTTAATAAAATTGCCGCAGCCCATACCCAGGATGATCAGGCGGAAACAGTGCTGATGCGTTTGTTAAGAGGCGCGGGAATTGCGGGCCTCTCGGCAATGAAAGCAAAAAGAAAATTAGAAGATATTGTTTTAATCCGTCCGTTACTAGAGATCCGGAAGAAAGAGATTGTTGTGTATTTAAAAAAGAAAAAAATTACCAGCAGAGTCGATGAGTCTAATCTGAAAACCGATTTTTTTAGAAATAAAGTTAGATTGAGAACATTACCTTATCTGGAAAAAACAAGCCCCGGGATTAAAACTAATCTATTGCGTTTGAGCCAGCAGGCAAGACATCTGGATGATTTTATGAGCCGAGAAGTAGAAGAGCATTATAAGAGAATTGTTAAAAAGTCTCGATCCGGGAAGTTAAGGGTTGAACAGAATATTTTTCGGGAATTATTGCCAGCGGTGAGAACTGCTTTGATTAAGAGAATTATACAGGAAGTTAAGGGAAATATAAAACAGATTGATTATAAACATATAATGATCATTGATGAATTTATTTTGGAACAGAAGTCTTCCCATAAAACCCTGGACTTGCCGCAAGGATTGCGGGTAGGTACTAAAGCTAAAGAAGTTATATTTTTTAACTGTGCTTAATCCGCGCGGACTCCGTAATAGTTTACTGCCGGCGGGGCATCGCGATTTTCCGCAGAAATTATAATATTATTAATTGGCGGTTTGTCTTTTCGGCAATAGCTAAGCAGGCAGATTACAAATTTTTTGCTGATTTTTCCTTTTCGGGCTTGTTCGAGTAACAAGTCTAGTGCCGCTCTGATTGAAAAAGACTCATTGCGATAAGGGCGATAACTTACCAGAGCGTCAAATATATCACAAGGTATTAATGCCTGGGTATAGTTATTTAACTTACTTATTCCTCTGGGATAACCTGTTCCGTCCAAACGTTCGTGGTGTGAAAAAGTAGCTTCCGCAATTAAGGCATGGGAATTCTTAAGATAAGAAGATAATAATAAATACTCAATTACCGGATGTGATTGAATCGCATTGAACTCTGCATGAGTTAGCGGTGTGCTTTTCTGTAAAATTGTCAAAGGAATGCGTGATTTCCCCAGGTCATGCGCCAAGCTGATCTCGGCAATTTTTAAAGGATCAAGACCTTCTCCGGCTAAATCAAGGCTTATCTTTATGGACAGAGCAGCGACGGTTAAAATGTGATCATATGTTAAAGGCTGTGTTTCTTTGATTTTTTCCAATTCTTCAACAATTGATTTATTAAAGGATGTGTGTTTTACGACATCGATCACTTTTTTTGATGATTTTTTGTCGGCAAAAATTGTATCGTAAATGCCTTTACGTAAGGCAGTTGAAATATCTTTAATTATTGATGACCTGGAAAGGGAGATTTGAGGACCGGGATTATAGGAGTTATTCGCGATTTGCTCAAGGAGTTCCTCGGTGATTTCCTCATCGGACTTCACGATAATATTACCGTGAATGTCATATAAGTTGTTTAGTGTGTTTTTTATGATCGGTGAATTTTCCATGGTCTTTTTAAAAGCGTTTATTTTTTGATCTAAAAAAAAACTTATTCGGTTTATAAGTTTTGCACTACAATCTTAGCACAGATCAAAGTAGATTGCAAGTTTTTTTAAAAAAATATTTCTATAACTATTTATAAATAATAATGTTATGATATTGATCCTGCATGGTATTTGTTTATGTTTTCACAATTACTATGCGGTTTTTAGAGATCCATTTTTCTTGACACTTTAGGGGGTTTAGATATATAATCAATAGTTAAATATACTTATATGCAAAGGAGTTATTAAAAATGATTGATGAGTTTATGCAGCAGCGCTTAAAAAAGCTGGAAGAGTTTAAAAATGCCGGGATCAGTGCCTATGGGCATCGATTTCCTAAGACACATTCAGCCCAGTGGCTTAGGGATAATTTTAAAGAAAATGAAAGTGTTTGCTCTGCGGGTAGGGTTATTGCTTTGCGTTCTCACGGTAAAAGTATGTTTGGCAATATTAAAGATAATACCGGGAAAATTCAATTTTATATTAAAAAGGATATTGTCGGAGAAGAGAATTTTGCTTTCTTGAACAAACTGGATATGGGAGATATTGTCGGTTTGCGGGGGGAAATGTTCATGACGCATACTAATGAACCGACGATATTAGTAAAAGAAGCCGAGTTATTAGCTAAAGGAATAAGGCCTTTACCGGAAAAATGGCATGGATTAAAAGATGTGGAAGTCCGCTATCGTAAGCGTTATTTGGATTTGATCTCTAACGATAAAGTAAGGGATGTCTTTGTTTTAAGAAGCAAAATTACAAAGAATATCCGAAAGTTTTTGGATGATCGAGGGTATTTGGAAGTGGAAACTCCGATGATGCATCCGATTGCCGGCGGGGCCGCGGGAAAGCCTTTTCAGACTCATCATGAAGCGCTGGATATGGAATTATTTTTGAGAATTGCCCCGGAGTTATATTTAAAAAAATTGTTAGTGGGTGATTTAGAGCGGGTTTATGAAATAAACCGTTCTTTTCGAAATGAAGGGCTTTCCGTTAGACATAATCCGGAATTTACGATGTTGGAAGTTTATACTGCGTATGCGGACTATAAGGATGTTATGGAACTTACGCGGGGGATTTTTTTGGATATCTGCGATAATGTATTAGGGACACGTCAGATAGAGTTTAAGGATTTGAAAATTGATTTTGATAACTGGGAAGAGGTGTCTTTTGCTAAGCTAATGCTTGATAAGTTCGGCATAAATCCAGAAGATTCTGCCGATAACTGGCTAAAGAAGTTAGAGAAGAACGGGGTAAAAGTGGAATTAAAAAAGGGGAAGATCAGCCGCACATTTATTCTAAATTTAATTACTGATCTTATTGAAGAAGAGGTTGATATCTCTCATCCTGTTTTTATTACGGATATTTATACGGAGCTTTGTCCGTTAGCTAAGAAGAAAAAAGATAATCCGCTTTTGAGTGAACGATTTGAGCTTTTTATCGGGGGAATGGAAGTTGCTAATGCGTATTCCGAGTTAAATGATCCTATTGAGCAGAAACAGCGATTTTTAGAGCAAGTTAAAGATGATCCAAATGCGACGATCGATGAAAGTTTTGTCGAAGCTTTAGAATACGGCATGCCTCCGGCCGGTGGATTAGGTATCGGGATTGACCGGTTAATAATGCTTTTTGCAAACCAGCCTTCAATTAAGGATGTAATACTTTTTCCGCAATTGAAGCCGGAAATTACCACAGAACACGGAGATATAGATGATAAAAAATAAAACCAAAATCGTAGGGACAGTCCCGACGAAGGAGGGATGCGAAGCAGGCTTGCCCTGTCCGCTAATATTATATTATGAAATATGAATTCTGGATCGGCACCAGATATCTTTTTGGCCGGAGCAAAGAAAAATTTGTTTCGATAATAAGTTTAATATCAATAGTTGGGGTTGCTACAGGAGTTGCCGCACTTATAATTGTTATTGGGGTAATGACTGGTTTTGACAGTGAATTAAGAGACAGGATTATTGGAACCAGTAGTCATATTGTTGTTAATAAAATGGGGGATATCGATGATTCCGCTTCGGTTATGAAGCGAATCACAAAGATAGAACAGGTTGTGGCGGTGGCTCCGTTTGTTAATGCCCAGGCATTGCTTATTGATGCCGATAAGCAGGTTTCTGTGGTTATTCGGGGTATTGATCAGCAATTAGAAGCTAAGGTAACCGGGATAGAAAAATTTATTACCAGCGGCGCATTAGATCTTAGCCAGGATAAGATGATCATCGGCAAGGAGCTGGCCCAGCGTTTAATGCTGAATGTTGGTGATAGTGTTCGGTTATTTTGTCTGGAGACTTTGTCTGATCAGGTTTTTACAGTCTCCGGGATTTTTGCCAGCGGAATGTATGACTATGATTCCGGGGTAGTGTTTACTTCCATCGTTAATGCGCAGTTATTTAATGATAAAGCGGGGATTATCAGCGGGATTAGTGTAAAATTGAATGATGTTCACCAGGCCGAATCTGTTAAAAAAGATATTCAAACAGAGCTGGGATTTCCTTATTATTCGCGCACTTGGATGGATTTAAACCGGAACTTATTCAATGCGCTTAAGTTGGAAAAGACAGTAATGTTTGTTATTCTTACATTGATTGTTCTGGTGGCTTCTTTGAATATCGCGAGTACTTTAATAATGATGGTAATGGAAAAGACAAAAGACATCGGGATATTAAAAGCCATCGGAACGCCTAATACAAGTATAAGAGTTATATTTACTTCGGTAGGAATTGCGATTGGGCTTATTGGAACAATTTTCGGGACAGCGGGTGGTTTAGCCCTGGCATATATTTTAAAGACTTATAAATTTATAAAATTACCTCAAGATATATATTATATAGATACTTTACCGGTTAAAATTGAAACTACTGATGTTTTAGGAATTATTTTTGCTGCTCTTTGTATAAGTTTAATTGCCACGCTTTATCCGGCAAACCATGCATCCAAACTTAATCCCGTGGAGGCATTGAGATACGAATGATATTACAAGCGATCAAGTTGCATAAAATTTATAACACTAAAGATTCGCGTATTGATGTGCTTAAAGGAGTAAGTTTGGGAGTTAAAAAAGGAGAATTTCTTTCGGTTCTGGGGGCTTCCGGTGCGGGAAAGTCCACATTGTTACATTTGCTGGGAGGCTTGGATATTCCTTCTGGAGGAGATGTCTTGCTTGATGGGGCAAATTTTTATAAAATAAAGGATAAGGAAAGAGCGCAGTTGCGAAACCAAAAGATTGGTTTTGTTTTTCAGTTTTATCATCTCTTGCCGGAGTTTACCGCTCTGGAGAATGTTATATTGCCGGGGCTTGTTTCCGGGAGGGATTTAAATGAAGTTTCTCTGAAGGCCGCGGATTTATTAGATCAGGTAGGTCTTAAAAGTAGAGCGACCCATTATCCCTCTGAGCTCTCCGGGGGAGAACAGCAGAGGGTGGCAATTGCGCGGGCTTTAATAAATGATCCGCAGATTCTTTTGTGTGATGAGCCTACAGGAAATCTTGATTCTAAAACAGGCTTGAGGATTTGTGATTTATTGACAAAATTAAATAAAGAAAACGGGTATACCGTAATTGTGGCTACTCATTCGGAGGAAATTGCTGAAATTTCCTCGCGAAGAATTCTTATTAGAGACGGAAACTTGGTTAATTAAAATAGTAATTTATTATGGTGCTTTCATCAAAGGAGGCTATGGATGGGTTTAAAAATTTATATTGATGGTAAACTTGTAGATAAAGAAAATGCGAAAGTTTCTGTGTTTGATCACGGGCTTTTATATGGGGACGGAGTTTTCGAAGGCATTCGTTCCTATGGCTCGGTGATTTTTAAATTACAAGAGCATATTGACCGTTTATATGAAAGCGCGCATACGCTTTTGTTGGAGATTCCTTTAACTAAAGCGCAGATGATTAAAGCGGTTGTGGATACACTTAAAGCAAATAAGTTTAAAGATGCATATATTAGATTAGTCGTGACCAGGGGTGTCGGTGATTTAGGCCTTGATCCGCGTAAATGCAAGCGTGCATCGATTATTATCATTGCGGATAAAATAGTATTGTATCCGGAAAAGTTATATAAGCAGGGATTAAAGATTATTACTGTGCCGACAGTGCGTAACTTGCCGGAAGCGCTTAATCCCCAGATTAAGTCGTTGAATTATCTGAATAATATTCTGGCTAAGATTGAGGCCACAAATGCCGGATATGAAGAAGCAATAATGCTTAATTCATTGGGGTATGTGGCCGAATGTACCGGGGATAATATTTTTCTGATTAAGAATGGAGCGTTATCTACACCGCCGCAAAGTATGGGAACTTTGCGGGGGATTACGCGTGATGCGGTCATTGAATTAGCAAAGAAAGCTAAGATGCCTGTATGTGAACCTATCCTGACCAGACATGATGTTTATAATGCGGATGAAGCGTTTCTTACCGGCACAGCGGCAGAGATCATCCCTGTTGTTTGTGTGGACGGACGGGTGATCGGTGATGGAAAACCCGGGAAGTTGACAAAAAAACTTCTTGAAGGATTTAAGAAAATAGTAAACAAGGATGGAGTCAAATACAAAATTTAAGTCAAAATTCAAAAGGCAAAACTCAAAAGTGCAATTTAAAATTAGAAAAAATGTTTAAAAATAATAAAATAAAAAATAGATCTTAGTTTTGATTTTTAAATTTTGAGTTATTCAAAGGGGGGAAGTATGGTTTGCCAGATTTGTGGGAAAAAATCAGCTACGGTGCATTTAACGGAAATCATCAATGATGCGATGACCGAGCTGCATCTTTGTGAGCATTGCGCGAAAGAAAAAGGTATTG
Source organism: Candidatus Omnitrophota bacterium (assembly GCA_043826565.1). GTDB lineage: Bacteria > Omnitrophota > Gorgyraeia > B26-G9 > B26-G9 > JBDRPX01. The sequence goes on from JBDRPX010000014.1 coordinate 29,071, forward strand.
CCGGTTTGGGTCAGCCTTTTGGATTACAGGATCTATTGGCCGGTCTTGTTGATTTTGGGGCTCCGGTGGAAACAGGGAAAAAGAATATTTTAAAATGTTCAAATTGTAAAATGACTTATGATGATTTTCGGAAAACCGGAAGGTTTGGCTGTAGTCAGTGTTATGAAACTTTTAAAGAAAGCCTGGAACCTTTATTGAAGAAGATTCACGGGTCTGTCCAGCATTTAGGGAAATCTCCCACAAGCGGCGGAAGAGATTTTGAGCAGAAAAACGAATTGCAGGAATTACATCTTAAACTGCAGAAGGCGATTCAAGCGGAAGCGTTTGAAGAAGCGGCAAAGATAAGAGATCAGATTAAGAAACTTGAAAAAAATTGTAAGTAACGACTCAACAATTGTCTTAAATGTTGATGGAGGATAGCGGAATGAAATTAAACGACTTGGTCACCCAAACGAGTGAATGGTTAAAAGGGACAGGGCCAAACTCTGAGATTGTAATCTCAAGTCGTGTTCGGTTGGCAAGAAATTTGGAAAAGATTATTTTTTCTAATTGGGCTAATAAAAAACAAAAAGAACAGGCACTGACGATAATTGAGCCTGTGGTCAGGGAGTTGCCGCCCATAAAGAGCACAGGGCTTTTTCTTAAGATAGATGATATCTCGAATGTCGATAAACAGTTTTTGGTGGAGAGACATCTTATTAGCCGGGAACTTGTCAGTCATTCTGACTCAAAGGCAGTGGCGATAAATAAGGATGAAACAGTCTCGGTTATGATAAATGAAGAGGATCATTTCCGGATCCAGATATTGCAGCCGGGATTTTCTCTTGATGATTGCTGGAAAAAGATAGAGGCAATAGATCGCGCTCTTTCCCAGAGGTTGAATTTTGCTTTTTCACCTAAGCTGGGGTATCTGACTGCCTGTCCGACTAATGTGGGTACGGGAATGCGGGCTTCGGTAATGCTGCATTTGCCGGCATTGGTTACGACAAAACAAATCAACAGAGTTATTCAGGCGATTATAAAACTGGGGTTAACAGTGCGGGGTTTATTTGGTGAAGGAACTGAGGCTTCGGGAAATTTTTTTCAAATATCTAATCAGGTCTCCTTGGGCAGAAGTGAGGAGGAAATCATAGATAATATTAAACGGATTATTACCCAAGTTTTGGAGTATGAACAAAATGCGCGGCAGGTATTGATCAAGCAGAATAAAAACGGCTTAGCGGATCAGGTATGGCGCTCATTTGGCATTTTAAAAAGTGCGCATATAATCTCCAGTTCAGAAACGATAGAGCTTTTATCTAATGTGCGTTTAGGGATAGATCTGGGAATGATTAAGGGGATGACGTCTAAAGTTATAAATGAATTATTTATTTTAACTCAACCGGCGCATTTGCAGAAAATTGAAAATAAAGTTCTTAACGCGCAGCAGCGTGATATAAAGCGTGCGGAATTAATCAGAGATAGGATAAAATAAATGAGGGTATGACTTAGTGAACGTTAGTGAATCTAAGTCATTATCCCGAATTTACCCCGCTCTTTTGGCGGGAAAGAGTTTTTAGGTGTTAACGAATTTGTTAAAGTTAATAAGGATAGAAAATATTAAACTGAATTAAGTTCGCCAAAAGGGCGGGGTTTAATTCGCAGACGGGCGATGCCCTATGATTTGCATGCCGCAAATCATCTGCTCATTAAAGGAGGAGTTTTATTATGTTTGATAGATTTACAGAACGGGCGCGTAAGGTAATTCTTCTGGCTAAGGAAGAAGCAAAACGGTTTAATCATGATTATATTGGTACAGAGCATATGCTCCTGGGGCTTATTAAAGAAGGAGAAGGGGTCGCGGCAGCGGTATTACAGAATTTAGGGTTAAGTCTTGATATGATTAGGCTGGAAGTTGAAAAGCTTGTTCAGCCGGGGCCGAGTACGGTTACATCGGGAGATATCCCGTTTACTCCGAAAGCTAAAAAAGTTATTGAGTTGTCCATGGATGAGGCGCGTAATCTTGGGCATAACTATATCGGAACCGAGCATTTATTATTGGGATTGATCAGAGAGAGTGAAGGAGTTGCTTCTCAGGTACTGCTTAATCTGGGGCTGGATCTAAATAAAGTGCGTAAAGAAATTATGGAACTTCTGGGTACGACCTCGGCTAATTATGATGCCAGCCAGGCGCCGATAGTTCAGGGTAAGGCGAAAACTCCGGCTCTAGATGCTTTTGGCCGGGATCTTACTAAGCTGGCCAAAGAAGGTAAGCTTGATCCGGTTATCGGCCGAGAAACAGAAATTGAACGGGTTATCCGGATTTTAAGCCGAAGAACAAAAAATAATCCGGTACTTCTGGGAGAAGCCGGGGTTGGAAAAACTGCTATTGTCGAAGGTCTGGCGCAAAAGATTGTTGATGGAAATGTTCCGGAGATCTTGAGAGACAAGCGGGTAGTTGTTTTGGATTTAGCGTTAATGGTTGCCGGGACAAAATACCGCGGTCAGTTTGAGGAAAGAATTAAAGCAGTTATGGATGAAATCAAGCGCTCGGAAAATGTCATGATTTTTATCGACGAATTACATACATTAGTAGGAGCCGGCGGAGCGGAAGGGGCAATTGATGCGTCGAATATTCTTAAGCCGGCTTTAGCCAGAGGAGAGATTCAGTGTATTGGAGCTACGACTATGGATGAGTATAGAAAACATATTGAAAAAGATGCGGCTTTAGAGCGCAGATTCCAGACTATTTTAGTGGAGCCTCCGTCAGTAATGCAGACGTTTGAAATTTTGCAGGGGCTAAGAGATAGATATGAAGCGCATCACCGGGTAAAGTATTCCGACATTGCGCTTGAGGCAGCGGCTAAGCTATCTGATCGCTATATTAGCGGAAGATACTTGCCGGATAAAGCGGTTGATATTATTGATGAAGCCGGCGCGCGTGCCCGTTTGATGGTTATGACCGCACCGCCTGATTTGAAAGATATGGAAAGTAAAATTGAGAACTTGCGTAAAGAAAAAGAAGCTTCTGTTAAAGCCCAGGATTTTGAAAAGGCAGCGGCGTATCGGGATCAGGAAAGAGAAGCCCGGGGTGAGCTTGATAAAATTAGAAAAAACTGGAAAGAAAGCCGCATGGAAACGAGTGTGGAGGTGAAGGAAGAAGATATCGCGGAGATAATTTCTCAGTGGACCGGAGTGCCGATTGCGCGTTTAGAAGAAAAAGAAACAGAGAAACTTATGAAAATGGAAGGCAAATTACATAAACGGGTTATCGGACAAGATGAAGCGATAACGGCGATTACACACGCGGTACGCCGCTCCCGTGCCGGGTTGAAAAATCCAAAACGGCCGATCGGTTCTTTTATTTTTCTGGGGCCTACAGGAGTAGGAAAAACTCTTTTGGGTAAAGCATTAGCAGAATTTTTATTTGGGGATGTTGATGCGGTTATTCAAATTGATATGTCTGAGTATATGGAAAAATTCAATGTCTCACGTTTGGTCGGAGCACCTCCGGGCTATGTCGGATATGAGGAGGGCGGACAGCTTACCGAAAAAGTAAGGCGCCGGCCTTATTGTGTAATTCTTCTGGATGAAATTGAAAAAGCGCATCCGGATGTATTTAACCTTTTATTACAGGTGCTTGAAGAAGGCCGGTTAACGGACAGTTTTGGCCGTAAGGTTGATTTTAGAAATACTGTTTTAATTATGACATCTAATATCGGGGCTGATCTGCTGCGCAAACAAGGTGCTTTAGGTTTTAAACCTGCGGAAGATGAGATGAACTATCAATCAATGAAGTCCAAGTTGATGGATGAAGTTAAAAAGGTTTTTAAACCTGAGTTTGTTAATCGTGTTGATGATCTGATTGTTTTTAGACCTCTTACCAGGGAAGAACTGTATGATATTATTGAGATAGAGATGAAAGAAGTTCAGGCACAGCTTTCTGAGCAGGAAATTAATATCAAGCTGGAAAAAGATGCTAAAGATCTTCTTATCTCTAAAGGGTTTGATCAAGTGTTTGGGGCAAGGCCTTTGAAAAGGACTATTCAGAAATATCTGGAGAATCCTTTAGCGGAAGCGATCATTGAAGGTAAGATTGATAAAAGCAAGGTGATCACGATAAGTGCTGATAAAAATGCCGAAAAACTGAAATTTATTTCTAAGTAAACGCTGTGAATTTATGATTTTTAAAGGGAGAGTGTTATGCGAAAGAGGTTTTTACCGCTTAATACTAAATTTGATAGATTTATAGAATATATGGGAGGACTTGCAGTCCTGCTGATAAGAACTATTGCCTGGGGATTTCGTCCTCCGTTTAAGAAAAAACAGCTTGTTGAGCAGATGAGCAAGATCGGAGTCGACAGTCTTTTCATAGTATTTTTAACAGCATTCTTTACAGGTATCGTGTTGGCATTTCAGACTGCCTATACCATGAGGCAGATGTCCGCAGAGATATATATTGCCAGCCTGGTAGCCCTTTCTATTACCCGGGAATTGGGCCCGGTGCTTACGGCGCTGGTTGTTGCCGCCCGGGTAGGAGCATCGATTACTGCGGAAGTAGGCACCATGAAAGTTACCGAGCAGATTGATGCTTTGGAAACTTTGGCGACTAATCCCATAAAATACCTTGTGGTTCCCCGATTTCTCGCGCTTACGCTGATGCTGCCTTTATTAACTATTTACGCTGATTTCGTCGGGATGTGCGGCGGGCTTCTTGTCGGGGTTTCAAAATTGCATCTTACTCCGGCCCTTTATTTAAAGAAGACATTTGATTCTTTAGAATATAAAGATATGTTTACCGGATTGCTTAAGTCTGTAGTCTTTGCTGCGATTATATCTATTGTTGCTTGTTATGAAGGGATGAAAACACAGGGCGGGGCAGAAGGAGTCGGTAAATCCACGACTCTTTCAGTGGTAATATCCTGTGTATTAGTAATTGCTTCGGATTGTTTTTTTACGGCGTTATTTTATTTTATGTTTTAGGAAGGCATTGCTTATCGAACGTAGTCAAGATAAGTAAGGGCCTGAGTTAAATCCCGCCTTTTTGGCGGAAAGAAGTTTGATTTTTATAAAGTGTTTAATAAATTTACTAAGTAAAGTATTTAATGAAATATAAATTGTTTCGCTAAAAGGGCGGGATTATTTCGACTAGCAATTTATATCATTTTATTCTAAAATTGGAGTCTCAAGAATGATTAAAATCAATAACCTTCATAAGTCATTTGATGGACAGCCTGTATTAACCGGGGTTGATCTTCATATCAAAAAAGGAGAGACAATCGTTATAATCGGGCGTTCCGGATGCGGAAAAAGTGTATTATTAAAACATGTGATCGGATTGTTAAAGCCTGACCGGGGAGAAATTGTTATTGATAAACAAAAAATGACTGGGTTAAGGGGAAAGGCGCTGAATGCTTTGCGCATGAAGTTTGGCATGCTTTTTCAAGGAGCCGCGCTTTTTGATTCATTAAATGTATTTGAAAATGTAGGTTTTGCTTTTCTGGAGCATAGCGCTATGCCGGCAGAGGATATTAAAAAGCGTGTTAGAGAAGCATTAGAAAGTGTCGACCTTACTGATATAGAGCAGAAAATGCCGGCTGATTTAAGCGGAGGAATGAAAAAGAGAGTAGGATTAGCCAGAGCGATATGTAATCATCCGCAAATAATACTCTATGATGAGCCGACAACAGGATTAGATCCGATTATGGCGGATATGATCAATGATTTGATTATCAGACTGCATACCCATCTTCAGGTGACTTCTGTTGTGGTTACGCATGATATGACTTCTGCTTATAAAGTTGGAACTAAGATTGCCATGCTTTATGAGGGGAAAATTATCGCTTCCGGTACGCCTGATGAAATTAAAAATACAAAGGATCCGATCGTCAGACAATTTATAACCGGCGCTGCGAAGGGGCCGATTACGGATAGACGTAATAATAATACCGAATAAATATTATGGGAATAATAATTATATATGATAGGTTTGCGGGAGAGGGTAATGTCTCTTGAAAATGGGGGGATAAAATGAAAACAGTGAATATTGAGTACAAGGTCGGACTATTTGTTTTAATTGCGATAATTATTTTATCATTTATTGTGTTTAAAATCGGAGGGCCGGATATTTTTAACACCAATATGTTTAAATTGAATGTTGTGTTTGATTTTGTAAATGGAATAGGTGTTGATGCTCCTGTGCATGTTGCTGGGGTAAGAGTGGGCAAGGTTGAAGCTGTGGAAATTTTTTACAGTCCCCGGACAAAAAAAACTCAGGTGAAATTACAGTTTTTAGTAAAAAACAATATTAAGATCCCCATAGATTCTGTCGCCTATATTAACAGTCTGGGTATATTGGGTGAAAAATATGTGGAAATAGTTCCCGGGGGAAACCGGGAAAATTTTTTAGCTGACGGTGATGTGATTGTCGGAAATAATCCGGTTCAGTTGGAAAAACTTACCGAATCACTGGTAGATATTGTTGGGGATCAGACAATAAGAGAATCCTTAAAGCAAAGTTTTTATAATGTGCGTGATGCGACAGATAATCTGCTTGAGGCCAGCAAACTGATGAATGATACCGCTTATGAAATTAAGAACGGGCAGGGAACGATCGGCAGATTTGTAAATGATGATTCTGTTTATGTCCAAACAGAAAAATTAGTTGTTAACTTAAACGAAAAACTGGAAAAAACAATTACGGACCTTAATACGCAGTTAAATGAGTTGATCAGTGACTTGAAGCTGCATCCGTGGAAGTTGTTTCAGAAACCGAAAAATACAAAAGACATAAAAGCTACTTCCAGCCGTAAAAAATCAGGCAAAGATAGTAATATTAATTTGGAGCGTAATTTTTGAAAACAATGAAAACAAAATCAATATTTGTCTGTCAAGAATGCGGGCATTCTTCGGCTAAGTGGTTAGGTAAATGTCCGGGATGCGGCAACTGGAATTCTTTGGTAGAGGAGTTGAATCTAGCAAGTAAATCCCGAGACCGGGGGTTTTCTTTAGGAGTTAATTCCAAGCCCCAGCGGCTGGCTGATGTTACGATAAAAAGTGAATTAAGAGTAACGACAGAGATCACGGAGTTGGACCATGTTTTAGGCGGAGGAATTGTGTCGGGCTCTGTTATTTTGATCGGAGGGGCTCCGGGCATAGGGAAATCGACTTTGGTGCTTCAGGTATGCTGTGCTTTAGGCAGTAAAAATAAAAGGGTTCTTTATATAAGTGCCGAAGAGTCTGCTCAGCAGACAAAGTTAAGGGCAGAGCGTATCGGTGAACAGGGAAAAGAGTTATATATAGTTTCCGAGACTAATCTTGATGTTATCCTTGAGCATATTCGTAAAGTTGCGCCGGATATTGTTATTGTTGATTCAGTGCAGGTTCTGTATCTTGATGATATATCAAGTGCGGCGGGAAGCGTGAGTCAGGTTAGAGAATGCGCGGCAAAGCTGACGATATTGGCTAAAAAATCAGGGATTTCGGTTTTTCTTGTAGGGCATGTTACAAAAGATGGTGCTATTGCCGGGCCGCGTGTTTTAGAGCATTTAGTAGATTGTGTTTTATATTTTGAAGGAGAAAGCCATACTAGTTTCAGGATTTTAAGGGCGGTTAAGAACCGGTTCGGTTCAACAAATGAAATCGGTATTTTTGAAATGACCGGTAAAGGATTATTGGGAGTAGATAATCCTTCAGAAATGTTTTTGACGGAGCGGTCGCAAAAGACCACAGGTTCAGCTGTTGTCGCAACCATGGAGGGGACGCGTCCTTTGCTTGTGGAAATCCAGGCTTTAGCAAGTCAGACAAGTTTTGGGCTTCCCCGCAGACGGACTACGGGGTTTGATTTTAATCGATCTTCTTTGCTGATCGCTGTTTTGGAAAAACGCGCTCATTTAGCTCTACAAAATCAGGATATTTTTATTAATGTTGCCGGAGGAGTAAAAATAGTTGAACCGGCAGCTGATCTGGCGGTTATAGGTGCTATTGCTTCAAGTTTTAGGGAGAAGTATATTGATGCCCGGGATGTTATCTTCGGTGAGGTAGGCTTAGGTGGAGAGATCCGTGCTGTACCCCAGGCGCATTTACGCATTAATGAAGCAAAAAAATTGGGATTTAAGAGGGTTATATTGCCGAGCAATAATTTAAATGGTTTGGAATCTAAGTTTAAGAAAGATATAACTCTTCTTGGGGTTTCTATGGTAAAAGAAGCAATGGAAGCAATTTTGGAGTAATAAAAATTGACCCGCGGCAAAATTCGCGGAATGTATTTAACTTAACCCGCCATAAAATCCGCCACAAAACATGGCGAGATTTCGCCAGAAGTATGGCGAACATGGCGCATTGAAGGAGGATGTGAAGTTATGACTATTTTTTTCGTGCGTACATTTTTTATTCTAATCAGCATGATTGTCGGGTACCAGATCGGCGCACTCATCGGAGGAGGAGAATCCGACGGAGCGTCAGTCGGTTTAATCGCCGGGTTGGTGATTAGTGCCGGGATTATTCTCATTGAACGGGGAATGCGGCGTATTTCTGTACGGGGCTTATCCAGTGCTGTGTTTGGACTGATTTTCGGTCTTTTAGCCGCGAAACTGCTTACGGATTCTTTTGTACTGCTACCGGTTGATGAGTCTACAGCGCGGACAATGCGTGTTATTTTTACTTTAATTTTGTGTTACCTGGGGATGATTGTAGCTATTCGAGGCCGAGATGAATTTAATCTGATTATTCCCTATGTTAAATTTACACGGCATGACCAGGTCCAGCAGAATATAGTTATTGATACTAGTGTAATTATTGATGGGAGAATTACGGATTTAGTTCAGACTAAGTTTATTGAGGGGAGATTAATTATCGCTCGTTTTGTTTTAAAGGAATTGCAGCAGATTGCAGATTCTGCTGATCCGCTTAAGAGGAACCGCGGACGTCGCGGCTTGGATATATTAAATAAAATCCAGAAGAACAACAAGATTTTGGTTAAGATCCATGATGAAGATTTTCCGGAAATTACCGAGGTGGATGCTAAACTGGTTAAGTTGTCAAAAGTTCTGGATGCCAAGATCTTTACAAATGATTATAATTTAAATAAGGTTGCTGAGCTTGAAGGAGTGACCGTTTTAAATATTAATGAATTGGCGAACGCTTTGAAGCCGGTTGTTTTACCGGGAGAATTGATGGAAGTTAAGATTGTTAAAGAAGGAAAAGAGTTTAACCAAGGGGTCGCTTATCTTGATGATGGGACAATGGTTGTTGTCGAAGAGGGGCGTAAACTTATAGGTCAGACGGTACATGTTGCGGTTACCAGTGTATTACAAACTTCTGCCGGAAGAATGATCTTTGGAAAATCAGAAAATATTAATAATAAGGCGGATAAAAGCCGTCCCGTTAATAAAGAATGAAAATAGTTGCCATTGTTCCCGCAGCCGGTTCAGGAAGCCGTCTAGGTTTTAAAACGGCGAAACCATATATTAAATTAGGCGATAAGCCTCTTTTAGCATATGCTTTACTAGCCCTGCAAAAAACAAAATTAATAAACAGTATTGTTATAGTTGCGGAGAAAAAAAATATTAAGCAGGCTCAACGTCTGGTTAAACGGTTTAATATAACTAAAGCGGTTAAGGTTGTTGCCGGAGGCAGGATCCGGAGTGAATCAGTAAAAAACGGGTTGTGCTTTTTGTCTGGTGATACGGATTTTGTGGTTATTCATGATGGGGCCCGGCCTTTTATAAGCACGAAAAATATAGAAGATTGTATTCAGGCAGCCATCAAGAGCAAGGCGGCTATTTGCGCTGTCCGTTGTGTTTCCACGATAAAGTCAGTTGATAAACATTTAAATGTTGTGGCTACCTTAGACAGAAATAAACTATGGCAGATACAGACGCCTCAGGTTTTTTCTTATACATTGATGAAAAAGGCTTATGATGCCTTGACGGATTTGAAAAATGGATTTTTTGATGATGCGTCTTTGATTGAACAATTGCCTTACAAGGTAAAAATAGTTCCGGGCTCTTATCTAAATATTAAGATTACTACGAAAGATGATTTAATAATTGCCAAGGCAATACTTAAATTTGCAATATGCAATATGTAATTTGCAATGAGGAGTTTTAATTATGAGAATTGGATTGGGATACGATATCCATCGCTTAGTTGAAGGACGAAAGCTTGTTTTAGGCGGAGTGGAAATTCAAAATTCCCTGGGGTTGCTGGGGCATTCGGACGCAGATGTTTTACTGCATGCAATTTGTGATGGATTTCTGGGAGCTGCGGGATTGGGAGATATCGGTGAACATTTCCCGGATACGGATCCTAAGTTTAAAGATATTAATAGCACGGTTTTGTTGCAGCAGGTATATAAAATGGTCGGAGATAAGGGGTATCGCGTAGAAAATCTGGACTGTACTATTTTTTCTGAAGTAATAAAAATTGCTCCGGTTAAAGCTCAAATAAGAGAAAGCATAAGTGATATACTCTGTATTTCTACAGAGCGGATAAATATAAAGGCTAAGACCGCAGAAAAACTGGGTGTTATTGGCGAGGGTAAAGCGATTGCCGCCAGTTGTGTGGTGTTACTAAAAAAACAGATGTTAGAAAACAGCTGACAGAAAACAGAGGTTATGTAGGGACAGCCCTTGTGGCTGTCCGATACAGATTAATATAAAATAAATCATAACGGGCGAAAACAGGGTTTCGCCCCTACAGGATTGAATAAGCAGAGGAAATGGTGCCAAATGCTGGATATTTTATTAATAATATTGATAGTTTTTTTTGCCGGTATAATATTTGTGGCCATTGTTTTTAAAGGTGAGGTGCGTTCGGCAAGAGAGCGTGATCCTTCAGCGACAAATATTTTCGAAATATTACTGACCTATGCGGGATTGCATGCGATGATTCTGCACAGGATAGCGCATGCTTTTTGCCGGATGAGGATTCCGTTTTTCCCCCGATGGTTATCGCAGTTCAATCGCTGGCTTACCGGTATAGAAATACATCCTTGCGCGCAAATCGGCAAGGGGATTTTCATTGATCATGGTATGGGTGTAGTTATCGGAGAGACAACGGTTATCGGAGAGAATGTTACTTTGTATCAAGGGGTGACATTGGGAGGTACGGGTAAAGAAAAAGGAAAACGGCATCCGAATATTGGAAATAATGTGGTTATCGGTGCCGGAGCAAAAATTTTAGGAAATATCACTATTGGTGATAGTTCTTATGTTGGGGCTAATGCCGTAGTAATTAAAGATGTTCCTCCGCATTCTACAGTAGTAGGTGTGCCCGGACGGATAACGAAACAGGATGGGAAGAAAATAGAAACAGAATTAGATCACATTCATGTGCTTGATCCTTTGATGCAGACAATAGAACAGTTGCAAAAAAGATTAGATAAACTGGAGAAAAACAACAGATAACCTGTAGGGGCGGGTCTTGTACCCGCCCGAATTTAATAAAATGATTAAAATTTATAATTCATTATCTTCCCAAAAAGAAGAATTTAAACCGCTTATACAAGGCGAAGTGAAAATGTATGTTTGCGGGCCAACGGTATATGATGTCAGTCATTTGGGGCATTTGCGGGCAGCTTATGTTTTTGATGTTATTCGAAGATATCTGGAGTATCGTGATTTTAAAGTAACCTTTGTGCGCAATATAACCGATATTGATGATAAGATAATTAATCGTGCCCGGGAAGAATTGCAGGCCGGGGAAGATCTCCATCAGAAAGTCAAGGATGTCGCGGAAAAGTATACTTTGCTTTATGAAGAAGATATGACAAGCTTTGGTATCAAAGAGCCGGATGCTCAGCCGAGAGCGACAAAACATATTCCGGATATGATTAAAATGATCCAGATACTTATTGATAAAGGTGCTGCTTATGAAGCAGGCGGTGATGTGTATTTTGCGGTGCGTGAGTTTGAGGAATATGGAAAGCTTTCGCATCAGAGTATTGATCAAATGATGGATGGGGTGCGTAAGACCCAGGAAACCAATAAAAAAGATCCGCTTGATTTTGCTCTTTGGAAAAAGGCAAAGCCGGAAGAGCCATTTTGGGAAAGTCCCTGGGGTAAGGGAAGGCCGGGATGGCATATTGAATGTTCAGTAATGAGTAAAGAACATCTTAGCCTGCCGTTTGATATTCATGGAGGCGGCCGGGATCTAATTTTTCCGCACCATGAAAATGAGATTGCTCAGGCAGAGGCGGCAACCGGAAAGCCGTTTGCGAACTTTTGGATACACAATGGATTGCTTACTGTAGAAAAAGAGAAAATGGCAAAATCATTAGGTAACTTTATTACTATAAAGGAAATTTTAGATAAATATCACCCGGATGTATTGAAGATTTTCTTTTTGCAGGCTCATTATGCCAGTACTACTGATTTTTCCTGGGAGAAAATGGAGGAATCAAAAAAGGCTTATGAGAGGTTAGAGCGACTCAAAGAGAAATTGGAAAAAAATTATTCTATTCAAGATGAAAATGATATTATTAAGGGAGGAGCGGGAAATATAGCAGAATATAAGGCAGCTTTTGTTGTAGCCATGGATGATGATTTTAATACTGCTAAGGCTTTAGCTGTTTTTTTTGATATGGTTTATGAATGCAATAAGCTGATTGAGAGCGAAGAGAAAAATAAGGAGTTGATTTTAGCGTATGCATTGCGCGTAATGATAGAAATGTCTGAGGTTTTTGGTTTAACTTTTCTAAAACAAAAAACAAAAATTTCGGAAAAAGAGATTAAAGAAAGAATAAATCTTCGTTCGCAATTTAAAAAAGATAAAAAATATAAAGAAGCAGATGCGCTTCGTGATGAGTTATTGAATCTTGGTGTGGTTCTGGAAGATATTAAAGACGGAACTACCATCTGGAGAATAAGTTAATAAATGTATATTTTAAAGTTTTTTAATAATGGTGAATTATAAGATACTGATACTAAATATAACATTATTATCTTTGTACAGAGTTTTTAAAAATGTATTTAGTATATCTTGACACTAAAAATCAAAAATGTTATACTCTCTTTGGATGTTTATAAAGTGCTTATTTATAGTTATTTTTACTTAATAATAAGTTTGATTTTACCAGGTTTATATTAATCATATTTAATAAAAGCGAAAAAAGTGAGGTATGGTAATGAAGGGAGCATTATTTAAAGACCAGATTTTATCAGATCGGGAGCGTAAAAATCTAGATATTCTGGAGGTAGTCAGAAGATACGGTCCGGTAACCAGGACGGAAATTTCACGTATAACTAAATATAATATAGTTACTGTATCAAACTATGTTAACAATTATATTAAAAAAGACCTTGTTGTAGAAAAAGGGCTGGATATTTCCAGCGGCGGTAGAAAACCTACCTTGGTGGAATTGAATTCCCGGAACTGCTTTGTGATTGGTATTGATATCGGGCCGGAACATATTATTGCTATTCTTACGGATCTTTCTCTGAATATGATTACTAAGGTTAAAAAAATTCGTCCGAAGGAATCCATGGAAGATGTTGTGAGTAAATCTATTGAGCTGATCTATGAGGTCATCGAAAAGTCTCAGATAGAAGCGAAAAAGATTAAAGGTCTTGGTATCGGGATCTCCGGCATTATAGACGCGAAAGCCGGTACAGTAAGAGATACTGACCCGAAGCGCGGAAGAACGGCAGCAAGCTATATTTCAATTAAAAATTTAATCGAACGTGAATTCGGCATTCCGACATTTGTTGGTAATGATGCTACTGTTGCGGCATTTGGCGAAAAGAGAATAGGCTTAGACGCGGAAATTGAAAATGTTCTTTATATGTTTTCTGATGTTGGATGCGGTATTATTATTAAGGGCGAGATTTATGCCGGGGCAGGCGGCAGTGCCGGTGAAGTTCAGCTTAATCTTAACCGTCAGCAGGAAGATGAATTAATTGAGGAGTTGGGATTATTCCGTCCGGGAAGTGTTAATCTGGGAATAGTTGAATCCGGAATAGCCGCGGTTAAAGATGGGAAAAGTGCGAAAATTAAAGAGCTGGTTGATGGTAATGTAGATCTTGTTACTGCGGAAATTGTGATTGATGCTGCGCGGCAGAATGATAAAGTTGCTGTAGAGATATTGGAGAAAGCCGGCCTTAATCTCGGGGTTAGGATTGCTTATTTGATTAATTTATTTAATCCCGAAATAGTTATACTTGGCGGCGGGATGGAACAGGCTGGAGATTTAATTTTAGAGCCGATAAAAAGAATGGTGCGCAGGCTTGCTTTTGAAGAGCCGGCCAGCATGGTAAGAATTATCCCTTCGAGATTAGGTGAAAATGCGGTATCTTTGGGCGCGTCAAGCTTAGTGATAAGAGAAATATTTATTCACGCTTAAGATTCCTGTGGGAGCGTTTATTTATGATATCTGATTTTAATTTTTTGAAGGTATTGGCAAAAATATTTAAAATATTAGCCTGGGGCGCACTGGCTTTCTTTTTTATTGTTTCTGTAGTTGTGTTGTTTGGCGGGACCCAAGAGGGTACGCCTAAAGCACTTAGCGGTATATTTTTGCTTACAGGAGGCTTTCATTTCCTGATATTTTCTTGCATTTCAGGAACTCTCAGACTTTTACTGGATTTGTCAGTAAAAGTCGATAATCTTACTAATCTGCTGGAAAAAAGATCAATTAGTTGAAAATCACCTCTTTTAACAGGCCTAATTGTGTGTATTGACAAGTAACCCTTCATGTGATATACTCTTATCAGGTAAAAACAAAACATTATAAATATATTTTAAAAAGCTTTAACAAAGTGAGTTTAGTGTATTTATTAATGATTTGTAAAATCCGAAAAGGCAAATCCTGGGAAATCAGGAGGCGCAAAGCTACGGGTCTAAAGCAAGAGAAGCTATGATCGCCTGGCGCACCGATAACGATATAGCAATGCTATGATGGCCGAGCTGCCGAAGTGAGTGCAGTTT
>JBDRPX010000015.1:0-143185 GCA_043826565.1 Candidatus Omnitrophota bacterium
CTAAAAGTATCAGCCCCGGACGAGGGCTGTTCTTCTCATCCTCATACTGCCCCCGGCGAAATAAAAAATCCAGGGCTTCCTGTCCGTCCCGCGCGATCCATAATTGATTAACCACATTCGCTTCTTTTAAAGCCCGTTTCGTGATCGCGATATCATCAGGGTTATCCTCTACCAATAAGATCTTTGTGGCTTTATCTTCTTTATTCATAAATGACCCTCCTCCTGCTCCTTTAGGGCATCAGAAACATCTTCCGCTTTTATTAATTTTTTATTCACCAAAATTTCCCCGATCTTTTTTCTCCCTGTAACAAAATCCTTATCTATCGGGATCGTAAAATAAAATGTCGTACCTTCGCCTATTTTTGATTCTAACCGCACACTGCCTTTATGCATTTCCACTATTTTCTTTACTATAGTTAATCCTGCTCCGGCCCCCTCAACTTCCTCGCTTTTCCCCAAACGCTGGAAAATACCGAAAATTTTATCAAAATACATCTCTTCTATACCCAGGCCGTTATCTTTAACATAAAACTCATAATACGGCTCTTTTTTCCGGCATCCCACTTCAATTATTGCTTTTTCTTTATCTAAAAATTTAACCGCGTTTGATAACAAATTCGCGAATACTTCGGTGAGGCGGATTCGATCACAATATACTTTAGGTAATCCACCCTGGATAATTACTTCGATATTCTTTTGCTTAAGCGTGTAATCAAGCCTGTCAATAACCGCGCTAACCATCTTATCGGTCTCGGTTTCTTCAAATATATTTTTCTGCCGCTCAATACGGGAAATTTCCAGTAAGTCATCGATTAATTCCTGCATATGCTCGGTATTAGCCTGAATCCGCGAAAGATAATTCTTTCCCTCCTCATCTAGTTTATCGGCATAATCCTGCAAAACAAATTTACTAAACGCGTGTATTGACCTCAGCGGTTCTTTTAAATCATGAGAAATTATATACGTAAAATCATCCAGCTCTTTATTCACCTCTTCTGTTTGTTTCGTATAATTTTGTAAAGCCTGTTCCGTTTTTTTCCTTTCGGTTATGTCCACATCAACGCCCCGGTATCCGATAAGCTCTCCGCGCTCATTAATTAACGGCAAAGCATTGGTCTCCAGGATCATCACTTCTCCATTTTTATTAATGTTATTATTAACAAATCCCCGGAAAGATATTTTCTGGGTGAACGCTTCTAAGGCTTTCTGCTTTAAGTTCTCTCTTTCCTGCGGAATGAAAAAATCATAAAAATACTTTTTCCCGATAATTTCTTCCGGTAAATAACCTAAAATATTTTTTACCATCGGGTTTGAATAAGTATATAAACCGGATATATCCACTTCCCATATCCACTCCTGTGAATTCTCGGCGATTTGTTTAAACCGGGTTTCTGAGTTCGCTAACCGCCTGTTTAAACGCAAAGTATATATCGTACTTATTCCCATTAAAATCAAAAAAATCATGACCGCGCTTATCCAGGGCCAGTATTTTTCACCGACATTTTTTAAAGTGATCTTCCCAAAATCCCGATACGGGCCGATGCGCAGTTCTTTCAAACACTCGTGAACCGACTGATAGTTTAAAGGAACAGTCCATCCCGCGTATTTCCCGGTTATCGCCGCCAGATGATCCGGCTCTATGGATAAAAGAGCAATGGTTATTTTTTCCGCGATATCGCACGAGGTATGTTTTAATTTCGCGAACGGCCATTCCGGATATAAGCGCGTACTGTGCAGAAACGGAAACCCTTTAAAGTATTCCGCGTTCATATCTTCATGTTCATGAATAACTTTAAAATCATTAATATCGATCTTTCCTTCCCGGGCCATTTGTTCTAAAGTGTCGGCTTTTACCACGCCCACATCCGCGCCGCCGTCCCGGACCTCATAAACAACCGCATCGTTCGTCCCGCCAAAACTCACCAACAAGCAGTCTGTTGCCGGGCTGATTTTTTTCACCCAAAACTCACGCCGGGCCGCGATCCATCCGCCAAAAGAATTTTCATCCACTCCCATGATCCGCTTGCCCCGGATATCATTAAACTGTTGGATTTTTTTATTATCCTGCCGGGTGAAAACTGTGCCGCCGAAAAGAGTATATTCTTTACCTTCGCTGCCGCGTTTGATTGTCGCTATCCGTTCCACCCCATATTCAATTTCCATCTCCACATATATTGCCGGGTTAGTCAAAATGAAATCAATTTTTTCATCGGCAACCGCTTGGCGAACCTCGGAAAAATTTAGCGGCACTATTTTAAAATTCACCCCCTCGAGCTTATTCGTCAAATAGCGTGCTGTTTGTGCCCATTGTTTTAAACACAAAGATTCCCCGCGGGAAGACAAAACTCCGATCTTATACTCAACGGTTTCCGCCTGAAGCAGAACTATGCCTGCGTATGCGCTAATAGCGGCCATGATCCCCGTAAAAATAACTATTTTATACAGTTTGTTCATTTTTACTCCACAACTTTATCCGCTTCTTTAATGATCTGTTCCGGAATAGATATCCCCAGATGTTTTGCTGTTTTCAGATTTACCATCTTTAATCCTTTTTGCGCTGTTTTTATGGGTAAGGTTCCCGGAGACGTTCCGTTTAATATCTGTAAAGCCATATTTGCCGCTTCCCAGCCATGCTCTTCCCCGGATTCCACCACTCCGCACAATAACCCATCTTCAATCGCAAAGTCAAAAAATCCTATTGTCGGGATCATACAGTTTATCCGTGTCCATACCATGACATCTTTGGGCAAAAGGCTTTGCTCTGCCCCTTTGTCTTTTACTGTGTGATACATATAAACACAGAGAACATCCGCATCAACATTATACTGTATAATCCTTTGTTTCCAGACATCAAAACTACCGATTAAATGGTAGTCTAATATCTTTATCTCCGGATTAGCCCGGCCGATAAAATCCATGGCTCCAATTGAGGTTGGCCCGTCATCGCTGATAACCGCGGCCTTGCGAATATTCGGAATAATTATTTTCAGATAATCCAGTGATTCATTAAAATGCGGGCGCTCCACAATTCCCGTCACATTAGGCACAAGCAGTCCGTAATCAGCCGGCTCTCCGTTAACGCCGCAAAAAACAAATTGCGGCTTTTCTTTTCCGGCATATTTCTGGGTTACGAAAATCTGGGCATTATCATCCGCGCAAATCACCACATCCGGCTGCCATTGCTCAATTTTTTCTATAGCCAGTTTCCCGGACTTTGCTTTCCACTCCTGGGTTGTTTGCCTTTTTGTATCCATATAAAATATTTCCACAGCCACGGGGCTATCCTTAACCGCCTCCATAACTCCCCGGGTGATCGACGCGACCCAGGGGTATTCCGCGTGATAACTGTGCACAAGCAAAATCTTTTTTCTCACGCCGGAAGCGCCCTCCTGCGCGAACAGCGCGGCTACGCTGATAAACAAAAGCAGGCTTACTACTACACTAATCTTTAGTATTTTTTTGTTCATATCCGTCATCTCCTGTCTGTTCTTTTAAGGCATCAAAAACATCTTTTTCTTTCACTAATTTCTTATTAACCAATATTTCCCCGATTTTTTTCTTTTCCTTGATAAAGTTTTTATCAATAGGAATGGTAAAATAAAAGGCGGCGCCTTCCCCGAGGATAGATTCAACCCATATTTTACCTTTATGCATTTCTACGATCTTTTTAGCTATGGTCAATCCGGCCCCGGTTCCTTCGGTATCTTCTCTTCTTCCTAGACGCTGAAAGATACCAAATACTTTTTCAAAATATTTTTCTTCTATCCCCGGGCCATTATCTTTTACATAAAATTCATAATACGGATCTTTCTTTGCGCATCCAATTTCAACCACTGCCTTTTCTTTATCTAAAAATTTAACCGCGTTAGAAACAAGGTTTACAAATACTTCGGTTAAGCGAATCCGGTCACAATAGACTTTAGGCAATCTGCCCCGAATAAGCATCTCAACATTTTTCTCCTTTATCGCGTACTCAAGCCTAAGCTGTACCTCGGCAAGGATTTGACTGATTTCAATTTCTTCAAACGGATTTTTCTTTCGTTCAATGCGGGATATTTCCAGCAGATCTTCTATGAGCGCCTGCATGCGATGAGCGTTTGCCTGGATCCGCGCAAGAAAATCCCGGCCTTCTTCACCAAGATTATCCTGGTAGTCATCAATAACAAATTTACTAAACGCGTGAATAGACCTTAACGGCTCTTTCAAATCATGTGAGATTATATACGTAAAATCATCCAGCTCCTTATTCACTTCCTCTATTTGCTTAGTGTAACTTTGCAAAGCCTGTTCTGCTTTTATCCTTTCGGTAATATCTTTAGCTATCCCCACTATCCCGATAGGAACCCCCGCCTTATTACACATCATCGATCCGGAAAAAAGCATCGGGATTCTACTGCCGTTTTTTCTTTTATACTCCACCTCATAATTACTGATAACTCCCTGCGCTAATACTTTTTGCAGCAGGATTTCCGCATCAGCGATAAGACTAATCTGCTGGCCCTGCAATTCCGATTCTGTATATCCTAATAATTGCTTAGTAATAACATTAACCCTCTGAATTTTTCCTTCGGTACTAAAAACAATTAAAGTGTCCAGGAAATTAGCAATAATATTTTCGATGTAGGTATTGACTTCTTCTAAGTCTTTCATCATATTAAGCGTTGCCTTCTGCGAATGCGAAAGCTCCTGGGTTCGATCATCAACTTTTTGCTCCAGAGTCCGGGACCAGTCTTCAATTTTTTCCTTAGCTTCAATTAACTCATCCCGAGATTTCTTTATGGAAGCAGTCATAACATTAAAAGAAGCTGCCAATTGGCCGATTTCATCACCGGACTTAATTGATACTGTTGTTGTTAAATCTCCGGCAGCCAGCCGGCGCGTTCCTTCCGCAAGCTTTAGAATGGGAACTGTCGAGATCCTGGCTAAGACCATTGTAACCATTCCCGCGAACACAATAATTATTAAAGTAATAATTGTTCCTGTTCTCTGCGCCGCCAGAAGCAGGGCATCGGCTTTTTCCAAAGACAAAACTATGTGGACCCGGCCAATTGTTTTTTTGATAACTGTTTTCTGGTCTACAGCTAATCTTAACTCTTTTCCCGGCATAGCGTTATCATCAGCATAAAACAAGCCTTCTTCATTCTGGTAAAGAGTTATTCCTTCGCTCTGCACTAGCGCGCAAACTTCGTAATATCTTGTATTATTAGTTCCGCGAAACATTTGGACATGCGTTTTTTCAGCAAGCTGGGCTTCTTCAAAAATCTCTTTAGGGATTTGAAACTGCATTTCTTTTGCCCATTTTACAGCTAACCCCTTACCTAAATTATCATATACCGAGCAATAAACAATCTCCGCCGATCTTAAACGATCGGTCAGCAGTTCATCCAGACTTGTTTGATTGTCTGTAAGCACCCCATACTCCGCTTCGGAAGCAAGGTTCTCGGCCAATACAACCCCCTGCTCTTTATGGTTCTGGTAAATCATCTGACGTTCATGCCGAATAAAAAACACCCCTAAAACCCCCGCCACCGCAATAACAATAGCGGTGACAATTATAATAAATTTAAAATATAGACCGATTCTAATATTCATCGTAAAAACAAACTCCTTAACCTTATCTTAATAAACAATATCTGCTTCATCAAAAACTGTTTCTGATAATTCAACCTGAATGGTTTTCGCGGTTTTTTGATTTACAGATAATAATGTTTTACGCGGAAATTCGACAGAAATACTTTCAATATTTTGACCGCCCAGTATTTTTATGGCCATTTGCGCTGCCTGCCGGCCGATATCATTATAATCACTTTCTAGAGCAAACAATGCCCCCCCTTTTACATACGCCGAAGAAAACGCCATAAACGGACATTTATTTCTTAGAGTTGCCAGTAAAATTTTTTGGGTTGTATTTGGATTAAATATTAATGGGTCAACCCCTCCCCACAAACACTCACTTTCTTTTAACACCATCTCCAGGTTCGGCATTACTTGGGCAGAGTTATTTACCGGAACAGCCTGCAGCTCAAAACCATACTGGCCGGCCGCGGCTTGGGCCTCCTCCGCCATCAATGTTTTAACCTCAGACTGATAGAGCATACCGATTTTTTTCACTTCAGGAAGAAATTTTTTTATATATTTAAACTGCTCGGCAATCGGGATATTTAAGGCAACTCCGGTAATATTTTTATTCCTGCCCCCGGAGATGATGCCGCTTTCCTCAGGGTTTAAAACCATAAAAAAGATTATCGGGATCCCGGGAATATTTTCTTTAGCAAATACCGCTGCTTTTGTTCCTAAAGCGATTATACTATCCGGAGCGGATTTATTGATTTCCTGAAGAATTTGACCAAACTCAGCTTCCGGGATTCGACTCAAATCATACTCCCGGTAAAAAGCCGGAACATTATTATCTTTTAGCTCCTGCTTAAAGCCGCTAAGCGCCTGGTTATATTGTAAAATTACCCGCGAATTAAGAACTACGATATTTGCTTTCTCTTGAGCAACCCCTGGGGTTAAGCGCCACCCCCAAAAGAGAAAAAAAGCAAAAATTAGAAATCCAATCTTATAAAAATGTTTTTTCATATGACAAGACTTTATTAAATTGTTTAAGTTGGAATTAAAAAAAATCCCGAATCACTGTTCAAAAAATGAACATTTCCCCGGGCTTAAGCATTGATCAATTGTTTTTCTCTTTCAGAAATAATACTTTGCATATTAGTACCCTTCATTAGAGGTCAAACAATATAATTTGGCGTTAAAATACCTCAAAACACAAGCAGAAACACATATATTGTTGTATTCTATATTATATTATGCTATTGTTTGATGTCAACGTTTTTCTTTAATACACATCTAATAAAAAAGGCGGTCAAGCTGAAAGCTTGACCGCCTTAACTGCTTTAGCTATCACTCAGAATCACCTTCTCCAAAACTAGGTCTTTTAGAAGGAGCATTATTAAACGCATCAGAAATTATTGTCTTCATTTCATATAAGTCGAACGGTTTAGCCAAAGAAGTATACGCGCCCATTTTCGCCGCCTCCAGATTCGTCTGCAATGTGCGATGAGCGCTTAGCATTATTACAGCAATATTGATATCTATTTCCTTAATTCTTTTTAATGTTTCTATCCCATCGATTCCCGGCATGCGGATATCCAGCAAAACCAGATCAGGCCGGTCTTTGCGCACAATTTCCAAAGCTTCGGTTCCATTGGAAGCCTTAAGCACTCGATATTCCTTTAATACTCTTTCAAAATAATCCTGAATTGTTTGGTCATCATCAACAATCAGGACAGTCTTAGCCCCTTTTGCATTGCTAACCGTATTAAACTGTTCAAGCTCCGGCTTTTCTTTAAATTGGCTCATCAGCCAAGCATCGATTAAGTCTTTGCGGAAACGCCATTCACTAGCAACTTTAAACGCGGGGATTTTCCCCTGCCTGGCCAGTTTATAAATAGTCATCTTATTCATTTGAAGATATTCTGCCACTTGAGCTATGTCCAGCAAATTTTCCGCCATTTTACATCTCCTATTTTTTAACTGATATACCTTTCGCTCACTATTATATAATATCCTATAATATTATAATTTAATTTACACAAAAATTTCGTTTTTGTCAAGCACTTTATCTTGAACATGGCAGGATTTTAAACTGCCCTATTTTTTAGCAGAATTTTTGATTCTTTCTTGTTTTTCCTGAACTTGAAAGAACCTGATTACTGTGATTAAAAACCCGATTACATCGATAACTAATTTAAAAATAATCTTTGTAATCTTTACCCTAATCTGTGTAATCAAGGGGCATTCTTAAATTCAGCTTAATTAAGAATGGCCCGAATTTTTTCTTTTTTCTTCTACAATTGTTTCCGATATCGCAAACGGGACTTCTACATATTTTTCAAAATGCATGGAATATGTAGCACGTCCACTACTTAAAGAACGAATATCGCTGGCATAACCAAACATTTCCGATAGCGGCGCTTCCGCGGCGACAATCTGCTGTTTTCCTTTAATTTCCATACCCAGAACTTTTCCTCTGCGCCGGCAAACATCACCGACAATATCACCCACAGATTCCTCCGGGGTAGTTATTTCCAAAGACATATGGGGCTCCAGCAAAATCGGAGCGCCTTTCAGAAATGCCCGCTTAAAACATTCCGCTCCGGCAACCTTGAAAGCCATTTCCGAAGAATCAACTTCATGATAAGAACCATCCACCAGGTCAACCCGGACATCAACAACCGGATACCCAGCATAGATTCCTTTTTTCATAACACTGATTATTCCCTTTTCTATCGCTGGAATATATTCGCGGGGGATAGATCCTCCGGTAATCTTATTATTAAATTCAAATCCATGGCCCGGCTCAGTAGGGTATATCTCAATTTTAACATGCGCGTATTGCCCCTTACCCCCGGTTTGCTTAACATGCTTATGGTTTTCCATGGCATTTTTAACAATAGTTTCCTTGTAAGCAACTTTTGGCTGACCGACAACAGCATCAACCTTAAACTCATGTTTTAATCTGTCTATAATAATTTCCAGATGAAGCTCTCCCATTCCGGAAAGAATAGTTTCTTCTGTTTCCTGGTCTGTTGATATTGTAAACGTCGGGTCTTCTTCGGCAAGCCTGACCAGCCCCCTGCCAAGCCTTTCCTGATCCTGACGGCTTTGCGGATTAATACTCATGGACATTACCGGTGCCGGAAATTCTATGGCCTCCAAAATAACCTGCTTATCCGGATCGCACAAAGTATCTCCGGTAACCGTACGGTCTAATCCCACAACCGCGGCAATCTCTCCGGCATAAATAGCTTCAATGATCTCTCTTTGATTAGCATGCATCTGTAGAATTCTGCCCACACGCTCTTTTTTTCCTTTAGTCGAATTATACACATAGGAACCGGCTTTTAATTCTCCGGAGTAAACCCGCACATACACCAATTTACCCATATGCGGGTCAGCCTGTACTTTAAAAGCAAGTGCGGCAAAAGGCTCACTATCCTCCGGCTTGCGGGTAATCTTTTTTTCCGCATCATCAGGGTCTTTCCCTTCAATCGCCCCGATATCACTTGGTGATGGCAAATAATTAATGACCGCATCCAATAATTTCTGTACTCCTTTGTTTTTAAATGCTGCCCCGCAAAGCACCGGAACAATCTTATTAGCAATCGTTCCAATACGAATTGCCTTTATTAACTCTTCTTTAGTAATTGATTTTTCATCCTCAAGATATTTTTCCATGATAGAGTCATCTAATTCTGCTGCCTTCTCGATCATGATATGATAATATTCCTGGGCTATTTTTTTATATTCTTCCGGGATTTCTTCCTCATGAAAATTTTTCCCGAAAGAATCATCATCATAAATATACGCTTTCATTTCTATCAGATCAACAATTCCCCGAAAATTGTCTTCAGCCCCGATAGGAATCTGTAACGGAATTACATTCGCTTCCAGATTATGCTCTATTTCTTTTATAACTTCAAAAAAATCCGCGCCTATTCTATCCATCTTATTAATAAAAGCCAGTTTCGGAACTTCATATTTATTAGACTGACGCCATACTGTCTCTGACTGCGGCTCCACACCCCCCACCGCGCAAAAAACCGCGATTGCTCCGTCTAAAATACGCAAACTGCGCTCAACCTCTACCGTAAAATCAACGTGTCCGGGAGTATCAATAATATTGATTCTAGTATCTTTCCAAAAACAGGTTGTTGCCGCAGAAGTGATTGTAATTCCTCTCTCCTGCTCCTGCTTCATCCAGTCCATCTGCGCTTTTCCGTCATGAACCTCGCCGATTTTATGCGAACGCCCGGTGTAAAACAGAATACGCTCGGTAACTGTAGTTTTTCCGGCATCAATATGCGCCATAATCCCAATGTTTCTTACTTTACTTAATTCGATTGTACGTGCCATTTGTTTTCTCTCCTTTTTACAGCAATACGATATTATATTCTATAATAACATAAACACCTAATAGAATAGGCAAAGAATAAAATATACCCTATATTAAAGACTTTTGCAAGGAGAAATAATTATTTTATTATCTCCGGCTAAACAAAAACCCCTAATATCCTATATGGACTGGCTCACAAGACTCTGCGGGGACATACTGCTAATTGATTGTTTTGCTACTTCCGGAGATCTTCCCGTCTGTTCAGTTTTTCTTGGCCCAATAACCCCTAAAGCATTAAGCATCTCTATTAATTGTTTAATATCTTCCTGATACTCTTGCATGTTCGGAAGTCTTTTCCCTATTTCTACCCAACGCTGCTGACTATGCTCCCACTCTCCGCGGGCCGCGTCAATATCCCCGGCATTAGCAAACTGCAACACATGAACAAATAATGGTCTGACTTTTTTGTGCAGCCTTTGTAATATTTTTTGTTGTTCTTCGGTCAATCCATGTAATGGATCAACGGCGAATCTCTTTTGTTCTTTTTGTCTATATTGATTAATTTCTTTTTCAATAGACTCTCGCAATGCCCTTACGGCATGTTGGACTGCCGAAGATAATCGCCCGGGATTAGGGAATTCCTGCTCTAACATTATCAATACATTATTACATTCTTCTGCGCTATTTGCCTCTTGCAAATATTCCTCTATCAAACTTAATGCTGCTTGAGCTTCTTTGGAAATTTCTCCTTCTTTGGCCCGCATGGGGACTGGCGCTGAAGGCTCAAGGATTTCCGGAGGAATTTCTCTTTGTCTTCTTCCGGGATATTCGCCGCGAGGTTTTTGTAAACTTTCTGCCAGATTAACCGCGGCTTCGACATCCGGAAATTTTTTACATAAATCCAAAAGCTCTTGGTTTTGCCCGTGCTTGTTTTTATCTCGGTAATGCGTGCGCTCTATTTTTGAACGCCAAGACATAAAAACCATGGCCCTTCTTTGGGTTATCTGAGAAGATCCTTCAGACAGTAATTGCTGACGCGCATCCTTAATGGCCTGATTTTGTTTAACTGCTGCTGGAATTTCTACTGCTTCTAAATCTTGCTGAAAATCTTGAACATTCCCATATTTCGTTTGCTCAACTGCCTCTAAAACCCGAACTCCTTCTTGTATTACTCTTGCCTCAATGTCAGCTACTAGAGGGTCTACAATTTTTTGGACAACGATCATTCCACGAATCCCTTCAGGAAAAATCGCCGTGATTTGTTCGCGAACTTGCGCCATCGTGCTGCACTGCTGCGGATCAAACTGTACTGCTTTTTCTTTTGCCTGTTCTATCTGCTGAACGATCTCTTTAAACTGAGCCATTCTTTGTTCTGCCTGAGCAATTCTCTCCTGCTCTTGCCTGATCTTTGCCTTATAAGTATCTTTTGCCTGCTCTAATAATGGGCGGGCCTCCGGAAAGTCTTTTACTTTTTCAAATGCTTCACGCGCACCGGTGATAAACTTTTCAATGTTGTCTATAGACACGCTTTGAAGTTCTGCAAGCGTTTGCCGGAATTCCTGCAAAGCTAAGTTTTTTCGCACTAATGTTTTGAATTCTTCTTTCTTTTGTTCTACCCATTCCAGCAGCTTTGCCGCGGCTTCAACTTTTTTGTTTTCCTTTAAAATATCCGGGATCAACCTCTCAATTTTATCATCAACATCATTCTCCGCAGCGCAACTTGCCAAACTAAAATTTTCTATAGTTTGTTTTGTTTGCTGAATTGCCCCATTAATTCGCCTTTGTTTTTCTTCTTGGTCTAAACGGTCCTGCACCTGCCATCTCAGCTTTATTGTTTTTTCCCTCAGCCAACTAAAAAATGCTCTTGCCTCTTTGTCTAAACGGTTATCTCGAAGAACTTGCGGAACTAAAGCCTCAATCATTGTATCCGCAACATCAAGTGTCTCACATTGCGTAGAATCAAAATCTTCAATAGCTTTTGTTACAGCAACAATAGCTGCATCAATATTTCTTCTTAATGTTTCAGCTTGCTGTGTTTCTTTTTCTACTCTCACGGCAACTTCAGCCTGTTTTCCCAGCTTAATTGTTTCTAGCTCACCCATTAGCCGCATTACCCGAGGATCATTAGAATTACGCCGAAGCAATTTAGGAATAAGGCCATTTATTGCCCTATTAACATCTTCTGCGCTTATCAATCTGCTTGTATCTAAGTTCTGCGCATCATCTCGACATTCAGCAATTTTCGTTCCAATTAGAGGTTCTCTCTGCTCATCAGCATCAGCCTTTTTATCCAGAGCTTTAAGCCTCGCTTCTGCCGCCACAACTCCCGGACGATGTTTACTAACAAATGTCTCCACTATCTGCTGTGCCTGATAATCTTTTTTTAATTCAGCAGGCAAGGCTTCTGCAACTGCAGTATCAAAACCCCTTGTTTCCATAAACGAATCTATTTGCTCGGCCACTTGAGCTAAATTTACTCTAAGCTGTTCAATTTGATCTTTTCTTTCCTGCCGCGCCTGCTGGAAAATCTTTATCTTTGCCTCTGCGCCTTCCATTACCTGCCTTACCTTTGCTTTTACCTTTTCATTATCTTTTAAGTTCTTTGGGATCATTTTCTGTAAAGCCTTTAAAGCTGCTTCCACACTCTCATGTTCTTCAACTTTAAAATTACCCAGCTTTACACGTAATCCTTGGGGGAATTTTTTTTGTAGTTTTTCCCGGCGTTTTTGCTTAGCAG
The DNA here is from genome assembly GCA_043826565.1 of Candidatus Omnitrophota bacterium. GTDB lineage: Bacteria > Omnitrophota > Gorgyraeia > B26-G9 > B26-G9 > JBDRPX01. The sequence continues at coordinate 12,639 of JBDRPX010000015.1, forward strand.
CTTCTGCTTTTTCTGCGTGCAATTGTTTATTTTCTTTGGCTTCTTTTTCTTTTTTTCTTTTATTAATCAAGCGCTCAAAAAATCTCTGGGTTTCATAATTAAACAACAAAAAACCAACGACAGCCACGCCCACAGTAATGGCTGTAGCAATATATTTATCCGGGATAGTTGCATAGCAAACAACTCCCACTCCTGTAACCACTCCTAAATATATGAGCGCAATATCTTTAGATCCTTTAGCAAAACGATACTTACCAATTTTCATGCGTTGCGGAACATATCGTGGTTTATGGGAAAAACCCTGATCTTGAGAAGTCTTTTTTATCTGGATATATATCTGGGAGAAATTTTGTCCAAGAACTTGATTGCTAATTTGCAGCTTCGGAGATAAACACTCTGCAGCCCCAGAAAAGACAACACTCCCTGCTCCGGCCCAAGCAAAATCAAGCAAAAGAAAGGCCTGGATCAATATAATTGCGGTGATTTTAAGCCACTTATGTCTTTTAATCATAATTAGTTAGCGTTTTCCCATTACATGAGCACAAGTCTACAATTTAAAAAGATTATAAAGTGTACCACAAAAAGAAGGTTTAAGCAAATTAAACGATTGGCGTAACTGGCTAGAAATAAATTCGTTACATTTGTAATTAGGGGGAATAATAGAGGCTATTTCTTTTGGGCTTTAACGCGTTCAATATATTTAAACGCATTGAAGGATGCCTTTTCTTCCTGCCGCAGTAATTTATAAAACTCACAGTTAACACAGTTTTTCTCTTTGTCTTTTTGCGCGCCCTCAACAATTCCTACGCAAAAAGTCCCGCAGATATAAACACAGGCCCGGCCGCCGTTAGTGCCGCCGCAAAATCCCTGCGCCTCTTTTGCTTGCGCCGCCGGACAAACACCTAATTCCTTAGATTTAGCCCCATTAATGTTTCTGCCGCAGCCTTTAAATTCCCAACAATTCTGTTTTAACATTACCCTGCCTTTTTTAATAATAGTCTTATTTCTTATTATACTCCCAAAAAAAAGAAGAAGGCAATACTAAAAAATAAAGAGCAGCTTCTACATAATAAAAGCTGCTCTTTATTTTTCCCCTTTTTCACACAAGCTCTTAGCTAGTAACTATCTTCTTCCGATGCATCAGCATTATCAAAATACCCATCCAGGGTACTACAAGCCTTCAAACGAACCGGAGCAACAGCGATAATTTCAAATTCTAGGTCGCAAATGGAACAATATAAAAGATCGCCAACATCTAGATCGTCATCCCTTTCTTCAATAACCCTTTTACATTGCAAACATTTCACACTGGCACTCATATATCTCTCCTGGTATAATCTTCAATCCTCTGATGGATTATACCTGATTAAAACGATTATTAATAGATTGCAAAGATTAAACCATTAATCTTCTATAACTAATTCCACTGAGAAAAGATCTCTTTTTTTAATCACTGTAATCTCCTCTTTAATCTATGGAATCAAGACATCCTGACCTTTATAGGATGTCTTCAGCAGATTATCTTAGCGTTTATAAATAATTATAGTCTACAGCAACAAGCCCTTCTTCTGTCGTATTAACAATAACTTCTATCTCATCCCCTTCTTCTAAATCAACTGAATATTCAAAATCCTCCGGGATCATAATTACTTTTCCGCTCACAGTTATAGAACTTCCATCCTCCGCAATTGCCTCCACTGTCCCGGTAATGGTTGTGCTGGCTGATTGCGCAAAAGCCGCGTTAAAGGTGATCCCTAAACACAAAACAACAGCGCAAAGAACAAACATTTTCTTAAACATGACACTCCCTTTCTATCTACCCTAAATACTTCAGAGCAGGTACTCTTATTTAGTCTGTCGGAACGTTCCGATAGCTTTATTTCTTTTTTGCTTTAACTGCTTTTTTTGCTTTAGCTGGTTTAGCTTTCTTCACTGCCACTATGCTCACCCCCCTATTTTTTAAGAACAAGCCTATATGTTCATATTGGAATATGTCCATATATTTATATACTATAACAGTGTATGTTTGTCAAGCTAAAAATCTTGGTTTTTTGATAAAAACATAGAGTGAAAACATGGTTTGGGAAAAACTAGTTTTTGGGCCTTTGCAGAGACTTTTTATCTATCTTTAAAGAAGGGATATCTTTGCATTGGGCCTGTAAAAAGGCGACTATTTCATATTGGAAAGAATCTGTTTTATTGGTTAAGGTGTAAAATACTCTATTGCCCCGGCGCCGGTCTGTGACAATTTTCAAAAAACGCAACCGGCTAAGATGTTTAGAAATAACCGACTGCGATACTTTGAGCGTCCGGCAGATCTCGCCTACCGGGAGTTCTTCCCCTTCGAGAAGGCTTATAATCCTCAAACGCGTATCTTCCGCGCACGCTTTTAAAACTAATCTTACTTTTTTTACCGACATAAAACCACCTAAAAATCATTATTGCTTTATGAACATATTAGCATATACTTCTCTATTTGTCAATACAGGAAGCCGGCCCTAATACCACTCATATTTTTTGACCCGAGCTATTTTAAAAATATTTATTATTTTGCTTATAATAAACCGGGGGTATTCTGCGGATTTCTTATTAATAAAAACCGTAATATATTCTAACTCGCCCTCATACGAAACATAACCGGCAAATCTCGCCAAAGGACACATCTTGGCCTCTAGTTCCGCCAGGCGATTAATTTGACTGCGTCCATTTTCCGATTTTAGTTCCGGAAGAAGCAGGCCATATTGCCGTACTAAAGAATCTTTTAGTGGCCAAGCGGAATTTTTATTTTTGCTTACCAATATAAAAACATCAAAATCCGGCACAGCCGAATAGATCTCCGGGTCAGGGAAACCAGCTCCGCCAATAGTCTGCGCATAACCCCGGGTTTTTAAATCCCGGGAAAGCCTTTCGGCTAAAACCATTTCCCAGGAATCACGAAATATCCCGATCCTGGAATTTTGGTTTTTTAAAGCATCTAGCGTAGCAATATAATTCACAATGTTTTCTGTGGCTATTTCTCCTATTTGGGGATAAGTCTTTCGGCTTTTTGCGTTTACTTCCGTGAAAAAAGGATAAGCTGCCAGCGTTAAAATAAGCAGTATCGCATAGATATTATCTTTATATTTTTTAGAATAAACCCCCAGCATAACCGCGGCTTGCGGCAAGGCCGGCGCCAGATAAAACCAGTGAAACCATTTTCCGCGCACATCAAACAAACTAAAAAAAACCAGACAAAACAATAATGATGAGCCGATCAATACTGCGAAAGTTTCTTTGCGGGCAAGCATCCGGATACAAACATAGATCCATAAGCATAAAATCGGCAAAGAAAAACATATTTTTAATCCGATCAGATAATGCGTAAGTTCCCGGATAAAATTATGGCCGCCGGGCATAAACGCCTCGCACAAATAAAAGCCGGCCTGATGCGCAGTGAACAACAAAACCCCGGATAATAAAAAAGCAATCCCCCCATAACTGATGTTTTTTACGTTAACCGATTTTATTTTTTTTATAAACATAAAAATTATGACCACGGCCGGGCCGATAAAAAAAAGAAAAAACTGCTCTTTCATCAGAACACCCAACCCAAAGACAATACCAAAAGCTATGGAGAATTTTCTTCGGGAAAAATATTCACTTCGCAGCAAGTAATAAAACGCTGTTATGGTTAAGGCGATTTGTCCGGCATATAATGTCAGTCCCTCAGCATGCAAAACAATTCCCGGAAGGATACTAAGAAAAAGCGCGGCGATTATTCCGCTCCCCGGGCATAGATATTCCCCGGTTTTAAAGGTAAAGATAATTGTCACCACAAAAAAGATTAGGGGTAAAATATATAATTCCGTAAGCAAAAGATTCCCGACAAATAAATCCGTTGTCACCGCAGAGAAAAAATACAATGGCGGACGGTGAATAATATGATTTAAACTATAGATTATTTCCCAGAGAACGCCCCCTAAATTTTGACCGGCAAAAATAGTTGCGAGATGATTTTGGATCATTACATTGGCCGCATGGTGAGTTTCCGCATCATGCCCAAACAACCCAAAAAAAGTTTTTGCGGAGATTGCATTGCGATAACTGAAGATTAAGATAATCACAAAAATCAGGATCAGGGGAACCAAATTCGCGCGTTTTTTCTTAAGCATGGGTATTTACTGCTCCGTTTGCTAATTTTTCCGCAACCTCCATAGCTGAAAGCATGGCCGCATCAGTATTGCAATATTCATGCTGCCCGTTTCTGCCGATAAGAAACAAGTTCTTGGTCGTATTGATAAATACCCCGAGTTGGGCTAATTCGCCCTGCTCTAGGCCATGAACCGGATAGGCTTTTTCCTGTCGGATGACAACTCCATCAATGAAATCATTCGGGTCAATAAAATCAAGCCTGGCTAAATCGCGGATTGTTTGTTTTACCAGCACATCATCCTGCTTTTCCCATAATTGGCTTTCCTCCGAACAAAAATATTCTGCGCCAAGCAAAACATGCTCTTTGTCTTTAACTAGAAATTCGCTCCAATTGTTAAATATTTGAAGCCTTCCCATGGCAATATCTTTATTGTGTATATAAATCCATTGGTCCGGCAAGGTGCTTACATTTCTTTTTGAAACATTAAGTTTGGATTTTTTTAAGATCAGGCCCACTATAATTACATTCCTATAGATAAGTTTTTCGGCCGCGCTAAGTATTGACTCGGGCACCTTGTTTTCAAAAGCACTAACCAGCTCACCCAGGGGGATTGAAGAAATAAAATAATCACCCGGCTCAACAGAAATCTTCTTTGTTGATAAATTCATAATTTTGGCACTATGGATATTCTCCTGATTATTGAGCCCGATCATTTTATGGCCTAAGAAAATCTTTCCGCCCTTTTCGATAATCCTGGCGGCAATGGTTTCCCATAACTGTCCCGCGCCTTTAGCCGGATACAAAAACTGTTCGGTTAAGCTGGGAGGAACAGACCCCGGCATTAGCCCCAAGGCTTTTCTGGGAAAAACTTTCTTAATCGCATGATCAAGGATAGATTTTATAGATACTGATTGAATGCGCCCTTTCGCCCATTGAGCGCTAATAAGATTACACGGCAGGCCCCACACTTTTTGAGTATAATCCTGAAAAAACGTCCGGTAAAGCTCTTCGCCAAACCGCATTATAAGCAAATCTTCCAAGGAATTAATTTGTTTGCGCGGAAATAGTTGGGATTTCAAATAACTTAATAAAATTTTGCCTATTTTCCGAAACCCCAGAGCTTTTAAGATCTGATGATTTATTTTCAGCGGATACCGAATAAAGGCATTCCCGAAAACAATCCGGGAAATACGCTTTTTCAGAATCAGGCATTGCTCCGCAGGAATATTTAGAGGAAGAGCCTTTAACCACCATTTTAATATTTTTTGTGATGTCGTAAAATAACGATGCCCCCCGATATCCAAGCGATTCCCTTTATAATCAATAGTGCGGCAAAGCCCTCCAACTATATTTTGAGTTTCAAAAACCAAAGGCTGGATATTAGTCTTGGTTAACAGTTCGTGAGCTAAGGTTAGTCCGGCGGGCCCTGCTCCGAAAATAATGGCTTTTTGTGGTTTGTTTTTCAATTTCTCGTTTACCAATTACTCTCCTATCTGCAGGATAAGCCTGTAAGTATTTAGGCTGTTTATTCGATCAAAAGACGGGAACAAAAAATTCGTCCACTTTATTAGGACCTATTTCATCACGACTTTAACTCCCTTCAAACAATATATGATTTTAGCAAGAAAGGTAGTCTTTAGGCAAGGATTTAAGGAAGCTACGACTTTATTTTTCTGTTATCCTTTGTTTAAACTGGCGAAGAATGTGTGCTACCACTTAATGCTGATGCCTCCGATTACTCCGCGGCGGTTATGATAACCGAAAATAGCTGTCATGTCACTTTGGAAAAGATATCGCGCTTGAGCAGAGACAGTTATATTGTTCTCCGTTGTTTCTCCGGACTCATAAAGATTTCCCGTTGCATTGTCCCGAGATACCGAGATTTTATCCTGACGAGAAATTCCCAGCGTAGCGGCCCAAAACCAACGTTTCTTGAACCGCCTACCAAAAACCCCGAATAGCTCAAATTCATCACTAAGATTCTTATCTCCTAGAGCAGTAAGCCCCGGAGGCGGGGCGCTGACAATAAAAGATGTATTGTCAAGCTCATCTGTCTGCATCCAACAACCCCCTGCCCCATAGAGAATGTTCCCTTTTATTCTCCCTAGCTCAAGCGCCATGCTGGAGCCATCAGCTACTCCTCCGCCTCCGGCAGTCAAACCGACATATCCAAACGAAGTATTCCGTTCTGCTTTTTTATCTATACTTATAAGCACCCGGTTAACCAAATCGTTTTCCGCATTTGTACTTGTTAGCTGTTTGTTCTCTATCCGCGCTAATACATCACTTGCTTCTTTTGCTTCATTCGTTTCCGGATACTCATACAGAAGTATCTCCAGATAGACGCTTGCCTTCTTTAGCTCCTCAATGAGAATTAACTTTTTACCTATGTCTAAAAGTTGGGCCGCACTCATTTTCCCATGGTAGCCCGTGTTCTTTTCCAGGATACGCTCTAAGCGGTTAATTTTTATCATCAATGCTGTATTTTGTGATTGCATTTTCTCGATGTCCGGAGCGGAAACACGGTCAAAGACAACCACGCATAAAAGCACTACCAGCATTGTCAGCAAAAGTAATTTTTTAATTTGGGATCTTTTTTTCTTTTTCATCAAGTATTAGAAGTTGCGTGTCCCCTTCAGGGTACAAATAAAAAAAGACAAACACATCCGTGATTGCCCGATTAAATCCTTATGGACAAATGCTACACCTTTGCTATTAGTTAGTCAATAAAAAAGGGATATCTCACACGGTCTCTACGTTTAGAACTACTCGTTCTCCGCCGACAATCAATCCTGTTTTTAGAATTGTTTGTTTTTTTAAGCTCCACAATTTCATCACGTATTTAACTCCCTTCAAACAATATATAATTTTAGCAAGAAAGGTGGTCTTTAGGCAAGGATTTGAGGAAAGAGCTTGCTGGCTTCTACGGATGTGCGGATATTACCAGTTAGCACCCAGACCCACAATAACCTGATCAGCGTCAAAGTTTATACTTCCGTCTTCTTTATCCATATCCTGGCGATATTCAACCACAAAAAACATTTTTGATTTCTCTCGGCCTAACTCAACTCCCAGGCAATTACTCCAGAAAGACCCGTCAAAATCAGATTTTGTGGTATTTAATCCATAGTGCCGGCCGCCGTAAATATCCAGGCCTAAGTATGAGCCTTGTGAATTTCTTTCCGCTTCTCCGGAAAAATAACCATAGCCTGCGCCGACATATGGAGACAATGTCCAGCCTGATTTAAAGATATTCACGGATTTCAGCGGATAAGCGCGCGCGGTAATACGGGTATCCCACATATGCGCGTTAATGGCATCTTTGGTGTGCGGAAAATAATGGGTGGCGTTTTCTGTGGAATAATTAACCTTGCCTCCGCTCTTGCCGCGAAGAAACCCCAGCCCCCAGGACAAATCTACCATATCAAAATATTTATGAGAACGCAATTCCGTTTCAAAATAACCCGTAGCATCTTTATGATAATAATCATCAAACCCGGTATCTTTTTTAAAACCATAGTCTCCCATGCGCAAGGAACAACCTGAAACACTCAACCCGATCATCATTATTATAATTATTTTAATAATCTGTTTCATCAATATCTCCTTTTCTAAACAAAAAAACCATCACTTCCGTGATTGCTTGGACAAAATTTCTTTGTAAATTATACTATTTTTATATAAATCCGTCAACTAGGTTTTTCGGAAATTAAGACTCAAAACTAATGGGCCTGGTATACGTTATCCCCTAAACGCCGGATTTTCATATCGCCTGTTCCACCAGAGCAGAAATGCCGGTCATCGGATTAGCATTAATTTCCGATTGTAATCCACTATTGTTTGTTTCTCCGAGAAGAACATCAATCCTCACGATCTTCTTATCTCTCAGCTGATGCGCAATATTTTCATCAGTAATGGTGTCGCCAACAAATACCGCGGCAAGGTCTTTCCCTTCCAAATCTCGATAAATTCTGATCTGCTGTGGAACCACCGCACCTTCTCCAAAGGTATCCTTAAAATTTCCATCCAGGCTTAAAACATTATGATAGACCAGTAAAGTATTTTTAAACTGTTTCGCGGCAAAGCTGCCCCGAGGCAAAACAATCTGTTTTTTCTCCCCGTTAACCATAAAAACCGCTTCCTCTTCCTGTGCCAGGAATAACTCGCCTGACAAACAAGGACTATAAGTAAATTGTTCCTGCCCCTGATTGTTTACACTAAAATAAGTCTCTCCCCAGAGCAGTTTTTCCAAAAACCATTTCATTACTTCGGAGTTATAACCGGAAAACCGGGCATAGTGTCCACGGCCTTCTTCATCCTGGTATGAGACATTCTGAAAGAAAGCACGTCCGTAAACCAGCTCATCCATATACGGCGCGATATTGCGATGAATATCCGCGTAAAACTCGCTGATCAGTCCTGCTCCCAGCAATTCCGTCATGAATTTCCCTTCCTGATGTTTAAACGCACCATTCTCCAGATGCCCGCGCGGAAATACACTTTTCCGCCTTGTTACCAATTCCACCTCATCATCTTCAGTCAACGGTTCATTCAACCGATAATTGCCTGTCTGCGCGTTATACAGCTGTGTCTGCTGTACTTTCCGGTAGACTTCCCGGGCCTGCTGCGGATTTTCTGCGGTCTGTAAATCTCCGACAACGCCTTCCAGAAAAAGCGGCAATGACTTCCTGACAAACTTTTTGGCTTGGACCGCGGGAAAATCTTCCGCGGCCATTATTTCTTTGCCGCTCTGGTCGCGCAAGATCTCATATTCAGTCATATCATAATAAAAATACGCATGTGTTAATCCACTCTGCGGATCTTTTGCTTTGTCCAAAGCAGCACGCAGTTTCTTTTTTCCATCATTTAAAAAAGCTTTGATCTCCGCCACGGTTACGCGGTCGGTTTTTCCGGAAACACCCAGTCGTGTCTGAGCATTATATTCTTCCTGAAAGATATTGCTTTTATCCCAGAAATCGAAGCATTCCGTATCAGACTGAAAATCTTTTTTATCCACATGCTGATCCAGGACATCGGCAAGCTTCCGGAAATACGCAGCTTTTTCTTCTGAAACCGCCACCGTATCCGTCCCATTAAACTGCATAGCGTCAAAATACTGCTCCCAGGATTCAAAAAGAAGATATAAGTCTGTAGTGACCCGTGCCGATGAGCCGAAATAGGCAGCCAGTTTGCTTAAGGAGTCATCCCACCCAGGCTTACCCGCTTTAAATTCCACGCCCACTCCATGCGGATCAAGATCGGCAATTTTCATCAGCAAAGTCAGCATTTTCTCAAAAGCAGAACTATAAAAAATATCCCCGGTTTCGTAATCGTAACCGGTATGCACTTTATCTCTTGCCTCTTTCTGCCGGGATTCATTTCGCCTGCTTCTTTCTTCTACATGTTCCAGCACTTTTCGCTGTAGAGGTTTACCGTCTACTAAAGCATATCTGCCGTTTGCCCCATAGCGGGGTTTTACTTGCACCGTAGATTCAAAGGCCGTAAGCTGAGTTTGGAAAAGAAGTTCTCTAAATCTTTTTCTATTCTCCTCTTTATCCAGAGGAAATAAACGTATAAAATTCTTAAAAAAATCGTTAATATATCCCACGCTATGATCCTGCCAATATCCCTCGCCAAAATCAGCCTGCTGAATAACCTCGGAAGAAGCGATTAGATCACGTAAAAACGCGTCTTTATCCTTGATCTTAATACCTTCTTTATCGATAAATTCCACTAATTTACGCAATATAAAACCGTTTCGCAAAAAATCAGCCAGTTTATAAACATCTTTCCCTTTGACATAAGTTAATAAAAACCGGGGCAATCTTTTTTTCCCTCCGGCATATTTCAATATTCCCGCCCCAACTCCCATGGGATTATATCCGTCTAATTGGACTAAAGACAGAAACCGCAGAATATCCGTTTCCGCCAGATCCGGATCGACCAGCATATTTGTCCGCCGGTTTTGCAGCACATCACGAAAATTACCCATACCTTCTTCCCGGTCAATGATGACAAAATTACCGTAATCACGTTCCTGATCAGCGTGCTTTACCTTGTTTTCATATTCCACGACAATGCGCCCATCCTTAGTTCGATATTCTGCTTTCACCGCCGGCATACCGCCCCGCAAATAATTTTCCAGTTTGCTCTGAGCAAACCAGGCATTAAGTTTCTTATCCCGGGAATGTATCCAGGCATCTTCGTATAACCATTGTTCGATGATCGCATCCATTTCCGCTCTTTTTTGCCGGAAATATTCTTTATTTAAAATTTTCCCCTCAAGCGCGGCAATCTTCGGGTCAAGCTCTCCGCTTTTTAACTTTTCCTGCGCTGATATCTGTCCATAATATGAATAAATCGTATGTTCATTTCTACCTTCTCCCAAACGCACCCGGGCAAAATTCATAGCGCAGAAATGCTGGCCGCCGTCTTTATTATTCAAACGATCGGACTGCTGCCGGGATTGGAATTCTCCAAAATCAGCGCCAAAAAAACGCGATGCCACCCGCCGGTCACCTTCCCCGAATACCCTGTCTTTATCCCAAACCGGAGAAATGGTTACAGAAGCATCAGAACTGAAGCTGGTATAAAAATTATTCAACTCATCGACAACCGGCTTCCCTCTCACATTGTCAACATTATCTTCTATTGCCCTGGCCCGGGTGAGCACAGTATTGCCTCTGAGCTCAACGGAATTGAAATACTGCCCGGTATGGGACATATTGTCCCGGGTCCATTTATTCTGCCCCGGGGACATGATCTTGCGCATTCCTTCCAGCACCTCATACTCTATTGCCGCTTGTTCAAACCCGGGTAACTTTCTCACTGTAAATTCCCGCGCGAACAAAGGAACTCCTTCCCGCGGAACTTGATTATATGTGACTTCGACTTCTATACCTAAGGTAAGGTTTCTCTCCCGGATCTTTTTCTTTCCATTGCCGAGATATTCAATTAATTCATTTTCTATTTCATAACCTCTTTGCAAAGAATCTTCCGGAAGAAAAGGAATATAATCAAGAACCATGTCTTCGCCGCCAAACAAAGTCCTGACCTTGAGAAAGGTTCCAAACCCCTGATTCAATACTTGTTCCATAGCCCTGTCCTTAGGCAAAAACTCCATGATCGGATCATCTTTAGTGGTAACGTTGATACTGCTGATCTGCTCTCCTTTATTTACACTGAAAATCCCCAAACTTCCGCCGACCGGGGTGATCGTATCAGCGTATACAGGGAATTTATCGAAATTTTTTATGACTACGCATTTATTTTCCGCGTCATAAACAGCCTCAGTTTGTCTTTTTTCATCAAGCTCCCGCATCCTTTGATCTATCAGATAAGCAACATGTAATACTTCGGCAGTTTTCACCATGTGAAATGCCTGAAGAAAAACTGCATTATCTATTTCGATCCGGGGAGATAAACAGTTTTCAGAAACCGGCTCAGCGTACGCATGACTCTGCGGTAGGAAAAATAAGTTCTGGTTGAGTAAAAAAACGCTGATAAGAAAAATGCCGATATATTTGTTCCGCATACAATAATTCTCCCTATATACTCTTATTTTATTTTAATTTATTAAGTTAGAAACAAAAGGACTCAAAAGTATACCTGACGAACTATTTTTTGTCAAGACAGGGAGAAATAAAACATCCTATTATCCCGCAATGGGTTGCGATATTTTAAGGGAAGATAAGATAAGGAGGAAACAGAGAGATTTTCCTTTGCCGCTTCTTTATCGCGTTTCTTATTTTATTTTTCTAAAAACAAACACAGCAATTGCAATTACTATGATCACAACCAAGACCGTTATTGCAATAACCCGGGAGGAAAGTTCTTGCCCTCCTTGCTTTAACTTAGACACAAGCGCGAAGATCACGGTTCCGACGCAAACGATCAATCCTGTTTGTAATCCTTCTTTTATAAACTTATCCATTTCTTTCCTATCCTTTGTTTATACAATATCTTACAATATTGGAAGGTATTTTACAACAATTTCCCCTTGGATGCCCGCCAAACCTGACAGCTTGGCGAGGTCTCGCCGTTATTTGGCGGAGGCACCGTTTTATTTTGATGAAACACGCTTTTTTAATTGATTATGTGGGATATAATAAAATTTCCTTCCTTTTTTAGTTTTTATTAAGAATTGTTTTTTAGTCAAATATAATAGGTCTCTTCTGGCCGCTTCATACGTTACACTATGATAATTTTGATGCGTGTTCATAGTATACTGCGCATTTGGATTATCCAATGCATGTTTCACGAGTGCCTTTTGCCGCTCATTCAATTCTGGGTATTTTTTAAGCATATAAGTTATTTGTTTGGATTCTTCCTGTTTTTTCGCAATATACTTAATAAAGGAGTTGATTGCCATCTCCACTACTCTCAGATTAAAACAGATAAAATACGTTAAATCCGAGTCATCCATTTCAGTATGCAAGAAAGCTCTTGCGTATTTAGCTGGAGCTTTTAAAAAAATTCTCGAAATCGGTAAAAATTGAAAAATCCAATATTTATTTTTCAACATATACCAATAAAATAGTGCTCTGGCTGTACGCCCATTACCATCCATGAAAGGATGTATGTATGATAAATAAAAATGTAAAATAATCGCCCTTATCACAGGGTGAGTAAACTTTTTACTAAAAGTGTCATTTGCATAATCACATAAATTTTTTATCATCCCGGGAATAGCTTCACTTGAAGGAGGTTCGTATAGTATTTGCCCCTCGTTATCACGCACACAAATAGAATCGTCTGTAGGAATGCGAAAACGTCCACATGTAAGAGGATCATCCATGGTATCGTTTGTCATAGATTTATGTAATTCTAAAATTACTTTTTCCGATAATGGTTGTTTTATCATATCTCTTATCATCATGATCGTTTGAAAATTATTATATATCATTTTCTCAGCATAGTTATTTGGTTTTCGCCCTGATCGTAACATTTCTTTAGCAACTTTTCTTGTAGTCGCAGCCCCCTCAAGCCTACTAGATGCTATCGCTTCTTCCATTAAGGAATTTATAACGTATCTTTTCTCTTCTGATTTATGAACTGAAGCATCCCCAACTAATATATGCCCACCAGCAAATTTATCCACAAAAGATAGCCGTTCTAATACCATATCCGGCAACCCATAAAAAAATGAGTCATTTCCCTTTGTTAAAAAACAAGTTTTTCTTCTGTCTGCCTGCCTTCTTAGTTTTAAATATGACCAAACAACCTCAGGAGAAAATGATTCAGGCATATTTAAATGTTTTAGCTTATCCCAATATATATATCCATGCCGCTGTTCCGCTGTTAAAATAAAATTATTAAGCAAATCGGTTTTTTTTCCTTCAAATATTTGCTCCCAATTATCCTTTAGTAAAGAAGTCCACTCTGGTGTTTTTTCTGGAATTTTCATTTTAGCTCCTTCTGTTATTACGTATTACTATTAAAAATAGTACACCATTTCTATTAGCTTGTCAACCAAATACTACTATAGTAGTTAGTAGTAGTTAAGTAGTAGTTGGCATTTTATTTTTTTGCAACACGTTGAAAATAAATGTATTACACAACCTACTTTTACTGCCCAGCTTATTCATAAAAAATACACTAACTTTCTTTTACTGTTCAATGATTAATCTATGCAACAATTACCCCGCACCTAATACAACTAACATAAACGGTAACTACTATAGTAGTAGTTAGTAGTAGTTGCGTAGTATTTGTGCTATCCGTTGATCTTGATTTTCGATTAAATGTAGGATTATTTGTCCTAAGTCATTAATATCTTCAGCCCAAATATCCCGCTTAGGAAAAGTAATATTGTTGAGGGTTCGGGGATAGGGTTAAGGAGAAAGGCTCTCCTTGTTGAATACTCATATTGCCCCCATCCAACTATTTGACCTTTGTTATTTATCGCATAAGCCTCTCTTAGATCCCACCATCCACTATCATAATCTAAAAAATCATTAAGATAAACAATCTTTCCGTCTTCCCAAAAAAATGCTTTATTGTGACATCGCCCAACAATCTGCCCGCTATTATTGATATCATAAGCTTCCCCTAGCACTCCTAATTCATCAAGAAATTCAATCTGCCCATTTTCCCATAAACACGGCCGGCCATGAGCCTGTCCCACCACTTGCCCAGCATCATTAATCCCAAAGGCTTTATTTACGTTGTTAATTATTGAAAAATCACCGTTATCCCAAATAAATGCTTCTCCTGAAGATTCTCCGACAATTACTCCTTTTTCATTTATATCCCGCGCTTCACCCCATGTTTCATCCAAAACGGTAATATTACCATTTTCCCATAAACACGGATAGCTATCCTTAATTCCTACTATTTGTCCTGCATCATTAATAGCGTAACTAAATATATTTTGAAGGGATGTCTTTGTTTTTGTTTTTAAATCAAATAACACTTCTCCCACAACTTGCCTTTTATTGTTAATATCTGCTGCTGCCGGCATCGGAAGTGCCTGCAGTCTTCCTTCTTGCCAGACAAATCCTAGTTCTCCTCCATTCACTAAAATATCAAAACCCACTACCTCTCCATTATCATTAATTCCTAAAGCTTGACTCCGCCGAAAATCAGAATCTGGGAAGGTAGGGTCATCAAAATGTCCCAAATCAATAATTTCATAATCAAAGGCAAAACAGGATTGTAAACAAAGAAAAAAACTAAAAGATAGGATGAACACCGATATGATTGTTTTTTTAAAAAACATTTCAGACCTCTGAATATATCATACCGCCTGGTCGCTAAACACGCAAGAGTTGTTATTGCTTTTTTCTAAACCAGCACACCCCAAATATTCCGCTTAAGAAAAGTAATATTGTGGGTAGATAAAATAAAATGGCGGATCCGCCTTGAGGCGAGATCTCGCCAAATTTTCCAAAAATTTGGCGGAGAGTGAAGGATTCGAACCTTCGGTCCGGTTGCCCGGACAACGGTTTTCGAGACCGCCACATTAAACCGCTCTGCCAACTCTCCGCGAATAATCGTAGATTATGAGCGGATATCGAACTCTGTTTTATAGAGTGAGATATCTTTTTATTCTAATCTTAAAATTTGTCAGCTAAATCTAGCTTTTTATCTCGCCGATCTATAATTACCACATTTTTCCTTATGTATAAGCTTTAGCGGTTTTCTGTATCTTGTGTAACGACACTTAGTTGTCGTATTATGCTCTTTTATTCGCTTATCAACATCTAATGCTATGCCCACATACAGACTTTTATCCCTGCACTCTGCTATATAAACAAACCATTGTTTTTGAAATACCTGCTTGTCCATAATCAATGAGTTTTTGGCTCTCACCCTGCTACACAGGGATTCGACCTCATTTGCATAAAACGCAAATGACCAACTCTCCGAGTTTTTACGCAGTAAAAACGAGGACTTCGAACCTGCCTTTCAGGTGAGAAGTCTTTTATCCCTCTCGCTATGCTCGAGGTGATTTGTTTAACAGCACAAATCAGAACCCGGTTTTTCAGAGTGAGATATCTTCTCTCAGTTACTTTGGTTAAGATTCCTCGCTTCGCTCACTTCATTATTGAAGAAAACAATTCATCAATTGCTTTGTAACTAATAACTTTTGTGTCGGAACGAGACTGGTTATCCTTTCCGCCATAGACTAGATAACCCGTCTTACTTTTCGGATTAAGCTTATAATAATAATTCAGTCCCTTAAAAAAATCAGTGTTTATTGTTTTGCCTGATTTTATTTCCAGAGGAATAACTTTTGTTCCGCAATCTATTAATAAATCCACCTCATTACCGATATTATCACGAAAATAATAAATATTACTGGTATTCCCGGAATTAAAAAGAGCTTTCAAAATTTCAATAACAATAAATGTCTCAAATAACGCGCCTTTTAACGGATGAGCGTCAATATGAGAAAGATTTTTTATGTCCAGCAAATATGCCGCAAGGCCCGGATCTGTAAAATATAATTTTGGAGATTTAATAAGTCTCTTTCTAAAATTATTATAATGAGGTTTAAGCAGGTATACTATATAACTTGCCTCCAAAACACTCAGCCAGCTTTTCGCGGTATTATGATTTATCCCGCAATCATTAGCCAAGCCGGAAATATTAAGAATTTGGCCGGTACGTGCCGCGCATAGTTTCAAAAAAATCTCAAATTTCGAAAGATCTTTTATATTAATTAATGTCCGGACATCTCTTTCTAAATAAGTACTAACGTAAAAAGATAATGCCTCGGTAGGATTAAGTTTTTTATCATGAATCCGCGGATAAAACCCCTTATATAATATCTCATTCACGGGAACAGATGTTTTTTTATATATCTCACTGTATGAAAACGGCAGTAATGTCGCCAAGGCTGTTCTACCAGCTAAAGATTGACTTATCGTGTTCATAACCTGGAAATTCTGACTGCCCGTAAGAATAAAAAGTCCCGGCTTATTTTTTTCATCTACAATTGTTTGAATATAAGAAGTTAAGTCCGGAACTCTTTGAATCTCATCAATTATCGCGCCCTTTTTGAAGCAGTCATGTAAAAATCCTTTGGGATCATTCCGCGCATAATTACGCGTGTCGATATCCTCCAAAGAAAAGTACTGCAGTTTAGGAAATAACATTCTGCATAAAGTAGTTTTTCCGGACTGGCGAGGACCGGTAATCGTGACTACCGGATAATGTTTAAAATACGATAAGATTTTGGTCGCGATATTTCTTTCTATCATAATTATAGTATATCATATCTTTACATATTGTCAATCCAAACATAAATATGTAAAGATGCCCGGAAAAAGCAAATTGGCAAGATATTTCAGATAAGTTTTTTTATTTCTTCGATCACTGATTCACCCCGATTACTTTTAGTTGTAAAAGCATCCGGATGCGAAGGGAAAATTTTAAACGGCGAAGCCCCTTCAACTTTATCGGTCATAATAATTACCGGGGTTTTTAATTTTTTTGTCTGCTTAACAAACCGGCATATTTTATGCCCGTCTATATCCGCAAGCATTACATCTGTAACAATCAGATCCGGAGAATGTGTTTCAATCTTTTCTAATCCGGACTGGCCGCTTGTCGCGGTAATGACTTCATAACCTTCCCCAGATAACTTATCTCTTAAAACAGCAAGGATCAGCTCATCATCATCAATAACCAGGATTTTTTTCTTTTGCATAGTATTGTCTTATAATTATTGTTTACAAACAATTCAATGTATCATTATATAACATTATATGCCTTGCTGTGCTTAAAAACAAGTAGTTTTAAGAAATTTTCGATATACCGCAAACAGGACATGCCTGCATTTTTAAAGGTTTTTCCAGACTGCTAAGACGCAGAAGAGCTTCATCCTGCAAGATTTCTTGGGTAGGGCCGTCAGCAGTAATCCGGCCCTGATGCAGAACTATTGTTCTCTGGCAAACATCCATCGCCATATCTAAATCATGCGTCGCAATAATTTTTGTATGCTGAAATTTTTTTAACAGCTCGATCAGGCCGCGCCGTGATTTTGGATCCAGGCTTGAAGTCGGCTCATCCATAACCAGAATATCCGGTGACATTGCCAAAACAGTCGCGATCGCTACCGATCTTTTTTCTCCCTGGGAAAGCTTGTAAGGCGGCCGTTTGCTTAGATGCTGTGCCTGTACTGTTTCCAGCGCCTGGCTAACTGCTTTTTCTACTTCTTCCCGGGTAAAACCAAGATTTAGCGGGCCAAACGCAACATCATCAAAGACTGTGGGCATGAATAATTGATCATCCGAATTTTGAAATACCATACCCACGCTCCGGCGTACTGCATCAAGATTCTTGATTGTAATAACATGTTCGCCAATGCGCACTTCTCCCTGCGAAGGAGATAAATAACCATTTAACTGAAGCAAAAGAGTTGACTTGCCCGCACCATTTTCTCCGACCACAGCCACCGACTCTCCATGCAATATTCGAAAAGAAACTCCGTCTAAGCCCGCAGTCCCGTCCGGATATTTATAGTGAAGATCGCGCGCTTCCACAATATGATGACTCATTTCCATGCTCCTATTAAAAGTTCTCCTATTTTCATCGGAATGTTTATGCCTCTGAATAACGCGAATACCCCGATCCACGCAAGCGTAAAAATAATTTCCTGCCGGCGGATTTTCATTGTTTTAAGCATCCGGACATTGCCGTCAAACCCCCGGCAGCACATAGCCAGATAAATTCTCTCGGCTCTGTCTAAAGTCCGCAAAAGCAAATGGCCGATCAAAGGAATGAAAGTTTTAAACCCCATGACCCCGGATTTAAATGTCCTCATCGCCCTGGCCCGCACCATGCGCTCAGCCTCATCGGTCAGAACAAATATATACCGGTAAAAAAACAAGAGCTGTACCACAAAATATTTAGGCACCCCAAGTTTTAGCAATGCCTGAGCAACCGCGTTGAATCCGGTAAGAGAAACCAAGATCAGCGCGGCTGTGACCGTTAAAAGACAGCGTATAAATATGGATAAAAAGGATATCCAGCCTCCGGAAACGCCTATGGGGCCTAACTGCAAAAGTATCTCTTGATCAATCAGCGGATTAAACATTCCGACTAATATCGCAAAAGGAGACGCCCATAATACTTTCTTAAATAAATATAACCGCGGCAGACGAGCGAAAGTTATTAATATTACCGGATAGATAAAGAACGGCGTCAACGCGGAAAGCGCATACTTATCAAAAGATACCACGCTCAAAATAAAAACCAACGTAGTAATTAATTTAGCCCGCGGATCCAAACGATGCAAAAAGCTGTTCCCGGAAGCTAGGGTATCCATCTGTCCAATATCAAAATAATTTTTACCGATATTATTCATAAACCCGATCTTTTTTAAGCTAAGCTTTTTCTTTGGCTTTGCAATCCCCAGCCAATACCGGCCGCCAGCAAAAGCGTTAATGCTCCTCCAATCAAACCGGACAGGGAAGTTCCCGCGTCAATTACCGGCCATGATTGTTTTTGTTCTTGTTCCGGATTGGCAATATCCTCGGCTTGTTTAAATCCATAGTCCGGGAAAAAAGCCGTCTTCTCCTGCACTGAGGATAAAGAAACATGCATTGCCTTACTGCTTTCCAGCTCTTCCTGTCCGGAAGTTTTAAACATCGCCCACTCCAGTCCATCCGGATTAGATGACGCAAACCAACTTAAAATCCCTCCGGTAAATACCGCGGCAATTAGCAGCCCCGTTAAAACTTTCCGTGTATTACCGGTTTCGGCTGGTTTCTTGTGATTAGCTGTTTTTAAAATTTCCGGACGCGCGTTCCAAATAAACATAACCACCGCGGCAGTAACCAGGCCCTCCACAATACCGATAGCCAGATGAATCGGCTGCATTAAAACAACAAATGTCTTAAACGGCAGTTCCGATATTCCCGAGCCCAGGGTTTCCAATACAACGCTAAAAGCTCCCAGCTGCAGGCCAATGATCGAGGCAATAACCGCAGCGATCATAATTTTTCCCCGGGCAGAACTGTCCCCGGCAATCTTGCGATAAAGAAACGGATACGCGATAAAACAAGAAAAAAATCCCATATTAAAAATATTACATCCTAAGGCTAAAAGTCCGCCGTCGGCAAAAAACAGCGCCTGGATTATGAGAACCGATGCCATTACCAAAAAAGCCGCGTAGGGCCCCAGAAGAATCGCCAAGATCATTCCTCCGCCCAAATGTCCGCTGGACCCGGTAGCCGGAATACTGAAATTAATCATCTGCGCGGCAAAGATAAACGCTCCCAATACTCCCATTAAGGGAATTTTGCGCTCATCTGCTTCTTCCTTAACTTTTTTCGCGCTAAACCCGATAAACCCCGCAGTAGCCGCCCACATCCCCACGCCCACTGCCGGAGAAATCAAAGCATCTGCCATATGCATAATTGTCTCCTTTCTTCTAATTTAATCTCGCCATGCTTTCCGCCATAAAGCATGGCGGACAAGTGTGGCTGGTGTTTATTTTTAAAAATCAATCTGTGTCCGGATTCCGCCAACCAAGATTGTAGATGTTCCATTAACCGCATCCTTACCATAAGGATTCGTGATCATCTGAATATCCGGAGTTACGGACAAATTTTCATTTACCCGGTAATTATAATAAAGCTCTGCGTGTCCTTCGGTTTTAGCCTGTAAATTCCCGGCTTTTTTATATTCATCAGAAGGATATATAAACCCATAGGCAAAACCCAAGACATCTTCGTCCCTTCCCCATAAAGTTCCGTTAAACTGCATTCCCGCACTGTAAGAACTTTCCAAAGAAAAGGTTGTTGTATCCAAAGCCGCCTCATCCTGCTGCCAGCCGCAGCGTAAAAATATTCCGACATCATCGGTGATTTCCTGGTCAAAGCTTACACCAAAACCGCTACCCTCTTCTTTTATCTTAGCAGCAGCATTCCACTTGGTATGCGGTGCGTCATTGTACCAATAATACACGCGGTAATTCCCCGCACGGCCCATTAATTCCGGTTTTAAATTAGCCTGAACTGCCCACCAAAGAGAATCTGCGATCTGATTAAAATCAGCATCACCGTCAGCAGTTATAGCTTCTATTTCCACGACATCTGCTGCCAATACTCCCAGCCTAATCCCGATAGTATTGTCCGGGAACTCAATTACCGGAGAGCGCTTGAACATACTGCCCAAAAACTGCGCGCATTCATCGCCCGCGTATTCATTAGCATCAATATAACTACTGCTATCAATCTTACCAAAAGTCAAAATCGCGGTATCATCAAAATTCTGCTCCCAGAATAATTCCGAAACCATCATAACCCCAGCGGCAGGGTTCGCGTCCTGATTGACATTAGAAAATAATTCCAGATCATCTGTAACGCCATTGCCTTCGCCGGTTTCTAAATGCAAAAACGCTTTGGCTCCATTATCAAATTCTTTTTCTAATTCAATATCCGCGGAATAGCTCGCGTCCGTAGTCTCATTTCCTTTATACCCGATATTATTCGCGGTAATTCCTGAACCATTGGCATTACTTGTTCCCTGAATAACCATTGTCGCGCCTACGCCCAGGTTTAATCCGTCCAATAAATTGGACCCTTCCAGCTTTTCTTCCAAAGCCGCAACCCTTGATTCTAAATCGTTCGCAGCTTGCGCGCAGCCACAGCTGGCCGCTAGTAACAGCCCCGCGGCAAAAACAACACCCCACACTTTACTAACCGGCATTACTCTCCTCCTTTAATACTCGCATCTTCCGGAGGCCCGGTCAGAATACAAAAATTTTCAATCAACATCTACGGGTGTAGTCTGTTACTATTATCATGGAAACCGTTTTTTCTCTCTTTTCTCAATCTGAACCACCTTTGAATCATGCACGGTAATAACCACTTCTCCGTATTTGATCTTTTTTAAAGAGAGTACGATTTCGTCGATCACATCCTGGCTTATTTTCTGATTGGAATTTAAATCTTTCATTTATAGTAGCACGTTTTTTATAATAGTAACACGAAAGAGTGAAATGTCAAGAATTTTTACTAGGCGGGTTATTTAATGCCGGGGTTTGCATTCTCTCCCAAAAACTTCAAACTCCCACAAAGAATGGCCGAATTCTGTTCCGCGCTCAATAGCATACATACTTATATACCGCGCCGGAGCATTAAGATTGGTGATCTCTTCAGTTTTTCCTTTTCCGTTTTGCGTAGAATAAATTGTCTGCCATTCTACGGCATTTTCGGAAACCTGTATTTCATAGGTCGTAGCGTATGCCACTTCCCAGCTTAAGCGAACAGCTTTAATCCAATAGGTTTCGCCTAAATCGATCTGGATCCATTGCGAGTCCGCAAAGTGAGAAGACCAGCGGGTATCCGGATTTCCGTCAACCGCAGATTCCGGAGGGTATTGGGCTGATTCAACCGTGGAAGAACTTACCTGTTTGTTTTGGGAAATCAAATGCGGCGCCCCCGGAGACACAACAAAGTGAGCTTTTATCTGTTTGTGCGCGTTCATTTTGATTATTGCCGGGTTTTCTCTTCCGGTTAAATCTCCGCTCCAATGACTGAATTCATATCCGATAGACGGGCTTACCGTAAGGCTAACACTATCTCCTTCTTTATACACCTCTTGCTGAGGGTCAGCAGTAATATGCCCGTTTTGAGTATATGTCGTTAAAAAATATGCCCCGGGAACTTCTTTCGCGTAAATACGCACATAATCGATCTCATGATATTGCGGAAATTCTGTAGCACTGTTAGGGCTTCCCGGCCAGTTACCGCCGACTGCTGTATTCAGAATTAAGTAAAACGGCTCCTGCGGGATATTGTCCGTTTCCAGAAAGCATTGCACTCCGTCAACATACCAGCACAATTCCTGGGGGGTCCATGCTAAAGCAAATGTGTGAAAATCATCAGAAAAATCCGGGCCGGTATACATAGAGGCCTGGTGTTTTTTATTCGGCCAGATGCCCCAGTGGTGGGTCGTATAAATAGTATTGGGCGAATGCCCTAAGAGCTCCATAATGTCTATTTCCGGAGGCCATTCTCCGCTTGCCGGCAGCATCCAATGCGCTGCCCATAAACCTTTTCCTTTAGGCAGTTTTGCTCTTATTTCAAAATATCCGTATTGTCTGGCAAATCGATCTATTGTTTCTACTAGTCCGGAGGTGTATTGCCGGCCTTTCATTAATCTTTTCTGACTGCGTAAAACAAGAACCCCGTCCTGCAAATAGACATCTTCCGGAGTATAATATTGAAGCTCATTATTTTTAAACAGAGCCGCGTCTTCAATTCTCCATTTAGTCAGGTCTAATGATTCTCCTTCAAATTCATCCTGCCAGAGAAGACACCAATTTTCTTTAATTTCCCGGGGAGTCGTTTGCGCGTATACTGTAATACCTGATATTAAAAATAGTCCTGCGGCGAGGAAAACAATGGGCAGGGATTTATATATTAAACAACGCTTTTTCATTTTATAATCATCTCGCCAGGCAACAGATCTCTATTAAATGTCTTTTCTTCTATTTAATTTTAGACATTATTGTTTTTGCTCCGACAAAGTCGCTTCCCTCTTCCTGACGCACAACCTTGTAAAACTCACAGCTTAAACATTTACTTAGCTTTACAGCAAATGAAGCTTGTTTTTCACCGTCACAAAGAGTATCCATGATCGCCCAGCAGGCCCGGCCGCCGTTTTTCCCATGGTTAATTCCCTCTGTTCTTTTTTCTGTTGCCGCCGTACATACCCCGCATTTTTCCGCATTTGCACCGCCCGGCTGGCATCCGCATTTTTTAAATTCCCAGCAATTAATTTTTACCATAAATTACCCCCAAGTAGAAACATAATATTCTCTCCTTTTATATCAGAAATTCACTAAAAAAGCAACCCTTAAAGACCTCCGCCGCATCGCCCGCCCCTTGCTTTTCCAAAAAATTTATGCTATCTTATGCACGTACCGTTAGTTTTGATCGTATGATCTTTTGCGGAAAAATACCTGGGCGGTGATCTGAGCGTAAGCGAAGATCATCTCGAACAGAGTGAGAGATCTTCAAAAAGCCTACAGGATAAGAATATCTTGATGAATAAAGATATATTTGTAAAACCTTGGTTTTTATATATCGCAAAATGTCGAGATGGGACACTTTATGTTGGTGTTGCGCAAGATGTATATAAAAGAATAAAGGAACATAATACAACCAATCGATGTAGATATACGCGGTTCCGCAAGCCACTAATATTGATATATAAGGAAAAATCTGATAATTATAGCTTAGTGCGAAAAAGAGAATCAGAAGTAAAGAAATTTAGTCGGAAGAAAAAGCTAGCGCTAATAGAACAAAGAATCTCAGAGAAGCTATCTCACCCCAAAGAACGGGGTTCGATATCCGCTGATCGAAGCAAAAGTTGAGATCATCTCGAGCAAACGCGAGAGATCTGATTATATTTAGACATAAGACTTCTCACCTGAAAAACAGGTTCGACGTCCGCTCAAAATTATTAGCATAATTATTCGCGGAGGAATGGCTGAGCGGTTGTCCGCCGGGAGGACACAGAGAAGTTGCCTACGGCGAGATCTCGCCCGGCCTAATAAGAAAAATTTTTGATTTTGGCCGAGGCGGAAATGCGGCTGGTCTTGCGAAGCGAATGAAATGAGCGGAGTCCCGCAAGGATGCTTAAATAAGAGCACTGTCGCGGGGCAAACCGTTGTAACAACGGAATACATAGTATACTTAAACAAAAATTTAATATTTTTCGCGGAGGAATGGCTGAGCGGTTGAAAGCGGCGGTCTTGAAAACCGTTGTACTGCAAGGTACCGTGGGTTCGAATCCTACTTCCTCCGCCAGAACATCAAACCCCCTTCATGGGGGTTTTTATTTTCTAGTCGTGGATGAGGAGGATGAGAACCCAAAAAGAGGATTTTAAGGAGGAGGATTGTTCCTTCTTATCGGCGCACGTGAACCCCACGCGGAAGGAAAAGGAACAGCCCGAAGGGCGATAGGGAAAAACCATGAGGGTTTTTCTCTATAGAGTAAGCGGACCGCAATACCGGCAAAGCCGGTTGTAGGGAAGCGACACGACGGGGGCGTAATCCTACTTCCTCCGCCAGAAAAGCGCCTTTCACTGAAAGCCTTCTTTCTGGTATAATAACACATATTTAAAAAGGAAATTTTTATGAAAAAATTAAAACCAAAAGAACCATTACTGGCGCTATTATTAGCCTGTCTTTTCCCAGGATTAGGACAAGTGTATGCAGGACAGACAAAACGCGGGATTAAATTCTTTTGCCTTTTAGTTGTCTTGCCGTTAATCCCCATCTTGTATCTTTTACATCCTCAGACAGGGATACCTGCTGTTTTAGGATATGCTTTTCTGGCAATGCTTGGCTTTCTGGTTATTTTAAGTTTTGTTGTGCTTGTAGACGCATATAAATGTGCAAAATCGTTCAATCGGCATCGTAATATTAAAATAACTACTTCTCGGTCAAAAAAGTTTTGGCTAATTATCTACATTATCTTTTTTCTCTTCGTGTTCAATCCTAGTTCTCTCGTTGGGCTTTATGTGAAAACATCGGTGATTCAAGCCTTTAAAATCCCGGTAGGCTCAATGATGCCTACACTTATTGCAGGAGATCGTATTATTTGTAATAAACTGGCTTATAAAAAATCCGCACCGAAAAGAGGTGATGTTATAATTTTTAAATTTCCGGAAAACCCTAAAATTGTTTTTATTAAAAGACTCGTGGGATTTCCCGGAGAAACATTAGAAATTCGGAGTGGACAGATTATCATTAATGGCAAAACACTTAAAGAGCCTAAAGCAATAACACAAACGTTTTATCATAATCGCGGAGAATATGGACAGGAAGAACAAGCTATTACAATCCCAGAAGATAGTTATTTTTGCCTGGGAGATAACAGCTATAATAGCAGAGATTCCCGTTATTGGGGGTTTGTCCCGAAAAAGAACCTTATAGGTAAAGCATATAAGATTTATTGGCCTTTTGATAGATCGGGGCCAATAGAATAAGAAAGGCATTTAATATGCGAGTAAACATTTTTGTTGGATTAGTAGTATTAGGACTTGGCCTTTATTGGCTTATCCCGTGGATTCGAAAACTTAACGATAAATACATTAAAGGAGAATTTATTGTTAAGAAATATCCTTTGAAGGAAATTTGGAGTCAGATTATTGGCAATAAGGAAGTTTTAAAACGGCTTTTAATTACCGTTACAATTTTGATTTTAATACGCATGGCTTACCATATCCCCTTACCCTGTATTGACACAACTCCTATGAGGGACTTTTTTTCTAAACACTCTACAATGAGCTCTTCTTATCCACAAATATATGTTCTAAATTTAGGGTTATTGCCTTTTACGGGAATGTGTGGTCTTTTGCTTTTGTTTTCAATTATTATTCCTCCCCTGCGCAGAAACGTCTTTGGGGGCGAAAAAGGCCGTAATAAATTAATAAAACATACCTTGTTCGGCGCAGCAATACTAGCAATCTTCCAATCCTACTCCTTTATGTCTTATGTGTTTGAACAGAATTTAGTCACAATCAACGGCCCTTATATTAATTTTATTATTATAAGTATAACAACTTTGTTAGCTGGAGTTTTTTGTTTAATTGTTGCCGCAGAAACTATTAATCGATTTGGAATTGGAAATGGATATGCCCTAATTATATCTGAGGCTATTCTGTTAGGAATCATATCCAAATTGTATAAACTTCAATCCCTTTTACCTATACTTATGGTTCTTGGAATTCTTTTTGTACTTGGTTATTTTACCCGACTGATAAAACCTGAAGAAATAATAAATAAAAAAGGAGAAAAAACAACACTGAAATTCCGGCTTAGCTGGGTTGGACTTGGCCCGCTCCTGCTGGCAAGCACAATTATCATGCCCTTATACACTTTAACCCATTTTTGGAATGCTCGATGGATAAGTCATTATTATATTTTTGACATATTGACAGCTTTATTAATTATCCCTACTACTTTTTTATATAGCAGCATAGTCTTTGACCCCCAATATGTTTCGAAGCTTTTAAATAAATACGGCTATTCCTTTGCAAATAACCCTAAAGAGTTGACTCCAAGCCGCTATCTAGAAAAAACCGTGCTTAAAGTCCTTCCCATAACCGCTGTTTTATTATGCTTGGGCTATATGCTTCCAAAACTTTTGGTGCATACGAAACTTTATTCAGGATCAACGATGGTAGTCGTAATCGGAGGAAGATTAGGTCTTTGGGGCTTAACTGGTGCTTTTCTTGATTTACTCGACCAGTTAGAGTTTTTTCATAAAAAGAAACTAGCTGGAATAAAAGAATGGGGAATTTGCTATGTAGCCCAGGACGAAATAGAAGCTAGCATAAAAAGTGGATACTTGAGATCACAAGAAATAAAGGCCTTAGTTAAACCCTATAGATATACTTGGGGCTTACCCATTAGAACAATGGTCGATAAATATGAAATTTATGTACCTCAAGAGCGAGTACAAAAGGCGCGGGAACTGATCGTTTAAAACAAAAGGACGCTATTTAATGAAACATCTTAGAAAAAGGTTATGTTTTTTTATACTACTAAGCGCTCTTATTTCTTACAGTTTTGCTTACGGAAGAGTATCAAGCATTAAGATTAATGAGCAGGCATATGAAGTTATCTATGGGGAGGAAATGACTATATACCTAGGCAAGCCCGCAAATCCACCGACCCAACTTATAGCAAAACTTAAAGAATATTTCAAAACTAATAAAAAAATAGAATCTGCATACCTCGCACAAATGGCTGTGCCTCAAGAAAAACAACCTTCTCATCCAGTAATTGGAATAAAGATGTCTGGTCAAATTGAGACCATTTTAGATACACTGTTTTCTCTGGCAAAAGGATCATTAAGAAAGACCGACTTTGTTGATTTCATTCCCATTGAGCCTGGGACTACAATCTCAGAGTATATGCTTAAAGAAGTGGAGCCGTTTTATGAAAAATAAATTCTTATTGTGTGCATTATTGTTGGCTATCGTCCTCGCCCCTGCCACCAATGCAATGTCCGAAGTAAAAAGCATTAAAGGCAGAAGCACAATTAAAACAGTTATGCGTGTAAGGTCTTTTAACTTTTCTGAGATAGAAAATTTGATGGGTAAAAGATGGAAAGAGGTTATTACGCTAAGACCCGATGTTCAAATCCTTTCAATGGGGCCTGATAATGTTGATTTAACCCCTGACATTAACATTCCCCAAAAAGGGCTGATAGAGCAGGTATCCGACAAAGATTCCTTACATACAATTATGTATGCCTTTGAAGCTGGAGTTTTAGAATCTATAAGCATTGCCGGTAAAATCAATCACGTTGAAAGATCAAAAGTGATTGAACAGTCTCTTGCAAAATATGGTGATTATGATGCTATAGAGGGGGCAGTAACAGAAAAAAATATTGGTGTTTTAAAATGGGATAAGGGAAAGCGTCATATTAAACTTTGGCTGCCTTATTCGAGCAAAAACAAGGAGCAGACATTTGCATTGCAGTTTTTATCGCAAAAAGCTCATGAAAAGTTTCAAACCGTAGAAAATGAAATCAAGGCAAAGAAAAAATCCATTACTGGTCAGGTCACCCTAGACATCCCCCAAAATACCAAGATAAAAGCACTAAAAGACGAGATAGAAAATATCAAAAAAGCTCATGACAATAGATAAAGCATGTTTACCCTCCCCTGTTTATCCAAAACAGTTTTCAGGGGGGATTAACGCTGTCCCCTTTAAGCATAATGACAGCAGAATCTTTTGCTAAAGGAATAAGTATGAAAGGAGAAGCTTGTGAAAATTTTTAAAATAATTACATGCCTTTTGGTCTTTTTATTGCTGGCAATTAACATGTCTTACGCTTCCCCAAACAAGGACTATTGTAATAAGAGGATGGGGTCTGATTATCAAGGGATCGGACGAGAATCTGAAAAATTGCAGGAAGTTGAGTTATTTTATGTTTTGGTGCAAAAACATTTAGAACCAACAAAAAATGTTGTAGTTGAAAATGCGCGAACTATTTATTTGCTTAAAGGAATAGAGCATGCAAGCAAAGGAAAGTATGATAAAGCAATTGAACAATTTAAAAAAGCACTTATTCTTAATCCTAAAGATGCCCTAGCACATAATTGCCTTGGGGGAGCTTATAAAAGCAAGGGCATGCTTGATGAAGCAATTAAAGCATACAAAAAAGCACTTATTCTTAATCCTAAAGATGCCCGCGCACATACTAGCCTTGCAGCAGTATATGAACGCAAAAAAATGCGTGATGAAGCAATCGAAGAATACAAAAAGGCTATCGCCATTGACCCCGAATATTTCAGGCCTCATTATGACCTTGGAGTAGCCTATAAATGCAAAGGAATGGTTGATGAAGCAATTGAAGAATACAAAAAAGCTCTTGTCATCGATCCTAACAATGCCAAGACACATTACGAATTGGCATTGTTATATTGCAATAAAAAGCAATATGACCTATCTATTGAACATTGTGATAAAGCAATTAAGTATGGTAAAAAAAGTTCTATGCTTTTAAAGCGGTTAGCTCCATTCCGAAATAAAGACTATTAATCCAAAACATGCTTATTCCCCTCCCCTTCTAATATGCCGAATCGCCCTAATAACAGTCTTTTTACTAACCTTCAGACTCTGGGCTATATCTATGTAGTTCATGCCTAATAGGCATAATTGTGTGGCTTTTGGGGCTATCTTTTGATATAAAGGGATTTGTTGTGTTGGAAGTACTTTGATATGTGCGTTGATTTCGGCTGCACATTCGACAGGCTCAGTGTGCCCGGTGGTCACGGTGCGAATTGGTTGCAACTGCGTCCGCCAGAAAATCAAACCCCCTTCATGGGGGTTTTTATTTTCTAGTCGTGAATGAGGAGGATGAGAACCCAAAAAGAGGATTTTAAGGAGGAAGATTGTTCCTCCTTGTCGGCGCACGTACCCCCACCCGGAAGGAAAAGGAACAGCCCGAAGGGCGATAGGGAAAAACCATGAGGGTTTTCCTCTATGGAGTGAGCGGACCGCAATACCGGCAAAGCCGGTTGTAGGGAAGCGACACGATGGGGGCGTAATCCTACTTCCTCCGCCAAAAGCACCTTTCTCCAAAAGCCTTCTTTCTGGTATAATAAAAAACACCGACAACCCGAAGAAAACTTATGGTTATGTGGTAGGAATTCTGGAGAATTGGGATAAAAAAAATAACTACAGTTTAAATTTAATCCATCACTTTATATAGTATTATCGGATATTTCACTCCGCCTTCCCACTCCTTAAGCTTTTTAAATATTTCCGGATGTTCCCGCGCCCAGAAATAATCCTTATGCACTGCTCCTTTATTCCAATGCGGAACCCAGGCAAAGAAATAATTTGCCCCGTGTTTTTCAAGCTGCGCTGCCCATTCTTCATAAGATTGGGCAACAAAACTTTCTTTATATAGAGTTTTATAAGCAGGGACCTGCACAATATCATGTTGTAATCTCTGTCCATACAAAGGAGTTGTCAGTTCCTGATGACTGTAAGCAATAACGCTTCCGTCAGGAGCATTATCATTCATCCATTCCCAGGCATTAGCAATACTGCCATATATCATCTTATAATACTTATATTGTGATACCTTTTTTGTTTTAAAATATTCGCCTGATATATTTGCCTGATACGGAACAAGCCGCGGCAAAGAAGTGATGAAAGAAAAAAACAAGCAGTACAGAATTAATCCTCCCATGATTTTCTTCTGCCAGGTGTTTAAATCGTCATATACATAAGCAGTAGCAACTGCTGTTATACTGCAAATAAATACTATATACCGCGGAACCGGGCAATTATTGGAAATAAGCCAAAAAAAGATAAGCACAGGAAACAACATGAAAATCAATAAGGATTGTTTGTCTTTTTTTATAACTGATAAGTATATCGAGTAAATAAGGCTTACGATTCCTAGCGCAAACTGTACCCCAAAACCATTTTCTATAGAATAAGCAAACTCCCCCCTTACCTTTTCCTTTATAGGATACAAAAACCATTCCAAGGGAGTATTCACAAACCATTTTGAGTAATCGGATGCGGAATGCACAGCAATGGTTCCTTTAAAAAGCTTAACCCCCAGGAGTTTTATGGTGTATGGAAAAACAGGGTTGCCGGTTAAGATCAGATTCCTAATATACCAAAAACCTCCTGCGGCAAATAATAAAACCCCTCCGATAATAATATTATTCCGGGAAGTTTTCTGATTATAAGAAAAAATTAGAAATATTAGCCCTATCGGAATAGCAATAATGCCAGCCGGTTTCATGCCTGCAGACAGTCCCAAAGCAATACAACTTAACATCACAAAAAGAGGTTTTTTTGTTTGCGAATATCCGAGGATAAAGTTTATCCCTGCGACAATAAAACATCCGAACATTAAGTCTACGTAGGAAACAGAACATAAAAGCATTACTACCGGGGTGAATAATATTATAGGTATCGTGACAGCTGGGTTCTTTATATTCAGTTTTTTAGCTATACTGTACGTTGAAAGAGCAAAAATAAAAGCAAAAGGTATTTGAATGAGGTTTAGAATATGCATATTCTTACTTGTAATGTATGCCCAAAGCATAACAAGCGATCCGTTTTGAGGAAAATAAGAAGTGTCTCTCAGGGGTTGGATCATCGTTAATCTCTCCGTTTTTACCCATTGGGCAACTGCGAGGAGATGATATGAAATGCTGTCCCAAGCGTATGGAGGAATGAGTAAACTGAGAAAAAAAATAAGGCCGTATGCTATGAGAATGAATTGGAATGCAAGAACAGTCTCTATTGGTATTGCTTTACAGTAAAAAGAGGATATTAACTTTTTCCATTCAATCTTGCTGCTTGTACATACGAGGATAAACAATGATATTGCGATATTTGAGGAAACAACCAATACTGAATTTAAAAATCCAAGGATCCCGAGAATAGCTTGCGTCACTATGATCTGAAAAACAAACAAGGTAAAGCCAGCAATTATAATATCACTTTTCTCTTCCAATCTCGTGGCAAAATACTTAAGATAAGAGAATGTAATGAATAATGATATTGATAACAATATGATCAGGTATGCCATAATTTAATAAAAAGAGCTCCTATCCCCTGCCAAAAACAATCTGTTAATCCCCAGTGATAATACGAATAAAACAGTATAAATAATATGGCCACCACGAGGAACAGGCTGCCGAACAACGCTTCATCCTTTTTTTCTAAAGAATCCTGATTCACCTAAAACCTCTTTCGTTTCGAAATATTGTATGTTAAAATTATAATACATTTTTGTTAACTTTAACAAATTTAAATTATAATCATGAAAAAACATTCCCCTATACCCAGAGCGCCCTCTCTAAAAAAAGACAATCTTATGTTTATCATTGTTTTGGGTCTTTGGGTTATTACCATGTTACATTTTGATCCAAAGATTTTGAGATACCTGCAAGAAAATAGTTCCTTATTCTCTCGTAGCTCTGTCATAGCCTTTGTTGTTTGTGTTAATATCTTTTGGCTATTCGGAATCTATCATCTGACAATCGCGTTTTTTGCCGCATTCATTGCGCGCCCTCCAAAAATCCATAAAAAAGGACAAAAAGAGAATCAGCCGCGCGTAGCCGTCCTCTATTTAACCATGAATGATTTTAGGGAGGAAGCTATTTGCTCTTGCTTGAAACAAGACTATAAAAACTTTGATGTATACATCCTTGATGATAGCACCTCTGTAGAATGGCAAGCAAAAGTTGATCAATTTATCGCTATACATGAAAAGGCTATCCTTATTCGCAGGCAGACCCGGGAGCATTTTAAAGCCGGGAATCTTAATAATGCTTTCGAACAACTCTATTCGCGGTATGAATATTTTGCCGTTTCCGATTCCGATGGAATACTTCCAAAAGATTTTATCGGAAAACTTCTCCCTTATTTTTCTCTGGATAAGCAGATCGGCTTTGTTCAGGCCAATCAGCGATGGAACGAAGCTCAGGATTCTGAATTTGCTAAAGATTTAGGCATAAACACCGATATCCATTGGAAATATTATGTGCCGGCTAAAAATATGTACGGATTCCTTATGTTTTACGGCCACGGAGCTATTATCCGAAGTGATGTCTGGAAGAAAGCCGGAGGATTTCCTCATACTATAACTGAAGACATAGCTTTTTCTTCCGTATTAAGAGAAAACGGCTACTACGGAGTTTTTGCTCCGGAAGTAGTCTGCCTGGAGGATTTTCCTATAGACTACAAATCTTTCCGGATTAGAAATGAACGCTGGATAAAAGGAACAACTGAATATCTGTATAAATGGTATCCCCGCCTTCTTTTTTCCCGGAATGCCCCCTGGTCTGAAAAACTTGATGTCCTTGTATCCGCGGGGGTTTTATTACAGCCGTTTGTTTTTATCTTATTCTTGTTGCTAGTAAGTATTGTTTTACCGGTAACAACAAAATTGTTTGGCTTACATATCCCTCTTGTAGCAACGTTCTCTCCTATGAAAGCAATGCTGGCAACTTACTTGTCAGGAATTTATCTGCAAACCAGCTGGACAATGGATTTCTTTTTGATTATGTTAATTGCCGCCTTTGCGCAATTTGCTCCACTTTTAATCAGTCTTATCAAAGATCCTATTAAAATCACGCGCTATATAGGAAGTTTTTTGTTTGTGTGTTTATCCTCAAGCGTGGCTTCTTTTGTGAATATATTAACTATCCTGATAACACAAAAAAGTAGATTTTTAGTAACCGGAACAAAAAAGAAAAAAGATACTCTTGAGCATAAGATTATTTATTTATTTGAAATAATCTTTTGTGCTTTTCTGATTTTTTCTGCTTTATCTACAGGCAATCTCTGGCTGCTAACAGTAGCCATATCTGTATTTCTTAATCCCTTTGTTTATAAATCGCATTGGGACGACCCCCTATTAAGTGCGGCTATTTATCTCCCTTCCCTTATTATACTATTAATCATCCTTATGGTATCCGCTGTTTTAGTATAAAACAGAAAAATATTGACAAAATAAATCATAATCTGATAAAATTTAATCTATTGCTTTATATTATATGGGGTTATATTAGTGTTTTATGGCAGATTAAAAACTACCGAAAAAAGGGAGGGTGCTATGAAGAATCTATCGCGTTTTGTTATGGGAGTCCTGGTTTTTACATTAGCTGTTTTTAGTTTCGGATTTGTTGCCGGCGAAGTGGTCCTGCAAAAAAAGCTGGATATTGTTAAACAGCGCATCCCTAATCAGTGGTGGAACGGCGGTTGGGATGAAGAAGCTGATTTACAAGACATTATCGCGCAATCCGGCAAAGACAAGAGCCAAAAAGCTCAGGCACAGTATTACATTGCCGGACAATACTATTCCAACAGAGAGCACCAAAAAGCACTCCAGGAATATCGCAAATTAATAAAAGACTACCCCGATGCCTGGCTGGAATGCCAGAAAGCGCAGTTTGAAATCGGACAGATCAATTTATACAGGTTAAATGAGCCGGAAGAGGCAATTTATGAATACCGGAAAATAATTGACAATTACGAGAACAGTTTCATGAAACCGAAAGCACAGCTGATGATCGCAAGGGCTTATCGCAAACAGCAACAATACGATTCAGCTCTCAAAGAATATTCTAAGGTATTAGAGTTATATCCTGAATACAGCAGCGAAGTAACCGAAACTCACCTGGATATCGCGGAGATGAAAATTGTGCAGGCAGTACTGCCGGGAGTAAGCGCAGTGGAAAAAGAAACACTGTTAAACCAAGCAATTCTCTCTTTCAAAAAAGCTTATGAAATATGCCCGTTAAATCATCCTGAGTTTATGGAAAGAGCTTTAGACGGTGTCTGCCGCGCATTTCGCTGCTTAGACATGAATCTTGTCAGAGCCAACAATTTTGTAAAGTTTCAGAAATACGGCGCCGCCGGCGCAGACGGCACAGAAGGAACAGACGATGACCTAATAAATCCTTTGGAGGAAATTAAATCATGAGGACGGCAATTAAGCTATTCATAGTAACAGCATTTATTGTTGTTATTTCGTTTCAGGTGTTAAGCATTGCCGCTTATGCGCCCTTTGATTACACCCCCTATGTCGGATATGTCGAGCAGATTGAAGCTCAATTAGCTGCGGCAATGTATCCTGAGGCAATCCTAGGATTGCGATCGGAAGATGAAAAAAGTGAAGAGAAAGCCCAGACCCTGGCAAGTCAATTAATAAAAGATTATGAACAATTAGAAGTTAGCCCTGCACATAAACAACAGGCAATGGAAGAAGTAGCCATGTTGCTGTATAGAAAAAAAGATTATGAGCAAGCCTTAATAAAAGCGAAGACGATTTTGGAAGAATACCCGAAAGATTTGGTAGGGTCGAGGGTTTTATGGATATGTTATCGGCTAAAAGCACAAACATCCGAAAAGCAAAAAAATTATGGAAAAGCTATAAATGAATATGAAAACATTTTAAGATATCCAGTTTTTGATAATTTTGAAGCAGCAACATATCATTTAATCGGAAAACTTTATGAGAAAAAAGAAGACAAAGAATCTGCAAAAGTATCCTATCAACATATTATTGATAATTTTCCAAATATGAATCTAACAAAGATCATAAAAAAGAGGATGTCAAATTTAAAATGAAAACTCTAAAAAAAATAAATATTTTTTTACTATCCATTACATTCCTTTTTATGTGGGCGCAAAATGTTTCGAGTTGTGAGCAGACAAGATATGCTGACATCTTCACAGAAAAGGATATAATTTCTTATAATGGGGGGAGTACTGAAATTGACGTTTACGTTTTTGATATCGAAGAAGACTGGTATGTGGCAGGAGCAACAGTAGATCTGGAATGTTTTAAAAAAGTAGGAGAAGAAGTTACTTGGGTTGTGTTTGCTTCCGGAGTTACTGAGTATGATTATGAGGGAGGC
Source organism: Candidatus Omnitrophota bacterium (assembly GCA_043826565.1). GTDB lineage: Bacteria > Omnitrophota > Gorgyraeia > B26-G9 > B26-G9 > JBDRPX01. Next base: position 48,155 of record JBDRPX010000015.1, read on the forward strand.
GAATTTGGGCTACATCATACGACACTAACATTTGAAAATCCATCTAGTTATGGGATACATGAACAGGTTATCTCAGCGAAAGAGCTTGAAGGCGGTGATTATTCTTCGGCAAGAATCGATTGCTACGAAGTTAAGATAATTGACCCCACTGAGTATCCGATATATGTTGGGAGCAATACAACGGTTTCGCTTTACGCAACAAATTATGCGGGATCGCACGAAGACTACGAAGGAGAATTTACCTGGAGCAAAGTTAGCGGATCAGGTGAATTATCAATGGATGTAATTCAAAATGGAAATTTTTCATGTTTGACATTTAGCACAAATACTGGAGGAACATATAAGCTAGAGGTAACTTTTTCCGGGCCAAAAATGAATGGTTCTGATGAGACTGGAGATATTTATGTGGTTCAAGCTGAATTTTTAAAGGAAGGAACCAGCACCCCCATATCCGAAGCACATGTAGGCACAGACGGGAATTCTGCAACAACCCTTGACGGAGAAACAAAACAGATTGATATTAAAATTACGCCTAGTAATATAACAGTTGATTTTGATTTGAGCAATGGAGAAGTAGCCATAACTCCTACTAGCGGTAGCGGCACGACAACAGTAACCATTACGGGAAAGGGTTCTGGATATTCTGATTCTGAGATAATAGTTAAAAAAGATGATATGGGATTAGGCTCTTTGGATGTACAAGTACATAAGCCGGATAAGTTAGTTTACCAATACAGCAACTCATTAAGTGCTGCCCCTGGAGATGTGGGGGCAGGAAACATGTATGTTTTTGATGTAAAAGACATTCAAAATCGTGTTATTCCCAATATTGGAGGATATCGTGTGTATGAACGTATGCATATTGATAGAAATGAAGATGGTCTAGAAGGTTATTTTTACTCTAATCTTATAGCAAAGTTAGATTGTAATCCTTATGATGGCATTGTGTTGCCAGACACGGAAATGTTTAATGATACTCTCCAGCTATGGATTCCAGACTATACAACAACAAGTGATTTATCAGCAGATGGAATCGTCCAATTGCACAATAGTTGGTATTTTATGGACATTTATCTTAAAAGTTCTACTTATCAATATACTTGGACACCTATAATACAAGGAACCGCTGTGACAGGATTACAGATGTCGCGGTCTTTACTTAGCGATTCTCAAAAAGTTACGGAGGCTAATGATGATATCGATTAGAATGCATAACATATTAATTATTCTGGTTATTTATCTATGTTTATTTGCTGTTTTCTCTGATTTTTCTTATTCTGAAGTAAAAAACATTAAAGGTGGCAGTACAATTACAGTAATGCCCAGAAAAACAAATAAGCAAGAAAAAGAACGTGTTCTAAAAGCGTTTGAGAAAAAAAATGTTGATGATATAATGTTAGATATTTATCCACGAAGATATGAAACACAAAACATATTGAAAAGTATTGTTAAATCAAAAGAACATAGAGTAGAAACACGTATTTTAGCAGCGCAAATTTTAGGAGAGATAAGGTTAAACTATGATGTAGACATTTTAGTTAAAAATATGCGGCTAGGCTACGCAAATTCCGCTGAATTTACAGAATTAGATAAGTTTAACTTCCCTGTTGGCTATGCAATAATAAATATCGGCATTCCTGCCCGACTACATTTATTGAATGAAATAAAAAGCTCTAAAGATGAGGAGATTATTCGCCTTTGCGCGTTTGTACTAATGAAAATCGAGGATCAAGACATTGCAAAAGTTATTCTTGAGCGTGAAATCAAAAAGGAAGAACAGATAAATCAGAAGGCTAACCTTGAGAAAGCACTATCATATTTAAAATGAATCTCTCCTGGCTTTAGTCCGGAGTTTCTCAAATTATCCGCCGCAAAACATTGGCGGATAATTTTCGGGAACAAAATGTTTAATTATTTAACAATATAGTTTTTAATATATATCTCAAAAACTCCTTTTTTGAGTCTAATTTTAACTATCTTTGATTTAACTATCCACATTTTCCTGTAATTCTCCACTAAAACGGCCCTGTCTGTTTCCTTCAGTATGCGCACAGGAAGCCAGAGATATTCCGATTTTCCAAACAAAAGCCTAATAATCCAAAACATAATTACTCCCCTCCTTTTTTTAAATGATTAAGCGCCTTTAGGACGGTTTTCTTGCTCACTTTAAGACTCTTTGCTATGTCGGGATAGGTCATGCCTAATAAGCGCAATTGAGTTGCCTTTTGGGCTACTTTTTGGTATAAAGGAGGTGGTTGTATCGGTAATATTTTGATATGTGCGTTAATTTCGGCTGCACATTCGACAGGCTCAGTGTGCCCGGTGGTCACGGTGCGAATTGGTTGCAACTGCGTCCGCCAAGCTTTCTTGGCGGATCCGCCAGTTAATAAAAACTCCCCTTCCCTAATTATGGGATGGGAGTTTTATTTTCCGTTTGTTCTGTTTTTTATAGCCACAAGTTTTTTTCTTTGTTATAATAGGATTCAATAAAAAGAACCCTTATGGACGAAAAAAAACTATCGTTTAAAGAAAAAGAAAATCCCGCGCGCGCAAAAATTGCCGGCCAGTTCGCAGCAAATTTCCTGGGACTGCTAAAAGCTATCAGCCTGTATCCTAAAGGACATCAGATGCTCGTTCAGGTGGCGGAAAAATTCTACATACACTTAGAACAGCTCTTAACTGAATTCAAAACCCTGACCCTGCAAATCTATGCTAATAATATTTACCTTCTCGATCAATGTATCCACGCGGAAAAAGCCCCGGGCATCGAAGCTTTTATGGAAGACCTGCAAAAACGTTATATCCGCCAAATCGTTTTTTCCCAGGGAGTAAGCGTTCCTGATCTTACGACATTACTAGATATTTTAGGCGCTGACCCAAAAGATATTATTGAAAGAGGCGGAGCAGAAGCAATGCTTGCTAATGCTTCCTCAAAGAATATTCATATAATTGAATATTACTCGCGCCGGCATATTGATTTTAAGGAAGATGATCTTCTGGCTATTATAAATAGCCGTCTTTTTCGCTTTTTTGTGGACGATCAAATAAAAATACTTACTTATGAGCAGACTCTTCAGTTATACGATTTTCTTAAGAACTCTATTTTAATGTGCGAATTATTAAAAGCCGCTTTTAAGTTTATCACGGAAGAGCCTCAGGCAGAAGCCGCGGAAAGCCAAACAATATTAAAAATATTAAAAAAAATCAACCCCCTAATGCTTGAAGCCGGGCTTTCCGAACACGCGGAAATGAAACATATTGTCTATGATATAATTTTTTCTTTTGATAAAGAACGCTGTTTCACCCTGGCCTCAGACGACCCGAATGATTCACTTCTTGAGTATGCCGGTGTTCTTCCGGATATTCCTTCCCGGATTGAAGTTGGCGATATTGCTGATTTAACCGCGAAAAAACTCGCTAAAAACCCGGAAGATGACCACGTGATTATCAGTATAAAAACATTTCTTTGTAAAATATTTATTAGCCGCAGTGCCTTTTTAGCCTTTCTCCCGGCTTTTAAAAAGAAGCTGGGGGAGAACATCCCCTCTGAAGATAAAGCGCATGCCTTGCTTAATGATATCTGCTCCGCTTTTGGCGCCGGCTTTGCCGTAGATGATGATGTCGTCTTGGCCCTAGGGACAGTCACCAGCACAGATAACGAAGCCATTGTCACGGGATTAAATTTATTACGCACGGTGCACCTGGACATCCAGGAGGTTACCCAGCAAGTCGAAAATTTTGATATCGACACCGGACGGCTGCTAATCCTGACCGCCGTAATTTCCGCGGAAGATGATCCTGCTCTTTTAGAGATCTTTCTGCGCACATTAATTGACCTATTAACCGATTCCATCAAAACCGACAACCCCTCAAGAAATTCCTTAATTGTAGAATTTTTGGCTCAACAAACACAAAAACGCACAGCCGCAGCCAACAAACTTATCATAAATGCCATTAAAACACTGCCGGACATTTTATTGGAAACATTGATCATCAGCAGTCTGACTACTCTTACCCCGGATTCTGCGGTGACCTTTTTAGGGCACTTAGCCGTATTATTTGAGAAACAATTAACCGCGATTCTTATACAGCTATATATTAGCAATGACAGCATTCCGCATCAGGATATTATTTGTAAAGTCATTAGTGATTCCGGGATTTTAGATTTTGACCGTGATCTGCGCAATGAACCGTCAAAAAATCTTACCCGCATCGTCGATTTGCTCGGACATATTCGAAGCTACAAAGTCCTTCCTTTACTTTGGGAGGTCACTTTTCACGAAGATATTATTCTGGCGCTTCGCGCGCTTAAGATCCTTGCCGAACATAAATCTCATGATGCTTTTAAATTTATTATTAAGGCGCTTACACATCCAAATGTTCAGCTGGCGATGGCCAGTATTGACCATTTGGCTTTATTTAAAACCCAGGAGTCTGCCGGACACTTAGCGGCAATCGCCCGGGGCCGGGAACTTACCGGTAATCCGGAAATGGCACTAACAATGCGCCTGATGGCGATTAGATCTCTGTCTCAAATAGATCATGAGCAAACAAAACAGGTACTAAGAAGCATTTTAAAAAATAGGCGTTTCTTAATTATTCCGATAGAACCTAAAAAATTACGGTTATTTGCCGCGGAACAATTAAAAAATATGAACTAAAACAGGGCCATAAGTATGGACAAAATCACATCAAAAAATCTGGTAAAAACTTTTGTTAAAGAATTCGCACTGCTTTGTACTGAACATTCTTTATATCCGGCACAGCATCCCAGTGTACTTGCGCAAACAAAGCAAACATTTTCCGCGGCCGAAGCAATTTTAAGCATTATAGAATTGTTTTATATCGACATTGAAGAGGGACAGTTTGCTTTTGAAGGCATTCCGTTATATGAAATAAGACACATTGTGGAAAAAACCGCTCAACTCCTGGATTCAAAAAAAATAAACACAATTTGTTTTAAGCGCGGAATAACTCCGCAGGAAATTACCTCCTTTATCCTGTTTGCGATAAAAACCCCCAGCCCGCAATCTCATGAACAACTGCAAGCAGCATTACAAAAATCCGGAGTGACCAGTATCGTGTTGGAAAAAGCCCACCTATCTACAGATGTGGATACAGACTCCACAACATTTATTCCTCCGGAAAAGATTTATGGAAGCAGTGTTGAAACAAATAAATCAATTATTAAAGCCATCCAGGAAGGCAAAAAAATCCCGGTAGACCTGGTTAATAAAATATCTAAAGACATTACGGACATGATCTCTAAGGATATGGCCGCTAGTATCGCGCTGACAACGCTTAAGGATTATGATGATTATACCTACACCCATTCGACAAATGTTGCCATATTATCCGTAATTCTGGCGAAAAGTATTTTTGATAACGAGCAATTACTAAAAGACCTGGCCAGGGCCGCCCTATTGCATGATGTCGGAAAAACACTTCTTCCCATTGAAATCATTCAAAAACCGGGAAAACTCGATGATCGGGAGTGGAAGATCATTCGGCAGCATCCTGTTTTAGGCGCGAAAATACTTGAACAGCAGGATCCGGTACACACGCTTTCGGTGATCATTGCCGCTCAGCATCACATAAAATTTGATTTTAGCGGCTACCCGGGGAACATTACAAACCTGCATCCTTTAACCTTAATTGTTAATATCTGCGATGTCTATGATGCCATAACTTCCCGGCGCCCCTATAAGGATGCTTTACAGCCGGATAAAGCTCTGGCGCTGATGATGAGCCTTGTGGGATGTGATTTTGACCCAAGATTTTTTAAAGTTTTTACGCATATGCTGGGTATTTATCCTCCGGGAAGTTTTGTACTCTTAAGTACTTCCGAGATCGCGGTTGTCCGAACGGTTAACCCTTTAGCTTTGTTACTGCCGGAAGTTAAGATCATCCGGACCGCTGATGAAAAAACAATGTTTGCACCGAAAATAATCAATCTTTTTAGTAAGGAAGACAACCCTTCCGGAATTACGATCACCGAAGTTATTGAACCTCGGGATCACGGGATCGACCCGCTTCTTTTTCTATAAACCAGAGGCTTCCGCGGCTACTTAAGCCGGCTTTTAATAAATATCCGCACCTGCGCAAACACTTCCATCGCGAAATCTTTCGCATGCACCCAGCTGCTCTGGAAAAAAACACTCAAGGAAACCTCTTTATATAAAAAACTCAGCGGAATAATTAAGATGATTATATTAACAATATAAATTAGAACCAGGGAAAAAAGATACCCGTTATCAACAAGGTCCGGCTGTTTTGTTTTTAAAGAATCCGCGGTCATCACAAAATGGAACGATAAAGAAAACCCCAAGCTAAAAATAAAAATATTTGTGTATTGGTAAGCGCCTTTCCAAAAAAAACACAGAATCAAAAAGATCAGCGACAAAGCCGCGGTATAGATCGGAAAAAAATAAGGAGCTAAACTGATAATAAAGTTTGTCTTTGTTGTCCCCACGCTTCCGCCGCCGGAAGACACTTTAAAGGATTTTACCTTTCCCCCAAAAAGCATTGCGAAGAAAGCATGCACGGATTCATGTCCTAACACATATAAATAGTTAAACTTAACTACAAAAAGATGTATTAATATATATGCGCCTATTCCGGAAATAAAAAAAAGGTGAGTTTTTCCTATGGCTTTTAGGGAAACAATGGCTTCATAAAGCCCCTGGCTGACTCCGATACAAATCGGAATCAGCCCGAGGCCAATAAAAATTTTCACTATCTTAAGCAACATATCATTATATAAGCAAATTATTATACATTACCGGTTCCATCACACTTAGGACAAGGTCGTTTCCCGTTTTTGCAGTCAGGAACATTGCAACCAACTTTTCCGCCGGAACATTGACTATTTTGGCAATTCCCTGTTCCATTACAGTCGGGACATTGCTTTATCCCTTCACATCCTCCACCCCCGATCGTTCCCTTCCCTTTACATCTCTCACAATCTGCAGAACCATGACAAGTAATGCAAATAATTTTTCCCTCAACACACTTACTGCAATCAATTACCCTTGTACCATAACACCCAGAACAGATCATTTACTCCTCCTTTCTTTGGTTAGGTTCAATAAGCTCCCGCCCGTCCATATACGGCCGTAAAACTTCCGGAACAATAATCGACCCGTCTTTTTGCTGATAGGTTTCCATTATCGCGATCACTGTTCTGGCCAAGGCAACACCGGAACCATTTAAAGTGTGCACAAAATTTGTTTTTCCGGTTGCGGAATCTTTATATTTAATATTTGCCCGGCGCGCCTGAAAATCTTCAAAATTACTACAGCTGGAAACTTCCAGCCATTTCCCTACCCCCGGAGCCCACGCTTCGATATCATAACACTTAGCTGCCGCAAAGCTGATATCACCGGTTGATAAACACAGTACCCGATAAGGAAGTTTTAAAAGCTGAAGCACAGTTTCCGCGTTAGTTAATAAGGTTTCCAGCTCATTGTATGAATCCTGCGGTTTGACAAATTTAACCATTTCCACCTTATCAAACTGATGAACTCTCATCAAACCGCGGGTATCTTTACCATAAGACCCTGCTTCCCTTCTAAAGCAAGGGGTATAGGCGGTGTAATATATCGGGAGCTCCCCATCATTCAATACTTCATCTCTATGTATATTAGTTACAGGCACTTCTGCTGTTGGAATCAAAAATAAATCATCTTCACAGGCCCGATACATATCTTCTTCAAGCTTCGGAAGTTGTCCAGTCCCAGTCATGCTCGCCCTATTCACCAAAAGTGGAGGGGAAATCTCAGTATACCCGTGCTTTTGTGTGTGCAATCCCAACATAAAATTAATTAAAGCTCTTTCCATTCTGGCCCCAACACCTTTAAAAAGCACAAAATTTGACCCTGTCAACTTGGCTGCTCTGGCAAAATCTATAATATCAAGGTGTTCTGATAGAGCAATATGATCTTTTGGCGTAAAATCAAAAGAACAGATTTCTCCCCATTTTTTAATTTCAATGTTTGCGGCGGCATCTTTTCCTATTGGTACTGATTTATGGGGTATATTTGGGACATTGATTACTATATCAGAAACTTTTTGGTTAACATCACCCACTTTTGCATCAAATTCCTTGATTTTTTGGGACAACTCCTTTAGTGTGGTTCTTTTTTCCGAAACATCTTCTTTTTTGGCTATTAGCTTAGCCATTTCATCAGAAGCCAGGTTTCTTTGACGTTTTAATTCCTCTACCTCGGTTAGTAGTTCTCTTTTTTGCTTATCCAGCGCCAGTAATTCATCAATACTAATACGCATATTGCGATTTCCTATCGCCGCTTTTACAATCTCTGGATTTTCTCTAATAAATTTTAGGTCTAACATAGAATCAGCTCCTTAATTTGCCTTGGCAAATTAACCTCGAACATATTTTAGTGAGAGGTCTCTACATTTTTATTCTTACATTTGAAAATAACATAGCCTACTAAAAAACTCAAGCAAAAACACTATTTCTTTTTTTTGTTTTAACCTGTCACTTGCGACCTGAAACCAGTTACCCCTTAATTACTCCCAACGGTCGCATCCGGCACACTTTTTTGGAAATTCCCGCACCGTGAACAACCTCAACCACATCATTGACATTCTTGTATGCGTCCGGAGCTTCCTCGGCGATGGTATCTCTGCCCTTGGCGCGGATAATAATACCTTTTTGTTTTAAATCGTGAATGATCTTATGTCTATCCAGAGTACGAATAGCTTCTGATCGTGATTTTAATCTTCCTGCTCCATGGCAGGTACTGCCAAAAGTTTCCTCCATAGCGTTTTGTGTTCCCACAAGCAGATAAGAATGTGTGCCCATATCACCGGGAATAATTACCGGCTGGCCGATTTTCTTATATCTATCCGGCAGATCCGGATGTCCCGGACCAAAAGCCCGGGTCGCGCCTTTTCGATGAACACAAAGTTTTTTTTCTTTACCCTCAATAATATGTTTTTCTATTTTAGCCATATTATGGGAAACATCATAGATTAAATTCATTCCCAGTTTTTCCCAGCTTTGATTAAATACTTTTTCAAAAACATCCCGAGTATACTGCATAAGCACCTGGCGATTCGCCCAGGCATAGTTGGCCGCGCAATTCATGGCTGATAAGTATCTTTCCCCCTCTTTTGACTCTACGGGAGCACAAGCCAATTGTTTGTCCGGAACATTAATTTCATATTTTCGTAAACAATTCAACATTGTTTTAATGTAATCCGTGCATACCTGGTGACCAAACCCCCGCGATCCGGTATGGATCATTACCGTTATCTGCCCTTTTTCCAGATTAAGCTCACGGGCAATATCTTCATCAAATATCGTGTCTATTACCTGCACTTCCAGAAAATGGTTACCGGAGCCCAGGGTTCCGGATTGAGGCTTTCCTCTCTCATAAGCGCGCTCGGATACTGCCTCAGGATCAGTAAAATCCATTTTTCCGCCCTCTTCCGTACATTCGAGGTCGGATTTTATGCCAAATCCTTTAGCAACTGCCCACGCCGCCCCCTCAGTAAGCACTTTTACAGCCTCCGCTCCTTTAAGCTTTATCTGTCCAGTTGAGCCAACTCCTGAGGGAACAACATGATAGAGCTTATTTACCAGGTCTTCCAGGCTGCCACTCATCTCATCATAAAAAAGCCTGGTTTTCATTAATCTCACTCCACAATTAATATCAAACCCAACGCCGCCAGGGCTAATTACTCCATTTTTCTCTATATTAGTCGCCACTACTCCACCGATAGGAAAACCATAACCCCAGTGTATATCCGGCATAGCTAGGGCGTATTTTTCAATCCCCGGCAAAAAAGTTGTATTCGCCACCTGTTCTATGGCCTTGTCTTTTAATAAACTCGGAAGTAATTTTTCGCTGGTATAGATAACACCATCTACAAGCATGCCTGGTTTATAACTTTTAGGGATGCGGTAGCGATATTCATCTATTTTTTCTAAAATATTCAGCATAACTATCCCTTTATTTATACATCAAATATTACTTCTGCTTGCCAGGAGTTGTTTACACGCGTAATTTTGAGCTGGTGATAAGTAACTGCTTTGATTTCAGTCACAGCTTCATAATTATGTTCGAGACGGGTAAAGGCAATGCTCGCCTTAAGTTCAATGCCGGAGAGTTTGGTAATGCGTATTTGGGAAGCAACTCCCCTTTTAATATCAGCTAGGCTAAGCAGTTCGCTTAGCCAGCTAACCAGAAGTTCTTCGGCATTGTTCGCGGTAACCAACACTTTAACTTCTTCGGGCTGCCCCTTCTTTGGTTTAGGTTTTTGATCAGCAATTATGCTAAACATTCCCTGGGCCGCGTTTAAAAAAAGTTCTTTTTTGTTTTTTCCAAACGCCCGCAACCCAATATCTGCTGTGTGCTCTATAATTTCAAACTTCTTGCGTTGGCTCTTCTTCTTCATCTTTTGCGGCAACCCGCGCCACCGCGACAAGTTTATCTTTTTCTTTTGTCCGGATAAGTCTAACTCCCTGTGTGGACCGCCCGGTAGAACGGATATCTTTTATGGGACAGCGGACAACCATAGCGCTGGAAGTAATCAGCATTAGTTCATCATCATCTACAACAGTCCTAAACGCGACCACTCCTCCGTTTGTTACTGTTGTCTTAATATTAATTATACCTTTTCCGCCGCGGCTTTGAATGCGGTATTCCTCGAATTTTGTTCTCTTGCCAAAACCGTTCTCGGTAACGGTAAGCATGGTTCCTTCTTTTTCAACAATCTCCATTCCGATCACATAGTCTTTTTTTGCCAAGGAGATCCCGCGGACACCGGAAGCTGTCCGGCCCATATCTCTTACGTCGGTCTCGGAAAATCTTATCGCTTTACCCTCTTTTGTTGCCAGAATGATTTCCTGTTGTCCATCAGTAAGTTTACAGCCGATCAGCTGGTCTTTGTCGCGCAGGGTTATGGCGCTGATGCCGCCTTTGCGCGGATGGCTATAGGCCATTAGGTCGGTCTTTTTCACTTGACCGTTTTTGGTAGCCATGGTCAAAAACTTTCCTTCTTCAAACGATTTTACCTGTATTAACGCGCTTATCTGCTCTCCGGATTCAAATTGGAGTAAGTTTACAATCGCTTTCCCTTTAGAAAGCCTCCCCGCCTGCGGTATTTCATAAACTTTTACCCAAAAAACCTGCCCCTTATCGGTAAATACCAGTAGATAGTCATGGGTTGAAGCGATAAACATGTGCTCGATAAAATCTTCATCTCTCATTCCCGCGCCGGTCACTCCTTTTCCTCCGCGCCGCTGCTGACGATACGCGCTAACCAGCTGACGCTTAATATAACCGGCATGGGAAATTGTAATAACAACATCTTCCTGCGCAATCAGGTCTTCTATCTCAAAGTCTTCTACCTGAGCCAGGATAAATGTTCTTCTTGCGTCTCCGTATTTTTTTTGAAGGGCGAGAAGCTCTTCCTTAATAATCGCTAAAACTTTTTTCAGATCAGCAAGAATTGCTTTAAGCAGATTAATTTTCTTTAAAAGTTCGAGATATTCATTTTCAATTTTTTCCCGTTCTAATGCTGTCAACCTCTGCAGCTGCATTTCCAGGATTGCCTGAGACTGAGCATCGGATAATCCGAAATTTTCCATTAATCCGGATTTAGCGTCCGCGGTTGTTTTAGAGCCGCGAATAAGCTTAATGATCTTGTCCAGATTGTCCAGACAGATTTTTAGTCCTTCTAAGATGTGCGCCCTTTCCTGAGCTTTGCGCAAATCAAATTTTGTCCGGCGAATAATAATTTCCTGGCGATGTTCAATATAGTGATGTAATATTTGTTTTAATGTTAATACCCGCGGCCGATTATCAACCAGAGCCAGCAAAATAATCCCAAAAGTTGTTTCCAACTGAGTATGCTTATATAAAAGATTTAGCACAACCTGCGCATTCGCGTCTTTTTTTAAGTCTATAACAAACCGCATACCGTCTTTATCCGATTCGTCGCGAATATCGGAAATTCCTTCAATTTTTTTAATCTGTACCAGATTGGCGATCGCTTCGATAACATTTGTTTTGTTAACCTGATAAGGAATCTCATTAATCACAATGGATTCTCGGCCGGATTTGTGTTCTTCAATAGCCGCTTTGGCGCGAACTTTTATTGTCGCCCGCCCGGTTTCATACGCCTTTTTAATCCCTTCTTTTCCGCAAATAATCCCTCCGGTAGGAAAATCCGGGCCGGTTATGTATTGCATCAGCTCTTTTAATTTAGCTTCCGGATGATCAATTAGATAAACAATCGCGTCAATAACTTCCGTAAGATTATGCGGGGGAATGTTTGTGGCCATCCCCACAGCAATTCCACTGGATCCATTCACAAGTAATCCCGGCAATACCGCCGGAAGTATTTTGGGTTCTACTAAAGATTCATCAAAATTAGGGGAAAAATCCACCGTGTCTTTTTCTATATCTACAAGCATTTCTTTGGTTATTGAGGCCATCCGCGCCTCGGTATACCTCATGGCCGCGGCAGAATCACCGTCAATAGAACCAAAATTCCCCTGCCCGTCAATAAAAGGATATCGTAAAGAAAATGTCTGCACCATTCGAACCAGAGAATCATACACCGCGGTGTCTCCGTGGGGATGATATTTACCTAAAACTTCTCCGACAATACGCGCGGATTTTTTATAGGGCTTACTGTGGTCTAGGTTTAACTCCTTCATCGCGTAAAGTATTCTGCGGTGTACGGGTTTTAACCCATCCCGGATATCCGGCAGAGCGCGCCCCACGATTACACTCATCGCGTAATCAATATATGATCGCTTCATTTCTTCTTCAATTGGAACGATTACTATTTTTTCGTTTTCCGTGTACATTGCTTTTGTGTCTCCTTGTCCTTGTCTCGGGCGGAGGCAAGCGCCGCCCCTACACTATTAATTTTTAAATATCTAGGTTTGTTACTTCTTTCGCGTGTGTTTCTATAAATTCGCGGCGAGGCTCAACCGCGTCTCCCATTAATACCGTAAACATCTCATCCGCTTCTACAGCATCTTCGATCACGACTTTCAACATTGTCCTTTTTTCCGGATTCATTGTGGTTTCCCATAACTGATCCGGGTTCATCTCCCCTAACCCTTTATATCTCTGGATGGTCATTCCTTTTTTTCCGGATTCGCGGACAAAGGTCAGCACATCTTTTAAAGAGCCAAGGTCTTGTGTTTCTTTTGCCGCGGCGTCAACTACCTGAAAAAGAGTTTCTTGCGGCGCAACTTTCGTGGTTTTTGTCGGGATTGTTTTTTTACCTTTTTTCTTAGTAAACAAAGGTTCGTCATTAAAAAAATCTTCCTGTTTTTCTTTTTCGTAATCGTGGATATCTAATTCCATTTTCTCTAATTTAGCAACAAGTTTTACCAGGTCATTAGCTTCATAGAATTCGGTTACTTCTACTGAGGCGCCGCCTGTCTCTACTTGTCCAATGCCTTCTTTTTCCTTAATTTCCACATCTTTGCCCTGACGTTTTTCTTCCTGTTTAATTAATGTGGCTAGTTCTTCCTCATTAAATAAGAATTTTTCTGTTCCTTCATCTGTCGTAACTTTATATAAAGGAAATTTCTTCGTCTTTTTATCTCTTAATTTCAGATAATTTATAAATTTTATTCCTTTTTTATTTGTCTGCCGGCTGATGAATTCCAGTTCGGTTAATATACTTAAAAACTCTTTAAACTGGTTTTCTGTAAGCTGTTTTTTGGTTTTTTTATTTATCAGATCAACCCCTTCGCGCCCCAATTCCAAAAGCAGGGTTTCCATGGCTGTTTCTGTTTGCAGATATTCTTCTCTTTTTCCTCTTTTAATCTTATATAATGGCGGCTGGGCAATATATACATGTCCTTTTTCAATAAGTTGCGGCATTTGACGGTATAATAAGGTCAATAATAATGTTCTGATGTGGCTTCCGTCAACATCAGCATCAGCCATTAAGATTACTTTGTGATAGCGTAATTTATCTATATCAAAATCAGTGCTTACCCCGGTGCCCAGGGCGGTGATTAAAGTCCGTACTTCAACATTGCTTAGCACTTTATCCAGCCGCGCTTTTTCAACATTAATTATTTTTCCTTTAATCGGAAGGATCGCCTGAAACCTTCTATCTCTTCCCTGTTTGGCGGAACCGCCGGCAGAATCTCCTTCAACAACATAAACTTCGCATAAAGCCGCGTCTTTTTCTGAACAATCGGCAAGTTTTCCCGGTAAAGACCCGCTGTCTAAGGCTCCTTTGCGGCGGGTTAGTTCTCGGGCTTTGCGCGCCGCGTCTCTCGCGCGCGCGGCAAGCTGCGCTTTTTCGATAATTTTATTCGCGGTAGAAGGGTTTTCTTCTAAGAAAGCTCCTAAAGATTCATTAACAATGGAGGCGACAATACCCTCAACCTCACTGTTTCCCAGTTTTGTTTTGGTCTGGCCTTCAAATTGAGGATTAGGAACTTTGATACTGATAACAACCGTTATTCCTTCTCGGACATCCTCTCCCGAAAGTGTGGTTTCCGCGTTTTTAAATACTTTTTTATTTTTGCAAAACTGGTTAAAAGTTCTTGTAAGCGCTGATTTAAATCCGCTTAAATGCGTACCGCCTTCAATAGTGTTAATGTTATTTGCGAAGCTGAAAATGTTTTCAGAATAACTGTCGTTATACTGCATAGCTATTTCAACAAGCACATCATCTTTTTCTTTCTCTAAATATATTACTTTTTTAAACAGCGGGGTTTTGCTTTTATTTAAGTGTTCGACAAATTGCGTGATACCGCCTTTAAATAAGAATTCCGCGACCTTCTCGGTGCGCTCATCGGTTAATTTAATATTTAACCCTTTATTTAAAAAGGCAAGTTCCCGCAGCCGGTTAGATAAGATATCAAAGGAATATTTTGTTTCTTGAAAAATTTCCCGGTCGGGTTTAAAAACAACCTTGGTCCCGCTTTTTTTACTATTGCCGATGTTTGTTAATTTTGAAGCTGTTTTTCCTTTTTCAAAACGCAGATGATAAATTTTACCGTCGCGGCGCACTTCAACTTCCAACCACTCAGAAAGCGCGTTAACACAACTTACTCCGACACCATGTAACCCCCCGGATACTTTATAAACACGGTGATCGAATTTTCCTCCGGCGTGCAGGGTGGTCATAACAACTTCTACTGCCGGTTTCTTTTGGGTTTTATGTATATCTACCGGGATTCCTCTTCCGTCATCAACAACCGAAACACTATTATCTTCATGAATAACAACCTCTATATTATTACAATACCCTCCCAAAGCTTCATCTATCGAGTTATCCACAACCTCATAGACCATGTGGTGTAAACCGCGCGAGGTGGTATCCCCAATATACATCGCCGGTCTTTTCCGGACCGCTTCCACACCTTCTAAGACTTGAATTGTTGTTGCATCATATTTAGTAGACATCTGAATTATTCCTCCTTATGTGATCCACCACAAAGCATTGGCAGATAATCTTCGCCTTATTCCTCTCTGGCTTAAAAGTCAATTTTTTCTGCGTCTCGATTAAAATAAAACGTTTGTTCTTTTTATTAATGTTTTAATAGTTGTGTTTGTTTTATATTTATTCCCTTGTTTTGTGATTATTGTTGTTTTTGTTTTTGCTTTATTTTTTTTTGTATTAGAGCTAATTATTACAATAATATCATCAAGGGTTATTGTTTTTTGTTTATCAATATAAAGAAACATTTAAGTTATTTGCCCTATTTTAAAACGTATATCTTTAATTGCTTCTGTTTCATTGAATTCTGCGGCAATAAGTTTAATTTTTTCCATTATTCGGTATTTATTTAAAGTTAATTGGTGTAACCATGCTGAATTAGAAACAACAATTATTAATATTTTATTTTTAATCATTACTGGTTTTGTATACGGCCAGGCTTCTTCGGAAACAATTTTATCCCAATTATCTATAATTTGTGTTTTTAAAGATTCTTTTTTTGGTTTATTCTCCTGTATAAATTTTTCAATTAAATCTTTAATAATAACCGGTTTATTCTTCATTTTTTATCTCGAGCGGACACAAGGGCCGCCCCTACAGGTTTTACATTATGCTAACTGCATTGGTAAAACAATATACACATAAAAACTATTAAGTTCTGGAAGCTGTTCGCGGAAAACACCGGGCTTTTCTGCGTCACCGATCTCAAATTCAACAGTATCTTTTTGTAATACTTTTAATACATCAATTAAATAAAGCGGATTAAAACCAACGGTTAATTCATTTCCGCTATATTGTGTTTTGATTTCTTCTTTTACTTCCCCAATATCCGGGGTCATTTTAGAAATAACAAGTTTGTTTTTAAAAATATCGAGTTTTATAGATTGGGAATCTAGACTTGTAAAAAGACTGGCTCTTTTTACCGCAGACATTAAACTCTCTTTATTAACTTCTATTTTTTCTTGTTTTTCTTTAGGTATAACTTGATCATAATTAGGAAATTCACCTTCTATTAATCGGGAAATAATCATTGTTTCATCCAGCTCAAACGCTACTTGGTTTTCGGAGAAAATTATTCTTACCTGCCCCTCTTCTTTTAATATTTTACTTAGCTCATTTATTGTTTTTAGGGGAATTATTGCCTCTCTTTTTTCAACATCAGCGGATAATTTACTTTCCGCTAAAGCTAAGCGTCTTCCATCTGTAGCAACTAACCGTAATATTTTATTCTTAAAAATAAAAAGTGTTCCATTTAAAACATACCTTGTTTCATCTCGAGACATGGCAAAACTTACTTTTTTTAATAACTTCTTTAATAATACCTGGTCTAAAACAATTCCATCCTTACTATTGAATTTAGGGATAGATGGAAACTCTTCTTTAGGTAATCCGATCAATCGAAAGGAACAATTACTAGAGTCAATAATCATATTATAATTTTTTCTTACATTAATCGTAACCTCTCCATTAGGAAGTTCTTTTATAATATCCGCAAAGCGTTTTGCCGGAATAGTGATATTTCCTTCGTCAATAATCTCGGCATTAGCTTTATATATGATTCCTATATCCAGATCTGTAGCGTTAAAGTTTAAGGTATCTTTTTGCCCTTCAATTAAAACATTTGATAATATTGGTAATGTTGTTTTAGTTGCTACGGCACCTTCAACTGTTTGGATCGCGTTCATTAATGTTTCTTTTGTGGATTTAAAGCGCATCTTATCCCCCTTTTTATTAACAGATTGTTATACTAATATTCTATTATATTATATCTAAAAATCAGCCGTCTTAGTAGTAGTACTCTTGTTAATATGTTAATAACTAAGTTAAACCAACACACCGAACAAGGTTATATTTTTTATAAACTGTTGATAAGTGATGTTAATAATCCGTTAAGCTGTTCATCGTTTTGAATTTGTTTTTTTATTTTCTCGTAAGCGTGTAAAACAGTTGTGTGATCCCGGCCGCCGAAATTTTCTCCGATTTCCGCAAGAGAATGATTTGTAAGTTTACGTGATAAATACATCGCTATTTGCCGGGGGTGTGAAATAACCTTACTTCTCCCCCCTTTTTTTATGTCGGAAACTTTCACATCAAACTTTTCCGAGATAACCCGCTGAATTTTATCAATTGTAATAACTTTTTTAGCGGAATCTTCTTTTATGGAATCTTTCAACACTTCGGCGGCAATATCAATAGAAATAGAATTGTTAGTCAATAAGGAATACGCGACAACCCTTATAAGGGCGCCTTCTAATTCTCGAATATTTGAACGGATTTTTTCGGCGATAAAAAACATTACTTCGTCAGGAACTTTAACAATTTCTCTCTCCGCCTTCTTTTTTAAAATAGCAATCCTTGTTTCCAGATCGGGCGGCTGAATATCTGTAACCAAACCCCACTCAAACCTTGAGATCAGCCGTTCTTCTAATCCGGAAATAACTTTAGGCGGACGGTCGCTGGAAACCACGATCTGTTTATGCGCGTCGTATAAAGTATTAAAAGTGTGAAAAAATTCCTCCTGGGTACTTTCCTTTCCGCCGATAAACTGGATATCATCGATTAATAAAATATCCACACTTCTATATTTTTCGCGAAAACGCGTTGTGGTTCGAGTCTGAATAGCATTAATAAGCTGATTAGTAAAACGCTCACTGGTGGTATATGACAATTTTGCTTTATTATTTTTTTCTTGAATATGGTGTCCGATAGCCTGCATAAGATGAGTTTTTCCTAACCCCACTCCCCCATAAATAAAAAGAGGATTATACGAACGCGCCGGAGATTCCGCGACCGCAATGCTGGCAGCATGAGCAAAGCGATTGCTGGGACCGACAACAAAACTATCAAAAGTGTATTTAGGATTTAAATAAATATCTGTACGCTGACGAGGAATCTGAAAAGAAGGAGTGTTTGTTTTTTCAATAAGTATCTCTTTACTGTTTTCAGAAATAATTAAATCCACGCGAATTTTTTTATTTAATACCTGAGTAGCCGCGCGCAGTATATCGCCGAGATAATGATCAAGCAGCCATTCTTTGAAAAATTTATTAGGAACTTCAACAGTTAAAAATTCTTCGGAAAGCTCAACTCCAACTGTAGGCTTTAGCCAGGTTTCAAAACGCTGAGCGCTGATATCTTGTTTTAATATGGACAACACTTCGGTCCAAAGGTCTGAGGCCTTTATATTCATATGAGTAAGGGGTTGTGGTTAAAGTTATTAACAAAACAAAAATGTAATCAATATTGTTGTAACACCTTTAATCGGGGTAAGTTGGGGGTTTTATTTAATTTTATGTCCACAAGTTATCCACAAGGTGCTTATGTCATTAGGGAGTAAACTCTTAATGTATTATAGCAAAAGAAACACATAATTCAAGAGTTTTTTTGTGTTTTTTATTGACTAAGCTAACTTTTATGTTATAATTCTCTCTATATCTATATAAGGAAAGGTGTAGCCGGAAATGAAAAAAAATCTTACAAGAAAATCAAATCTTAAGAGGAAAAGAAAACATGGCTTTCGCGAACGTATGAAAACTGAAGACGGCCGCGAGGTCATAAAAAGAAGAAGGCGCAAAGGGCGTAAGGTCCTCACAGCTTAAAATGAAGAGGTTTTGTTTTTCGAAAGAGGAACATTTATTAAAAACCTTTCAATTTAAAAGCGTCTATCAGCAGGGACGTTTGTTGAAAAGTAAATATGCGTGGATATATTCAATGGCAAACGGACTTGATCACAACAGAATTGGATTAAGCGTTAGCAATAAAAGCTGTTCAAACATAGTTCTTCGCAATAAGGTAAAAAGAATCCTAAGAGAGGTTTTTCGACTCAACAAAGAGATGTTTGGGCAGGGAAGTGATATTGTTATAGTGCTGAAACAATGTCCAGAAGTTGTTTGTTTTGAATCTATTAGGGAAATCATCTCTACTTGTTTGTGCTCAAAATCACAAACAAACGAACCAAAGCAGGATAAGGCGAAAACAGCATGAAAAAAGCTGTTATTTTTTTTATTGATATATATCGTAACATATTCTCATCATTAAAAATAAGAACATGCAGGTTCTATCCGACATGCTCTGCTTATACCAAAGAAGCTGTGCAGAAAAAAGGAACACTAAAGGGGCTTATTCTGGGAATTCGGCGAATTTTAAGATGCCACCCGTTTACTTCCGGGGGTTATGATCCGGTAGAATAGGAATATACTCGTAACCGTTTTAAAACAAGTAAGTTGGGACTATGGGCAAAGATAAAAATTTCTTATTGGCAGTACTTATAACACTGTTCGTGTTGTTCTTCTATCCTAAAATCATGATGCAGTTTTTTCCTCAGGCTTTTCCTGAGCCAAAACAGCAAACAGAACAACCCCGGGTTTTACAGACAGCAGGGGGGATGCCTGCTCAGGTAATGCCTAAAATACTCACAACATATTCTAAGGAAAAGAGTTATGTTCTTGAGAATGACAGATATGTTGTAACGGTTAACACCCCAAGGGGTGATATTAAAAGCCTGGCTTTAAAAAAATATATAGATCCGAAAACCGGGCAGGCAACGATATTGATGGACACAAATGACGAGCAAAACGGTCTGTTTGATATCGCGGGAGATCTGGCAGGCGCAGAGCTGAAAGATGTGTTGTTAGAAGGTGATAGCCTTGTTTTAAATTATGCGCACCCGCTGAATTTAGAGATAAAAAAGACAATAAATTTAAGTAATAATAGTCATGTTTTAGGGCTTGAATTAAAAATTAAAAATAATTCAGCAAAGGATCAGGCTGTTTCATATAAATTAATCGCTGCTTCCGGAATAGAGATAGCAGATGGTATTGATAGCCGGTATCGGGAAATCATAACCATCATAGACGAGGGTAAAAGCTATAAAAAAAGTCCCGGCAAGGTAAAAACAGGAGAGATGGTAGAGGGAAAATTGAAAATAACCGCCCTCAAAACAAGATATTTTGCTTTAGCTCTTGTGCCGTTTAATCAATGTGATTATTCTTATATTAGCGAGCAGCAGGATGTTTCATTTAAACGTGAAGCTGTGTTGGGGGCCGGGGTAAAGATGCTGGAACTCCCGGCCAATGCAGAAATAGAGCAAACCTTTGCTCTTTATGCCGGGCCCAATGATTTTGAAGTAATGACAAATGCCGGTTTTGGTATTGACGAGATAAGGGGGAGCGGCTTTTTTGCGGGATTTTCAGATTTTTTGCTGATGCTGCTGAGATTATTACATAACCTGTTCAGAAATTATGGGGTTGCGGTAATAGCATTATCTATTGTTGTAAATGCGGTTCTTTATCCGCTTACATTTAAAAGTCTGAAGTCTATGAAAGATATGCAGGCTTTACAGCCGCATGTGGAAAAATTGCGCAATGATCATAAAGATAATCCGGAGAAGCTTAACAAAGAAATAATGGAGCTTTATAAGAAGAATAAGGTTAATCCTATGGGCGGGTGTTTACCGATGTTATTTCAAATGCCGGTTTTCTTTTCCTTGTATCGGGTTTTAATGCAGGCGGTGGATCTCCGGGGAGCAGGATTTCTCTGGATAAAGGACCTTTCCGGGCCGGATGCTTTGTTTGTTTTGGGAAAGTCATTTCCGTTTATCGGTAATACCGTCAATCTTTTGCCAGTACTTATGATTGGTGCGTCATTTTTACAGCAGAAAATGACCAATCCCAGCCAAACAAATGAGCAGCAAAAGATGATGGCAACAATATTTCCTATTTTCATGGGGGCAATTTTTTATAAATTCCCTTCAGGACTAGTGCTGTATTTTCTTACAAATACAATTTTTTCGCTTGTAATGCAATCAGTAATGACATCAAAGACAAAGGTTGCGGTTGGGGAGTCTTAATGAGCGATACCAATAAGGGAAAAGAAGTAACGCACGCAAAAGAGTTTAAAGGTAAAACTATTGAGGAAGCAATAGAAAAAGCCCTGGCGGAGCTAAGCCTTCCCAAAGAAAAAATCAAAATAAGCATTTTAACAGAAGGCCAGCGAGGTTTATTTGGTATGAAGGGGGCAAAGCAGGCCAAAATAAGAGTAACAGTCATAGAATAGGTCAAAATTCAAAAATTAAAAGTCAAAAATACAATTCAAAACTAAAAAATCGAATTTCTTAATGTATAATCAAGAAGAGGTGTTGATATATTTGTTAATCTATATGTTTTGGTTATTCTATCATAATTGTTCCACGTGGAACAATTATGAGATAGAAAACAGATGACAGAAATCAGAAAACAGAAAAATAATAGTAGAAAGAGAAAAAAGGTAATACTTTCTCAGTTAAAGATTTTCCTCTCAAATGATCAAATTTCCCTATAAATATGACGTGATAGTTGTCGGCGCTGGGCATGCCGGATGTGAGGCTGCCATGGCTTCGGCCAAAATGGGCTGCAAAACACTACTGCTAACAATAAACCTGGATACAATTGCCCAAATGTCCTGTAATCCGGCAATCGGCGGTCCGGGAAAAGGACATATTGCCAGAGAAATCGATGCTTTAGGCGGGGTGATGGCCAGAGCGATTGATGTTGCGGGAATACAGTTTCGGATGTTGAACACTAAAAAAGGGCCGGCAGTATGGGCTCCTCGGGCACAGGCTGATAAACATTTATATCACACAATAATGAAGCAGAAAATGGAAAATCAGCCACTGCTGGATATTAAGCAATTACTGGTAACTGACTTATTGATGAAAGGGGAAAAAGTTCTTGGTGTTAAAACAAGCACAAATCTAGACATATACGGGGAAACAGTTATTATAACAACCGGAACATTTATGAATGGACTTATTCATATTGGAGAAACAACAATTCCCGGAGGCAGATTAGGGGAAAGTTCTTCTATTCAGCTTCCGCGGCGTTTGAAAAAACTTGGATTTAGGATGGGAAGGTTAAAAACCGGTACTCCGGCAAGACTGCATGCAGATACAATAGATTTTTCTTGTTTTACCGCGCAATATGGAGATAAGAAACCCTCCCCATTCTCATATGAGACAAAACAAATAAAAACAAAGCAAGTTTTGTGCTATTTGGGCTATACCAACGAGAAAACTCATCAGCTTATAAAGCGTAATTTGCACAGATCACCGCTGTATAGCGGTAAGATAACCGGAGTTGGCGTGAGATATTGCCCCTCAATAGAAGATAAAGTAGTAAAATTTGCTCACAAAGACAGGCATCAGATTTTTTTGGAGCCGGAGGGAAGAACAACAAAAGAAATTTATGTTAATGGATTATCCAATAGCCTGCCGCAGGATATTCAGATAAAAATCCTTAAAACAATAAAAGGGCTGGAAAATGCGAAAATCATGCGATTTGCTTATGGCATAGAATATGATTTTATTGACCCTACAGAAATGCTTCCTACTCTGGAAACTAAATCTATAAAGAATCTTTTTTTAGCTGGACAGATTAATGGAACCACCGGGTATGAAGAAGCCGCCTGCCAGGGGTTAGTTGCGGGAATTAATGCGGCTTTGAAAATTA
The DNA here is from genome assembly GCA_043826565.1 of Candidatus Omnitrophota bacterium. GTDB lineage: Bacteria > Omnitrophota > Gorgyraeia > B26-G9 > B26-G9 > JBDRPX01. The sequence goes on from JBDRPX010000015.1 coordinate 71,095, forward strand.
AAAAGAAAAAACCTTTTGTTATGGAGAGGTCTCAAAGTTATATTGGCGTTCTAATTGATGATCTGGTTACTAAGGGAACGCAAGAGCCGTATCGATTATTTACTTCCCGGGTTGAACACCGGCTTGTGCTGCGGCAGGACAATGCGGATTTACGATTAGGAGAGGATGCATATACTTTAGGCTTGATTTCTAAAAAAAGAATTGATACAATAAGAAAAAAGCAAAAGATTATTTCTCAGACGATAGAAAAATTACACAAGCTTTCAAATGCTAATTCTTTACTGGGAAAAATATTGAAGCGCCCGGAGATGACCTATGAGGGGCTTAGAAAAATTGATCCAAGATTAGATAAACTTCCGGAAGATGTTGAGGCGCAGGTTGAGATCGAAGTAAAATATGAGGGGTATATTCAAAGGGAAAAAGCACTCATTAACAAATTGATTAAACTGGAACACAAAAAAATTCCTCAGGATTTTATTTTTGAGTCAGTTGGCGGTATAAAAAAAGAAGCCAAAGAAAAGCTTGCTAAAATTAAACCGCAGTCAATTGGTCAGGCAATGCGAATTTCCGGCGTAACATCTACAGATATTGCCATGGTTTTATTTCATATAGACAGGCAAGATAAAAATAAATCAAAAATCAAAGGTCAAAAGTCAAAAGTGTAAATCAAAACCTAAAAATCAAAATATATTCTTTTTGTTTTTGAATTTTAAGTTGTATTTATGAGTTTTAACAGTAAACAAGGACAGATTAATAGACAAGAAAAATGGGGGGTTGGTTATGGAAGGAAAGAAGAAAAATTTTGTGCGTAAGAATTATTTTATTCTTAAAGGGTTTCAGCTGCGTTTTAGCGTTTTAATTTTTATCGCTACAGTAGTGGTCAGTTTAATTGCGGTATGGACCACATATGTTGTTACTTGGAATGAAATCTCTTTGCATGTCCAAACAAAACAATTTTCTCAAAAACTAAAAGCGCACTATAGCCAGGAACAGGGATTGGGCGAAAACATCGAATTAGTTAATGCTATTTTTGCAGTTGAATTTTCCGGCGTGTTTGACAAAGTTGCAAAAGCCTTAATTCTCCGCTTACTGGCCAGCTCTTTAATTTTGTTTGTATTAAGCATTTTTGTTTCGCATAAAATAGCCGGGCCGATTTACCGAATGGAAAATGTTGCTAAGGCAATTCGGGACGGAGATCTTACCAGTGACTTAAGCAGCTTGCGAGCCGGAGATGAGTTTACCGAATTAGCCCGGCTTATGAATGGTGCTCTTGAGAAGTTGCGCACAGCCATAACAAAGCAAAAACAGATGGCCGAGAGAATAAGCGTCCAGGCGAAAAAATTATCCAAGGCTACAAAAAAAGAGGAAATTGAAGACCTGTCTAAAAACGTGGAACTCATTGCAAATACACTAGTTGCAGAAATGGAAACATTTAAGGTTAAAAGGAAATCATAAAAACTAAAAGACAGAAAAACAATTTTCAACTTTCAATATTCAATATTCAAAATACAGGGAAGTTATGAGCAAAATTATTGTAATATGTAATCAGAAGGGCGGGGTTGGCAAGACCACCAGCGCGATTAATTTAAGCGCGTATGTTGCGGATAAAGGATTTAAAACCCTTCTAGTCGATGCTGATCCTCAGGCAAATGCTACCAGCGGTCTTGGGCTGGATAAAAAATCAAAAAATCCCAGTATTTATGACCTGCTGATGGGAATGGCGGAAGCAGATAATGTTGTGGTCCCCGGCCCCCTGGATAATCTTGATGTTTTTCCGTCTAATGTATCACTTACCGGTGCGGAAATTGAACTTGTGGGTACCGAAGAACGTGAATATCGCCTGAAAAAAGTTCTGGCAGTAATTCGTGACAAATACGACTTTATTTTTATTGACTGCCCGCCGTCTTTGGGGTTGCTGACATTAAACTGTTTGGTTGCCGCGGACAAAGCAATTATTCCTTTGCAATGTGAATATTATTCGTTGGAAGGAATAAGCCAGCTTATGGACACAATAAAACTTGTAAAAGGCCGGCTAAATCCTCAGCTTAGTGTCGGAGGGATCATTCTGACCATGGCAGATTTTAGGACCCGGCTGACCTCTGATGTAATAAGCGAAGTAAAAAAAGTTTTTAAAGAAAAAGTTTTTGACACAATTATTCCCCGCAATATTCGTATTAGCGAGGCCCCGGGATTTGGCAAGCCTTTAGTTTTGTATGATCGGTTTTGCCTGGGAGCAGAAAAATACGAAAAACTTGCGGAAGAATTTATCGCGAGAGAGGGAAAAGCTCCGGCGCAGGATACTCCGGAGAGCCAAGAGGAAATTATTGTTATTGAGCACCCGAAAGAAGAAGAGGTGCAGTTGATGGAGGTTTCCGGGCTTGATGTCCCTCAAAACGATGTTAATTTACCCGCCACAAAGATTGGCGAGGTTTAATTCGCGCAAATAATTTACATCAAAAAATATCCTGTAAATTATGCGCTCATTAAAGGAGGTTATGTGATGGAGCGACGTGGACTAGGAAAAGGATTGGAAGCCCTGATATCCCCGGAAGCGGTTATTTTCGAGGAAAGAACATCAGAAAACAGCATTGTTGTTCTTAATCCGGAAAAAATTCAGCCAAACCGCTATCAGCCGCGATTCGAATTCAAGGAGGATAAACTAAAAGAACTTATGGATTCAATAAAGGAAAAAGGGCTGGTGCAGCCGGTTATCGTTAGACAAAATTCCGCGGATGAATATGAACTTATTGCCGGGGAGCGGCGGTTACGCGCGATAAAAGCATTGGGCCGTACAGAAATTCCGGCAGTAATAAAAAATGCAACTGATTTAGAGATGCTGGAGTTCTCCTTAATTGAAAATATTCAGCGTGACGATTTAAATCCGATTGAAGAAGCAAAAGCTTACAGCACCATGATCAATGATTTTAGTTTTACGCAGGAGCAGATAGCTGCCGCGGTAGGAAAAAACCGGGCGACAGTTGCCAATATGCTGCGGCTTTTGGCATTACCCGAAGCAATACAAAACTCGGTATTAAAAGAATTAATTACCCTGGGGCATGCGAAGGCAATTTTAAGCCTTCATGAGCAAGCTGACCAATTGGAATTAATGGATAAGATCATTACGGAAGGCTATTCGGTTCGCGAAGCTGAACAATATGCTAGTTTAGATGTTGAATTTATCGAATCGGAACAGCAAACAAAAACCAAGCCGGAAAAAGATCAATTTATTCGGGACTTAGAGGAGCAAGCCCAGAGACTATTGGGAACCAAGGTTAGTATTCGGCATGGGGCAAAGCGCGGCAAGCTTCAAATAGAATACTATTCGCTGGATGATTTAAATAGAATTCTAAAGATAATGGGAAGAGAAGAAAGCTGCTGATTTAACGCAACCAAATATATAACAACACGTTATAAGCATAAAGAGGAAGAATAAAAATGAACAAAAAAACACTAATATTAATTAAGCCGGATGGGCTGGTAAAATCATTAACCGGAAATATTTTAACGCGTTTATCCGAAACAAAGTTGGAAATAATCGCGGCTAAAATTGTGCATGTTTCCCCGGAACTGGCAAAAGAACATTATAAGCATCTTCAGGATAAACCGTTTTTTAATGAGTTAGTAAATTATTTGCAGGGAGAATTGCATGCCCGGCACAAGGTATTGGCCATGGTGTATTGGGGTGAAGACGCGATACAAAAAGTCAGACAATTAGCCGGAGCGACTAATCCTGAAGAAGCTGAGCCGACATCTATTCGCGGAGCTTATGGGCGAATAACCTCCAAAGGAGTTTATGAAAATGTCGTGCATGCTTCAGCGAATGAGGAAGAGGCGGAAAGAGAAATAAAACTATGGTTTTTTCCTGATGAGATCCTTTATGACGTTTATCCGTCAAAAAAAGTAGTTTTAGAAAAAGAAACACAGCGTGTTTGGGCATAAAACAGGGCACGGTTAAAAGTTATCTTTATTGTCAAGGGGAGTGAATTCAAAAGTCAAAGGTCAAAACTCAAAAGTGCAAGTTAAAAGTCAAAAATAATCAAAAAAGATTCCAGAATTTATTATTTTAAACAATATAATTTTATGATAATTAATAAGTTTTGAATTTCGAATTGAATTTTTAAATTTTGCCTTTTGATTTTTGACTTATAAAACAGGTTAGGGAGAAAAACTTACGGAGAAATATTGAATTAACTTAGAATTTTGACAATACAATAAAGCCGGGGAGAAGTATTATATGAGAAATATATTAAAGAAAAATACGGCGTTTACTTTAGTAGAATTGCTGGTAGTTGTGGTTATTATCGGTGTGCTTGTTTCCATTGCTATTCCTCACTACATGAATGTAAGGGAAAGAACAGAGAATCAAAAAGCCCGCGCTATTTTATACGAGATATACAAAGCCGAGAAAATGTATCTTTTACATGGCGATAATGATGGTAATGGTATTCCGGATTCAGAAGAAGATACCGACCTTGACGGGTTTACCGAGGAGTCTTATACCGCGACTTTAACCGACCTTCAGGATTTTGTTGATTTTCCCGCGGATGACGGTACTTGGGACTATACAATGAATAGTGCCGATGCGACAACTTTTGAAGCTCAGGCCACACATCAGATTGACGGAACCAGATTTTTTACGATTAATGAAAGCGGAACGATAAATTAACCCCGACTATTATAAGGAAAGCGTTTTAAAGCCGGGAATAAAAATATCTTCATTGTCTTGTTCGACCTTGGCCCGGATCTTTCCCTGCGGATCAATAAAACAGGAAATCCCTGTGTTCGCCGAACGGATAAACCAGGAATGGTTTTCTACGGCGCGGAACACACTTGCCGCTAAATGCTGAATTGGTTCTGAGCTTATCCCAAACCAGGCCTCGTTAGTTATGGTTATCAGAATGTCTGCTTTTTGTCGATGAAATTTTTTTACTAAACTGGGAAACATGTCTTCAAAGCATACTAAAACAGCAAAGCGGACCAGCTGTCCTTTTTTATTAGGCACTTCAAAAACCGTGTACTTCTCTCCCGGGGAAAAATCTCCGATACCGGCGTCATACAAAAATCCCAGGATTTTTTCGCAGGGAATATATTCTCCAAAAGGTACCAGATGAATTTTGTCATGATATTTAAGCAATTCCCCTTCCGGAGAAAATAGGAAGGCGCTATTATAGTACTTATGCCGCGCTAGATCTTCCCGCGGGCTGCCGACCAGCAGATTTGTTTTGATCTCTTGCGCCAAGGTTGTAATGTTTTTGTAAAGCTTTGGTTCATCTAAAAGGTAGCCGGGCACAGATGTTTCCGGCCAGACAATTAAATCCGGATGGTCTTTAGCCGCTTCGGTAGTTAATTCTGCAAAACGGTTAAGAATACTTTTTGTATAAACAGGGTCCCATTTTTGTTCCTGAGGAATATTCGGCTGAATAATGCTTATTTTTAGATCTAAAGCCGGAATAGGCTGCTGCAGGCAGATCGCGCCATAGCCATAAACGACAAAAACAAACAACAGAACAATCCAGAGCGCGGGATCATGCAAGCAGATACGAAATTTTTTTATAATTAGCTGGCTGATAAGCACATTGACCATAACAATGATAAAACTAATACCCCAAACGCCTAATACATTGCTGATCTGGATAAGATAAATATTTTTGAACTGGGAATGCCCCAGCAATGCCCAGCCAAATCCGGTTAAAAGATAACTTCTGGCGTATTCAGCGGCAATCCAGGCCAGGGGAATGGTAAATAAACAATATCGCGAATCGGATTTTTTAGTTACTGCTCCAAAAAGAAGAATATAACAACTAAGATAGAGGCAGAGAAGTGTAAGGCCGATCAAACTGACATTTATAAGCCAGTACAAAGCGCCCATAAAAAAAACAAATCCGAAAATGAAAGAAAGAAGGAGTCTTTTTTTTAATGATACATTATTAATGCTCAAAAGAAAAGGAACCAAGCCAAACCAGGCGATAACCCCCAAGTTTAATCTTGAAAACGCCAGGCAAAGCAATGCAGCTGATAACAGCGGCAGGAGCATTAATTTTTGTAGAGTTTTATTTTTTATTGGAATTACAACTTGTGACTTGTGACTTGTGACTTTCATTACTTTCCGCAGCATTTTTTGTGTTTTTTACCGCTTCCACAGGGGCAGGGATCATTCCTGCCGACCTTTTCCTGGCTGCGGGTATAAGTTGTTGCTTTTTGTTCCCGGGAGTCCTGCGGCAGAGCATGGGGAGTTTGCCCTGGCTGGTTAAAACTGGTTGTCTCCGGGTGTGAATAAGAAACCGGAATACTATCAAAAACTCCGGCAGGTTCTTCACTGGCAACGGTTTTAATTTTAAACAGGAATTCCAGAGTTTCTTCTTTTATCCGGGCGATCATCTCCGAGAAAAGGCTATATGCTTCATGCTGGTATTCTACCAGAGGGTCTTTTTGCCCAAAAGCCCGTAAGCCGATGCCTTCGCGCAACGTATCCATAGCATGCAGATTGTCTTTCCACTGGGTATCTAATATATGCAGGCATATGGAACGTTCAAAATCACGGGACATATTCCGGCTCATGGAATTAAGTTTTACTTCATACGCGGTGATTAAAGTGTTGGCTAATGTTTCCTGGATATTCCCGTCCGCGGGCGCGGTAAACGAAATGCCGAATTTTGAATGGACCCAATCTTCCAGGCCGCTGATGTTCCAATCTCCGGGGTGTACTTTTGGCGGCAGATACTGCTCGGCCGCGTCTTCGACAATCTCATGGATCAACTCAATAATAAATTCCCGGGCATTGTCCTGCTCTAATATTTTTCGGCGCTGTTCATAAATAATTTCCCGCTGTTTGTTCATGACATTGTCATATTCAAGAAGCTGTTTGCGGATTTCAAAATTATGGCCTTCTACGCGTTTTTGGGCAATCTCAATGGAACGGGTGATCATCAGATGCTCGATCGGCATATCTTCTTCCCATTGTACTAAATCCATAAACTTGGAAATCCTGTCCGAGGCAAATATCCGCATTAAATCATCTTGAAGCGATAGATAAAAACGGCTGGATCCGGGATCGCCCTGCCGTCCGGAACGGCCGCGCAGCTGATTGTCGATGCGGCGTGATTCATGACGTTCGGTGCCGATAATATGCAGTCCGCCAAGAGCAATAACTTTTTCATGCTCATTGAGTGTCTCGTCTTTTACGCTTTGCAGAGCTTGCTCTTTTTGCTCTTTAGTGGCTAATTGCGGATCAATGCCTTTTTTGCGCAGGAGTTCACTGGCAAAAAAATCCGCGTTTCCGCCAAGTAAAATATCGGTTCCCCGTCCGGCCATATTAGTGGCAATAGTTACATTTCCGAATTTTCCGGATTGAGCAATAATCGTGGCTTCCTGTTCATGATATTTAGCATTAAGCACGCTGTGGGGGATACCTTTTTGTTTTAATAGGCGGCCGAGAAGCTCTGATTTTTCTATAGAGATTGTTCCCACTAAAACCGGCCTTCCGACTTGATGCATTTGGCAGATTTCTTCAACAACAGCTTTAAACTTTTCTTTCTCGGTTTTATAAATAACATCCGGCTGATTATCCCGGGACAACGGCCGGTTTGTCGGGATCACGGTTACGTCAAGTTTATAGATATGCTGGAATTCCGCTTCTTCGGTTACCGCGGTTCCGGTCATGCCGGCAAGTTTATTATACATGCGAAAGTAATTCTGGAAGGTGATTGTCGCTAAAGTCTGATTTTCTCTTTCGATTTTTACCCCTTCTTTAGCCTCAACAGCCTGGTGCAATCCGTCGCTCCAGCGGCGTCCCGGCATCAGCCTTCCGGTAAAATCATCAACGATAATTACTTTGCCTTCCTTTACTACATAATGAACATCGCGTTTGAAAAGCCGGGAATGAGCTTTTAAGGCCTGGTCGACATGGTGCTTGAGCTCCATTGTTTCTAAATCGCTGAGGCTGTCCACGCCGAGTATTTTCGCGACCCGAGCTTCGCCTTGCTCGGTAAGATAAGCGGCATGACTTTTTTCATCAACAATAAAATCACCGGATTCCTCTTTGGTTTCCTCATTTTTTTCGCCTTCGGTAAGCTTGGGAATTATTCGGTCAATACTGTAATACTTGTCGGTGGAAGCTTCTGTTGGTCCGGAAATGATCAAAGGAGTTCGTGCTTCATCAATAAGGATACTGTCAACTTCATCAACAATGGCAAAGTTAAGTTCTCTCTGGACCATATCATCTTTATGCAGGACCATATTGTCCCGTAAATAATCAAAACCAAACTCATTATTGGTCCCGTAGGTAATATCGCTATGGTATGCCTGCCGGCGGGTGAGTGGTTTTAAGTGCGACATGCGTTCATCACGCGTGGAGTCATCAAGATATGCCGGGTCATATACAACAGAAGCCTCATGGGCAATAGAAGCGCACGTTAAGCCTAGAAAATGATATATCGGCCCCATCCATCCGCAGTCTCTTTGAGCCAGATAATCGTTTACGGTAATTAAGTGTACCCCTTTTCCGGTTAGCGCGTTAAGATAGACCGCCAGAGTTGCCACCAGGGTTTTTCCTTCACCAGTGGTCATTTCCGCGATTTTCCCCTCATGAAGGATAATCCCGCCGAAAAGCTGTACGTCAAAATGCCGCATAGCTACAGTACGCTTGGACGCCTCCCGGCAAACAGCAAAAGCTTCCGGAAGGATCTCATCTAATGCGGCTTTTTCTATTTTTTTTATTTCTTTTTCCGGGGCATCTTCCTCAAGGTGCTCTTTGGTGTATTCGCTTATCCGGGCTTTAAATTCTCCGGTTTTATTTTTTAATTGCTCGTCGGAAAGGCCGGAGATCTCTGCTTCCAGGGAATTTATTTTTTCAACTAAAGGGCTAAGCCGTTTAAGCTCTTTTTCGTTGTGTGATCCAAAGATCATGTTTTTTATGAATTTTAACATAGAAATTTCTCCTTAATGAATTTCTTATTATAAGACATAGCAGGAGAAATGGCAAGAGGATTTATAACGGGGGAATGATCTTTTGCGCCAAGGTTTAATCCATTCCGTAGTCAGCCAGATAGGTATTCGAAGAGGTAAACACCTCATCCTGATCTAAAAAAATGTTTTGTCCGCTTTCCGCGCCGCTTTGCCGGGCGGCCTGAAGGCTAAATGTCAGGGCGGCATTGTCAATCGCGGGAATAGTATAGGTCCAATCGTCAGTATTGTGAAAGTTTCCGCCGATCGTTCCTTCGAGATCACCTAAATTTTGGGTAAATGCCTGGTTTTCTGTAAACCACTCTAATTGGGCTTTGCGCATATTGTTTAAATCTGATTTTGCCTGTCCCATCTTAGCGCGTTCAATTGTGCGGGTATAACTGGGGACCGCGACAGTGACTAATATCCCGATGATTACAACGACCATTAATATCTCAATTAGGCTAAACCCCTTTTTATACATGATAATCGCTCCTTTATAATAAATAGATAAAGCAGTAACGTATTGTCTAATATAAGTATACCCTTTTTTTTTAGAAAAAACAAGACTTCTTAGATAAGGCAAAAAAGGGTCATTCTTAATTAATGTGAACTGTTTTCTATAACTTAATTAGATATAAATTGTTTGGCTGAATTTAAGAATGCCCCTTGATTACACAGATTTGTAAGAGATTACAATGATTATTTTTTATTGGTCTATCGGTGTAATCGGGCTTTAATCGCTATAATCAGGTTCTTTCAAGCTCACAAAAAATAAGAAAGAACCAAAAAATCCAAGATATGTTATAATATCATCCACATAACGGAGATTAAGAGCATGAAAAAGCTTAATATACTGCATATAATAACCAATTTGGAGCTGGGCGGAGCGCAGAAAAACGCGTTAAAAATAATCACGGCTCTGGAAAATAGCAAATATAATAAATTTTTCATCAGCGCGCCCCGCGGCTTATTATGTGAAGAAGCCAAAGCCTTAAATGATGTGACGGTTTGTTTTCTTTCCTCTTTAAAAAGATCGATCTCTCCGCTGCACGATATGATCGCCTTGGGTAATATTGCCGGTTTTATCCGGAGGAATAAAATCGATATTGTGCATACACACAGCTCTAAAGCCGGAATTCTGGGCCGCTGGGCAGCGCATTTATGCGGAGTAAAAACAATAATTCACAGTATTCATGGATGGAGTTTTAATGACCATATGCATCCTTTGACCCGGCAATTGTATATATTTTTGGAAAAGATCACCGCCGGAATTACCACCAGCCTGGTTGCGGTTTCTAAACAAGACATTGAGAAAGGCCTGGATAATAAAGTAGGCAAGCCGGGCCAATACCAGCTCATTCATTATGGAATTGATCTAAAAACTAATTGCTTCGAGCCGGAAGATACTAAAAAATCTATTTTAGGGTGTGAAATGGATAGCCCGGTTGCGGGGATGATCGCTTGTCTTAAGCCGCAGAAAAACCCCTTGGATTTTGTCCGCATGGCCGCAATAATCAGTGAAAAATATCCGCAAGTGCGGTTTGTCGAGATCGGAGAAGGTGTTTTGCGCCAACAGATGCGGGCGATGATTCGGGAAAAAAGCTTAGAAGACAAGGTGAAGCTTTTGGGCTGGCGCAAAGACATTGAAACGATCCTGCCTTTAGTGGATGTGGTTGTGTTGACGTCTTTGTGGGAGGGCTTACCCATGGTTCTGCTCGAAGCTATGGCTCTGGCCAAGCCGATCGTTGCTTATGATGCCGGCGGGGTAAGTGAGATTCTTCAGGATCAAATAAATGGCTATCTGATAAAGCAGAAAGATCTCGGTTCTTTGGCGGAAAAAACCGGGTATTTGCTAAATAATAAAACAGCTGCCCGGGCCATGGGGCAAAAAGGGAAAGAATTGTTTGAGCATTCGGATTTTAATGTAACAGCAATGATGGCTAAATTTGAAATTCTGTATCAATCAAAAACATAAATCTGCGAAAAAGGCTAATCCGGATATCTCCCGATATCATTGCTCGCATCGTCAAAATATGTTAAGGTTGCTGTTTGATTTAAAGTAATATAATAATTAACAAATCTTCCGTTGTTTCTGGTGGCGGTGGCGGTAAAGGTGTCGGTAGTGGCGGAAACAATCGAATATGTCCACTCTCCGTCATTGGCTACGAATGTTGCACAAGATTGCAGATTAGCAATGGAGTTTGTGTAACTTGAATTTTCAATAGCCCAGACGCCTTCCGCGGAATGAATAATATTAAGCGTTTCTATGGCCTGCGCCCCAAAACCTTTTTCCTGGGTATTCAGATAGTGAGGGACGGCGATCGCGGCAACTATCCCGATGATAATGACGGTAACCATAAGTTCAACAAGTGTAAACCCCTTTATGTTCATAAAAATCTCTCCTGGCACAATCCTCATATAAGAATCGGATTATACCTGATTAAAACGATTATTAATAGATTACAAAGATTAAACCATTAATCTTCTATAACTAATTCCACAGAAAAAAGATATCTTTCTTTAATCACTGTAATCTCCTCTTTAATCTATGGAATCAAAACATCCTGATCTTTATGGGATGTTTTTAAAAATAATAGAAATAAAGTTTTCCCTGCATCAAGTATACCATATGCCGCGATAAAAAGGGGTTCTTTTTTTGTTCAATTTGAACAAAAAAAGAACCTGATTGCATAGATTAAAACACGATTACACAGATTTATTTTCTGTCAAACGAAGACAATCGCTGTAATCTGCTTTTTAATCATTGGAATCAGGGGCATTCTGAAATTTTTGTTAACTAAGTTCACTGTAATAACTTATAAACAATCTTTCAGCTTAAATAAGAATGCCCCTAAAAAGGTATTGACAAAAAATTCTTTGTGGGATATACTTATTAATGTGAATAGTTAGCATTGTTAACTATTAAGGAGGTTAATAATGAACAGACCGGATTCGGTTGATGTTTTTGCCCGGGAGCTGTCGGAGATTTTCCCGCAGGTGATCCGCGGGGTGATGAGCCGGGAAACGCATGCTTTGGCCCGGGGCAAGATTACGGCGCCCCAATATCTGGTGCTGGAATTGCTTCATTCACAGGGGCCGTCGAAGATGAGCTGTTTAGCCGAAGAATTCCGGGTAAGCTCTCCGGCAATGAGCGGCTTGGTGGATAGGCTTTTTAAAATGAATGTGGTTAAACGGGTCTATGGGGAAAAAGACCGCCGGGTAATCAGAATAGAGCTTACGGCGAAAGGGAAAAAGCTGGCCGAAGAGATCAGCCGGCAAAAACAAAAAATGATCAAAGAATTTTTCGGGCAGCTAGCGGAAAAAGACCGCCGGGATTATCTGCGTATATTAAAAAAGATCCGGGGATTGTTATTTAAAGCCGCAAGTCCCAAGCCTCAAGCCGCAAGGAAATAATAAAAACAAAAAACAGAAAAACGGAAAGACAAAAAATCAAAAGAACAGATGTCCAACTTTCAATACTCAATATTCATAAACAGGTAATTAATTATGAAAAATTTAAAAACAAGTTTAATTATAATTAGTATTTTGTGCTTTGTGGGGGCGTCTGATGCTGTTGCTGGTGAGGGGAACCCGCAGAAAAGAATCGCGCTTTCAATAGCTCAGGTAAGTAAGCTTGCCCTGGAAAATAATATTGATATTCAGATCGCGAAATATGACGCGTATATTAACCGGACCGCGGTTTCTGAGGTCAATTCGATTTTTGATACAGTGCTCAAAGCTTCAGCCGTGCATTCCGATGACCAGAGAAAAAGCGGAAGTACCTTTTCCGGGACTAAGAATACGGCTAATGATTATTCGCTCGGGATAGAAAAAAAGATTATTAGCGGAACGACCCTCGGAGTTGATTTTGAGGACAGCCGTTCGTGGACAAATTCTGCTTTTACATCGGTTAATCCGGCGCATGACGCGTCCGTGAGGTTTTCCATCTCTCAGCCTTTAGGCCGGAATTTTCTCGGGCTTGTTGACCGGGGGAATGTAAAAGTGACAAAACTTGAAGTTGCGAACAGCGACAGTTATGCTTTAGACAGGATAGAACAATCGCTGGCGAGTGTGCAGAGCGCTTATTGGCAATTGATGTTAAAATACGCGGAACTGGAAATAGAAAAAGATATGCTTAAAAAAGCGCAGGAATTGTACGCGATATTTAAGGAACAGAGTAAACTGGGATTGGTCGAAGACGCGGAGCTGTTTGCTTCCGGAGCCAATGTTGAAGAGCGCAGGGCCAGTGTGACGGCCGCGCAGAATAATGTTCTGCTGGCGAATAACGCGCTTTTACTTTTACTGCAGGAGGAAGATTCGGAGATTGTAATTCTCCCGGAAGAAGTTTTTTCTGTTCCGCCGGAACCGCTAGCATTAGACCAGAGTTTGCGTATCGCGATCGCGCAGCGGCGTGATTATCAGCAGGCGAATAATGATATTGAAGTAAAAAAAATAAATTTAGACATGAAAAAAAATAATCTCTGGCCGCAGATCGATCTGGAAGCTTCGTTTCTGCATAACGGCTTAGAGGTTTCTCAGGAAGATGCCTGGGGAAATACCACGGAAGAAGATAATCCCCAGCTATACGCCGGGATCACTGTGCGGGTTCCCTTGGAAAATTCTTCCGCTCGGGGAGCGCAGAAAAAAGCGCAAATTGAAAAAGCAAAAGCGTTATTGCAGTTAAAGAAAGTAGAGCATAAGATCGTTATTGAAGTTAACGACGCGACAAATACTTTAAATAATGCGGCGGAACAGATCGGATTTAAAGAACGCATTGTTGTTTTGCAGTCGAAAAAACTTGTTTTTGAAGAAAAACGATTTTCCTCCGGAAGGTCTAACAGCGATACTTTGATCCGGTATCAGGAGGATTTGTTAAGAGCAAAAATTGGATTAGCCGGCGCACGCTGTGCATATAAGCTGGCTTTGATTGATTTGAAACTCGCGCAAAATTCCCTTTTGGATGAATACTGGCAGGGGAAGCTTTAACGGTTACAAGTCACAAGTCGCAAGTCGCAAGTTCCAGGGGAAAAAACTTGTGACCTGTAGCTTGAGACTGCCGGAGAGTAGTAGTAACTAAGAAAATTATTAGATTTTATTAATGGAATAGGTTTGCATAAAAAGGAATGTTATGAATATTGCTCAATTTTCCGTAAAAAATTCTCTTTTTATTAATCTTGTTTCGGTGCTGATCCTGATCGTCGGGATTGTTTCGATGTTTACCTTAAACCGGGAAGCGTTTCCGGTTATTGATTTTGGCGAGGCTGCGGTGCAGACTGTTTATCCGGGAGCGTCGCCGGAGGATGTGGAAAAATTAGTCACCACTCCGCTGGAAAAAGAATTACAAGAGGTTGACGAGATAGACGAGATACTCTCTATTTCCCGCGAAGGAATGTCGGTGATTAGTTTAACCATGGATCCGGAGGCCAAGGATATCCAGAAAATTACGGATAATATTCAAAAAGCCGTAGACCGGGTTACCGATCTTCCGGCCGCGGTAGAAGACCGCCCGGTAGTTATTGAGATAAATAGTAAAATATTCCCGATCGTTAATATCGGCCTGGGCGGGACGCTTAATGAATTTGCTTTGCAGGAGCAGGCGGATATATTAAAAGATCAGTTAGAAGATATCCGCGGCGTGGCAAAAATTTCGCGCTCCGGATACCGGGATCAGGAATTTTGGGTAGAGCCGGATTTGCGTAAAATGCGGAATATGCATGTTTCCATAGAAGAGATCATGGAAGGATTGCGTTCGCGTAATATTACCGTTCCCGGAGGGAAGCTGAAAACTTCCAGTGAAGAATTTGCGATTAAAACAACCGGTGAATTTACTACCAAAGAAGAGATTGAAGATGTTATTATCCGCGCGAATGATCTCGGCAACTGGCTTTTGGTCAAGGATGTGGCGACAGTAAAACATACTTTTGAAGAAGAGCAGGTAATTAATAAAAATCTCGGGAAAAAAGCGATAACCCTGCTGGTTTATAAAAAGGAAAAAGGCGACGCGATCAATGTTGCCAACGCGGTTTACAAAACACTGGATGAATTTAAAAAGACCGCTCCGGCGGGGTTAACGATTTCTCCTTTTGATGATATGTCTTATTACATTAAGCGGCGTTTAAATGTCCTGCGGTCAAATGGATTAGTCGGGTTTATTTTTGTTATCTTAATACTTTTTGCGTTTTTGCACGCGCGGCCGGCATTTTTTACGGCTTTGGGGATTCCGGTGGCGATGTGCGCGACGCTTGGGCTGATGCATGTTTTAGGAGTTACGATCAATCTCATGACCATGTTCGGCTTAGTTATTGTCTTGGGCATGATCGTTGATGACGGAATTATAATTTCCGAAAATGTATTTCGGTATGTTGAAGAAGGACTTTCGCCCCGGGAAGCAGCGGTTAAGGGAACAAGTGAAGTTATTGCTCCGGTTGCCGCGACGATCATCACAACCATTGCGGCGTTCCTTCCCCTTATGTATATGAGCGGAATTATCGGTAAATTTCTTCGGTATATTCCGATGATGGTGATTATCGCGCTGTGCGCTTCGGTTATCGAAGCTTTTATTATTCTCCCGTCACATTTAGCAGACTTTTTGCGGCCCATAAAAAATCATAATAGCGACCGGGAAATGGAAGAGCAGGATGTTAAGACCATTGTGATCTTTTCCGTTGTTTCCGGAATTATCGCGGCAATTCTCGCGGGGTTTGCCAACAGCAGTCCGTTCGGAGTGCTGGCCTTGATCTTATCCGTGGGAGCTTTTTCTGTTTTTGTAAAGAAATACCCGGTTTTAGAAGCGATGATAAAATTTTATAAAAAAATACTGGAACAAGCGCTGCATTACCGGTATCTGGTTTTCGGAGCGATCGTCATGGCGTTTATCGCGTGTTTGATGCTGATCGTGTTTGTTCTTCCGAAATCAATGTTTAGCGCTAAAGGGGTGGAAGAATTTCTTGTGCGGGCGGAAGCTCCGGTGGGAACTCCTTTAGAAAAAACAAATGAAATGATGAAACCGGTTGAGGATTTAGTCGGAGCTGTCGGTGATAAGTATATCCAAAGTTTTGAAACAACGATCGGACAAATAGAGGCCGGCCGGGGCATGGGCGATCCGAATGCTCAATCCGGCTCTAATGTGGCTCAGTTACATGTGTTTCTTACGCCTATGCAGCAGCGGGATAAAGGGCCCAAAGAGATTATCGAAGAGTTAAGGCCCGGGCTGGAAAAAATCCCGGGATTTGAAAAGTTATATTTTTATGAATTAAAAGAAGGCCCGCCGGTGGGAAGAGACCTTGAATTTAATATCCGCGGTGATGATTTTGCGGTTATCCGGGAACTAGCGGGAAAGGTAAAAGAGCATTTAGCCAAAATAGACGGCGTATCGGATATCGCGGACAGCTATACTTTAGGAGACCGGGAACTGCATATTGTTGTTAATCGGGAAAAAGCAGCCAAAGCTTATTTAACCGTAGGGCAGATCGCTACAAGTATCCGGAATGCTTTTGAAGGAGGTATCGCCACAACGATCAAGAAAACAAAAGCTGAAGAAGAGATCAAGGTGCGGGTACGCTTGCCTCAGGCGCAGCGCGGCACTCAGGAAGTTTTTAATGAGCTTTTGATACCCAACAGCAAAGGCAATCTTGTGCCGCTTAAGACTGTTTCCCAAATACAGACAACACAGTCCGCGCGGGCAATTAGTCATTTAGACGGCAAAAGATATATTCAGGTCGCGGCCGCGGTTAATAAAAAAAAGATAAATACCCAGAGATTAGTGGAACAAGTGCTTGATAAGTTTGCAAGTCTCGCGCAGAATTATCCGGGGTATTCTATCCGTATCGGCGGAGAAGAAAAAGAAAATCAAAAAGCCTTTGCCAGTTTAATGACCGCGTTTATGATCGCGCTATTGGCGATCTTTATGATTCTGGCGACTTTGTTCAGTTCTTTGATCCAGCCGTTTATTGTGATGATCACCATTCCGTTCGCGCTTATTGGCGTGGTTATCGCGCTTTTGATCCATGGGGAACCGTTAAGTATATTATCGTTTATCGGGATTGTCGGCTTAGCCGGGGTTGTGGTAAATGATTCCATTGTTCTGGTGGATTTTATTAATAAGCTTAGACAAAAAGGAGTTTCCCGCCGCAATTCCATTGTCCAGGCGGGAATAGTCAGGTTTAGGCCGGTAATGCTGACAACCCTGACAACGGTTGCCGGATTAAGCACGGTGGCATATGGCATCGGCGGATTTGATCCATTTTTACAACCCATGGCCTTGGCGATTTCCTGGGGATTGGCGTTTGCGACAATATTAACTCTTGTGGTTATGCCGTGTTTTTACGCGATTATTGATGATATTACCCAGAAAATTGCCTGCCATCCGACCGTCCGGAAACTGAATAAAAACGGGCAGGACAGATGTGATGTAGAGGGGTAATGATGAGAATCTTGGTGGTTGAAGATGAAGAAAAAGTTTTGCGTTTCATCCGCAAAGGATTTAAAGAACACGGTTTTTGCGTGGATACCGCTACTGAAGGCCGGGAAGGTTTTTTTCTGGCGACCAGCGAGCAGTATGACTGCATTATTTTAGATATAATGCTGCCCAATCTCAACGGATATGAAGTGCTTGCGCATATCCGGGGAAAAGGTAAAAAAACACCGGTACTTTTTCTCACGGCAAAAGATACGGTGGATGACCGGGTTAAAGGGTTAGAAGCCGGCGCGGATGATTATCTGGTAAAACCATTTGCCTTTTCTGAATTGCTGGCCCGGGTCAGAGCTTTGATGCGCCGGGGAAGCCCCGGAGAAGTTACTACTTTTAGCGCGGCAGAGTTGACCCTGGATTCCGTAAAACGCCAGGTCAAATGCAAAGGCAAAACACTGGAACTAACGCCAAAAGAATTTACATTACTGCAATATCTTATGGAACGAAAAGGAGAGGTTGTTACCCGGACCATGCTTTCGGAAAATGTCTGGGGGTATCATTTTGATTCCATGACGAATGTCATTGATGTGCATATCACTAATCTGCGTAAAAAAATAGAGGAAACAGGCGCAAAACCGTTAATCCATACTTTGCGCGGGGTCGGCTATGTGCTAAAAGAAAAATAGAGTCTTTCTTGAAAAATGTGATTACAGACATATTAACATATTATATAGCAAGAAGTTACAGATAATTCAAAAGTTAAAATTCAAAATTGCAATTAAAAAATCAAAAGTTTAAAGATACAATTGTTGAATATTATTGCGTATAAAATTATTGAAAACAAGAATGCTAAGTGTAAAAATGACATCAAGAGGAATAACTTTTTAATTTTGCCTTGAATTTTTGACATTTGCCTTTTGAGTTTTGATTTGGCAGCCGGTTATAAAATAAAAACAAAGAAAATATCACAAAGTTTGAGAAAGAACCGAAAAATAAAACAAAGCGAGAGATAAATAATGTTGTTTACAAAAACCATCCGGGGTAAGCTGATATTAGGGTATACCGCTGTTTTGCTGGTTAGCCTGGTGATTGTTTTTGTGTATGTGTATATCCAGTTAAACCGCGCGTTTATTACTACTTCCCGGGAATATATTAAAAAAGAACTCTCCGCGACCATCCGGCTTTTAAAAGACCGGGAAAACAGTCCTTCAGCTATCGCGAATTTCTTGTCGAAGAAAACTGTTTTGTTTCAAAGCGTTTATAATATTAATTACGCGCTTTTTGACGCGGAAGGCCTGATGCTCGCGCGTTCGGAAAATTTTTCCGCGGATCTGCAGGCAGTATCTATGAGCAATGCTGAATCAAATCAAATAATTTATGAAAAACATATAAAAACACCGCAAGGCCAGAGGATGTTTTTTGCTACCCAGGCTTTTACCGATACCGCGGGAGAAAAATTTTATTTACAGTTTGGATTAGAAACCCGCGCGCATCCGGAATCGGTAAATATAGTTTTAAAAACACTTTTCCGGACATTACCGGTTATTTTGATTATCGTTATAAGCGGAGGGTTGTTTTTAACCGGCAAGGTATTGGCGCCGCTGGCTTTGGTGACTAAGGCCGCGAGAGAACTTCCGCTTATGGGCCGGGAAAAACTTCTTCCGCTTTCCGGTACCGGAGATGAACTAGATCAATTAACCGCAGCGTTTAATAATGTCGTTAAACAGCTGCGCGAAGCTTATCAGAGAATTGTTACTTTTACCGCGGATGTTTCGCATGAGCTTCGTTTGCCGATTACCGCGATGAAGGGAGAAGCAGAAGTTGTTTTAGAAAGAGAAAGAAGCTTAAAAGAGTATCAGCGGGTTTTAGGCAGCAGCATTGAAGATATGGATCGTTTAATGAACATGCTTAAGCGGCTGCTTTCCTTAACCCGCGCGGATAGCGGTATTGATTATCTGGTAAAAGAAGAAGTGGACTTAAAAGAATTATTAGAAAAGCTTGCTGAGTTCTACTTACCTTTAGCGGAAAATAAAGAGCTTTCTTTATCGGTTTCTTCACCGTCAGATGAGTGTGTGCTTAACGCTGACCCGCTGAGATTGCAGGAGTTATTTTCCAATCTAATCGAGAACGCGGTAAAGTATACTCCGGGAAAAGGAAAAATCACAATATCTATAATAAAAACAGAAAAGCAGCATCAAGTACTGGTTGAAGATACCGGTATCGGTATTGCTCCCGAAGAACAAAAAAAGATTTTTGACCGGTTTTACCGGGTAGATAAATCCCGTTCCCGGACTGACGGCGGTTCCGGATTGGGCTTAAGTATTGCCAAGATGATCGCTAGCACGCATGATGGAGAAATCTATGTGGAAAGTTCTTTAAATAAAGGAAGCTGTTTTAAAGTTGTGCTCCCCCGCCGGAATTAACCCGCCAGGTTTTTTATTAAGAAATCTTAATCTAATCTTAATCCTCCTTTAATTATTCATGTGTTATTATTGTTTAGTGTCGGGACAGGTTTGTAACCTGTCTGAAACTGTAAACAAAACGGAGGTTGCCATGTCATATGAAGCGATTCAGGCATTGAATGAAAAGGTAAAAGCGGAAAGCGAATTTATTTCTCAATTGCGTACAGAGATTCACCGGGTGATTATCGGGCAGGAATATCTGGTGGAAAGATTGTTGGTCGGTTTGTTGGCGGACGGGCATGTTCTTTTAGAAGGTGTGCCGGGGCTGGCGAAAACTTTAAGCGTTTCCACTTTAGCCAAAGGCATTGCCGCTTCTTTTAAGCGGATCCAGTTTACGCCGGATCTACTGCCCGCGGATGTTATTGGTACGCAGATCTATAACCCCAAAGACTCCAGTTTTTCCATAAAAAAAGGGCCGGTATTCGCGAATATTATTTTAGCGGATGAGATCAACCGCGCGCCGGCAAAAGTGCAAAGTGCGCTTTTAGAAGCCATGCAGGAAAGACAGGTCACTATCGGAGAAGAAACCCTCAAACTTCCGGAACCATTTCTTGTTTTGGCAACGCAAAATCCCATTGAGCAGGAAGGAACATATCCTTTGCCGGAAGCGCAGGTGGACCGGTTTATGCTCAAGCTGAATATTACCTATCCCAGTAAAAAAGAAGAACAGGAAATTTTGCGCCGGATGGCCCGGGTAAATAAAAATATTGATATTAAGCCGGTAGTAAAACCGCAGACGATATTAAAGGCCAGAGAGATCGTGGATCAGATATACTTAGATGAAAAACTTGAAGGTTATATTGTGGATTTGGTTATGGCTACGCGGGAGCCGGAAGCGTACAAGTTGGATACCAAACAATATATTGAGTATGGGGCGTCTCCGCGGGCGACAATTAATCTAGCTTTAGCCGCCAAGGCTTACGCTTTTTTGCAGGGCCGCGGGTATGTTACTCCGCAGGATATTAAAAGCATCGGCATGGATGTATTGCGCCACCGCGTGATCGTCACTTATGAAGCGGAAGCGGATAATATAACATCTGAAGATATTGTTAATAAAGTTTTTGATACGGTTGTTGTCCCGTAAAAATAATTCAAAACTCAAAGGTCAAAAATCAAAAATGCAAGTCAAAATTAAAAAATAAAAGATTTTAATGTGTTTTAGAATATATTTGAATGGATTGTGAATAGGGATGTTTTATAAGGCATGATATTTTTGACTTTTGAATTGAACTTTTGAGTTTTGCTTTTTGAATTTTGAGTTCAAAAAAGAGGATTACCATGATACCTAAAGAGTTGTTGAAGAAAATCAGGCATATTCAGATATATTCCGCGCGCATGGTCAATGATATTCTTGCCGGAGCCTACCATAGCACGTTTAAAGGCCGGGGCATAGAATTTGACACGGTAAGGGAGTATCAGCCGGGAGATGAGATCCGAACGATCGACTGGAATGTTACCGCGCGCATGGGCCATCCTTTTATAAAGAAATTTGTGGAAGAGCGCGAGTTAACGGTAATGCTGGTCGTGGATATGAGCGCTTCCGGAGATTTCGGCTCAGGGCCGCGCATGAAAAACGAATTTGCCGCGGAGCTTTGTGCGGTGCTGGCTTTTTCCGCGATCAAAAATAATGATAAAGTCGGGTTGATCATGTTTACCGATAAAGTGGAAAAATATATCCCGCCGAAAAAAGGTAAGCGCCATGTGCTTCATGTTATCAGTGAAGTGCTTTCGTTTAAACCAAAAAGCCGGGGCACTAATATTGCGGCAGCTTTGGAATTTTTAAATTCAATTAATAAACGCCGGTCCGTAACCTTTCTGGTTTCGGACTTTATTTCTCAGGATTATGCCCGGGCTTTACAGATATCCAATAAACGTCATGATATGATTGCGATCGCGATCAAAGATCCGCGGGAATCGGAATTGCCGGATATCGGGATGATCGAGCTGGAAGACGCGGAAACCGGAGAAGCCCTGACCGTGGATACCGCGGATATTAAAGCGCGTAAAACCTTTAATGTTGCCGCGGGCACAGAGGCCGCGCAAAGAGATAAAAAATTTCGCCAGATAGACGTTGATGTTATTCATGTGCAGACGGATAACTCATACTTAGAGCCGCTGATGAGGTTTTTTAGAGCACGGGAGAAAATGAGATAATGAAAAAAGGAATATTTTTTTTATTAGCGGGGGTTCTCAGCTTGGGTATTGCGGGAAAGGCCATGGCCTTGGAAGGGGAATTGCCGTCTGTCCGGGCTTATGTTGATAAAGCAGAGATTACCATCGGAGAAAAAATCAAGTACACATTAGAAGTTGATTATAATAAATCAGCTAAAGCGGAATTCCCGATTATTGATGTGGAAATGGGTGGTTTTGCTATTAAAGATTTCGGGCAGGAACCACCGAGGAAAACCGGACGAAAAAGTTTACAGGAAAAAAGATGGTATTTACTGGATACTTATACGGTTGGTTCATATGTAATCCCCCAACAGCAAATAAAAATAATCTTAGCCGATAAACAGATAAAGAAGATCACCGCCCCGGAAGTATTTGTGGAAGTCAAAAGTGTTCTGGGGCAGGAGGGGCAAGCAGAGGGACTGCGGGATATTAAATCTCCGGTTAGTGTTGCCGCAGATACAACCCGGCTTATTTTAGTGCTCCTGGGCAGTTTGTTGCTAATTGCGGGAATCATGATTTTTTGGCGGTTTTGTTCTTTTCGGAGCAGCCGGCCGGTACTCTGGGCGGCTTTGCCGGCGCATGAACAGGCGTTCCGAGAATTAGAACGCATTAATAGTTTAAATCTGCTGAATGAGGGAAAAATTAAAGAATATTATTATCTGGTATCGAATTGCCTGAGAAGTTATCTGGAGAACCGTTTTGGCTTGCGGGCTCCGGAGCAGACCACCGAAGAATTTTTAGCCGAGGTGATCGCGACCGATCAGCTTAAAGGCCGGGATATTAACCGCTTAAAAGAATACTTGCAGCATTGCGATCTGGTAAAGTACGCGAAGTTTGAGCCGGGCAAATCTGATATTGAAAAATTAATGACGACAACCAGGCAGTTTGTAGAGGAAACAAAATTGGTTGGTAGTCCACAGTCCATAGTTGATGAATAATTTTTCTTGAGACTTGCGACTTGTGGCTTGAGACTAGAGGTTTTTGATAATGTTTTTTCGTGATTTTCACAATATTATATTGCTGTTTATTTTTGTGCCGCTGATATTGTTCGTGTATTTTAACCGCAAATCGCACGGGCAGGTGATCTTTTCTTCTTTACGGCATTTAAAGAAAATCCCGGCTTCCCGGACTTTGCGTTCCCGGCAGATGCTCATGGCCTTGCGTGTTCTGGCGGTTTGCTTTTTAGTTGTCGGATTGATGCGCCCGCAAAAAGGAATTGAAGAAACAAAGATCGAGACCGAAGGCATTGATATCATCCTGGCAATTGATGTTTCCGGAAGTATGATGGCTGAAGATTTTGTTTTAAACGGAGAAAGAAAAAACCGTTTAGAATCGGTTAAATATGTGGTGCGTGATTTTATTAAAAAAAGAACCAATGACCGCATCGGACTGGTTGTTTTTAGCGGGCGCGCGTATATGCAGTGCCCGCTGACTTTAGATTATGGAATATTATTGCAGTTTTTAGATAAAGCGCAGATTGGGATGATCGAAGACGGTACTGCTGTCGGCGACGGGATTGCCACGGCCTTAGCCCGGATAAAAGATATTCCGGCGAAAAGTAAGGTGGTTATTTTATTGACCGACGGAGTGAATAATGCGGGGAAAGTTGACCCGTTAAATGCCGCGGAACTGGCGAAAGCGATCAAGGCCAAGGTTTATACTATCGGCGCCGGAACTAAGGGCCGGGTTCCGTTTCCGGCAAAAGACTTATTCGGCAATACGGTTTATCAATGGGCCGTGATCGATCTGGATGAAGATTCTTTGCGTCAAATCGCTCAGATTGCCGGAGGTAAATATTTCCGGGCCAAAGATACCGAGAGTTTAAAGAAGATTTATGAGGAAATTGATAATATGGAAAAGACAAAAATAGAAATAAGTTCTTATACTGAATACAATGAAATGTTTAAACCGTTTGTGTTGGCCGCCCTGGGGTTGCTGCTGCTGGAGCTTATTTTGCGTTATACAAGGCTGCGCATATTACCATAACCTGTAGGGACAGGTCTGTGACCTGTCCGAAACAAGAGGATAAAGGAATATATGCGATTTGGGAATTTACAATTTTTATGGATGCTGTTACTTGTTCCGGCGGGTATTTTGTTTTTTTCCTGGGCCTTTAAATCTAAACGCCGGGCTTTAGAAAAATTCGCGCAAAATGACCGGCTGAAAGTTTTATTACGCCGGGTCAGTTTAAAAAAACAAAAATTAAAAGCTGTTTTTTTTATTTTGGGAATTTTGTTTGTAGTTCTTTCCTTGATTGAGCCGAAATGGGGATATCAATGGGAACAGGTAAATCGCCGCGGACTGGATATTGTTATTGCTTTGGATGTTTCCAAAAGCATGCTGGCCGAAGATATTAAGCCTAACCGGCTGGAAGCGGCAAAAAGAGAAATAAAAAGCCTGATCAATATTTTACAGGGGGACCGTGTCGGGATTGTGGCTTTTGCGGGGAGCTCGTTTTTGCATTGTCCGTTAACCCTTGATTACGGTACCGCGAAATTATTTGTCGATTATCTGGATATTAACGCGATCCCGTTCGGCGGCACAGATATCGGCGGAGCAATACGTCAGGCAGTGCGCGCTTTTGAAGGCCATGAGAAGAAACACCGGGTATTGATCCTGATTACCGACGGAGAAGATCATCAGGAAGATGTTATGGACGCGGTGGAATTAGCCAAGCAGAATGGCGTGGTTATTTTCCCCATTGGTGTCGGCCGTCAGGAAGGCGCGCCGATCCCGGTGGTTGACGGACAGGGCCGCAGCGGATTTGTCAAAGATAGCGAAGGTAAAGTGGTTTTATCAAAACTTGATTCGGTCTTACTGCAAAAGATCGCGCTGATCGCCGGCGGTAAAAAAGGAAGTATCGGCGCGGGAAGTTTTCCTCTGGAGGAGATTTATGAGCAGGAAGTTTCTAAGATGGAAAAGAAAGAACTGCAGTCTTCCCGGCAGAAGCGTTATGAGAATAGGTTCCAGTATCCGTTAATGATCGCCTTATTAATGTTTGTTGCCGAAGCAGTGCTAAGTGAAAGAAAAAATAAGGGTGTAGGGGCGGACCTCCGTGTCCGCCCGTGACAAAAAACCTGTAGGGACAGGTTTGTAACCTGTCCGAAATAAGGTAGATCATGAAAATATTAATTTTTATTACAGTAATTTTGCTTTGCACTGCGAATGTTGCTTTTTGCGGGCTGGCGCGAAATGTAAAACAAGGTAATCAGGCCTATGATAAAGGTAACTATGACCAGGCCTTGATAAAATACAATGACGCGCAGATCGACGACCCGCAAAGCCCGGAAGTGTTTTATAATATGGGCAATGTTTTTTACCGCCAGAAAAAATATAAAGAAGCAATTGACGCGTTTGAAAAATCAACGGAAAAAGCAGAGGTAGGGCTTCAGGCTAAAGCATTGTATAATATAGGTAATTCTTTTTTTAATCAGGGGCAGCTGCGGCAGGCTTTAGAGAGTTATAAGCAGTCCTTAGAGCGAAACCCGGATGATCTGGATACAAAATATAATATTGAATATACGGAAAAGAAAATAAAAGAAATGCTTTCGCAGTCTCAACAGACCCAGCAGCAGGCGGAAAAAGACCGGCAGCAGCAACAGCAAGATCAACAACAGAGCCAAGGTCAACAGCAGGAACAACAGGAACAGAAGCAAGCTCCACAGCAGCAAGTGCAAACTGCGCAAGATCAGCCGTCAGCGCAGGATCAGCAAGCTCAATCCGCGGAAAAAAAGAATGAAGAAGAATTAACTAAAGAAGAAGCGGATAGGTTTCTTTCTGCTTTTGGGCAGGACCAGAAAAATCTTCTTCCTCCGCAGCCGGAACAGAAACAAAAAGGTATGAATAATAATGTGGAAAAGGACTGGTAAGAGTTTACTTTTAACCGCGATTTTTTGTTTCGCGGCAGTTTCGGTTTTTGCCGCGGAGCCGGAGGTATCTTTTTCCGTAAACCAGAGAGAAATATTGCTCGGAGACAGCTTTGTCTTATCTATTACCGTGAAAAATGTCTCCAATCCTCAAACTCCGGAATTACCGGAGATACCCGGGTTTGATACGCATTTTCAGGGAACCCGGCGCCAGGGATTTTCCAGTTATACGGTTATTATTAACGGCAAAGTCCAACAGCAGAATTCCGGCGGCGGTTATGACTTTGCTTTTGAATTAACACCGAGAAATACCGGCACATTTACCATTCCGTCGTTTACCGTTACTGCCGGAGGAAAGAGTTTTGCCAGTAATCCGTTTGAGGTAAGAGTATTCGCGCAAACGGAAAAAAGTGATGATGTTTTTATTGAAGTAAGCGCGGATAAAAACAAGGTCTATCTGGGGGAAAAAATTGTCCTGACATTTAAGTGGTATTATAATAAAAATATTCAGGATTACCGGATCAATGTTCCCTGGCTGGACGGTTTGAAAAATTTTCTTATTGCTGATCCGGAATTCGATCAGAATCTTCGCTATGAAAGAATTGTGGTTAACGGGGATCAGCAGGTGATCGTTACCAAAGGCCGGGAGTTTTATGAAGGCCAGCCGTATACAATAATGACTTTTCAGAAAATACTCACCCCCATATCCGTGGGTACATACAGCCTGGAACCGTCTTTTATTAAATGCGATGTGGTTACCGGATATCAGCAGCGTTCGGGAAAAGGCACCTTGTTTGAAGATCTTTTTGACGCGGACATGGATAATTTTTTCAGTTTCGGCAGGAAAGCGGTTACGCAGCCGCTGGCCGCGCGGTCTGCTCCCATTGCCATCCAAGTAAGCGAGGTTCCGGAACTAAACCGGCCGGCTAATTATAATGACGCGGTCGGAGAGTTTGATTTTAAAGTTAATGTTAATCCCATTAATTTAAAGGCCGGAGACCCGATCACCCTAACCATGAAAGTTTCCGGAACCGGTAATATCGAGCAGTTAACTCTTCCGGAAATCCCGGACCTGGAAAACTTTAAAAGCTATGAACCGGAAAGCCGGGTAAATGTAGCGCCCAAGGGCGGTGAAGTTTTCGGCGAAAAAATATTCGAGAAAGTACTGGTGCCGAAAAGAGAAGGCAGTTATACCATTCCGGCAATTGCCTTTACTTTTTTTCATCCCCGTCAGATGAATTATAAGACGATCACGCAGGGGCCGTTTGTGGTGCAGGTAGCTAAGGGAGAAAAAGAGCGGGAAGTGCAGGTGGTCGCGCTCACTCCGGAAAGTTTTGTACAGGAGAATAAGCAGGAGTTAAAGATCTTAAAGAAAGACATCCGCTATATTAAAACCACCTTAGGTAAAGTTGTAAAAAACAGACAGCAAATATATGAAAACCCTTTAATCTGGGTATTGCTTTATCTTGTGCCCGGATTTATCCTGGGAATAATGGTTTTTTGGCAGAAACAAAGAGATAGATTGCAAACTGATACGGGATTCGCGCGTAAACACCGGGCCATGCAAAATACAAAAAAATTATTTACAGATGCCGATGCCGCGCTTAAAGCCAAAGAGGTTAAGCGTTTTTACGACGCGCTTTCCCGTTTGCTTAACGGATATCTCGCGGATAAACTCAATCTTCCTTTAGGAAGCATGAACGCGGAGATCATCCCGGAGCTTAAGAAAAGCGGTTTGATCGAGAAGCACGTTCAGCAATTAACTGAGCTTTATCAGACCTTTGAAATGGTTTTGTTTTCTTCGGTTAAAATAGAATTCGATAAGATGAAACAGGATTATGCGCAGGTAAAGGCGATCATCGGAATTTTGGAGAAGATATTAAGATGAAAAAATTTATTCTGACATTTTTAATATTAAGCTGTTTTTGCGTAAACGCGTTCGCGGTTTCTGTTGATGAATTGTTTTTTGAGGCAAACAAGCAATATGCCGACGGTAATTACGCCAAAGCAATTATCCTATATAAAAGTATCCTTTCTCAGGGCACCCAAAGCGGAAATCTTTATTATAATCTGGGCAATACCTATTTTAAATTAGGGGATCGGGGGAAAGCGGTTTTAAATTATGAGCGGGCAAAAAGGATAATCTCTCACGATGAAGATCTATTCGCCAATGATTTGTTTGCCCGGTCTTTGCTGGATATTCAACAGCCCAAAGATGTGTCGCTTTGGTATGAAAAAGCTTATATTGCCATAAGGGATGTTTTTTCCGCTAAAGTCTGGTTTGTTTTCGCGGCAGTTGTGTTTTTATTGCTCTGTATTATTATCGGTATTTCTATATTTTATGCTCCGTTTCGCAAAAACGCGCAGAAACTGAGTGTTTGTTTGGGGCTGCTCTGGATCGGATGTTTTGGGTTTTTTATCCAGCAAAACCAGCTGCAGGTCAAGCAGTTATGGGGAATTGTTATTGTGCCCAAGGCGGAGGTGCGTTACAGCCCGTCCTATTCCGGAGCGGTGGCTTTTGAGCTGACCGAAGGCATGCGTGCCCAGGTACTTAGAAAAGACGGGGACTGGAAGCAGATACGTTTAAACCGCACCACCAGCGGCTGGATCGAAGCCGAAGCTGTTGAGGAAATATAATATCATATCATAGTCATCAAATATACTACCTCCCGATATTCCATTGCCAATTATGTTTTATTTCTGATATACTATTGTTAAAATTAAAACAAAGATATTAATTGTTATATGAGAAAAATAATGAAATATGATATAATTTCCCCATGCCACAAATTGATACAGAATTAATATCAAAGTTATTAAATGCTAAAGAATCGCAACTTTTTGAATGCAAGCAAATCAAAAAGAAGCCTAGTGAAGTATTGCCTACAATCTGTGCCTTCGCAAATACTGATGGGGGGATATTCATTTATGGCCTAGGTGACCCCGGGAAAATACCTCAAAAAGAAAGAATTGTTGGGACATCGGAACACCCCGATAATGTAGGGGAACTACTTAAACTAATAGCAAGCGAATTTGAGCCACCCATACCAAACATAAAAACATTCTATTTAGATGTGATCAACTGTAAAGGAGAAAATGATCAAGTTCTTATGATCTCTGTTGATCCGTCAAGGGATGTTCATTCAATACGCACAGGAAAAACTTTCATAAGAAGAGGCACTAGGAATGACCTTTTAACGCATAAGCAATCGTTACAATTGCAATACGAAAAAGGCACGATAACCTTTGAGTCAGAAATATGCAAAGATATTTCTCCCGATGAGTTTGATCAAGCAATGTTCAAGGGGTTTCTTGAATATAATGATAGCAAAGAAAAAGATATATTAAAATTTTTATCGAAAAATGGGTTGGCGAGAAGAAAGGATGATAAATTTTACCTTACGAATGCAGCAATATTGCTTTTTGGAGAAAATCCTTCTGTTCTTTTAAAGAGAAAAGTTGGAATTAAAATAATCCATTACTTGGGAATAAGACGAGTAGCTTCAGGAAACCCTAATTTCGTTCGTCCACCATTTACAATAGAGGGCCCGGCATTAATATTGATCAAAAAGACCTTTAAATATATCAGCGAAAACGCAGCACCTGTTCAATTAAAAGGTGCAACTTTTCAAAGACTAAAAATTCCCCTCTATGTTATACAAGAAGCTATAACAAATGCTATCATACATAGAGATTATAGCATTCAAAATGACATACAAATCAGAATTTTTGATGACCGCATAGAAATTGAAAGCCCAGGATGGTTTCCAGGCTTAGTCACTCCAGAATCTATTTTGCAAGAAAGATTTGCTCGCAATCCAATGATTGAACGAACTCTTAGAAAAATGCCGGAACCCCCCAACCTTGATATTGGAGAAGGCGTGAAACGTATGTTTGCCGAAATGAAGAAAAAAGATTTATATGCTCCTGTTTATCTACCGAAAGAATACTCTCCTCATAGTGTTTCACTTATATTGTTCAATGAAGAACGTACTACCTTTTGGGATATGGTCTCAAATTATTTAGAGCAAAATGGAACCATACGTAACGAGCAATTCCGTCATATTTCTGGATTGGGACGATCTGAAGCATCTGAAATGTTAAAAAAATGGGTTAGCAAAGGACTCTTAGAAAAAAAAGGCACTAGCAGAAAAAGTACATTTTATCAAAAACCCGGATTCAAACCCAAAAAAGAGAGTTTATTAGAGAATGTCTCCTAATAAATATCCACGAAACAAAAATATTGATGTAACACATTCGTATTGTTTGACTTACTGGTTGAGATGTTTTATTTTTATTAGAATTGACATCTAGTTAGCTGGTGGACGCGCGCAAATGGAGTTTACCCAGTAGGTGTTTATGGGTGGTATGTACAATTAATGAAAGAATATAAAACCAGAAAATTAAACCGATTGAAAGAATATGATTATTCGCAAGCAGGATATTATTATGTAACGATATGCGTCTATGTTCGTGAATGCCTGTTTGGAAATATAATTAATAATAATATGGAATTGAACAATGCCGGCGAAATGATGGGTAAAATATTGCAAAAATTGCCGGAATATTATCCAAACATAGACATTGATCAACAGATTGTAATGCCAAATCATATTCATGCGATAATTATAATCAAAGAACCTGTAGGGGACGACCTCTGTGTCGTCCCGGGACAAAATCAAAAACATGATCAAACAATAAACCAAAATGATTTAACAGCCGAAGGACAGGTGTATGGTAACGGACAGACACAAGATAAAGGGCGGATACGGAGATCCGCCCCTACAGGACGTTTATCATTGTCAAATATAATTCAACGATTTAAAATGATAACAACAAAACGTTATATTGATGGCGTAAAAAATTATCATTGGCAAACATTTGATAAACATTTATGGCAACGTTCATTTTATGACCATATAATCCGCACAAATGATTCTTTAAACAATATGCGCGAATATATTGTTAATAATCCCTCAACATGGGATAATGATGAACATAATATTAATAATTTTTTTATAGAGGACAATTATTGTAAAATAATATAAACCATGAAATTTGAAATAAATCAAATCGGCATAATTCATTCACCCTACAAAACCAAAGATGAATGCCCGATCCAGGGTTCAGTTAAGCCCGAAGGAAGAGGGCAAATTGAAATATTCCCGGAATACGAACCAGCCTTAGAAACAATCGAAACATTTTCGCATATTATCCTGTTTTACATTTTTGACCAGGCCGGAGAAATAAAATTATCCCGGCCGACATTCTTAGATGATGTTCCCCACGGAGTATTCGCTTCCCGTCATCCCTGCCGGCCGAATAGTATCGGCATGTCTATTGTCAAATTAGAAAAAAGAAATAAAAATATTCTGGAAGTAAGCGAAATAGATGTTTTGGATAATACTCCGCTTATTGATATAAAACCGTATCTGCCTAAATTTGATCATCGGGAAAATGCCAATAACGGCTGGGCCGAAACAAAAGAATTACGCGAAAAACCAAAGGGCCGGGAATGAAGGCCTACAACAAATGTTATGAGAGGAATAGAAAAAAACAATGAAAAAAAACTGCTGGGAATTCAAGAAATGCGGAAGAGAACCGGGAGGAGAAAATGCCGGTAAGCTGGGGGTTTGTCCGGCGGCTGTTTGCCTGAAAGCAAATAAAATTCATAACGGGAAAAATGGGGGCAGATGCTGTTGGTCAATAGTGGGAACACTCTGCGGAGGGAAAATTCAAGGCACGTTTGTGAAAAAATACCAAAGCTGCATGGAATGCGTTTTTTTTGCATTAGTTACTCAGGAAGAAGATGATATATTAACAAGTTTAGAAATAAATAAAAAAATTAAAAACACAGAATAAAGATTCAGAAAGGAGCGGAGTATGTTAAAAAAGACAAATGTTTTAATGCCAAGCATTGCGGTATTGATTGTGCTGTGCTGCTGTGTGGCCGGCTGCGGGAAAAGAGTTATGCTCGGAGGCGGCGGGTATAATCATAATTTCGCGCGTTACGGCGAATATAATCTGGTAAGTAAAAACAGTGATCTGTACATGGACAGAGTTAACGGCAAAGACAGCCGGAGGCTGACCTTTTCTCCGAAAGTCAAAGAAGATTTCGCGTTTGTCCTCGGTAATACAGGGTATGTAGTATATTCGGTGATTGAAGATATCAGCAAACCAAAAAAATATTATATCCAAAATATGGATACAAGTTATAAAACCAGGAAAAAGATCACGGAACAGGAATTTAATAAATATTTGCGGGAACGTTAAACAAGGGGACGGATGTTTGTATGGAAGGCGTAGTCAGTATTACCAGCCCGCAATATCCGGATTTGCTTAAAACTATTCCTGATCCGCCGAAAAAACTTTATTATAAAGGGAATTGGGATGAGAGTATTTTTTCCCAATGCCTGGGAGTTGTCGGCGCCCGGCGAATGACAAGTTACGGCAAACAAATAACTGATTTACTGGTTTGCGAATTAGCCGCGGCCGGCATAACCATTGTGTCCGGATTTATGTACGGCATTGACGCAACCGCGCATCAGGCCGCGCTTGATGGCGGAGGCCGGACCATTGCCTGCATGCCCTGCGGGATCAATGTTATTCATCCGGCATATCAGAAAAATTTATATCAGGATATCTTAAAAAATAACGGATTGATTATTTCCGAATATGAAGGTGATTTTCCGCCGGCGCTGTGGACTTATCCCCGCAGAAATAGAATTGTCGCGGGATTATCTGTTGCGACAATGGTGGTGGAAGCCGGAGAAAAAAGCGGATCATTAATAACCGCTAAATTAGCGCGCAAATATAACCGGAAACTTTTTGCGGTTCCGGGAATGCTGACCAGCGCTGTTTCCCAGGGAACCCTGTGTTTGATCAAAGAGGGCGCGGAAGCCGTATCCTCGGCTAACGATGTTTTAAGTTATTACGGACGGGAAACATCAGGAACAAAAGAAGCAGATTCTTTGTGGGGTAATTTAAGCCCAATGCAGAAACGTATCTTAACCGAACTTAAGCGTGAGCCTATGGGGATAGATATTCTGTCCTATGCCCTGAAGATGACAATCGCGGAATTAGGGACAGAACTTTCCCTGATGCAGCTGCAAGGTTTAATTGTGGAAGAAGCAGGTAAATATTGTCCTAATAATGAGAGGCGGATAAATGTTAGTTAAAGTTTGTTCAGTATCAAGTTCCGGACTTAAAACAATCGGGATCGATGTCGAAGTTAATATTGCCTCGCGCGGCTTACCCACACTTGAGATCGTGGGATTGCCGAGTAAGGCGGTGGCGGAAAGTAAAGAGCGGGTAAAAACAGCGATAATAAATTCTCAGCTGGAATTTCCGCAGCGTAAGATCATTATTAATCTGGCTCCGGCAGATGTTCCTAAAGAAGGCTCTTGTTATGATCTGCCGATTGCCATGGGAATTTTAAGTTCGGAGCTGGGTTTTGACCTGCCGGAAAAAAGCCTTTTTTTCGGAGAGCTTTCTCTGGACGGTACTTTGCGGCACACAAAAGGAGCTTTGCTTTTGGCCTTATTTGCCAAAGAAAAAAATTTTAAAAATATCTTTGTGCCGAAAGCGTCGGCAAATGAAGCGGCAATTGTTAGAGGAGTAAATGTTTATCCGGTAGAAAATTTAAATCAGCTGATCGATCATTGCTTAGTCCAAACAGAAATAATCCCGGCTGAATATAGAGAATCCTCTGCGGATGAAATTTTCGTGGAATTTAATATGGCGGAAGTCTTAGGGCAGGAGCAGGCGAAAAGAGCTTTGGAAATCTCCGCGGCCGGAGGCCATAATTTTCTCATGGTCGGCAGTCCGGGAGCGGGAAAGACAATGCTGGCGCGGGCTTTGCCGGGAATATTGCCGCCTTTATCGGAAAAAGAATCTTTAGAGGTAACCAAGATTTTTTCCATATCCGGGATGATCCCGCCGGAAGGTTCTTTAGTCAAGATCCGGCCGTTCCGCGCGCCGCATCATACGGTTTCCCAGATCGGCCTTACCGGAGGAGGAACAAAACCTCAGCCCGGAGAAATAAGCCTGGCGCACCGGGGTGTATTGTTTCTGGATGAGTTTAATGAATTTCCCCGGAGTGTGCTGGAAGCTTTGCGTCAGCCCATGGAAGACGGCAGTCTGACGATTTCCCGCAGCCGTCAGCGCGTAAAATATCCGGCGCAGTTTATTCTGGCAGCTTCGGCAAATCCCTGTCCCTGCGGATATTTAAATCATCCGAAAAGGGCTTGTAATTGTACCCCCAGAGAAATAGAAAAATACCGCAACCGGGTTTCCGGACCGATCCTCGACCGCATTGATTTGCATATTGAAGTGCCGGTAGTGGATTTGGAACAACTGGCGCAGTTTGTTCCGCCGAAAAAAGCGCAGGCAACCTCTGCTCAGATCCGGCAGAGGGTTATCCGTGCCCGGGAAATCCAGCAGAAGCGTTTTAGCGAAGAGGGAATTCACACAAACGCGGAAATGAAAAACCGGCATATTACAAAATATTGCGCTTTATCCAAACCGGTAAAACAATTACTGGTTCAAGCCGGGAAAAAATTTCATCTTTCCGCCCGCGCTTATTATAAAATGATAAAAGTCGCCCGGACCATTGCTGATTTAGAAGGTACTTTAGAAATCACGATCGCGCATATGGCGGAAGCTTTGCAATACCGCCTGAGAATTAAGGCCTGATCCGGATGAAAGACAATAATTTAACAGTCGGCCGGCGCGGAGAAAGTATCGCCCGGGAATATTTAGAAGCTAAAGGATATATTATCCTGGAACATAATTTCCGCAATAAGTATTCTGAGATCGATTTGATCGCGAAGCAAAAAGATATTTTAGTTTTTATCGAGGTAAGAACTAAGACCAGCGAGCGGTTCGGTACTCCGGAAGAATCCATCAATAAAAATAAAATTAAACGGCTTATCCGCAGTGCCCAGGCGTATACCGCGTATAAAAGATATCAAGATCAATCCCGGATCGACGCGGTGTGTGTTGTGCTGGGAGAGGATGGCCACCCCGAGCGCATTAATCATTATGAATCGATCACATAACTCTCCAAACAGAAATCAGCCGATACCGTGATTAAATGTTTGAACCTGTCGGCATCTTTTAGTATAATATAGAATAACCAGACATGTATACATAAAGGAAAGATTTTTTCAAGGATGAGCTACTATACCGTACTAGGACTAGATAAAGAACCTTTTTCTTCCAGCCCGGACCCGGGATTCTTTTATGAATCTCCGGAGCACCATGCCGCGCTTATACGTTTAATGATTGGTATCCGCTTAAAACGGGGCTTGAGCTTAATGCTGGGTGACGTGGGTACCGGAAAAACTACATTATCCCGAAAACTTTTTCGAATATTAAAACAGCGCGAAGACATTGAATTTCATATGATCCTTGACCCTACCGATGACACGGAAGAACTTTTTTTAGATTCACTGGTCCGGACTTTTAAGATCACAATATCGGTAGAGAATCCTTCGGTCCTTGATTTCAAGGAAGCTTTAAAAAATTATTTATTTCGCGTGGGAGTGGAAGAAAAAAAAACCGTAGTCCTGCTTATTGATGAAGCGCAAAAACTTAATAGTATCTCTCTGGAAATTCTCCGCGTGCTTTTAAATTATGAGACCAATGAATATAAGCTTTTGCAATTGATCGTCATGGGACAGCTGGAACTGCTGCCGCGGGTCCGGGAGATGAAAAATCTCTGGGACCGGATCAGTTTAAAATATGTATTAAATCCGCTTGATGAGCAGGAAACAAAAGAAATGATCGAATTTCGGCTGCAGCAGGCCGGGTATACAACCGGCCCCAGCTTTTTTACCGAGGAGGCGGTTGCGGAGATATATAATTATACTCAAGGTTATCCCCGCAGGATCGCGATGATTTGCCATAATTCGCTTCAGGAATTGGTGATGAAGAGTAAGCCGGTGGTGGATGCGAATATTATCCGGGAATTAATTGCCAGGGAAGTAACGTAACTAGTTCGTAGCTCATAGCTGATGGCTCATGGGAAAGACAGAAACTGGAAATCAATAATTAAAAAGTAAAAAGCAAAAGATCAAGAATGCACATTTAAAAATAGGAATATTTATTTATTGTGGTGTATGGCTTATAACTTATAACCTGTAACCTGTAACTTATTATGTAGGATTAATTATGCCCCCGGATAAACTGACGCCCGAAGATAAATTACTGAATATTATTGAAGGGCCTTTGTCCGCGAAAGGGAACAGGTTTAACGCGAATAAGTCCGGCAGCGCGGCCTTAAAAAAAATGCGGTTTGGAGCGCTGTCTTTTTGGAAAGAAAAAAAATTTTTAAAAATTATTACTTTACAAAATCTTAACCGGGTGGTGGTCGTAACCGGAATATTTTTAGCGGGGTTTTTGCTGTTTGATTATCAGTATCAAAGAATTGATATGACAAACCGTCTGCTGACTGTAAAGCCGTCTCAGGAGCAGATAGACCGCTGGCTGAAACTTAAGCCTTCGCTGAAGATCTCGATCAAGGAAAGCCTTGAGGAAGCGCAGCGCCACAATATTTTTGCGCTGACCGCGTCAGGTTCCGGCACAAGTACCGGTAAGGTAAAAGAAGATGCCTGGGTTGCGGAAGCAACAGAGGCTGTTAATCAGTTAACTTTAGTGGGAGTTTTGTGGGAAACCGGTGCTCCGCAGGTAATGATCGAAGAAACTAAAAAAGGTAAAACGCATTTTTTAAGCGCCGGAGACGCGGTTGATATATTCAAAATTAAAACGATAAACGAAAACAGTGTTGTTTTGGAAAAAAACGACAGAGAATGGGTATTAAGGTGAAAGAATGCGATTATTGCTAAAGAGATTATTCAGGAGTATCGGAACAATAGTGCTGATTGGGTTATTGTTTTATCCGGGAATAGCCAGCTCTCAAGAAGATCCTGTTGATGAATTTTTACCGGAAGAAGCAGTTGGGGAAATTAATGAGTCTTTGCCGGAAGATGCGGCAATCAGCGAACAGGAAATTTTGGAAAACCTGACCATGGGCATAAAAAATAACGCAAACTCGATATCTTTGGATTTAAAAGGGATGAATGTTGTGGAATTACTGAGGATGCTGGCTTTAAAAACCGGGCTGACGATTGTTCCCAGCAAGGGGGTTAGCGGCCGGATCAATATATTTTTAAACAATGTAAGTTTTCAGGAAGCGCTGGATATAATTTTAGTTACCCAGAATTTAGCCAGTGAAAGAAAAGGCGATGTTATTTATATTACTACCGCGGCAGAGTATAAGCGTTTGTACGGGAAAGATTATGTTGAAAACCGGGAGCACAAAAATATAAAACTGCAATTTGCCGACCCGGCAAATGTCTTTGCGGTGTTGAGCCAGTTGAAATCGGAGATCGGTAAAGTTATTGTGGATAAGGCTTCGGGAATGGTTATTCTGATTGATATCCCGGAAAAACTCGAGGTTATGGAAAGCGCGGTAAAGAAACTTGAGACCCCTTTGGAAATGGCGGTGTTTGAGCTTAATTATGCCAAGCCGGAAGAAATAAAAGCCGGGCTGAATGAGATCATTACTCCGGGAACAGGGAAAATAATTTTTGACGAAAGAAGTTCCCAAGTGATCGTTTATGACCTTCCGGAAAAAATGGATAAGATCGAAAGAATCGTAAAAAGTTTAGACGCGGAGGAGAAAGAGGTATTTATTGAAGCGGATATAGTGCAGGTAACCTTAAGTGACCGGTATCAAAAAGGCATAGACTGGGAAATGATCTCCGGAGGAAATAATGATTTAGTCAGCGCTTTTCCCCTAACGCCCACGCCGGCAAACTTAGGTAAGATAAGTATCGGAACATTGGCCGGAGATGATTATACGGCAGTGCTGGAATTGCTCAGGACCCAGGGAGATATAAAAATACTTTCTAATCCTAAACTCGCGGTGGTAAATAATCAGGAAGCCAGAATTTTGGTCGGAACACGGGATGCTTATGTTACTCAGACTTTAAGCCAGGCCGAATCAACAACGGTTACTTCGGAAAATATTGAATTTATCGATGTCGGAGTAAAATTAAATGTTGTTCCGAAAATCAATAATGACGGGTTTATTACCATGACTATTAAGCCGGAAGTCAGCAATGTCGCTGAAACAATCACGACTTCACTTGGCAGCCGTATTCCGATTGTGGAAACATCGGAAGTGGAAACGGTAGTGAAAGTAAAAGATAATACTATGATCATGATCGCGGGTTTACGTAAAGACGAAAAAAGAGATCAAAGGGAAGGTGTCCCCGGCCTGGAAAAATTACCGTTTTTGGGCGGCCTTTTCCGCTCACGGGATCAAAGCACCCGGCAGACAGAAATCATAGTCTTTATTACCCCGCATATTATTACCGGAGCGGAAGCCTCCCCGGAAGGTTATAAAAGAGAATTTATGGGGAATAAACAAAATGTTACTGAAGCTAAAGAACCAAGCGGCGATATATTCTTAGAAGAATTAGGCCTGGTTAATTCTTTGCCGGAAGATGAAGGCGGGGAAGAAGATATTATGGAAAATGATGATTTTGATTTTGAAGACCAATTAAAAGGAATTAAGTAAAATAAAAACAGAAGATAGAGAATTGAAAATAGAAAATAGTAAAAAATTTTAAATATTTTTTAACCGAAAGGGTGTTTCATGGCCAAACAAAGAGCGAAGTGTTTTTCATGGATATTGATTTTTTTCAGTATGTGTGTTTTTTTGCGCGCGCAGAAGGCTCTGGCGACTGATTATTCGAATATTCTGGAACAATACCGGGAAACAATCAAAGCGCAGGAAACAGATATAGAAAAGCTGGAAGAGAAGACTGCGTTGCTGCGCAAGGCTTGCCTCTTACTGAAAAACAGCAATGAGATCAATGAAGCCAGAATAAAAGAGCTTGAGGATCAAAGTGAAGAACTGGCCATGGTGTCAAAATTAACCGAACTTTCAAAAAAGCAAAGGGAAAAGATCACTGACCAGGAAAAAGAAATAAATAAACTCAAAGAACAGCTAAAAGAAGAGCAGGCAAAAAGCCAAACCGCCGGTTCACAAGCTGCGGCAAAAAAGCAGGAAGAAATAAACAAACTCAAGGAACAGTTAAAAGAAGAACAGGCAAAAAGCCAGGCTGCCGGCGCGCAAGCTGCCGGGAAAATGGAAAAAGAAATCGACAGGCTAAAAGATGAAAATGCTAAGGTTGTAAAAGAAAATGCCGCATTGCATGGTTCTCTATCCGGCTTAAAATCTTCGGAAATGACGGGAGAAGACAGACGCAGAAAAACTGAAGATGAGATGATTAACCTTAAAAAGAAAAATGAACTGCTGATTGATTCTTATGAAATGCTTAAAAAGCGCAATGATTTTAACGAAGAAAGATTAAAAGCATTTGAAGATAGAAGCACCGAATCCCGAATGCTCGGACAGTTAAAGACTAAACTAAGCGAGCAGAGAGACGAGATCGAAAAAAAAGATGAGCTGATCAGGTCCTTGAAAAAGCAAAGCGAAATGCTTACGGATAAGAACTATTTGATCCGTCAGGAAAAACAATTTTCACTGGAGGCGGACCAGAAAAGGATGGAAGAAAAAATCCAGTCGCTGGAGAATTCGATTGATGAGCTAAAAAAAGAAAACTCCGATCTGGCCCGGGAAAACAAAAAAATCCTCCTGGCTAAGCTTTCCCAGGATGAGTTACAGGAAGAAAGCGGATATTTAAAGGAAGAGGTTGAACGTTTAAAAAAGAAAAACACAGAATTAAGCAGTTCCGCTTCTTTGGGGAGCGAGACATCCGATGATTTAAAAGATAAACTTCAGTCGCTGGAGAATAAAGCTGATTCTTTAGAGGCAAGTGAGACGCGTCTGACCAAGGAAAACGCGATGCTGCGCGTTTCTCTCGAAGCGATGGAAGAAGCGGCCCGGACAAAAGTCGATACAATGTCGGAAGATGAAAGAATAAAATCGGTTATTGAGGCTAATGAACGGCTGGCGAAACTTACCGACAGCCAGTGGCAAATAATTTCTGAGCGTGAGAAAATTGTGACCGCACTTAAAGAAAGCACCCAAAAGCTGGAGGCGGCTATTGCTAAGATGAAAAGCGAAAACGCGGATACCGTTATCGGCTTAAAGAAAGATATCGCAATTTTAAAACAGGAAAAGCTGATTTTAAATGATTCCTGCGAGCTGCTTGAGCAGAAGACAAAATTAAGTGAAGAAAAAGCGCAGTTATGGGAAGGCAAAGCCGCTAGTTTGGGGCTGGTGGAGCCGGAAGAAGCGCAAGCCGAAGATGATAAGTCCGGGCGTAATTTTTCCGGTAAGTCCAATTCCGGGAAAAAAGAAAAACCCGCGGAAAAGAAAATAAGTACCGATGAAATTGTCCGCTTGGAAAAAGAATCAGCCCTGGCGCATAAAAAATTAGGAGCAATTTATACGCAGCAAAAACTTTATAAAGAAGCGATTGATGCCTATCAAAAATCTATATCATATGATACAAGCGACGCCGCGATATATTATCAGCTGGGGCTTTTATGCGCGCAGTTAAAAAACAAACCGGAAGCAATAACCAATTTTAAAAAGTACCTAACCTTAAAGCCTAAAGCCAAGAACAGGAAAAGGGTTGAGGAACTGATAAAGATGCTGCAATGAAGAAAATGCTTGTCTGGGGTCTTATGATATCAATCATGGGAGCGCTTGCCGGAGTGAGCGTTTTTTTGTTCTTAAAGGTAAAGTCCCTGAGAGTTAAACTCGAGCAGAATCAGCATGTCTGCGAACGGCTTTCCCAAGATATAAATGATTCGCGCAAAGAAAAAGAGGAAATTATTAACAAAAGTGAACAGCTTAATTCCGAAGTTGTTTCCTCTTTGGGCTTAAGCAATAAACTCCGGCAGGAGAATAAGGAATTAAAAAAGGAATTAGAACCGATAAAAAAGGATTTAGAGGAAAAAGAACAGCTGTTAAAAAAATTAAAGCAGGATATTATAATTGCCCAGGAAAAAACTCAGGCAAAAGAAGCTCAAACTGAAAAATTCAAGGCAGAGAGTGTTAAGCTAAAAGAAAAAATTGTGTTTTTAGAGAAAAGTATCCAAAGGGAAAAAGTGGATTTTTATTATAATCTGGGGGTAGCCTATACCAAGGCGAAGATGTATGAGCAGGCGATAAAAGTATATGAACAGTCGCTGGACTTAGACGCGGAAAACCCGGAAGCTAATTATAATTTAGGCTTAATATATCAGAATATTAAAAAAGATACGCAAACAGCAGTAGCTTATTATCAGCGTTATCTGGAGTTAATTCCGGATGGCGAAGAAGCGCAGGAAATTGAAGAGTTAATTATGGAATTGACCGGCAGGTTTTAAAAGACATCCTATAAAGATCAGGATGTCTAGGGGTTAAACTTGAGAAAGCGAACTATTATTATCAAATATGCGATCCTTGTCCTGATCATGGCATTGATACTTTTAGCCGCGTTGAATATTCTGGCAAGCCGGTCGATCAGTCAAATAGCTCCGATAAAAGAGCTTGAATTCCAGAGCCAAAGCAAATTAGGGGGGCTGGAAGTTTCCGAAGAACTGGGTGAAAAATATAAACAGGATACACAGGCTTATGAAGCCTTAGCTGTAGAATTAAAAAAAAGTGTTTTGAAGATGAGAGAATTGCAAAAAACAATAAATCCGGAACTTTTGTGATAACAAACAGTTGCGGTTTACAGTGCCACGCACTATTGCGAGCCTTTATATAGTATGGTATACTTTTAGTAGAGGAAATAGTAGGTGTGTTAAAGGCAAACTCAGCGGAAGCTGAGGACGCAAAGCCGTGCGTCCTGGAGATATTATCGGGATTGGCAGGTTACAAACAGTCAAAAGATATATCTCAGGCATTGTTTGCCTGGGATTTTTTTTTGAAAGGAAGTCAAAGTGCCACGCACCCGCCCGTCGGAGACGGGCGAATGACAAATGACAAATGACAAATGACAAATGACAAATAGGGGGTTAATATGCCAAGGATGCCAAGAGTGAATGTTGAAGGAGCATTATACTATATCACTTCCCGCGGAGACCGTAATCAGGAAATATTTAAAGATAAGGAAGATTACGCTACTTATATTGAATTATTAAAAAAATATAAAAAGCATCATGGTTTTAAATTATTCTCCTACATTCTGCTTCCGTCACACCTCCATCTTTTAATAGAACTTTCGGCAAATTTAACAATTTCCCAGATCATGCACGACCTGAACTCTTCTTATATTAAATACTTTAATAAAAAATATGAACGCACCGGGCATTTATTTACCGAACGTTACCGCTGTGTATTAATAGAAAAAGACCCTTGGCTTAAGGCCGTTACCGCGCATATGCATTTAAATCCTGTCCGGGTAAACGCGGCAGAATCCTGGAAAGAATATTCTTTAGGCAGTGCCAAAGCTTATTTGGGGGCAAAAGACACAGAACTTGACCTGACCGAAGAGATCAAAGAGGTAAATACTCAGCTTAAAGGAGTAAAATACGAAGACTTTTTGGCCAGCCTTAACAAAGAAGAAATAAAGACATTAAAGACAAGTTTTGCCCGAAAGCTTATTGTCGGGTCCCGGGAATTTAAGAATAAAATAGAAGAAAAAGTCGAAGAGACTAAGACTCAGGAGCCCGAAGAACAGAGTGACCAGGAGAATAAATTTATTTTCAGCGGAAGTGTCGCAGTGGTGGTTCTCCTTATTATTGTGGGATTTTTAATTAAAGGGCATTTTGATTTGAAGGAAAAATATAATTTGACTACTCATAGAAAAAAAATAGAAATGGAACGCCGGATCCGGGAAGAAAAAGAACTGGTGACTAAGAATTTAAAAGAAAAATATGCCGCGGATGAAGTTTCGTTTGAAGCCATGCAAAAAAGGCTGGAGATTGAAAAGAAAAAAATAAAAGAACTGGAAAAGAAAATTAACTAGTGCGCATCGGCTGATGCGTAACCGATTAGTGTGTATGATTGCCAAAAGGGGAGAGAGCAAAATGAAGATGATGATTAAAAAAACAATTGGTGTGCTACTGGTAGTATTGCTTGTGGTTTTCGGCTTAGCCAAAGCAGGATATCTGCAGGAAGCCGGTACCTTTCTGCAGGATTCCTGGAATTCGGGCACGAGTTCGACTGTGGCGGTGCATCCGGGCAATCAAAGTAATTGGTCGCGCTATACTTCCCGGGACTCAAATATCCTTACTGCCGGAGGGTCAATTTATTTAGCGCCGAATACATTTACGGTGACCGATACCTCGGATACGGATTTTGCAAAAGGCACATTAAATAATGTAATTATCAGCGGAACCGGTAATGGTTCTCAGCTGGAACTGACCTCCAGCGTTACGGACCCGTTTGCTTCTCAATTAGGTGAATGGTTAAATTTGCCGTCTATACCCGCTCCGGGATTATTTTCTACCTATACCAAAATGGGCAATTATATTTATTGTTTGTTTGGCTCCGGGGACGGAAAACAGTTCGGCCGCTTTAATCTTACCAGTAAAACCTGGGAATTTTTAACGCCGATTCCGGTGGCGGTAGCGGTTGGGGCAACAATCACTAACGACGGAGAATATATTTATGCTTTGCGCGGTTCCGGTTCAAGAGACGCGTATTTTTATCTGCCTCCGGAAGGGCCTGATCCGGACCCGGCAAATACTTTATTTTCTGTAGCTTCTCCGGCTCCCGGAGAATGGAAGCAATTTCCATCTCTAAC
This sequence comes from Candidatus Omnitrophota bacterium, assembly GCA_043826565.1. Classification (GTDB taxonomy): domain Bacteria; phylum Omnitrophota; class Gorgyraeia; order B26-G9; family B26-G9; genus JBDRPX01. The sequence goes on from JBDRPX010000015.1 coordinate 114,668, forward strand.
TTCCGGGGTTAATTATGGATCTAATATTGTGCGTACCGGCGGTACGCTAAGCAGTAAGTCCGGAGCTTTATACGCGATGTGCGGATCCGGATCAACAACATTTGTTAAATATGATCCGAATATCGGCGGCGGAGTATGGATGGGCAGAAGTTCCACACCGGCTACGATCGGAGAAGGCGGAGCATTAGCCTACAAGCCCGGAAGTAATTTTATATACGCGGCCCGGGGATCCCAGACAGATACATTCTGGAGATATAATATCAGCGCAAATACTTGGGATACCAGCCTTGCGGCAGTTCCTGATCTAGATCCTTCAAATACAACGACAAATATAAATGTTAGATTTTGGCAGGGTTCGGACCTGTGGTATCCGGGATCAGGTGATTATGTTTATGCCGCGGGTATGTATGATGAATATGACAGCAGTACGGTTTACCGGCGTCAAAACCGAAGCTTTTTTAAATACGGGCCGTTAAGCGGCGCGGCAACCTGGACCAGATTACCGGATGTTCCGTCATATCTTGGCGCGTATAAATTTATTATTTATGATCCGGATGCCGGCGGCCCGACAGAAGGTGATGAACTGCAGTATTTTTCCGGGAAAAATTATACCCGGCCGTGGCGGTTTGATAATGTGAATGAAAAATGGATAACCTTATCACAGGCACCGTATGACGCGCCTTATGGTATTAATATTTGCTATCCGGGAACCGGAGATTTTCTTTATTATATTCCGGCAGACGGTAATTATGATTTTTACCGCTATTCAATTTCCGGAAATTCCTGGGAAAGGCTTAAAAATCTTCCTTCCGGCCCCAGATACGCGGGTACACGTTTATGTTATTTAAACGGATATATTTATTGTTTAAAAGGATATACCTCCGGGTCTTTTTATCGTTATGCCATAGCGCAAACCCCGGGGGCAGACAATTGGGACTATTTAGCTAATTATCCGTATACTGACTTAGAATACGGGTCCAGTATTATCGGAGTGCAGATTGCCGGCCAGGATTATATTTACGGGTTAAGAGGGAATGAATATGGTAATTTTTATCGCTATAATGTTAGCACAGATACCTGGGCAGACACAATGGCCACAATGCCGGATCAGCCGGATGGAAGTTATTTAATATTTCCGAATTATGCGGAGCCCAACGGATACAAATATATTTACGCGGCGCGCGGCCAGTACAGCAATGACATGTATAAATACGGGCCCATAGAAGAAGATGAAAATTTAACCGATGATATTGACGGAGATTTCCAGACTAAAGGCCGCTGGACCCAGGTTACGGATACGCCCAGTTATTTTCGTTTTTGTGAGAATTACGGAGCTTGTTTGTCTTATCAGGGAAGCGGGCCGTATATTTACGCGTTTACCGGAGATAATGATGATATTGGGTACGCGTTTAGGTTTGCCCGCTATAATATGGATACTGATGCCTGGGATGACCTTGATTCTACTCCCATGAATCAGACTTATTTTGATTGTACCTCAACAAGTGATGCTATCTTCGCGGTGGGTTATTATGGCTATGGCAATTTCTGGAAATATGATTTGGCTACCCAGCAATGGAATGAGCCGGTTATTGATCAATACCGCAATGAGTTGGGGACTACGGTAGTTGATAGTAATAATAATATTTATCTGGTATACGGCGGCCGGGACGGGTACCATTATTCACATTTCTGGAAGTTTGATCCGAATCAAAACCGGTGGACGGATATTATTCGCGCGCCGTTTGTTTTAGCGGCGGGAGTTAAAGCAGAATATCTAACAAGTACAAATTCTATCTATGTTACCGAGGGCCGCGGATCAACGACATTATACAAATATAATGTCGGGACAAAGGTCTGGAGTGAATGCGCGGAATCTCCGATACGGTTTTGGCGCGGCGCGCAGTTAGCCGCGGATGATGCGAACAATATTATTTATGCTATGCCGGGCTGGGATATTAGAAATTTTTATGTATATGATGCCGCGGATTACTGGAATCAGCTGGAAAATCCGCCGAAAGCTCATGAAGATATGATCGAAGGCATGGAAGTAGCAAATGGAAAAGTTTATTTGCTTAGCGGTGATGACGAAGCAGAGTTTTATGAATACTCCCCTTTGCCGACAAATACCTGGCTGCCGAAAACAAAGGTCGGAGACCCGACTGGTGATGGGTCGGTTTTTGAAACTACCAGCCATGGCGGAGGATTGTTTTATCCGGGCTCCGGAGATTTGATGTATTGTATTACCCGGTCCAGCAATAAAGTGCTTTTTACATATTCTCTATCTACGGACCGGTGGAATCAGCTTGCCGAACTGCCGATCGACCCGTATGACCGCCCGACATCAATAGTGGCCGCGGGAAAACCATGGTTTTTTATCTTTAATTATCGCTGGGATGATTATCTGATGCGCTATCATGTGGCGGAGAATATTTATGACCTGCCGTCTTTTTTACCCGCGGAAATCAATGAGGATTGCGCTTTAGCCGGGTATAAAGGATATATTTATTATCTAAACAGAGATACGTTTTACAGATATAATGCCCAGCTTAATCTTTGGTCGGAGTTGCTGGCTCCGCCGATAACATTTGATGAAACTGATACAACAATGCGGATTGTTGAGTTCGAAGGGCAGCCGTACGCGTATGTTACCGGAGGTAATAACCGAAATGGATTTTACCGTTATAGTATTACCAGCAATACCTGGCAGGAATTACCTTCTCCGCCGGCGAATTTTGAAGTGGGAACTTCCATGACGCAAAAAGGAAATTATTTATATATACTGCGGGGAGAGTCAAATGCGTTTTGGGAATACAATCTGGTAAATAATACCTGGGCTTTGGCAACAGATACGCCGCAATATGTGTATTATGGCGGGCAGGTTGTGTATCCGGGCAGCGGGGATTATGTTTATGTTATGACCGGAAATCATACGGCAAATCTTTACCGGTACAATACCGTGGCCAAAAATTGGACCGCGCGGACTCCGGCTCCGGTACCTATGCATAATGCGCATTCAGAATTGATCTATCCCGGTTTTGGCGATTATTTATTTGTCCTGCAGGGAGCCTCATATAATACTGATCAAGGTTCATATGTATTTATGCGGTATAAAATGTCTGATCCGGGCGGGGATACCTGGGAAGAACTTACGCCGTCGTCTTTTGCGGTTAGGCATCCGGGAACTTTGATCTGGGGGGACGGAGAATATTTTTATGGTATAGAAGGCCGGGGGAACAAGCTGGCCAGATATTATTCTTACTGTTTCGGCGACTATACTTCGGGAGTAAAAGAGATCGGCAATCACAGCGGATGGGGCGATGTCAGCTGGATTTTTAACAGTGTGCAGTCGGCAGCAATTGCTTTTCGCAGCGGGGATACTTTGGATCTATCCGATGCGGATGTCTGGTCTAATGTGGCCGATGTTACTAATGGCCAGGACTTAAGTAATTCCGCGGCTTGCGCGAATACGGATAAATATATCCAGTATAAGATTACTTTTTCCACGGATGAATTAGCGGAGAGCCCGGCCATTGAACAAATGCAGTTTGAATGGGAAAAATATCCGATTTCTCAGACTTTGACCTCCTCTATTTACGATACTACCTTTCTTACCAACAGAATCCTTGATCTTTCCTGGCAGGAAACTCTGCCCCTGGGAACGGACGCGCGTTTTCAGATGCGCACTTCCGCGGATAATAATACCTGGTCCAGCTGGATGGGAATTGCCGCGGCGCAGGTTTTAACTAATGACCTCTCTGATGAGGATGATTATGCCAGATCAAGTAAGATCCAAATAGCTTCCGGGATAGCAAAACTGTTTAAAGAATTAGCTGATTTTAAATATATGCAGACGATTACAGTGGATAATCTGGGCGGCCCTTTAGAGACCAATAAATTAGTAAATGTGGTGATCCCCAAGACAAATACCCATTTTTGGAATAATGTCAGAGATGACGGATATGATGTTCGTTTTTATGACGGAACCCAGAAATATGAATATAAACTGATTGATTTTGACCGGGCAAATAAAACCGGAGCGTTCTTAGTTCAGATCCCGTCTCTGCCCGCGGATGATGAGCTGTCAATATATATGCTTTATGACAGTCCTTCCGCGGATACAGAAAGCAATGAGGCTTTGCGTATTGATGTAAGAGAATCTGATCTGGCCGCGAGATGGAATTTTGATCAGACTATTGGAAATACTGTCCCGGATTCCTCCGGCAATAATAATAACGGATATTTTATGAGCAGTCCGTTATGGACCACCGAAGGAAAATTCGGCGGAGCTTTAAGCTGTGACGGCCTTGATGATTATGTAACAGTTCCGAGCACCTCGTCTTTACAGCTTACCGGAGATATGACCTTGGGTATCTGGGTGTATCCGGAAAATGTCGGCACTAACTGGTATATGCAGACAATCCATAAAAGATATTGGGGAGAATTTTCCTTTGGTATTTACCGGGCCGGAAGTTTAGGCTATCTTCAGGGGTATGGTACGAGTTCTTATAATTCCTGGTCGCTTTCCAATTATAATAAAGTTCAAAATAATAAATGGCATCATCTGGTTGTGGTCCGAGACGGCACAACCAAGCAGATCACTTCCTATATTAACGGAGTACAGCAGCGTTCCTATAATTATGCCAGCGGCTATCAGCCGGTAACCTCATATGATCCGGTAATGATCATGCGCGGATATACCGGGTATGAAATTAAAGGAAAAGTAGACCATACAACAATTCATAATGTTCCGCTTACGGCCGCGGAAGTTGAACAGCTCTACTTAGGGTATGATCTAAGCAACCCGGAAGATTTGTCGATAAATGAAAGTTCCGCTACCTGTGTAAATCTCGCGGGATGGTTATATAAAGTTCCGATTACGGTTACGAATAATTCCGCCAGCATCGTAAATAATTCGATTATAACCATAAATGCCGAACAATGGCATGAATTCTGGCAGCATGTAAACAGCGACGGCAGTGATGTGCGGGCAGTTGATTCTGATGATACTACCCTGCTTACTTATTATCTGCAGGAATTTGATTCCGCGGCAAAGACCGGCAGGATCAATGTAGAGATTCCTACGATCCCCGCGTCTTCAAGCAAGACGATCTATTTGTATTACGGTAATAGCGGGGCCAGTAATATTGGAAACAGTTCTCTAAACTTAGAATGGGATGTGGGTACGTATCCTGATTTTAGCGGATGGTCACGTCCTTCAACCTGGAACACAAACACCGGCATATACATGATGGGCGGATACGCGCGTTTAGGCTTGAGCGCGGACACGCAAAAGACAGTAATCAATCTTCCGGCCGGAACCTATGAAATTGAATTCAATTATTATTATATTGATTCCTGGGATTCAGAATACGGCCAGTTATATTGGAACGGTACCAGGATTTGGAATGTATCCAGCAGTACGATCCCGTCCGGGCCTGATGTCGGCGGATACAGTACTTACGGCGACCGCGTGGACCATCCGGCGTTTAAGGTTACGGTTGTTCATCCCGGAGGGAACGCGGTTTTACGTTTTGCTTCCACGACAAATGAAAGCACGGTTAATGAAAGTTTTGGTGTGAATAATATTATTATCCGCACATTACAGTCCTCAACATTGGAAGTTACTCCGCCGTATGTAACGGAAAATAATATTTATGATACCGGAACTTATTACACGGACAATCCGGTTGTTCAGCCGATATTGGGTGTTTTTTATGAAGGTAATATATCAAATTTCCAGGCGGTTACTACAGAGCCGTCAAATACGGATATCGGGTTCCAGGTTTCGGCGGACGGGTATAACTGGTATTGGTATTCAACCGGTGATTGGCGAAAAACAGAACTGGGATATCTTAATACAAACAGCGCGGCCCAGATAAATTCTAACCTGGTGAATTTTCAGTCAAAATTCCCGGCTGGTGATTTTTATTACCGGGCATTTTTAAATTCTAGCGGTACGAATACCCCGGAACTCAATGAGGTGAGAATTACTTTAACCAGTCCGCCGAGTTATTATTTTGACGCGGCGGCCGGAGAGGCTGTAAATACGATCAATGAAGATTGTCTGGATGACCGGTATATTCAATACCGGACAACTTTGTATTCCTACGGAGAAAGTACGCCGGTTATTGACAGTGTCAGTATTGATTATATTAAATCAGAAGTAAATGTAACCTCCCCTAACGGCGGTGAGGAATGGCCGGTTGCTTCGGCTCAAACAATCACCTGGACTTCCGCGGGTGTTGATGACGCGGCTTCGCATGTGAAGATAGAATATTCATCAAATAACGGAACCAGCTGGAATACGATAATTGGTTCCACGGCAAATGACGGCAGTTATCCCTGGACTGTGGAAAATTCCGCTTCTCCTAATTGTTTAGTCCGGATCACTTCTGTGGAATTTCCCACGGTTATTGATCAGTCTGACGCGGTATTTCAGATCATGGGCCTTATTCTTACCGCGCCCAATGGCGGCCAAGTATGGGAAGTAAACCGGATCCATACGATTACCTGGACATCTTCAGGTACGGTCAGTAATGAATTAACTATTGAATATTCTACGAATAATGGCACCAGCTGGGCCGGAACTTTGGCAACTCAGCGGCCGAATACCGGTACTACTAATTGCCAGATGCCGAATGTTAATTCTGATGCGGTTCGGATCCGGATATTTGACTCCCTTAATACTAATGTTATTGATGTTTCCGACGCGGTTATGTCCATTGTTCCGGCACCGGTGATCACCATAAATACTCCGAACGGCGCAGAGCAATGGATCGTGGGCGATACTTATACCATAGATTGGCAAACCAATTCCCGCCAGTTCTCGGCGAATGTAATATTGGAATATTCCAAAGATAATTTCAGTACAACTGTTCCCATTATTACTAAGAGTATTGGAACTGCGGCCGGCCCAAACAATAATGATGACATTTCCGGAAGCCATGACTGGGTAGTTCCGGAAGATATATCCACGACAGTAAAGATAAGAATAAGGGAAGAAAGTATTCCTCCGGCACGGGATACGCAGAGTATTATCTGGGATATGTCGGATAATAATTTTTCGCTTATTTTCCCGTATATTACGATAAGTTCACCGCAGGAAGAGGTTACCTGGGTTTCCGGAGATGCTCATGATATTACCTGGACATTCTTTGGAACAGTAAGCAATGATCTGCTCCTTGAATATACAACTGACGGGTCTAATTTCACGACTATTGACGATAACCAAGCTAATGACGGATTATATTCCTGGACTGTTCCGGATGAAGATTCAGCTACGGTGCAGGTAAGAATTACGGATAATGCCTGGAATCAGGTTACGGGGATTTCTCCGGTATTTACAATTATTCCCTATCCGGTGCTTAAAGTTTTATATCCGAACGGCGGTGAAGTATTGGCGATTGGAGCTACTTATGAACTTCGCTGGACTTCTTTTGGCCAGAAATTAGCCTCCGGCGGCGCGGATTATTTTAATATTGATATCTGGTATTCCGCGAATAATGGAACTACCTGGGCTGTTGTCAGTTTAGGCCAGGCTAATGACGGGTCTTTGAACTGGCAGACGGCTGATGCCGAAACCACGGAGGCTTTAGTCAAAGTTGAAGATAGTAATGACCTGCTGATTGTGGATACTTCGGATGCTGTTTTTGAAATCACAAATCCGGTTCTGACAATTACTTCTCCGAACGGCGCGGAAGGGTGGTACGCAACCGGTACGTATGATATAACCTGGGATTCTTTGGGAGCGGTCAGCAATAATCTGTTATTAGAGTATTCAACTAATGCCGGTGTTTCCTGGACAACGATTGCCGGCAGCCAGAATAATGATCATGTTTATTCCTGGACGGTTGCCGATGTTATTTCTGATCAGGTCAAAATAAAAATTACCGATAGCAATCGTCCTTTGGTTTGGGATGATTCTGATGCTAATTTCAGTATTCTTGCTCCGACAATTACAGTTACCGTACCAAATGGCGGAGAAGAATGGATTATCGGAACAAGCCATGGTATAGAATGGGCCACACAAGGCGGAGATGTTAACGCGGTTAAAGATAATCTGACGATCCAATATTCATCTAACGGAGGAGGGTCTTGGAATGATCTATGGACCGGCTTGGCAAATTCCGGAAGTCAGGCGTGGGAAATTCCGGATGATTTGTCCGATAACTGTCTGATCAGGATTTTTGACGCGTTCCGTCCGGCTACCATAGACCAGTCTGACGCGATGTTCGCGATTAAGATTCCGTATGTGGATATTATTGCGCCGAACGGCGGAGAAAGCTGGCCGATCGGAACAACTCAGAGTATAAACTGGGGGTCTTTGGGAACAGTCAGCAATAATCTGGTTATTGAATATTCTAAAGATAATTTTGTCAGCAACATTAATACAATTTCTACTTTTGAAGCAAATGACGGTTTATATGAATGGCTGTCTGTAGCGGATGATTATTCGGTAACAGTTAAAATCAGGATCACTGACGCGGATAATCCGTCAATTACCGATACCTCAGAAACAGCGTTTACGATCGCGTATCCGTTAATTACGGTTACGGTGCCGAATGGCGGAGAAATATGGACCGTCGGTGATACGGAAAATATTACCTGGACTAACACCGGAAGCGTGGGCAATGATCTGAAGATCGAATACTCTAAAGACAATTTTAACGCGGATACGAACATGATTATTGTTTCCACGGCAAACACCGGCAGTTACAGCTGGCCGTCAATCCCTAATGATGTTTCCGCTTCGGTAAGGGTACGGATTACGGATAATACCCGTCCGGTAGTTTGGGACAGATCTAACGGGAATTTTACGATTTTGCCGATTCCGGCAATTACGATTACCGCGCCCAATGGCGGAGAAATATGGCGTTATGGAACAACCCAGAGTATTACCTGGGAAGATAATGGCGGGTTGATTTCCAATAATCTGACCATAACATATTCTACGGATAATGGAACTACCTACACCGGAAGTATTATTACCGGAGCGGCAAATATCGGTTCCTACAGCTGGAACATTCCGGATGATGTACATCCGCAATGTTTTCTTAGGATCCAGGATGCGCAAAGGCCGTCGACAAATGACATTTCCGATGCGTCATTTATCATTGCTGATCCGCGGATCACCATAACTTCACCTAATGGCGGAGAAGTCTGGGCGGTTGCTGATCAGGCGCCGATAACCTGGACTACCGAAGGCACGATCAGTAATAATCTGATCCTGCAGTATTCCGGTAACGGAGGATCCAGTTATACGCAGGTTGCTTCCGGAATAAGTAATACCGGAGCATATACCTGGACAGTTCCGGATGATGTTACGACTAATGCTTTATTTGAAATAACTGACGGAAACCGGCCGGTAAGCAAGGATATTTCGAATGCGGTATTCCGGATCATTGCTATGCCGCTAATTGATATTACAACTCCGGACGGCGGCGAAGAATTTGTTCTGGGAGATACCTCATCTATTACCTGGACATGGTTAGGTTTATCTATTTCAAATAATTTATTGATTGATTATTCCGGAGACGGATTTGCTACGCGCAGAGTAATTGCTTCCGTGGAAGCAAATGACGGTTTGTATACCTGGGCGATCCCGGATGACGCGCTTACCGGCTCGACACTTAAGATGAGGATCACTGACGGTAATCGTACGGAAATAACTAATCAGTCCGGCGGATATTTTAGAATTCGCGGTGGTTTTACAATCCTTTCACCTAACGGCGGTGAAAACTGGGTAGCTAAATCGGATCATTCAGTTACCTGGCAGACAAAAGGAACTATTTCTAGGGTAAAACTTGAATACAGTACGGATAACGGATTGAACTGGTCTATGGTCGCTTCGAATGTGTCTAATGCCGGAGCCTACACCTGGATATTACCGGATGCGCAGTCTGTGCAGGCAAGAATCCGGATTTCCGATGTGGATGATCCAACTGTAAATGACCAGAATGATGCGACGTTTAATATTGTTTATGCTTCGGTTGTGTTTAATGTTTTGGACTATGATACGTTGCAGCATTTGCAGGATATAAATACGAATGAGCCGTATACCGGATGGAATGATTCCGGAGTTAATTCTCCGATTAGCCGGATGCAGCAGTACCCCTATGGCAACTATACGACATTTTTCTCTAAAACCAACTACATTGATAATAGTGTTAGCTGGGTAGCGCCAAAATCCGGGACCGATACGTATGTTATCAATACCTATCTGGAAAACTCCGCGTCCGCGCAGGTTACATGGGAAGCGGTATTGACCTACAGTTTTAGCCCGGCCACGGATTCCTTAAGCGGTGTCGGTTCTTTGCAGAGAAAAGGAAAACTTGTCGGAACTAATGAATTAGAACGCGTGGATATGGGGCCGGCAGTATTGACTATTTATGAACCGAATTCCACGGTGATTAGGAATCTAGTTTCCGCTAATGCTCCCGGAGATAATGGTATGTATAACTTGATGCTTACTAATACTGATTTTGAATCCGGACAAGTATATCCGGCAACTTTGACAATTACTTATAGATCAAGAGAATATACTTCCAGTGCCAGTATTGATGTTGGTTCGGAGATTCTGCAGTATGAGTTCTTTACCCAGACAGCTACTCAATTGGCCGCTTCTGTGGCGCAGATTGAAACAGCAGTCGGGGCGGGGACTCAAGCGACAATTAACAAGCTGGATGAAACCAGAGCATCTTTAGAAAATAAAGTTGACAGTTCCGCGGCAACTGTAATCGGGGTAGTAACAGATACCAAAACAGAGCTTACGGCTAATCTTTCTTCAACCCGGGAAAGCTTAGAAGGTACCTTGGCGGCTACCAGCGAAGATTTGCAGACTACTATGAAATCAAACATTCTCAACCGTGAGAAATCGGTCAAGGGCGGAGCTGATCTGATGATCCGATATAGAACATATTCCGGCTTAATTCCCAAGATCGATGTTTATGATACTCAGAATGTCCAGAGAATTGATAAAGGACTTATGACTGAGATGGGCACAACCGGTATTTATGAATACAAGGTCAAGTTCTATAACAGTTGGGGGCAGGGAGATTGTACAATTGTTTGTTCGGAAGAGACCAAGGGGACTTTAGACGCATTGACAATTACGATTGTTAGGTCTACAGTAGATGATATAGCCGGACAGACTTCGGCGATCTTAGGTTCAACCTCAGGATTAAGTGATATTGGCCAGGTGGTGGATATCTTAGGTAATCAGATCGGCCTGATTGAAGCATCATTCTCCAGGATCGGTAAAGAGATTGTTTCGGAGGCTCAGGGCGGCTCGAAGAGGGACAAGGAACTGGAAGTTATTTATAATCAGCTGAGCAGTATGGGAGCGCAGCTGAAAGATCTGGGACAGCTGGAATCTGTCGGCTTAGGCGGAAAAGCCGGAGTTGCGGAAGAAAAGAAGAAGGATATAGTATATCTTAAAAACAAAACTCAGGAAATGAAGGCAATGCTTGAGTTGAATAATAAGATGATCGAAAACATCAGCGCGAAACCCGTCACTCAAGTATGGTATGAATTTAAATAAGTAAAGAACTGACGGGGTTGGTACGAATTTAAGTAAACGAAGAATGGGGCGAATATGTTCAGGCTGCCGGGGTAAAGGAATACCCCCAGACCTGAACAGCAAATCGCAGAAAAGACACAAACCTCAAGTTACAAGTTAAAAAAAGATAAAAACGTAGGGGCGCCGCTTGTCTGCGCCCGATATAAAAATCAAAAAGATAAAACATTATACAATTAACATTTAACAATTAACAATTAATATTTAACATTTATCTATATAGGGAGGGAAACCATGGAGCGGATTAAAGGATTAAGAGCCGGGATATTTATTGTTCTGTTCTTCTGTTGTGTGATCTTTATTTTTGCCCAGGAAGCGCAAGCGAATATTACCCTAAAAGTTCTTGGCGTAAACCCATCCAAAACACAGACCCAGATAGTTACCTTAAAAGCATATTTACCCAAAGAAGTCACTCCGATAGATGTGATGGATAAGGGGGATCTGTCCATGACTTACGACACTCAGCAGGGAGCGTATTTTGTATTTGGTGAGTATGAACTTAAGCCGGAAGAATCAGTAGAGCGGGAAGTGGTTATTAAAGATATCTGGATTGTTCCGGATGCGGAGATTGATAATTTGCGTTCGGAAATTGATAAAACCATAGAGTTGATCCAAAATACGGAGTTTGAAGACCGGGCTAATTTTTTAAAAGACAGCATTGAATCAAAATTAGACCGGATCATCAATAAGCAAAAAGCCTCCGCAGCTAATCCGCAATCGCATATTTCCGAATATCGGGATAATCTGGATCTTTTAGATGCCGCGAAACAGGATCTTATGCTGGCGAGAAGTTTTCTTACCCAGGCAAAACGATTGCCTTCAATAACTATTTGGAAGCTGTTCTTTTTTATAGTCGGATTTCTGGCTGTTTTAGCCGGTAGTCTTTATTTTATCTGGGCAAATCAGGCTAAGGCAATGAAGGAGAATGCTCAGCAAACGGAAACATCCGCGAAAACGAATGAAGATGACGGACTTACTCCGGAACAGCATACCGCAGCAGAAGCAAAAGAAGTTAGTGCCGAAGATATTGAAGACCTCATGAAAAACGAATAATGTGTGTTTTGGCTAAAAATGTGATATATTAATTCAATAACAAAGAAAGATATAATGCTATGCCTGAAGAGAAATTAAAATTTCTGATTGTTGAAGACAACTTAGCTGACCGGGAAAAAATAGCCTCAATGGTGCAGAGTTTTGGGTCTAAATGCGCTTTTGCTTCTAAATCCCGGGAGATCGCGGAGATTCTTAAAAAAGAAGAATACGCGCTGGTTTTGACGGCATTGACTTTACCTGACGGAAACGCGGTAAATGTTACCAGGCAGGCTTTGGAGATATATCCGTCAATAAGTGTTATTGTCATGACCTCTTATTATTATATTGAGGAAGCGATCCGGGCCATGGCCATCGGTGCGTACGGGTATATAACCAAACCTTTTAACCGGGTAGAGGTGGAAGTTGTCCTGGCCCGGGCCATAGAAAGATATTATATTTTAGCCGGCGAAGATAGAAAAAAACACTATATGCAGCTTTCGGTTAAAGACGGCCTTACCGGGATTTATAACCGCAGATTCCTAGACCTTCATCTAAATCATAAAATAGACAGCCTGAAAAACGAGATAACCAAAAAGTTTTCCGTAATGATGGTTGATATTGATGATTTTAAGAAATTCAATGATACTCAGGGACATCAGGCCGGAGATAAATTGTTGTGCGGGGTAACTGATATATTTAAAGATTCTTTGCGATTTTCTACAAATGACGTTATTTGCCGCTATGGCGGAGAAGAGTTTTGCCTTGTTCTGGATAAAGCTGATAAAAAATCGGCGGCCTTAATCGCGGAAAGAGTAAGAGAAGTAGCGGAATTTTCTTTGCCGGTAACGCTGAGTATCGGGCTGGCTACTTATCCGGAAGACGGCATGAATAAAGAAAAATTGATCGCCAGCGCGGACAAGGCTTTATATAAAGCCAAAAATACCGGTAAAAACAAGGTTGTCCTAAGCGCGTAATCTTAAGGCGCTGCCTCTGCGGAACACTACCCTAACAACTTATTTTGTCTTTACTTACCATCGAAAGAATAATATAATAAAAAATCATATGAGAGTTTCTGTTGTAGATGTAAAAGAAATCATTTTTGAGGATGATGTCGAGAGTGTTATCCTGCCCGGAAGGGACGGGGAACTCGGGGTTCTTGATTTGCACGAAGCATTTCTTTATCGGCTGAAAAAAGGGGTGTTAAAGATAAATAATTCTTTAAGTTTGCCGGTGGAAGACGGAGTTGCCAAAATGCAAAACAATAGACTTGTTATTTTAGTCGAACGCTAAACTTAAAAAACTGATAATTGATAATTGAAAGTCGAATGTTGGACTGTTTTTAAATAGTTTTTCCAACTCTCAATTTTCAGTTGTCAATGTTCAATCGGTTTGAAAATTATGCAGAATATTACAGTTATATTATTAATGTTATTAAGTACTTTGGGGCCGGCATTAGTAATTGCGATGGTCGGCCGCGGCGCGGTAAGGGCTGTGGCCAGGAATCCCGGGGCTTCTCCGAAAATTCTCTTAGCCATGATTACGGCTTTTATTTTCGCGGAAGCAATTGCGGTGCTGGCATTACTGGTGGTCTATAATTTATTTAAATAATTGAAAGTAGAAAGTAGATAATTGATGGTTGAGATTTGTAAAAATGGTTGTTTTCCAATATTCAATACTCAATTTTCAATATTCTAACAGAATATGATTATTCAGCTTATTATATTTCAAATCCTTACTTTTGCCGCGATCGTGCTGTTTTTGCGGTTCTTTTTCTCGCGCAATGTCAATGCCGCGCTAAGACGCTTAAAGGAATTGCAGAATGAAAACCAGCTTATTGAAGCTAAGCTTAAAGCAATGCTTGAACAGGCGGAAAAAGAAACAGCGGAAAAATTAGAAAAAGCAAAAGCAGAGGCGAAAAAAATTACGGATGAAGCCGTAACCATGGGCAAGATATTACAGCGGAACCAGGAAGATAAAGGTAAGATCGAAGCTGATAATATGATTAATGACGCAAAAGAAAAGGTAAAAAAACTTCACAGTGAATTAATGTTAAGAATAAACGCGTTTGCCTTAAAATACGCGGTGGAAGTTATTAAGTATACGATTAGTAAGAGGGTAACAGACAGAGTTCATTATGAGCTTATCAATGATGTTATTGAGGAGATCAGTAAGGTTGACAAGGAAAAATTTTCCATAAAGACCAATAAGGTGGAAATTATTACTAATATCGCGTTGACCGATGAGGAGCTTGGCAGATTAAGGGTAGTATTGTTCTCTAAGTTAGAGAACAATGTGGAAATAGATCAAAAGATCGATCCGGCGATGCTGGGAGGGATGATCCTCAGGATCGGAGCTTTTGTTATTAACGGAACCCTGGAAAATAAGTTAGAAAAAGTTGCCCAAATGTTTGAAAGGGATAAAAAGCTTATCGAAATAGAACAGCAATTATAATGCCTAATGCAATGAATTCATGGAAGGAAAAATGTCGGAACATTCTATTATTCCTACATTAGAAATCAGGGAAGTCGGCAAGATCACGGAAATTACTCAAGGGATTGTAAAGGCACAAGGCCTGCCCTCTTGTTTATACGGGCAGTTAGTTGAATTTGAAGGCGGCACCAAAGGTGTCGTCCTGGGATTTAACCCCGAAGAAGTACTTATTATTGTTCTGGGCGATGCCAGCAAGATGAGAGTCGGAGATTATCTTAAGAGCGCTAGTGAACTTCTGTCTGTCCCGGTCGCCAAGGAGCTCTTAGGGCGAGTAGTTGATTGTTTGACCCTGCCTATTGACGGAAAAGGAGAAATTATCGCGGCAAACCAGTATCCGGTATTTAGCCAGGCCCCGGGAATTATGGACCGCGATCCGATCAATGAACAGATGGCCACAGGAATAAAAATCATTGATATGACCATTCCTATCGGTAAAGGCCAAAGGCAGTTGATTGTTGGTGACCGGCAGACCGGCCGTTCCAGTATTGCCATAGACGCGATCATTAATCAAAGCAGTAAAGAGGTTGTTTGCGTGTATTGTTTTATCGGAGGTTCGCAATCGACTTTTGATAAGATGATCCATACTTTGGTGGAGAAAGACGCGATGCACGCGGTTATTGCGGTTTGTGCCTCAGCGGCGAGTTCTCCGGCAGAGCAGTTTATTTGTCCGTATACCGCCGCATCTATCGGCGAGTATTTTATGCATCAGGGCCGGGATGTCCTGGTTGTATTTGATGATTTAACAAAACATGCCTGGGCGTATCGCCAGATCTCTCTTTTGCTTGAGCGTTCTCCGGGAAGAGAGGCTTACCCGGGAGATATTTTCTTTATTCATTCCCAATTGCTCGAACGCGCGGCGCGTTTAAAATCAGAACTTGGCGGAGGAACAATGAGTTTTCTGCCGATCGTGGAAACCCTCCAGGGCGATATTACCGGGTTTATTCCGTCTAATCTTGTTTCTATTACTGACGGACAGATATTTTTAAATACTAATTTATTCCGCGAAGGATTTAAGCCGGCTATTGATGTCGGGCTTTCTGTTTCGCGTTTAGGTTCTAAGGTGCAATGTCCGGCTTTGCGCAAATTAAGCGGAGGTATCCGGTTGGGATATTTGCAATACCGGGAAATGTTAAGGTTGATGCGGTTAAGGACCGGACTTTCCGAAGAAGCGCAGCAGATCATCAGCCGCGGCCGCGTATTAGAAGAACTGTTTATCCAGGATAATTACAATCCGCTTTCTCTGACCGAGGAAGTGGTGTTGTTCTACGCTTATAAAAGAAGGATATTGGAAGCCTTGACCCCGGAAGGTGTCGGAAGATTTAAAAGAGATATATCCTATTTTTTAAATGCCGGATATCCGGAGCTTATTGAAATGATCGAAAAAGAACAGGATTTGACCGAGGCGGTTAAAATGGGGCTGGATCAGGCTTTGGTAGAATACTTTAAGCAGATAAAGACAAAATAAAGAAGACAAAAAATGAGAATTGAAAAATGAGAATTGAAAGTAGAAAAAAGAAAGCAGATAATCAGTAATTATTAATATCCAATTTTCAATATTCAATGTTCAACTTTCAGTATTTTTATAAAGGTTAGATTATGGAATCGCTGCAAAGCCTTAAATACAGCTTAACTTTTAATAGAAGTTTAGATCAGATCATTAATATTTTAAAAATCGCTACTTCGATTCAGCTAAGACAGCTTCAGCAGGAAAAATGGGGGGAAGACAAATTCGTCAAACAAATAAGCGCGTCTTTTTCCATGTTTGAAAAAGAGGAAATTATTAATCATAATCTTATTTCCCGGGAAAAGGCTGTGCCGCAGGGAATAGTTGTGGTTACCTCAGACGAAGGGTTTTTAGGAGAGCTGAATATTTTATTGCTTAATGCGGCGATGAAGGTTAAGCAGGATGATAAAGATGTGTTTGTGGTATTAGGAGAAAAAGGAGCGCAGTTTTTCCGGGGGACAAAACAGTCGTTCATGTTTTTGCCCGGGGTAAAAGATAAAACATATATGAACACCGCGCTTAAATTAAAAAAATTCTTGTTTAATGAATATATAAAAGGCGCGATAAATAGAGTAATTATTGTTTACGCGGAATTTATTTCGATTACCGCCAGGCATATCCAGGCTAAGCAGCTGCTGCCTTTTCCGCTTGATGAGATCAGGGGCTTTGCCGGGAAAAAAGGCGGCGATGAGGAATTAATGATCAGGCCTTCCCATGATACGGTTGTGGAAGGATTGGTTGGCTTACGGATAGGATCGGCTTTAACGGAAATACTTTATTCAAGCAAACTTTCGGAGCTGGCGGCCAGGCTGATGCATTTGGAAGCAAGTTATCAGGAGTTAACCAGGATTAATAATAATTTGGCCAGAGAGTATTTTAAAAGCGTGCACGCTTTAGCGGATAAGCGTATCCGGGAACTATTGGCCTCAAGGATTAAAGTGAATAAATGATAATAAACCAAAAGTCAAAAATCAAAAGTCAAAAATCAAAATTAAGGTGTGCTTCGCACGCTGTAAAAAAAGGATAATAAAAAAGAAAGTAGAAATGGACGAAAAAGGTAAAGTTATTGCCGTATACGGCCCGGTTGTGGACATCCAATTTGAGGATAATAGTGATATTCCGGGTGTTCATGAAGTTGTCACCGCGAGAAACTATGACAACAAAGAGGTTGTTTTAGAAGTTGTCGCGCACCGGCAGGATAATATTTGCCGGTGTATAGCGCTTTCATTTACTTATGGTTTGCGCCGCAACTCGAAGGTAACGCTTACGCGTAAAGTTTTAACTGTTCCTCCGGCAAGATACCTTTTTGGCCGGCTGCTGAATGTCTTAGGTAAACCGATTGACGGCAAAGGCCCGATTGATTGTCATGGAGAGGCGGAGATTCCCATACATAGCGCCGCGCGCCGGGATATAGTCAAAACCAAAAAAGAAGGAAAGCGTGAATACGATATTCTGGAGACCGGAGTTAAGGTTATTGATCTTTTATTTCCTTTTGTTAAGGGATCGAAAACCGGGATTTTAGGGGGCGCGGCCTGCGGTAAGTCCATAATGATCTTAGAAATTATCCATAATATTATTCATAAGCAAAAAGGTGCCTGCGTATTTGCCGGGATCGGAGAGCGTATCAGGGAAGGAAATGAATTATATTATGAGTTTTTAGAACGCGGCCTTTTGAAAGATTCTATTCTGATATTCGGGCAGATGGATGAATCTCCCGGAGCAAGATTTGAAAGCGCGCAGACAGCAGTGACGATCGCGGAATCATTGCGCGGCGATGGGAATGACGTACTTTTCTTTGTGGATAATGTTTTTCGTTTTGCCCAGGCCGGCAGTGAACTGTCTGCTTTGCTGGGACGGATCCCGTCGGAAACCGGATACCAGCCTACCTTGACCAGTGAGATCGGAGAATTTCATGAGAGAATTGCTTCTACGGCCGAAGGGAGTATTACCAGTTTAGAAGCGGTATATGTTCCGGCGGATGACTTAACTGATCCGGCGGTAGTTACCATTTTTAGCCATTTAGACTCAATTATGGTATTATCCCGTGAATATGTTCAGAGAGGTTTATATCCGGCGATTCATCCGTTAACTTCAACCTCCGGATTTATCACCCCGGATGTTATCGGAGATACCCATTATAGTATCAGCCAGGAAGTACTGCGCTATTTTCAAAGATATGATGAACTTCAGAGGATCGCGTCAATTATCGGAAAATCAGAGTTAAGCCATGAAGAAAGAGTTATTTTTGACCGGGCGCGCAAGCTGCAGAATTTTTTAACCCAGCCGTTTTCCGTTGTCGAAAGTTATACCGGAATAAAAGGGGAAAATGTTCCCTTAGAAGATACGCTGGCCGGATGCCAGAAAATTTTAAGCGGCCGGGTTGACCATATTAGTGAAGAAAAATTTTATATGATCGGCGGACTGGCTTAAAAAAGTATAAGCTAAAAACTAAAAGTGAAAAGCTAAAAATAAAAACAACAATACAATTTTTTAATTATTTATATGCATATTTTTCTATTTATTAGTTTATAGTTTTTGGTTTTTAGCTTTTGGTTTATTATTTTTAACTTATACCTTATTTATGGTTTGCGAGCGGAGCGAGTATTATGGCCAAGATCGGTGAAATTTTAGTTGCGAAAGGTATGCTTACGCCGGAGCAGTTAGATGCGGCTATGGAGGAGTCTAAGCGCAGCGGATTAGTGCTGGGGAAAACACTGGTACGTTTGAAGCTGATCAATGAACAGGAACTTCTCAATGCTCTGGGAGAACAGCTGGGAATGCATTTTTATGCCAGCCTAAGAGGAATCGTTGTCCCGCAAGCGGTTATTGACGCGGTGCCGGTTAAATTTGTCTGGCACTATAAGACCATGCCTTTAAAACTCGAAAGTAATCTTTTGACAATAGCGGTATCTGATCCCATGGAAGTATGGTCCATGGAGGATATAAAACTTCATCTCGGCTACAATGTGGAAAGAGTATTAGCTACCGAGAAGGAAATTTTAGGAGCGATCCGCAAGTATTATGGATTCGGGGCGGATACCGTGAATAAAATTCTGCAGCAGGATGACATGAAAGAAACAGCCCGTCCGCAGATTGACGTGATTGAAGACCTGGAAGATTCTGCCCATGATGTTTCGGTAATTAAATTGGTTAACCAGATTCTCTCAGACGCGGTAACATCACGCGCCACGGATATTCATATTGAGCCGTACCGGGATAAAGTAAGGGTGCGTTATCGTATCGACGGTGTTTTATATGATATGAATGTATCGGAACAGATAAAGCATTTGTTTAAAGCGATCGTTTCCCGGGTTAAGATCATTTCGGATTTAAACGTGGTGGAAAAACGCACGCCTCAGGACGGCCGGGCGATTATTAAAGTAGAGGGTAAGCAAATTGATTTGCGGGTTTCCATTATTCCCTGTATTTACGGCGAAGGAGTGGTTATTCGCATATTGCCGATTCATAAACTGTTCAATTTAGAAGAGCTGGGTTTTTTTTCGGAAGACTGCAAAAGAATAGAATCTCTGATGAAAAAACCGCACGGGATAATGTTCCTTACCGGCCCGACGGGAAGCGGAAAGACAACGACATTATATGCCTGCTTAAGTAAATTGAATCAGGATAAAGTTAAGATCATTACGATTGAAGATCCGGTAGAATATGAACTGCACGGAATAATGCAGATTCAGGTAAGGCCGGAAGTCGGACTGACTTTTGCCAGCGCGTTCCGGAGTATTCTGCGCCATGATCCGGACATTATGATGGTCGGAGAGGTTCGGGATTTTGAGACCGCGGAGCTGGCGATCCGGACGGCGCTGACCGGACATTTTATTTTTTCTACGTTACATACTAATGATGTTGCCAGCGGCGCAACCCGGCTTATGGATATCGGGATAGAACCGTATTTACTTGCTTCATCGGTGAACGCGTTTATCTCTCAGCGCTTAGTCAGAATGATCTGTCCTGACTGTAAACAGGAGAGAAAAGATAAAACTGTTTTACCTGAAGAATTCAGTAATATGCAAATATATGAAGGAAGAGGATGCGAAGCGTGCAAAGGCATCGGTTATCGGGGCCGCACGGTAATCTATGAAATTATTGACATTGATGCTAATATTCAGGGGCTTATTTTAAATAAGGCATCGGCGGACCAGATCAAGCAAAAAGCAAAAGAGATGGGGATGAAAACAATAAAAGATCTCGGTATAGAAAAAGTTAGATTGGGGATTACAACTCCCGAAGAAGTTTTACATGTCACGGATTGGGAAGGATGAGAAAGACACAAGTCCCAAGTCTCAAGACGCAAGACTAAAACAAAAGATAACAAGAGAATCGAAAATTGAAGGTCAAAATTAATATTTTACAATTATCAATATTCAATTATCAATATTCGGCAATAAAATAATTATGAAGTTTATATACAAGGCGAAAAAAGGAATTGAGAATGTAGTCGAAGGAACGATCGAAGCGGCAACTCAGGAAGAGGCCCAAGAAGCGTTATTTGCCAAAGGATTGTTTCTTACTTCCATTGAAGCGGTTACCGAAGCCGGCAGTAAACAGGGGAAAAATAAACCATTTTTATTTTTTCCGCAAAAAATCACTTCCCGTCAGATTTTTATTTTCACCCAGAAACTTACTACGCTTTGCCGGGCCAAAGTAGAATTGCTGCAGTCGCTTAAAATAGTTTACGAGCAGACGGAAAATCTTTTGTTTAAGGAAGTGATCTTCGATGTGTATACAGCCACAAAAGAAGGGCGGACTTTTTCTGAATCTTTGGCGGCTTTTCCGCAGATCTTCAGCCCGCTTTATATTAATATTGTTAAGTCCGGAGAAGCCAGCGGATCTTTGGATTCGGCACTGGAACAAATAAGCGAGTTTTTATCTAAGCAGGAAAGCTTAAAAAATAAAGTGGCGGTTGCTTTAGCCTATCCGGCCTTACTTGTCGGGGTGGGTGTGTTAAGTATTTTTGTGCTGATAAATTTTGTTATTCCGCGCCTTAAACCGATTTTCGCCGGCCTGGGGAAAGAACTTCCGCTGATAACCAGGATGCTGTTTGATTTTAGTGAATTTTCCAAAGGTAATTTATGGATGCTGATCGCCGCCGCGGCTATATTTATGTTTGTTTTGCGTTCTGCTGTAGGCAGGAAATTTTTAAAAGCTTTGGGAGGAAAATTAAAAAGAGTACTTCCGTTAATAAAAAAATTAGTGAACAATCAGGAATTGGCGCAGTTTTCCCGGTCTTTATGCCTGCTGTTGAGAAGCGGAGTGCCGGCACTGCAGGCATTAGCGATCGCTACCCCGACGGTGGAAGCGCCGCAGCTACAGGAACAGTTAAAGCAGGTCTATGATCATGTTGCTTCCGGGCAAAGCCTTTCTAAAAGTTTCGCGGCGTTTACCAAATTGCCTGATTTCTTTGTTAAAATGGTGGCGATCGGAGAAGAATCCGGCAGTTTGGCGGATGTTTTTGATGAGTTGTCAAAATCATATACTCAGCAGGTTGAATCGGACATTGCGCTGATCAGCTCATTACTTGAGCCGATGCTGATACTTGTTATTGGATTGATCCTCGGAGGTATTGTGTTAGCGATATTAATGCCGACGTTCCAGATCACGCAGATGGTGCGTTAACAGATAATTGAGAATAGAAAATAGAGAATAGAGAAAAGAAAGTAAATAATCAGGAATCATCAATAGCCAATTTTCAATATTCAATGCTCAACTCTCAGTATTTTAATAAAGGTTAAAGATATGAAATTAATTGCCGGAATAGAAATAGGTGAGCATTATATAAAAATTCTGACAAGCAGTCAGAAGAGTATATCACCAAAAATTTCCGATTGTATTATTGAGTCCATTGATTCCCGTAATGATGAAGAGATCGCGAAAGCAATAATTGATATATTCAAGAAAAACCGGTATCGGCCGGAATCCATCGCGATTTCTTTACCCCGGAATTTTGTTACGGTCAGAAGCCTGCATCTTCCTTCCAAAGATACAGAAGAAATATCCAAAATGGTCGAACTGCATATAAGCCGGGTTGTTCCGTATAAAAAAGAGGAAGTCTTCTTTAGTTATCAGATGTCGGGTGAAGATGAAATGGGCTATACCAAAGTATTGCTGGCGATAGTTAATAAAGACATTATGCGCCGCCCGATTAAAATTGTGGAAAAAACCGGAGTTTTGGTAGACCGGATATTGCTTAGTTCTGATGGCGTGTGGCAATGGGTGCTTAAAAAATGCGGAGAATCAATAAACAGTGATGACCTTTATTTGTCTTTGGATATTGATACGACTTTTACTGATTTTATAATTTTTGACCGGAATAATTTTATTTTCTCCCGCAGCATCGCGCTCAAAGCCAGTGAGCTTGCCGAAGACCTGGGGCGCAAGAGGCTTCTCGGGGAAGTGCGGCAGTCTTTATTGATTTTTAATAATGAAGAACAGAATAGAAAGCCGGCCATGATCTTTCTTTCCGGGCCTTACGGAGATGAGCTGGGCCGGATCATCGAAAAGGAGCTGGGAACTAAAGTGCAAAGTGTTCCGGTGCCGGTTTCCGCGGAACGTTTAAAGCGGAAGAAAAGAATCCTGCCGCCGGATGTCTCTCTTCTTGGCGCCGCGTCTTTGTTTTTGCAAAACGGCAAACAGGGATTTCCTTTTGAATTACCGGAAATCCAGGTCAGAAAATCATTACGCAAGAAGATGAAAGAAATGGTTTTCCTGGGGCTTTTCTCGATTTATTTTTTAAGCATGGTATTTTTTATATTTCTGGGGCGGATGCATCATAAACAAACATACTTAGATGAGCTTAAGCTTCGGGCGGATAAAGTGGAAAAAGAATTAGGGCAAGTGGTCCCCCAATTAGACAAAATAGAAATAGTTAAAGGGGTTCTGGAATCACGCCGGGTACCGTTATATCTTATGTATCAGCTTCAAAAAGCGGTTCCGGAAAGTATTGCCATTAGCAATATCAGCTTGGATGAAGAAAATAATATTGTTTTGCGCGGCCAGGCAATTCAGTTGTCGGATGTTTTTGACCTGGCGACAAACCTTGAAAAAACACGAAATTTTAAAGATGTGCAGACGAGAAATACCCGAAAAAAGAAAGTCAAAGATCAGGAAGTTGTTGATTTTGACATGCGTTTTTTTCTGGAAGAATACCCCGGGTAAGGAGAAAAATGGCAAATTTATTGGAGAATTTACAGCTTGATAAGCATAAAAAAATGATCATCGCGGCAGTTGTCGCGGTAGTATTTATCGTTCTCTTTGAAAGACTTTTTATCGCGGATCTGCGCAAGCAATCAAAAAATATTTCTAATCAAATAAGAATCGAAGAAGTCCGGCTGAGAGAAGATCTGGGCTTTATGGAAGCTAAGGATCAATTGTTCAGTGATTATGAAAAATGTAAGCCGTTTTTTGCCACAGAAGGCTTAGGCGAAAAAGACATAAAAGCGCAGCTGCTGCGGGAAGTGGAAAATATTGTCCGCGCTTCCGGAGGCTCGGTAGTGAACCTTACTCCTCAGGAGGCCGGGGAGAAGGGCGACGATCAATTTATGTTCTACAAAGCGAATGTTCAGGTTGATTTAACTCTTGAGCAGTTATTGAAATTTTTTGATAATATCCAAGAAAGCAAAATGCTTATTAAGCTGGATAAATTCTCCGTAGCAGCTAAGGATAACAAATCCGATATATTAAAAATGGACGGAATCATCAGTATTGCCATACCTTCCTAAAAAACAGACGATAGACGATAGACGATAGACCATAGACTATAAACAATAAACAATAAACAATAAACAAGATAAAAGATGATTATAAATAAAATTAAATATTTCAAAAAAAGCACATCAAAAAAAGCATTTACCTTAATTGAACTTATTGTCGCGGTTTCTATTTTATCCATTGGCCTGGTATTGATCATGCGCTCATTGCTATCGGTAGTTACCGCCTTAGATACCGGGAGTAATGATATTTATGCCGTAGAGCTTTTGGATGAGCAGATGAGCGACCTGGAATTACAGACAATTATTAGTCCGCAGAAGGCCATAGAGCCGGCTTCGGAAGATGTGGCCGTAGGTAATCGCCCGGCTTCTCTGAACCGGGATGTTTACCATCTTGATGATGATCAGTGGGGGGAGGGTGAGAATCCTTCACAAACAATAGATAAAGTGGAAATGACCTTGTTGTGGAAGCAGGATGAGCGGGAAAGAAAAGTATTTTTAGAAACATATTTTATTAAAGAAGCAGAATAAAGGGTAAAAATAAATCAAAAATCAAAGGTCAAAAGTCAAAATTGCAATTCAAAACTTAAAAGTTGGAAATAAATTAAAAATTTTTTAAAAGCACTTTCTTTTTAATTTTGAATTTTAAGTTGAATTTTTGAATTTTGCTTTTTGCGTTTTGACTTTGCGTAATTAGCTTTTAACATCACCCGGAAAAATATATGCAGAAAAAGATATTTGTTAAATTCAGAAAGCGTGCGGGGTTTACCCTGATCGAAATGATTGTGGTGATAACTATATTTGCGATCATCGGGGTGGGGATTACAGCGAGTTTTATGTCCGGCATGAGAATCTGGGGGCGGGCTCAGAATGTGGATTTTGCCAGAAGTAATGTTTTATTTTCTTTAGACTTAATGGCGCGGGATCTGCGGCACTCTGTTGGGGGCTCGTCAATTGATTTTGAGGGCAGTACTCAAGAGATAACCTTTCCGGTGATATCCGATGGTTCTATTGTTCAGGTTACTTATTATTTTGACGAGCTGGAAAAAGAACTCCGGCGTAAAGAAACGGATTTAAAAGATATTATCGAGGAAACCGGAGATATTACGACGGGAGAGAGCGTTGTGGCTATTGACGGGTTTTCCTTGACCTATTTATATCATGACAAAGTGCGGGATCAATATGTCTGGAATGAAATTTTTGAAGCTCAGGAAAAACCGTTTAAAGCGGTGCTGATAAAGGTTAAATTTAATGATGAAGAGTTCACAAAAACTATATTTATACCGATATCATAATATGGTTACCAGTTGCCAGTTACCAGTTGCCAGGAGGGAAAAGGGGAGTATCCTGATCATGGCGATCTGGGTGCTGGTGCTTTTTTCTATTCTTTGTGTTGCCGCGTACAATACCGCATCTTCCCAACTGCGGATTTCCCAGAGATTAAAACAACAGCTGGCCAGCCTTTATTTAGCTAAGTCAGCCTATGCTTACGCCAGCACGCAGAGAAAAAATGATACCCCTACTTATGATACTTTGTATGCTCTGCGCCATCTTGAGCAAAAAGAACTGGGGATGGGCAGTTATGAATACATAATGGTTGATGAGGAAAGCCGAATTAATATTAATAGAACTTCTCAGGATATTATGGAAGATATCCCGGGAATTACCGAAACGATAGCAAAAAACATATTAAAATCAGATTTATATCCGTTTAACTTAAAAGAAGAACTATTATTGATTGACGGCATGGATAGTGAATCATTTAAAGAGGCCAAAGACTATATTACTGTTTATGGGGCCGGCGCAGTAAATATAAATACCGCTTCCGCGGAAGTCATGGGGATATTGGGTATGGAGGAAGGCCTGATCGGATCGATCCAGTTTTACCGGCAGGGGCCGGACGCGGAAGAAGGCACTGAAGATGACCGGGTTTTTGAAAGCAAAGATACGATTATTGAGAGATTGAGCTCGTTCGGCTCTTTATCCGCGCAGCAGCACAATTTATTAGAACAGCTTATTAACGATGGATTCTTAGGGGTTTTTGCGGAATATATTAACCTGGAGATTCAAACAAAGTTTCTTAATAAGCCGGTGATGAAGTATAAGATACTAATGGATAAAGAAGGGATTAAAAGATGGGAAGAAAAATAAGGGCTTTTACCTTAATTGAATTGATGATCGTGGTTGTAATAATCGCGGTATTAGCGTCAATGGTCTTACCGCGTTTTGCCGGACGTTCCGAAGAAGCGCGTAAAGCAGTCGCTAAATCAGATGTTGAGGTTAATATCGCGACATCCCTGAAATTATATTCTGTAGATAACGGCAAATATCCTGATTCCAGTCAGGGGCTGGAGGCGCTGATCACCCCGCCGGCAACGGCAACTAATTGGAAGGGGCCGTATATGGATAATCATCCGAAAGATCCCTGGGGAAGGCCGTATCAGTACCGGGTTCCGGGCACACATAATCCGAAAAAATATGACTTATATTCTCTGGGCAAAGACGGGCTAGAAAGTGATGACGATATCCGAAACTGGGAGAACTAAAACTCACTCGTGAGTTTTAGTTCAGAGCTCGTTGTTCATAGTTGATTTTTCTCATGTTTTGTGTTATCTTACAATATACATTTAAAACAATAAGTCCGTGAATTCCTACTCTAGAGAGGGGGGGGGGTAATAATGGCAAAACTTGTTTGTAAAACTATTGATCTGGGCTCGGTATTTAAGCTGTTTGGCGGGATGAATTTTATTATTGGATTTGTAACCGCTTTATTCGGTATGAGCCTGGGCAGTGCGGCGTTCAAGAGTACCTTAGCGCAGATTCCGTATATCGGAACAATGCTTACGGGGTTTATGGGCGCGCTGATTTTTGGTCTGGTAGCGGCGATTATCGGGGGATTATATTTCGCTTTACTGGCGGCATTTTATAATATTTTCTCCATGCTTGTCGGCGGAATTATTATTGAAACTGAAGAGAGAGATTAAAAACAGAAGATACAGTTACAAGCCGCAAGTTGCAAGTCTCAAGTAAAAGATAAAAAAAGTAAATTAAATATTGTCAGGAACGAAGTGAGCTCTGGTAACAGGGCAATTGGTTTTTTTAACGTAGCAAGAAAAAATATGTAAAAGCAATCTACGCGGCCGTGGCTCAATTGGATGGAGCATCAGTCTACGGAACTGAGGGTTACAGGTTCGAGTCCTGTCGGCCGCGCCAAAATAAAGGATTCCTCTTTACGAGGAATCCTTTATTTTGACCGTGTCCTGTTTGACAGGACTCGAAGCGGAGAGGGCGGCCCGACGAAGAGGAGGGCAAATCTGCAGGACTGCAGATTTAGCGAACGTAGGTGAGGCTACGCAGCGAACAACACGATGTTGTGAGCGTAGTGGCCGAGTCCTGTCGGCCGAAAGTTTATATTCATAAAATATTTTGGCAGGAAATTATGTTTGACCAGGATGAAGATGATTTTTACATGGCAGTAGCCATAAAAGAAGCGCAAAAAGCTGCGGAGATAGACGAAGTTCCCGTAGGCGCGGTCATTGTGCATCAGGGCAAGATCATCGCCCGGGCGCACAATCAGGTAGAAATGCTTAAAGACCCAACAGCGCACGCGGAGATGATCGCGATTACCCAGGCAACAAGTTTTTTAGAGAATAAGTGGTTGTCGGATTGTTCTCTTTATGTTACAATTGAGCCGTGTTCAATGTGTGCCGGAGCTTTAGTATTGGCGCGGATAGAACACCTTATATACGGCGCGCAGGATCCGAAAACCGGCGCGTGCGGATCAGTTTCAAATATCGCGGATAATGAAAAACTTAATCACCGGATAAAAATACGCAGCGGAGTATTAGCCGAGCAATGCGGATATCTGTTGAGTGAGTTTTTTGGAAAAAAGCGAAAGAAATAATTGTAGGGGTGGGGCTTGCCCCCACCCGTGATTGGATATTGTAATAATTATTTAAGAGAAGACCTCTCACCTGGAAGACAGGTTCTGATTTGTGTTTTATACAAATCACCTCGAACAAACGTGAGAGGGCATAAATTAAAGATATCTCACCACAAAAAGCGTGGTTCGATATCCTCGTTTTTTGTTACACAAAAAAACTCGGAGAGGTGGCTGAGCGGCTGAAAGCAACCGCCTGCTAAGCGGTTGATCTGGGAAACCGGATCCCAGGGTTCGAATCCCTGCCTCTCCGCCA
>JBDRPX010000016.1:0-11996 GCA_043826565.1 Candidatus Omnitrophota bacterium
GGATTTAAAAGAGGTTTATGATCTTATGCAGTTGCACGGACGTGAAGCAATCCCGGTGGTGGATGCGGATAAAAAACTGGTGGGAATCATCAGTGTATTTGATATTTTAATGGAAATATTTAAAGAAAAAGGTGTTGCCTAGGCAATGAACGTCCTTCTTGGATTAAGCCTTGTTTTTCTCTTAGGTCTTTTTGCTTCTAAAGTCGGAAGTAAGCTTAAAACTCCGGCGATTACTGCCTACCTCGTCGTCGGGATATTGATCGGTCCTTATGCTTTGCGTTTTGTTCCGGAAAGTGTTTTAAATGCTTCCGGGTTTATTTCTAATCTTGCCTTAAGTCTTATTGCTTTTAGTATCGGTCAAAATTTTTCTTTACAGGTATTCCGGCAGATCGGCAAACAAGTAATGTGGATCTCTGTGCTGGCGGCATTTGGCGCGTGGTTTTTTGTTGTTCTGGGAATTAAACTGCTGGGATTTCCGAGCTATGTTGCCTTATTGTTTGGGGCAATTGCTACGGCCACGGCACCGGCCGCTCTGATCATGGTCGTCAGGCAATATAAAGCAAAAGGAAAATTTACGGATATTTTGATGGGAGTAGTGGCTATTGATGATGCCTGGGGCCTGATAGTTTTTTCCGTCTGTATTGCTTTTGCCCGAAAGATACATTTTAATAATGCTTCAAGTGTTAGCGAGGTTATTTTTAGTTCATTGCGGGAGATCGGCGGCGCGTTTTTACTGGGAATTTTTGTTGGGGCTATTTTTAAAATTACGGTTAAGTATATTCGCAATTCCCGGGATTTATTGATATTTACCATGGGGCTGATCATGTTAACTGCCGGATTGGCTCTGCATTTCCATTTATCGGTATTACTTTCGTGTATGATGCTGGCAACGATGATCGCTAATATCCATAAAGAAAGTTTTCGTTTTTTTGAGATAGTTCAGAATATCGACTGGCCGATATATTTGTTATTCTTTGTGCTTGCCGGAGCAAACCTGGAAATCGATCTATTGGCAAAAATAAGCGGGATCGGCGCGGTTTATTTAATATTCCGGACGGCCGGAAAAATTATAGGTACTTATTTCGGAGCGATTTTTTCCGGAGCAGATCCGGAGGTTAAAAAATATATGGGTGTTGCGCAAATGCCACAGGCTGGAGTAGCTTTAGGTATGGCCTTAATCGCGAAAAGTACATTTCCTGAACTGGGTAGTATGATTTTTACGACTGTTGCGGCTACGACAATTATATATGAAATTATTGGGCCGTTCTTTGTTAAGCTGGCTTTGCATAAAGCTGGGCAGATGCCGAAAGACAGGTTGCCGGACTAGATTATTTCTGATTTCTTTAAAAATCTCCATTTGCCAGGTTTTAAATCTCCTAAATGCAATTTTCCGAACTGAACTCTCTTTAACTCAATTACCGGATGTCCGAATGAAGAAAACACTTTTCGTATTTGGCGTTTTCTGCCTTCGTGCAGAATAATCCTTAGGGTGGTAGTTGTTTTAGTCCGGGAAAGTATTTTTATTTTACAGGGATATGTTTTGTAATCGTCGATTTGCAGTCCGCCTTTTTCGATTTTATTTACGATATCCTCCGGCAGTGGTTTTCGGATGACTACTTCATAGACACGGTCTACTTCAAATTTTGGATGGGTGAGCTTAAATCTTAATTGTCCGTCATTGGTCATGATTAACAGCCCGGAGGTGTCTTTATCCAGACGGCCTACGGGATAAAGCCGTACCGGAAGCTTTGGTAAAAGCGATAATACGGTTTTATCTGCGTGCGCGTCTTTAGTAGTAGTGATATATCCCGGTGGTTTATGCAGGAGTATATAGACCATTTTTTCCTGCATTAAAGGCGTATTATTAACGGTGATTTTGTCTTTATCCGGGTCGGCGCTGATTCCGGGAGTTAAAACAATACTTCCGTTTATTTTGACTTTGCCTTTTAAAATAAGTTCGTCGGCTTTTCTTCGGGAACAGAGCCCGCTATGGGCAATAAGTTTATTTAATCTTTGGCGCATATCGCTATTTATACCATGAAATTAAGCTGTTGACAAGCCGGCGGGTATTGTTTAAACTAAAATACAACTTACCTGGGGGCTCTAATCTTTTAGGAGGATATTTTATGATCGCCGAGCAAATCATGAGTACAGAGGTTACTACAGTATTACCATCGTTACAGATCCGGGAATTAGCGATTCTTTTTGTTGACCGGAATATCAGCGGCGCTCCGGTGACTGATGATGAAGGTGATTTTTTAGGGATAGTAACCGAAGAAGACCTGATATTTCAGGATAAAAAGATTCATCTGCCGACTTTTCTGAATTTCTTTTCTAAAATTATTCCTTTGGGAATGGCTCAGATGGAAGAGGAAATAAAAAAAATTTGCGGGACACTGGTAAATGATGTTATGCAGAAAGAGCCGAACACTATTTCTAAGGAGGCGACGATAGAGGATATTGCTACGATAATGACAGAACAAAAGACATATTATTTGACGGTATTGGAAAATTCCCGGGTTGTGGGAGTTGTGACAAAACGTGATTTAATAAAAGCCGTGGCTAAAGGCAAAATCTGGTAGGATTTTTAGTAAATTTGTTTGTAATTTGGATTTTGTGTATTGTAATTTATGAATGGGGGGTGTTTTAAATGAACGAAAAAGAAGAATTTTTGAAAATGATGAGTAAAATGAAAACAGTAAAAGTTGAGGGATTTATCAAGGGTTTATTTCGGTTATTTATAATCTTTATGGTCGCATCGGTATTTTTTGGTAATTGCATATTTTATGTGCGTCCGAATGAATTTGCGATTAAGCAGATAAATATCGGTATAAATCCCGGAATAAGGGAGAAAACATATAAGACAGGATTCCATATTATTGCGCCTTTTGGTATTCACCGTATGCATCGTTTCCCTAAAGATTTGCAGGTATTTGAGCTTAATGACTATTTAGAGGATAAAGCAAAAAACATTCAGTTTAATCTTAGCCTTTCCCGGGCGCCTGCAGAATATTATGAGAAGAGGAAGCAAGAGGGAGGTTTTCAGAAGGCAGCGCATATCCAGACTTCCGATGGGTTTTTTGTTGACGTGGATGTAAGTGTGCTTTATCACATTGCTGATCCGTATAAAGTAATTACTACTGTCGGGCCGGGATTGTTATATCAGACTAATGGGATAATCCCTAAAGTCGAGCCGAAACTGAAAGAGACTTTGGGTGAGATGACTACTGAAGAATTTTTTAACAGTCCTTTGCGTGTCGCCAGAGCAAAACAGGCGCAGGAATTATTGAATAGCGAGCTCGCGCCCAAAGGTATTATGATAGATCATGTGCTGATTCGTTACTTTAAATATAGTGACGAACTCCAGAAAAACATTGAGGAGAAAAAGCTGAAAGACCAGCTGGTATTTACCAACCGGTCTAAAGCAAAAGCTACCGGAGAAGAAGCTTTGGTTAAAAAAGTGCGTGAAGAAGGTGAAGCAAATATGAAAATCAGATTGGAAGAAGGTAAAGCATATGTAGTCAAGAAATACTCAGAAAAAGATTTGTATGTAAGAACAAAGCATGCCGAAGCCGATCTGATGATCAAGCTTGCCGAAGCGAAGAAGAAAGAATTAATTAATAATGCTTACCAGCAAAAAGGATCAGATAAGCTGGTCGGGTTAAAGATGGCCGAAGTGCTGAAAGGTCTTAATGTGATCATGCTTTCTTCCAGCGGGCCTTCAGGGTTTAATCCCATGAATTTAGACAAAAATCTTGAGCTTTTTGGCGTGAAAGGGGGGAATCAATAATGAGAACAATTAATATTAAAAGATTATGGTTAGCTCTCCTTATAGGTGTTGTTGCTGTAAGTGCCAGCGGATGTATGCCGCATTCAACAGGATCAACAGAGGTAGGGGTGCGAACGGTTAAGTGGTCGCCGTTTGCTAAAAGCGGAGTAATGCAAAAGATGTATTCCCCAGGTACAACGTTTTTCTTTATGCCGTTTATTAATGATTGGCATACGTTTGATACTAAGCTTCGCAATATGGAGATGACAATTAAGCGAAATCAGGGGGCGCATGCCGGACCGGATGATTTGTTATTCAAAACTATTGACGGAAATGACATCAGTCTTGATGTTATCATTGCTTACCGCATAATTCCGGATAAGGCTCCGTATATTTTGGAATATATTGCGGAGAATAATTTGCAGTTAGAAGAAAAGGTTGTGCGGCCGATTTCGCGTAATATTACCCGTGATTTATTCGGTGAATTAAAAACCGAAGACTTTTACGTTGCGAATAAGAGAACGGAAAAGGCAGACATGGTTATTGCGTTGCTGAATGAGACTTTTAATAAATACGGGGTTATTGTGGAAAGTGTATTGACCAAAGATTACCGGTTTAATCCGGCTTACCAGAAGGCAATTGAAGAAAAGAAGGTTGCTGATCAAATGGCCGAGAGGTTTAAATCAGAAGTTAATGCTACTGTAGAAGAATATAAGCAGAAATTACAGCAATCTCAGGGTAAAGTAAATGAGATGGTTGCTTCTGTGGATGGTGATTTCGAGCAGGAAAAGATTAAAGCGGACGCGTATTATGAACAGCAGTGCCGGATTGCTAAAGCAATTGAAATTGAAGGTATTGCCGAAGCAAAAGGTATTGAGAAAACTGTAGAGGCTTTAAACAATTCCGGGGGAATTACTATGGTCAAGCTGAAAATGGCTGAAGCATTAATGGATAAGCCGATTTATTTACTTCCCTTTTCAGAAAATGGCGGCTTGGATCTAAAGACTACTAATGTAAATGATCTACTTGAGGTTTATGGGGTGCAAAAAGCCGCAACTAGGTAAATAGACGGATAGATGTAAAAGTTATTGTATAATATACCCAAAGATATTTAATCTAGGGGGGGCTGTGTCTATAAGCATAAAAGCTGTAAATATAGTTTCAAGTAAGGAATTTATAAAAGAAAAATTTGGAAAGGAAAGTCTTCAAAAAGTTATTGAAGCCTTGAGTGAAAAAGACCGGCAGATTATTGATCCTCCGGAGTTATATGGTTATGAATTAATTGACTTGGATTCCTGGACTAATTTCTTTAAGGAGGTAGTTGCTCAGTTGAGCGGCGGGGATGAATCTGTTATTGAAGAAGCCGGTAGGCATAATGCTATTTTTGAGCTTAAAACTATGTATAGAATATTCCTGGAGTTTGTAAATCCCGAATTTTCTATTAAAATGATACCGACTATCTTTAGCACCTATTTTACATCTGATGAATATAAAATGTACGCAACAACAGCTAAGCTAGAAAAAAATAAATATTTAATTAAAGCGCATAGATTTGAAACGAGATTTAGACTTATGGAGATCGGTATATTGGGTTGGCTTAAAGAATTTTTTGATAGGTCCGGGGGAAAAGAAGTCAATGTGGTTATTTCCAAATCACTGACCCAGGGAGAGGGAATTATTGAATATATAGTTAGCTGGAAATAATAGACTGAAGATGTTTATAAGAGCCCTGATTTCCGATAAGGATTTCAGGGCTAAGTCGTTAAAATAATTGAATAACTTGCAATATTTTCATATCTCAGGTATACTCTCAGAACTTCTTTGTCTTTGACAATTTTAGTGATTAAAAGGTAAAATATAAGAAAGTAAAAAGAGGCAAAACTAATGGTTATAAAACAAAATAGAGAAACTGTTTTTAAGCAATGTACGTGTTGTGATTTCATTTGGCCGACCCGGGCGGATTTTTTTAATGATCCGACAGTAGAAATACAGGCTTATCAGGCAAGGGCTGAGAAGTTGGCTGGTTTGTTTTTGTTTGACCATAAAGTATGCGGGACATCGTTGGCTATACCTGCGGAAAAATTAAAAGATCTCTATGGCGGAAGATTGTATGAAGAATGCCGTTTAAATACTAAAGAGACTAGAGTCTATGTGCAAAGACTTAAGGATGAGTTTAAATCCGGTAATTTGCCTTTGTGAGATATAATCTCAAATTTTCATGCCCCTGATCTCCTACCCCCGTAAATATAACATTTTGCCATTGACTAATCATTTTTGCTGTAGTAGCATAATTTCAAGATATTTGTTTTTTATTATTTTACAAGGAGTCTGTTATGACAAGCGCTGAATTTATCTTACTGCGTTATTTATCGGAAAAAGATGTTAAAGAGATTGAGGGAGAGATATTACCTTCCGGAGAAGGGATTTCTATTGCTAAGATTTGTGAGGATAGTTATACTGATGCGGAAAGTTTATGCCGGGCGGCGGTTACCTTGGAAGAACAGGGGTTATTAAGAATTACCCGGGTTGAGCGGGATATCGCGACGGATAATATTGTGGGTATGCGTGTGGAAGTCACTGCTAAAGGTATAGCTTATTTTGATTAAACTCAGAGCGTGAATTGATTGGGATTGTATCGTGAAATTCGGGAAAATTTTATTAGCAGCTTTAGTTATTACAATAGTAGATGCGGTAATCGGTGGAGTTACCTGCGGCGGCGTGTTTAACTGGGTATACAGATTAGAGCCAATAAGTGTTTGGAGGCCGATGGAAGGTCCCCCCGGATCTGTAGTTTATGCGGGAATGTTGGTCTTGAATATTATCTTTGCTTTTGTATATGCTTTACTTATAAACGGGATCCCCGGGAAAAACCGGCTGACTAAAGGACTTTTGTTCGGATTGTGTGTTTGGGCGGTAGGACTGCTTCCGGGTATGTTTTCCACGTATATATTTATGGTTGTTTCAACTACTGTAGTTATTTATTGGACTGTTTCCGGTCTAATCCATATACCCCTAAAAGGTTTGATTCTTGCCGCTATATACGGTGAAAGCCGAAGAGCTTAATATCTTTTCAATATAAAGGAGAAGTAATATGTTCAGAGAAAAAATTAAAGTATTAGACTGTACAATTCGCGATGGCGGATTGATTAATAATCATGATTTTGACGATCGTTTGGTCCGGGAAGTATATAAGGCCTTGTCGGCAGCTGGGGTTGATTATATGGAAATCGGGTATAAAAATTCCCGCAATATGTTTTCGGATAAAGAATTCGGTAAATGGAAATTTTGTGATGACGAGGATATTCTGAAGATTACCGATGGGATTGAATCGGATATGAAAATTTCGGTGATGTGTGATGTCGGCCGGGTGGATATGGATGATGTTAAACTGGCAAAGGATAGCCCGGTAGATATGGTTCGTGTGGCCTCTTACGTTAAGGATATTGATAAAGCTATTTATATGGTTAATGAGTTTGCCGAGAAAGGGTATGAGACCTGTATAAATATTATGGCTATTTCCCGGGCCCTGGACAATGAGCTGAATGAAGCATTACACCAGCTTGAAGAGGAATGTAAGGCAGGAACTATTTATATTGTAGATAGTTTTGGGGCTCTTTACCAGGAGACCACAGAGTATTTGGTTAAAAAATTCAGAGGAATTTTAAAATCTAAAGAAGTGGGTATGCACGCGCATAATAACCAGCAGCTTGCTTTTGGTAATACAATTGAGGCGATTATTCACGATGCGAATTATCTGGACGGTACAATTTTCGGGATCGGCCGGGCCGCGGGTAATTGTCCGTTAGAACTTTTAATTGGTTTTCTGAAAAACCCGAAGTTTGATATTCGTCCTGTTTTGGATGTTATTTCTAAAGAATTTATTCCGTTACGTGAAAAGATTGAATGGGGATATATTATTCCCTATGCGATTACCGGGATGTTAGATGAGCATCCTCGGGAAGCAATGGCATTGCGCAAGTCAGATAAAAAAGAAGATTATCGTGCTTTTTTTGAAAAATTGACTGCGCCGGGACTAGAGTAGAAAATTGAATATTGAGAGTAGAGAGTTGAAAAATAAGTAATAAAATCCAATTTTCTATTTTCAATTCTCAACTCACAGTTTCTAGGTATTGATTATGGATATTGCAAAATTTAAAAAACTTCCGATCATGGGGATATTAAGAGGGGTAAAGAAATCTGAAATTTCACCTCTTATAGAGACAATTATTGCTTCAGGCATGGAAACTGTCGAAATTACCATGAACACTGAAGATGCTCCGGAGCTGATTAAAGAAGCTAAAAAGGTTGCCGGAGATAGATTGATGATTGGTGCCGGTACTGTTCTTTCGATGTATGCTTTACACGCAGCGCTTGAAGCTGGGGCAACCTTTATTGTTATGCCCGGGTTAGTGGAAGATGTAACCGAATACTGTGTAAAGAATTATATTCCGGTATTTCCCGGGGCATTAACCCCGGATGAAGTTTTGAAAGCGTGGCAATCCGGGGCTACGATGGTTAAGATTTTTCCGTCCGGTTTGTTTGGTCCCCAGTATTTTCGTGAATTAAAAGGCCCGCTTAATGAAGTTCAGCTTATGGCGGTCGGCGGGGTACGGCAGGATAATATATGGGAGTTTTTTTCCTGCGGGGCTTCGGCTGTTGGCATCGGGGGAAGTGTTTTTAACCGGCAGCAGATTGTTTCCGGGAACCATGAAGTTATTAAAGCTTCCCTGATGGCTTTGGTAAGTGCTATCAAGCAGCAGCTAAGAAGATGAAGCTGGTTTGTATAGATAAGTGCCGTTGACAAATTCTTCTTACTAGAGTAAGATAAAGTATACATGAAGACGGAAATACTAAAATCCTTAATGATCTCAATAACATTTCTTGCCGGTTTTTTTTTGATTAACGCGACGATTATTAAAAGGATTAAACATAAGAAGATTTATTCTTTTTTAATTGAGTTAACTTATTTTTTGTGGTTCTGGATATATGTTTACATCCATTTTGTTTAAAAGGATTTAAATAAATTAATGACAATAAAATTAAAATTCTGCGGAGGAACTCAGGAAGTCAGCGGGTCTAATCATCTCCTTTCCACCGGCAAGTCAAAAATACTTCTTGATGCGGGATTGTTTCAAGGCCGCCGCAAAGATTTTTACAAAATAAATTCAACTTTTTCTTATAATCCATTCGATATTGACGCTTTAGTGTTGTCTCACGTGCATATAGATCATTCCGGAAATATCCCAACTCTGGTAAAAAGAGGGTTTCGTTCAAAAATATATGCTACTTCGGCGACTAAGACTTTAAGCCGCCTGATGCTTTTAGACAGCGGCAAAATACAGGAAGAAGACGCGAAATTTCTTAATAAAATCCGCAGCAGAAAAAATATTCCGGCGATGAAGCCTTTGTATACAAAGAAGGACGCGGAATATTGTATGCGTTTTTTTCGCAGTGTGTATTATCACCGGAGAATAAAAATAGCCAAAGATACTTATCTGACTTTTTTTGACGCCGGGCATATTTTGGGTTCTGCTTTAGCGCGTCTAGAAATTAAAAATGATTCGCGGGTTGTGAAAATCGGGTATATAGTTGATTTAGGGAGAAAAAATCTTCCTCTGCTTAATCCTCCGGAACTTATGCCCGGGCTTGACTATATGATTATTGAAAGTACCTATGGGAATAGGATGCATAAGCCTATAACCGAGGCAAAAACACATCTTGAGCAGGCAATCACGCGTGCGCTTGGCCGGGGTGGAAAAGTGATTATTCCGTCTTTTGCCATGGAGCGTACTCAGGAAGTGCTTTGTTTTATAACTCAGCTGATCAAGGCCGGAAAAATTAATAAAGATGTGCCTATATTCCTGGACAGCCCGTTGGCGATAGATATAACTGATGTGTTTAAACGTCATTTATTATTTCTTGATTCGGAAACCCGGAACGCGTTTATAAGCGGGGAAGGTCCGTTTTCCTTAAAGAATATAGTGCATATCCGGAAAGTAAAAGAATCTAAGCAGTTAAATAATGATAACCGCTCCATGATTATTATCGCCGGTTCGGGAATGTGCGAGTCCGGCCGGGTACTGCATCATCTTAAAAATAATATTGAAGATGAAAAAAACATGATCCTTGTTGTCGGATACATGGCTAAAGATACATTAGGAAAAAGAATAGTAGAAAAACATCCTAAAGTAAGGATTTATGGGGAAGAGTATAACTTAAAAGCGGAAGTGGTGGTTAATAATGCGTTTTCCGGGCATGCGGATAAAGAAGCGTTAATCAATTATGTGGTACAATCAGATGGGGAATTAAAAAAAGTTTTTGTTGTGCACGGAGATGAAGATCAGAGTTTTGAGCTGGTAAAACGTTTAAAAGAGCGCGGATATGATGCTTATACCCCGGTGAAAGGGGAAGAAGTAGAGCTGTAACAATTATCAATTATCAATTAGCGTTAGTTAATTATGAATAATCTAGTAGTTTTAAATTTAAAATGTTAAATGTTAGGGGGGATGTCATGAAAAAATATTTATTATTAGTTTTAGCAGTGTTTATTTTAGGCTGCACGCATAATCAAAGTATAGGTGGCGGTAATATCGATTGGTATTCTGATCTTGAACAGGCGAAAATTGATGCTCAGGACCAAGAAATGCTATTGCTTATTGATTTTTATACGGATTGGTGTGGCTGGTGTAAACGTTTGGATAAAGATACCTATGCCAACAAAGAGGTTGCTGAACTGGCGAAAAATTTTGTGTGCGTGAAAATAAATGCCGACAAATTTCCTCAATTGACTAAAGAGTATAATGTGCAAGGATTTCCGAGTACAGTATATTTGAGACCTGATGGAACGCGCATAGAAGTAATTCCCGGATACATGCCTCCGGCAAAATTCATGCAGGTCATGAATAAAATGCTTGCAGATTATTCAGAATAAAATTTATGCTCAAGATTAAAAAAATTTTGTTTTTTTGGTTGGCCCTCCTTTTATTAATAATAGGTGCGGCATTACTGCCAGTGCGCCCGGTTATTGTAAAAAACAAAATTATTCTTGTCGAGATTGCCAGAACCCCCCAACAGAGTGCTCGAGGATTGCAGGGGCGGAAAAGCCTGGGTAAAGATAGCGGGATGTTGTTTATTTTTCAGCAGGAGCGTTATGTAAAATTTTGGATGAAAGATACATCAATCCCGCTGAGTATCGCTTTTATTGATCGAAAAAAGACGATTGTCGATATACAGCAGATGGAGCCCCTGCAGACTGCCGTACAATACCCTTCTGCTGAGAAATCAAAATATGCTTTAGAGATGAATTCCGGCTGGTTTAAAAATAATAATATTGCGGCTGGGGATCGGATGTTTTTCTGGCCATAGGTTAATATAAAAAAGGTTTGACCTATGAAAGCAATTCTGATAAAATAAGACCTCGAAACAAGTTAAGAAAGAACATATTAATGGGAAAGAAAAAGAATATTCTTATTGTTGATGATGATGTTAAGATAATTAACAGCATGAAGTCTTTTCTGGAAGAGAAAGGATATGATGTTGTTAATGCTCCGGATGGAGAAGTAGCTTTAGATATTCTGGGAGAGATAGTTCCCGATTTGATTATTCTTGATATTGTAATGCCTAAGATCGACGGCTTTACTGTCGCAAAAGCGATTAAGTATAACGAAAAAACAAAGGATGTTCCGATCATCGTAATATCTGCAAAAGACGGGATGAAAGAGCTTTTTGAGATTGAAGGGATAAAAGATTATTTGATAAAACCGGCTGATCATACCAAACTATTGGAACTTATCCGCAACCGTTTGGGAGAATAGTTGTTACACCTGTAAATGGGGAAAACAGGTGCTGCCGAAAGATCTGGAATACCAGCCTATTGTTGCCGATAATTTAAAATAAAAAAAATACTTGACAAAGATTTTTTTTATGGTATATTTAAACCTTTACATGCCCTTACTGTATGTAAATGAATAGAAGATTGAATAACTGCAGGCAGCGCCCAAAAGTGCTGCTGTAGCTCAGTCGGTAGAGCACATCCTTGGTAAGGATGAGGTCAGGGGTTCGATTCCCCTCAGCAGCTTAAAATTAAGAGGAGGTGCATAATGGCAAAAGAGAAGTTTGAGCGGAATAAACCACACGTAAATATAGGAACGATCGGACACGTAGATCATGGCAAGACAACCTTGACTGCGGCGATAACGCATGTATTAGCGAAAAAGGGATTAGCTGT
>JBDRPX010000017.1:0-38878 GCA_043826565.1 Candidatus Omnitrophota bacterium
AGAGATGGTCATGCCGGGAGATAATGTAGAGATGGATGTAGAACTGATTGTACCGATCGCGATGGAGAAGGAATTAAGATTCGCTATTCGTGAAGGCGGACGTACAGTTGGTGCAGGTGTAATTTCGGAAGTTAAGGAATAGGAGAGGTCACGATAATGCATCAGAAAATCAGAATAAAATTAAAAGCATATGATCATCGGGTTCTTGATCAGTCTGCGGAGGAAATCGTAAACACCGCAAAAAGAACAGGTGCTAAGGTTTCCGGCCCGATACCTCTTCCGACAAAGAGATCTTTGTATACGGTACTGCGTTCTCCGGTAATCGATAAGAAGTCGAGAGAGCAGTTTCAATTGAGGATTCATAAACGTTTACTGGAAATTATAGAGCCAACTGCAAAGACAATTGATGCGCTTAAAAGATTGGATTTGCCTGCTGGTGTGGATGTGGAAATTAAATAAATATTAGAGGATTATCAGATGTTAGGTATTTTAGGAAAAAAAGGAAGTATGACTCAGATTTTTAAAGAAGATGGAACCTGTGTTCCGGTGACGGCTATTGTCGCGGGACCTTGCGTTGTGCTTCAGATAAAAGATCAGGGAAAAGACGGTTACCAGGCAGTCCAGCTGGGATTTGATGAAAAAAAAGAAAAAAGAACGACAAAACCTCTAGCCGGCCATTTTAAGAAAAGCAAATCAAGTCCGAAAAAATTTATCCGCGAAATTTCTTCTTCTGACAAAGAGCAGTATGAACTAGGACAGAAAGTAGAAGTAGATATATTTAAGGAGGGCGATTTTATTGATATAACCGGAATGTCCATAGGTAAAGGTTTTCAGGGTGGCATGAAGCGGTTTGGCTGGAGTGGCGGACCGAGAACTCACGGAGGGATGAATCACCGGGGTCCGGGTTCTATTGGTGCAAACACATCTCCGGGAAGAGTAGTTCGCGGACATCCATTACCGGGACATATGGGGAATCGCCGAATAACAGTACAGAATCTGGAAGTTATTAAGGTTGATAAGGAAAATAATACAATACTTGTTAAGGGCGCTGTTCCCGGTTATAGCGGAACATATTTGGTTATTAAGAAAGCAAAAAAGAAATAAGGTTTTTACCTTGTAAGAGGCAGATTAAATATGAATGAAAAAAAGAAGGTAAGCACAGATAAAAAAGCAACAGCCAAGAAGTCAAAAGCAGTTAAAGAGACTTCATCAGATGGATTTAAGTTGGCGGTTTATGATTTAAAGGGTAAGGAAGTCAGTACCATAGATCTGGACAAGAATATTTTTGACGGCAAGGTGAACCTGGCATTGCTGCATCAGGTCAGCGTGATGTACCAGGCGAATAAACGCCAGGGGACTTCATCGACTAAGACAAGAGCAAATGTCAGCGGTGGAAATTCAAAACCTTGGAGACAAAAAGGAACCGGCCGGGCAAGAGCAGGATCAAGCCGCAGCCCATTATGGAGAAAAGGCGGTGTTGTTTTTGGGCCGCATCCGAGAGATTATTCTTATCAGGTTCCTAAAAAGATGAAGAAAAAGGCGTTGATTTCAAGTTTGAATTCACGTTTGAATGATAAATTGGTAAAAGTATTAAAAGAGTTTAAAGTTGAATCAGGAAAGACAAAAGATTTTGCCGTCGTAGTAAAAACCCTTAAATTGGAACGCAAGACTCTCTTTGTCTGTAATGCGCCGGATGATTCTTTGCTGAGATCATCACGTAATATTCAGCAGGTTAACCTGAAACGGTGGGAGATGCTGAACGCGTTTGATGTGTTATCTTATAATAATTTGGTGATAACCGAAGATGCTTTAACACAGCTTACAGAGCGTTTAAAATAAGGAGCTAAGCGGTAAGATGCAGAATCCATTTCAAGTTGTTAAATATGTGCTTCGAACAGAAAAAGGAACAAAATTAGAATTGCAGGATAAATATTTATTCTGTGTTGCTAGTAAGGCAAATAAAATAGAGATCAAGGATGCTATTGAGTATATTTATCGGGTTAAAGTGGATTCGGTAAACACAGCGGTAATGCGGGGAAAAATGAAAAGAGTTCGTTATAAAGCAGGTAAGACCCCGGATTGGAAAAAGGCGGTTGTCACTTTAGTAAAAGGTCAGAAAATAAATATAACATAACTTAAAAAAAGTAGCGAGTAGAGAGTAGCAAGTAGAGAGATAAAAATTTTTTACTAATAGGAGTAAACAAGTGGGATTAAAACGATATAAACCGATTACGCCGGGGCAGCGTTGGAAGACTAGTTCTGATTTTGCCGAAATAACAAAAGATAAGCCGGAAAAGTCATTAACTGTGGCTTTGAAGAAATCAGGCGGGAGAAATTCAAACGGAAGAATTACTGTGCGTCACCGCGGCGGCGGACATAAGCGTCGTTATAGAATTATTGATTTTAAACGTAATAAATACGATGTGCCGGCAAAAGTTTTGGCTATTGAGTATGACCCGAATCGTTCCAGCAGAATAGCATTGCTGGAGTATTCAGATGGAGAGAAACGTTATATTATCGCTCCGTTAGATCTTAAAGTTAATGAAGAATTGATGTCCGGAGAAAATGTGGAAATTAAAGTCGGCAATGCTATGCCGATACAGAGAGTGCCGTTGGGGACTTTTGTGCACAATATAGAATTAAAACCTAAGCATGGAGCGGTTTTGGTTAGAGGTGCGGGAACATCCGCTCAGGTAATGGCTAAAGAAGGTGAATACGCTCATATTAAATTGCCTTCCGGTGAAATTCGTTTGATTAGAACGGATTGCTATGCAACGATCGGTCAAGTTGGGAATCTTGATCATGAAGCAATTTCAATAGGTAAGGCTGGAAGATCGCGCTGGTTAGGAATAAGGCCTCGGGTTAGAGGTGTGGCCATGAATCCGGTTGATCATCCTCATGGTGGTGGAGAAGGAAAATCCGGTCAGGGAAATCCGCATCCGGTATCACCTTGGGGTAAGCCGACTAAAGGTTATAGAACTAGAAAGAAGAAAAAAGCTTCTAATAAGTTTATTGTAAAAAGACGTACAAAGTAATTAAGAGGTAAAGACCTCTCACCGATACGGGTTCGAGGTTAATTTACTAACGTAAATTAAGGAGTAAGGTTTATATGTCACGCTCAGTAAAAAAAGGTCCTTACGTGGATCCCAGATTATTAGAGAAGTTTGAGAAGATGGTTAAAAGTAATGATAGAAAACCGCTAAAGACATGGTCAAGGCGTTGTACGATTGTTCCGGAATTTGTCGGATATACATTCTCCGTTCATAACGGTAAGAATTTTTTGCCGGTATTTATCACGGAAAATATGGTTGGGCACAAACTGGGAGAATTTGCTTCGACTCGTATCTTCAGAAGGCATGGCGGAGTAAAGTCAAAACAGGCAGATCAAAAAACTTAATAAGACCTGATAAAGCAGGTAGATAAAAACAGAGGGTAGTAAGATGGTAGCAAGTGCAAAAGCACGACATATTAGAATGTCAGCAAGAAAAGCAAGATTGGTTATAGACCTTATAAAAAATCAGCCGGCTCCGAAAGCCTTAGCGGTATTGGGAAATACTAAGAAAAGAGCAGCGCAGGTTATTGAAAAGCTTCTGCGTTCGGCAATCTCTAATGCGAAGAATAAAGGCCTTGAGGATGGTTTGTTTATTTCAAAAATATGTGCTGATGAGGGAGTTACCTGGAAGCGTTTTCGGGCAAATGCGTTTGGCCGCGGTTCAAGAATACTTAAGCGTACCTGTCATATCACATTGGAACTTGACCAGAAAAAAATGAAGTTAAAACCAGTAGAAGCTCCCAAGAAAAAAACTGTACAAAAAACAAAGGCAGTAAAAGACAAAACAAAAGAAAAATAAAATAATTCGAAGGA
The DNA here is from genome assembly GCA_043826565.1 of Candidatus Omnitrophota bacterium. Classification (GTDB taxonomy): domain Bacteria; phylum Omnitrophota; class Gorgyraeia; order B26-G9; family B26-G9; genus JBDRPX01. The sequence continues at coordinate 3,866 of JBDRPX010000017.1, forward strand.
ATCCGCCATAAAAATTGGCGAGATTTAATTCATCCAAATCATTTACAGCGCGGGAACACTGTAAATGATGGATTCATTAAAGGAGGAATTGTGGGACAAAAAGTACATCCCCTGGCATTTAGATTAGGGTATATTAAAAACTGGAGTTCACGTTGGTTTGCAAAGAACAAAAACTTTTCCGCCTTTTTGTTAGAAGACGTAAAGATCAGAAAGTATATAAAGAAAAATTTTTCTTCGGCAAGCGTTTCTTTAGTTGAGATAGAGAGATCAATCAATCGTGTGAGAGTGATTGTTTTTTCCGGTCGTCCGGGAGTAATTATCGGAAGACGTGGTGCAGATATTGACCGTTTACGTGATGAATTACAGAGTATTACAAAAAAAGAAGTATTTGTGGATATCAAAGAGGTTTCAAGTCCTCAAACAAACGCACAGCTTGTCGCGGAAAATATTGCTTATCAGCTTGAAAAACGTGTTGCTTTTAGAAGAGCGATGAAGAAAGCAGTGCAGCAGGCGATGCAAAGCGGAGCCGGCGGAATTAAAATTATGTGTGCAGGCCGTTTAGGTGGAGCAGAAATTGCCCGGACCGAAGGATATAAAGAAGGAAAAATCCCGTTGCATACTTTAAGAGCGGATATAGATTACGGGTTTGCCGAAGCATTGACAACTTATGGTGTCATCGGAGTCAAATGCTGGGTATTTAAAGGCCTCGTGATCACGGATAAAAAGATAAAGGTTGTAGAGCAAACTGTGAATGAAGGAGAGAAGAAATAATGGTTTTAATGCCCAAAAGAGTAAATTACCGCAAAAGCCAGCGTGGGCGTAGAAAAGGCCGTGCGATTTCCGGTTCCAAGGTAAGCTTTGGTGAATTTGGGCTTCAGGCTTTAGAATCAGCTTGGTTGAAAAATACGCAATTAGAAGCTGCTCGTGTGGCTTTAACCCGATCGGTACGTCGTGGCGGAAAGATTTGGATTAGAATTTTCCCGGACAAATCAGTTTCTAAGAAACCCGCGGAAACAAGGATGGGAAAAGGAAAAGGTATGCCGGAATTCTGGGTTACGGTTATTAAGCCGGGAAGAATGATATTTGAAATAGAAGGTATTCCGGAAGATGTAGCCAAAAACGCAATGCGATTAGCCGCATCTAAGCTGCCGATGCGTACTAAGTTTGTCGGCAGGATACATTTGTAAAAACAAAAAACTAAAAGATAAATAAATTAGGTTGGGATTATGGCGATAAAGACAAAAGAATACGGAGACTATACAAAGCCTGAATTGGACGATAAATTAAGACAGCTGGAGGAAGAGCTTTTTAATTTAAAGTTTCAGGCAAAAACAAGCAAGCTTGATAAGCCGCATAAAATTAAGCTGGTCAGGCGTGATATCGCACGTATGAAAACATTTTTGAGAAGGTTGGAATTAAAAGAACCAAAGAATTCTGATGCCGGAACTGAGAAAAAGACAGAAGCTGCATCAACTCAGAAAAAAGAAAAGTGAAAGGTGATTAGCCAATGAGTACGGCAAAAAGAGATCGAAAGAAGAGAGAAGGGGTTGTAATCAGTGATAAAATGGATAAAACATGCGTTGTTCATGTGTCACGACTTGCCCAGCATCCGGTGTACAAAAAGACGGTCAAGAAATTTGTCAATTTAAAAGTACATGATGAAAAAAATGAGGCAAAAGAGGGTGACAATGTTATCGTTATGGAAACCCGTCCGCTTTCGAAAGATAAACGTTGGAGACTTGTGGAAATTTTAAAATCCAAGAAGAGGTAAGCGATTATGATACAAATGCAAACTATTCTTGATGTGGCTGATAATACCGGAGCGAAAAAGGTAGGCTGTATTACCGTAGTTGAGCGTTCTGGTAAAAAATACGCGATTATCGGGGATATCATTACATGTAGTGTGAAAGAATCTATACCGGATGCAGCGGTTAAGAAGGGTGAAGTTGTCAAAGCTGTTATTGTGCGTACGAGATGTCCGATTCGCCGTAAGGACGGCAGTTATTTAAAATTTGACCGTAATGCGGTAGTTATTATTGATAATCAGAAAAATCCGCGGGGAACGAGAATCTTCGGGCCGGTTGCCCGCGAACTAAGAGATAAGAATTTTACTAAAATAGTTTCCTTGGCGCCGGAAGTAATATAGCAGATGGATGTCAGAAGCCGGATGACAGATGACAGAAAAAAAGAATAAAATATAAAAGAAGAAAAACAGAGAGAGTCATGAGAATAAAAAAAGGTGATACAGTTTTCGTAATTACAGGTAAGGAAAAAGGAAAAAAAGGTAAAGTCTTGCAGTTTATTAAAGAGAATAACCGCGTTTTGGTGCAGGGTATTAACTTTTCCAAAAAACATACGCGGCAGACAAGGCAAGATCAGCCGGGTGGGATTTTACAGAAAGAAAGCTCCCTGCATATTTCGAATCTTAAGTTTTTATGTCCTCGCTGCAGTAAACCGTCAGGATTAGGGGCAAAGTTTTTGTCGGATAAGTCAAAAGTAAGAATTTGTAAAAATTGTCAAGAAATGGTATAAGCTATGAAACCGAGATTATTAGAAGAATATCGTAATAGAATTACTCAGGAGATGAAGCAGAAGTTTAATCTTAAGAGTTTGATGGAAGTTCCGCGAATTCAAAAGATTGTGATTAACATGGGTGTTGGCAAGGCGCACGAGGATATCAAGATCCTCGAAGCGGCGCTGAAAGATTTAGGAACAATAACCGGACAGAAACCGGTAATTACCCGGTCTCGTAAGGCGATTGCTAATTTTAAGTTGCGCCAGGGTGTTCCGGTAGGTTGTAAGGTTACATTACGTAAACATAAAATGTATGAGTTCCTTGATCGGCTTATCAATGTAGCGCTTCCCCGTATTAGAGATTTTCGGGGAGTTTCCGGTACATCGTTTGACGAAGGCGGTAACTATACATTGGGAATTTCGGAGCAGGCTATATTTCCGGAAATAGAGATAGATAGAGTAACGCATGTTCAGGGTATGGATATTGTAATTGTAATTCAATCAAAAAACAGGGAACAGGCCAAGGAACTTTTACGTTTTTTTGGTATGCCGTTCCGGAATTAGGGTATTATGGCAAAAGAAAGTCAAATAGTTAAATCAGCTCGACCAGCGAAATTTAGAACGAGAAAATATGTCCGATGTAAGATTTGCGGACGTGCCAGAGGATTTATGCGTCGTTTTGAGCTATGCCGTATTTGTTTTCGGGAATTGGCATCAAAAGGCGTGATCCCGGGCGTTACTAAGGCGAGTTGGTAAATTGTACGAAAATAGAAAGATGAAAATTGATTATTGAGTATTGAAAATTGGAAATAATAAATATATTTTTACAACATTCAATATTCAATTTTCAACATTCAAAGGTCAAATTTAGGAGATAATTATGAGTATTACTGATCCGATTGCCGACATGTTGACGGTGATACGTAACGCCCAAGGCGCAAAAAAAGAAAAAGTTGATTTTCCTGCTTCCCAGATGAAAGAAGAAGTTTTGAAAATTATAAAGGAAAACGGCTATATTTTAAATTACAGACGTGTTGAAGATGGTAAGCAGGGAGTAATTCGTGTTTATTTGCGTTATTCAAAGAAAAAGATCGGTGTAATTACAGGATTAAAGAGGATTTCTAAGTCCGGAAGAAGACTATATGTGGGTAAAGAAAATATTCCGTATGTTTTCGGTGGAACGGGAGTAGCTGTTATGTCTACTTCTAAAGGTGTTTTTAGTGATAAACAAGCTCGTCAGTTGAAAGTTGGCGGCGAAGTATTATGTTACGTATGGTGAGGAACGGTTAATTTTAAAATCAGCATTGCAAAATTAACCGTTTAAATTAAAAACAAATAAACAATAAATGACAATTGATAATTGCTAAATTTGTAATTTGAAATGAATAGGTACTAGATATGTCAAGAATAGGGTTAAAACCAGTTATAATATCTAAAGATGTTAAGGTAAATATTGAAAAAGGGACCTGCTTTGTTGAGGGTCCTAAGGGGAAACTCCACTTTCCAGTAAATGCGCGTATTAAAGTGGAGATTGAAGGTAATAAAGTCAAGGTTAGCAGAGAAGGTAATAATAAAGAAGTTCGTGCTTTGCATGGGCTTACCCGAGCGATGATTGCTAATATGGTGACTGGAGTTACTGTGGGATTTTCCAAGCAGTTAGAGATGGTTGGGGTTGGATATCGCGCTCAGATGGCGGGGAAAGCATTAAAAATGCAGATTGGTTTTTCGCATCCTATAGATTATGTGATTCCTGAAGGAATTACGGTGGAAACACCAAAACCGACACAGATCGTGGTTACGGGGATAGACAGTCAGAAGGTAGGTCAAGTTGCCGCTAATATCAGAGCGTATCTGCCGCCGGAACCGTATAAAGGTAAAGGAATTCGTTATTCTGATGAACATGTTCGTAGAAAAGCCGGTAAGGCGTTGGCGAAGTAAGAGTGATTAATTTTAAAATCAGCATTGCAAAATTAACAGTTTAAATTAAAAACAAAATAGATAGTAAATGCTGATTGATAATTGCTAAATTTGCAATTTACAATGAATGGGTTGAGGATATGAAAGTAGCGAGATTAAAAAGACATAGAAGAATAAGAAAAAAAGTTGTGGGGACTAAAGAAAGACCGCGGTTAAGTGTTTATCGTAGCTTAAAAAATACATATGCGCAGATTATTGATGATGAAAACGAACGCACGATACTTACCTGTTCAACTCAGGATAAGCTGATAAAAAAAGAAGGTTCTGCGGGAAATGTTAAAACAGCAGCACTTCTTGGTGAAATAGTTGCCCAGAAAGCAAAAGAAAAAGGAATTGAAGAGGTAGTCTTTGACCGGGGTGGATATCTTTACCACGGCCGGGTAAAGGCAGTTGCAGAAGCCGCGCGAAAAGCCGGGCTGCAATTCTAAGTTACATATCAAATTATAACTGATGAGGTGGTAAATTGGGAGAAAAGCAAGTAAAAGAAGTTCAGGCGATAATGGGGCAGCAGCCGGAAATTATTGATAAGGTTATTACCATTAACCGTGTATCTAAGGTACATAAAGGCGGAAAGAAGATGTCTTTCAGCGCTTTAGTTATTGCCGGTAACGGTCAGGGCCGGGTTGGCTGTGGATTAGGAAAAGCGAATGAAGTAGCGGACGCGATAAAAAAAGGTATCAATACCGCGCGCAAGCATATGATTGATATACCGCTAAAAGGAACAACTATTCCGCATGAAGTTATCGGGGCGTTTAGCGCAGCACGCGTTATGCTTAAACCGGCATCCGAAGGTACCGGAGTTATTGCCGGAAGTTCGGTTCGGGCGATATGCGAATTAGCCGGGATTAAAGATATCTTAACTAAATCGATGCGTTCAGATAATGTGATTAATGTTGCTAAGGCAACGATGCAGGGTCTGGAAGCGTTGAAGAATCATATGGAAATGAAAGAAGAAATTAAACAAGAGCTGGAAAAAGAGAAGGCAGAAGTAAAAACAGAAGCGAAGGAAAATAAAGAAGATGTTAAAGATAAGTGATCTCAGAGCTCCAAAAGGTGCGCGTAAGAAAAGAAAAGTTGTCGGTAGAGGGTCTGGTTCCGGGCATGGAAAGACCAGCTGTCGCGGACACAACGGGCAGTTATCTCGAACAGGTAAAGGTAAACGTCCTGGTTTTGAAGGTGGACAGATGCCTTTGATCAGAAGAATTCCTAAACGCGGATTTACCAGCAAATTTAAAGAGGTATACCAGGTTGTTAATCTGAACAGTTTAAATAAATGTGCAGATAATACAACGGTTACTCCTAAAGAGCTTGTGGAGTTAGGACTTATCAGAGGAATGAATATTCCGGTAAAGATTTTAGGGTTCGGGAAGCTAGAAAAAAATATCACCGTTAAAGCGCATAAATTTTCAAAGAGTGCGCAAGAGCAAATTGAAAAGCTTGGCGGGAAAGCTGAAGTAATTAAAGTTACAGTTATCGTGAAGTAAGGGATTATCATGCTAAGAACTATTAAAGCGTTAATTAATGCGTTTAAAATACCGGATCTGCGCCAGAGAATTTTATTTACATTAGGATTGATCATAATTTACAGATTGGGATGTTTTGTTCCGATTCCGGGAATAAATAGCGGAGCATTAGCCCAGTTTTTTTCTAATGTAGCGGGAAAACAAGGTGGAACGCTCTTTGATATGATGGATTTATTTACCGGCCGCGCCTTAAGCCAGATGACTGTATTTGCGCTGGGGATTATGCCGTATATTTCGAGTTCTATTATCATGCAGCTTTTGACAGTAGTTATTCCGTCTTTAGAGAAGCTGGCAAAAGAGGGCGGAGATCACGGACGCAAAAAAATCACACAATATACACGCTATGGAACAGTGTGCTTAGCTCTTTTTCAGGCCTTTATTATTAGTGTTTACTTAGAAGACCCCCGGCATTTTATGGGATTGCAGATTGTTGATCAGGGCGGCTTGGGATTCCGTTTACTTACGATGATTACACTTACTTCCGGAACGGCATTCATTATGTGGCTTGGTGAACAAATAACCGAGCGTGGTATTGGTAATGGGATGTCGATTATTATAACTATAGGTATTATTTCCAGATTGCCGACGGCTTTACGTTTTATGATCCAGTTATTATCACCGTTTAATCCGGAAAAGGCGCAGATAGAGCCGTATACACCGGTAATCATGCTGGTGTTATTGGCTTTGGTGATTATATTTGTTATTTTGATAACCGAGGGGCAAAGGCGAATACCTGTTGAATATGCCAAGAGGATAATTGGCAGAAAAGTGTATGGCGGACACAGCACATATATTCCTTTGCGGGTTAACCAGGCCGGAGTTATCCCGATAATCTTTGCTCAGTCAATAATATTGTTTCCGGCAACTATCGGACAATTTATCCCTCAATTAAAGGGATTCGCGGAATCATTAACAAGAGGACAAATTTTATATACTCTTATTTATACTTTATTGATAGTATTTTTCGCCTATTTTTATACGGCAGTTACATTCAATACTCAGGATGTTGCGCAGAATATGAAGAAATACGGTGGATTTGTTCCCGGGATTCGCGCGGGAAGACCGACTGCGGAATACTTAGATTACGTATTGTCTCATATTACACTCCCCGGGGCGATGTTTTTAGCAATGATTGCTGTTTTTCCGGATTTAATTATGGCTTTTCTTAAAATTCCTTATATTGTCGCCAGCTTTTTCGGAGGTACAGGGTTATTGATTATTGTCGGTGTAATGTTAGATACAATGCGGCAAATCGAATCACATTTATTGATGAGACATTATGACGGGTTCATGAAAAAGGGACATCTGCGAGGCCGTCGTTAATAATTTAAAAATTAGCATTGCAAAATTAACAGTTTAAATTAAAAACAAAATAAAATAAATAGTAAATGCTGATTGATAATTGCTAAATTTGCATTTTAGAATGGAATAGTAGGAGTCATTTAATATGAGGTTGGTTTTACTAGGGCCGCCGGGTGCGGGAAAAGGAACACAGGCTAACGTTCTTTCTAAAAAATATAACTTATTGCATATATCAACGGGTGATTTGTTACGGGAAGCAGTTAAAGCAAACAGCTCAGTAGGTTTAGAAGCCAAGACCTATATGGATAAGGGTGAATTGGTTCCGGATGAGATTGTTACCAAGATGATCACGGAAAAATTAAAAAATAGTGATTCCGGGCTTGGTTTTATGCTGGACGGTTTCCCGCGGACAGGGAAGCAGGCGGAAATTCTGGATCAGGCCCTTTTCGATATGTCATTACCCTTGGATATGGTTATTTATTTTGAAACAAAAGAAGATACTATTTTAACGCGTCTTACCGGTAGAAGAGTTTGCCGCGGCTGCGGATTTAATTTTCATGTGGTAAATATCCCGCCGAAACAAGAAGGTATTTGTGATTATTGCGGTGGCGAGCTTTATCAGCGCAAAGATGATACGGAAGAAACTATTAAAAATCGTATTACAGTGTACAATAATCAAACCAGTGAGCTGATTGATTATTATGCTAAAAAAGGTTTACTTGAAAAAGTGTCTGGAGATTTAGAGGTTGATGTGTTATTCGAAGATCTGCAAAAGATTTTTGCAGAAACTGGCCTGAAATGATTCCGATAAAATCAAAGAACGAGATACAAAAAATAAGAAAAGCCGGACAATTAGTTGTAAAAACGTTAGAGTATTTAAAAGACAAGGTAAAACCCGGAGTAACTACCCGGGAAATTGATATAGAGAGTGAAAAGTTTATTAAAAAATGCGGAGCAAAAGCAGCATTTTTTGGGTACCGTGGATATCCGGCACATATTTGTATTTCTATAAACGAAGAAATAGTGCATGGAATTCCCGGGGGACGAATGTTGAGAGACGGAGACATTGTCGGCCTTGATTTTGGTGTTGAACTTGAAGGTTATTTTGGTGACGCGGCAATAACGGTTCCGGTCGGGGAAATTGATAAAGAATCGCAGCGGTTAATTGATGTTACCAGGGAAGCTCTTTGTAAAGCGATAGAAGTTGCCAGGAAAGGGAATTACCTTTCGGATATTTCCCATGCGGTACAGCAGCATGTGGAAAAAAATGGGTTTTCTGTAGTTAGAGAATTTGTCGGGCATGGTATCGGTGCTAAGCTGCATGAAGAACCCCAAATACCGAATTACGGGACCCCGGGAAACGGGGTGAAGCTGGAACCGGGCATGGTTTTGGCGATTGAGCCCATGGTAAATGCCGGTATTTGGAAGGTTGAAATATTAGAAGACGGATGGACAGCAGTTACTAAAGATCGAAAGCTTTCTGCTCATTTTGAACATACTGTTTGCATAACAGAAGATGACGCGGAAATATTAACTGCTTTGTAATAAAAAGGATAATATGGCGAAAGAAGAAGGTATACAGGTCGAAGGGAAAATTTTAGAGACTTTGCCCAACGCGATGTTCAAAGTAGAGCTTGAAAACGGTCATAAGGTTCTCGCGCATGTTTCCGGTAAAATGCGTATGCATTTTATCAGAATATTGCCGGGTGATAGTGTGACAGTCGAGATCTCACCGTATGATTTAACGCGCGGGCGGATTATTTACAGAGGGAAATAAAATGAAAGTTCGTTCAAGTGTTCGCAAAATGTGCGAAAAATGCAGAATTATTAAAAGAAAAAATGTAGTTAGAGTAATTTGCGATAATCCCAAGCATAAACAGAAACAGGGATAGGAGGATATTGTGCCAAGAATTGTTGGAATTGATTTACCTAAAGAAAAAAGAATAGAAATCTCCTTGACGTATTTATATGGTATTGGAAGGACTACTTCTAATAAGATTTTAACAACAGCGGGAATTGATCCGAATGTGCGTGCTAAAGATCTAACTGAAGATGAAATCTCACGTATTACTGCGGTAATACAAAAAGATTACCAGGTGGAAGGAGATTTGCGTCGGGAAATTTCACAGAATATTAAGCGTCTGATGGAAATCGGAGCGTATCGCGGAATTCGTCATAAGCGAGGTTTGCCGGTACGCGGACAGCGTACGAAGACTAATGCGCGTACTCGTAAAGGGCCCAGACGTAATGTCAGCAGGAAAAAATAAAATAAAGGAATAACCCGCCAAAAAGATTGGCGAGGTTCAATTTACACATATCATTTAGCTTCACGTTGTTTACTAAATGATGTGTTCATTGAAGGAGGTAATGTGGTAGTAAAAAAGAAAAAAGTAAAAACGAAAAAAAAGGTAGCACGCCATGTAAGCGAAGGGGTTGCTCATATTCAGGCTACTTTTAATAACACAATTATCACCATAACCGATAAGAACGGCGGGACTGTTGCTTGGGCCAGCGCGGGGACTAGCGGATTTAAAGGTTCTCGTAAATCAACACCTTTTGCTGCACAGATGGCTGCTCAGAACGCAGCTAAGAAAGCTAAAGATTGCGGCATGAGAGAAATAGCTGTATATGTAAAAGGACCCGGATCCGGCAGAGAGTCGGCGATCAGAGCATTGCAGGCGGCCGGATTACAGATAAATTTAATTAAGGATGTTACGCCTGTTCCTCATAATGGTTGTCGTCCTCCCAAGAGAAGAAGAGTTTAATTTAGTTCACAGCTTATAGCGCATGGCTGATAGTGGTAAAATAAAAATAAAGTTAAAAATAAAAAGAAGAAGGAAAGTTTGGAGGAGTAATGGCTAGATATACTGGACCGTCTTGCAGGATTTGCCGAAGACAAGGATCAAAGCTGTTTTTAAAAGGTAAGCGTTGTGGCACAGAAAAATGTGCGTTTAATCGTCGCAGTTATGCTCCGGGTCAACACGGGCAAAGGCGTACAAAAATATCCGATTACGGATTGCAGCTGAGAGAAAAGCAAAAAGTAAAGAAAATCTACGGCGTACTAGAACGTCAGTTTAGGCGTTATTTTCATGAGGCGGCTGGAGCAAAGGGGATTACTGGTGAGATCTTATTACAAATATTAGAGCGCAGGCTTGATAATGTTCTTTTGCGGACAGGGTTTGCGGTGTCTTTGCCGCAGGCAAGGCAGATAGTTCGTTATGGACATGTGAAAGTAAATGGCCGTAAAGTAGATATCCCTTCTTTTCTTGTCGGCGTGGATGATAAAATTCAGGTTAGCTGCAAAGAAAAGCTGGTTAAGCTGATAAAAGAAAATATTGATGTTACTCAGGAGAGAATTAAGCCTTCTTGGTTAAGTGTGGATTCAGCTAATCTAAAGGCAGAAATAAAGAGTTTACCTGCACGTGATGAGGTTCCGTTCGCGGTTCAGGAGCAGTTGATTGTAGAGTTGTATTCTAAATAAACGTTTATTGCAGGTACTTTTAAGGAGGTATTTATGGGAGCACGTTGGAAAGATTTTCAGATGCCAAGAAATATTATTTGTGAAGAAACTACATTGTCAAGTACATATGGCAAGTTTATCGCGGAACCTTTTGAGCGTGGTTATGGAATTACTATAGGAAATTCATTAAGACGCGTACTTCTTTCTTCAATTGAGGGAGCCGCAGTTACTCAGGTAAAGATAGAAGGAGTTTTACATGAATTCAGTACTGTTCCGGGAGTTGTTGAAGATGTTGCCCAGATAGTATTGAATCTTAAGAAGCTTGTTTTGAAAGTACATGGTCCAACGCCAAAGACTCTTTATATCAAAGCTGAAAAAAAGGATGAGGTTACTGCGGCTGATCTGATTATTGACGAAACCGTGGAAGTTGTTAATCCTGACCTTCATATTGCTACTTTAGCTAAAGATGGTAAATTGAATATGGAACTTACGGTTACTAAGGGGCGCGGATATGTTCCTTCAGAAAAGTGGAAAGAAGATAATAAACCGATAGGGGTAGTTACTCTAGATGCAATTTTTACGCCGGTAACAAAAGTGAACTTTAACGTAGAAAATGCTCGTGTAGGACAAATTACTGATTATGACCGTTTGATCCTGGAAATTTGGACTAATGGAAGCCTTCAGCCTCAGGATGCATTACTGCACTGCGCGAATATTTTACAAAGACATCTTGATATATTCATGAAATTTGGTCATATTGAAGATGAAGAGATCGAGGAAGAAAAGTCCGATGTTGATGAAGAGTTCTTAGGAAAAATCAAAATGCCGGTTAGTGAGTTGGATTTATCTGTGCGCAGCGGTAATTGTTTAAAAGAAGCACGTATTAAAACTGTAGGAGAGCTGGTAAGAAAAACAGAACTTGAAATGCTGAAGTATCGTAATTTTGGAAAAAAATCTTTGGCAGAAATAAACGTAATTTTGCAGTCTATGGGATTGTCATTTGGAATGAAGATTGAGGATCTTTTAACGAAAAAAGGATAAGCATATGCGTCACAGAAAAAGCATTAAACGGTTAGGTAGACAAAGCGCTCATAGGAAAGCGGTTCTTAGGAATCAGGTTAAGAACTTATTCACTCGTGAGCAGATAAAGACAACGTTAACACTTGCGAAAGAGTCAAGGCGCTTAGCTGAGAAACTTATTACTTTGGGTAAGAGTGATACTGTTGCTGCGAGGCGTCAGGCGTTTAGTGTTCTGGGTGATAGAACTCTTGTTAAAACTTTATTTTCTGATCTTGCTCCGCGGTTCGCAAAACGCGCCGGCGGGTATACTCGGATAGTTCCCCTAGGTACACGCAAGGGCGATAATGCAAAAATTGTAATTATGGAACTGACGGAAATTAAAAAAGAGGAAAAGAAAGAGAAAAAGCAGTCAAAAGCTAAAAAGCCTGTAGCTAAACAGGAGAAGAAGACTCAAAAAGTGGAAGAGGGAGAAATCGTAGCTGAGCAAACCGCAGATGATAAAAAAGGTTTTATGGGCGGATTAAGGAAGTTTCTAAAGAAAGAAGATAGAGCTGAATAGTATGAAACTTGCCGAGCGAGTAAATAAGTTAAGTTCATCACCGACCCTGGCGATTACTTCTAAAGCAAAACAACTGAAAAATAGCGGAATTGATGTTGTGAGTTTTGGGGCTGGTGAGCCGGATTTTGATACGCCTCAGAATATTAAAGATGCTGCAGTGGCTGCTCTAACTGCCGGATTTACAAAATATACTCCGTCAACAGGGATTCCGGAATTAAAAGCAGCGATTATCGAAAAACTGAAAAAAGATAATGGCTTAACTTATGATCCGGCTCAGATTGTTGTCGGGTGCGGGGCAAAACATTCATTATATAATATCTTTCAGGTTATTTGTGATAAAGGGGATGAAGTTATTATCCCTTTGCCATACTGGGTATCTTATCCTCAGATGGTGGATGTTGCCTTAGGTACTTCTGTTTTTGTTCAAACAAGTGAAAATAATTCTTTTAAAATTACACCTGAACAACTTAAAGCGGCAATAACCGATAAAACAAAGATATTGATAATTAACTCTCCGTCTAATCCAACAGGATGTGTTTATAACCGGGAAGAGTTGGAACAGATTGCCGATATTGCTGTTAAACATAATTTATTTGTAATCAGCGATGAGATATATGAGAAGCTTATTTACGATGGAAAAGAACATGTTTCTATAGCTTCCCTAAACGAAAAGATCTATAACTTAACTTTTACCGTTAACGGTCTTTCCAAGGCTTATTCAATGACCGGGTGGCGTATTGGGTATCTAGCCGGCCCGAAAGAAGCGGTGGCTAAAATTTCAAACCTGCAGGACCATTCCACTTCTTGTCCAAACTCGATTGCGCAGAAAGCAGCTGTAGCGGCGATAATGACCGGAGAGGATTTTATTGTAACAATGCGTGATGAATTTGTGAAACGCCGCGATTATATAGTGGAAAGAATATCGGCAATTAACAAATTGAGTGTGGTAAAACCACAGGGCGCGTTTTATGTTTTTTGTAATATTTCTAAAACAGGGCTTGATTCTCTTACCTTTGCTTCGCGTTTACTAGATGAGGCAAAAGTAGCGGTAATTCCGGGAATTGGTTTTGGGGATGATTCTTATGTAAGACTTAGTTTTGCTACCAGTATAGAACAGATCACTAAAGGATTAGATCGTATTGAACAGTGGGTTTCCAGCTTGTAGTAAAAAACTTAACAATAGACAATAAGCAACTATAAGATTACCATAGGAAAAGAGTGGTAATTTTTTTTATTTAATTTTTATAAACAGGATGGGAATAAAATGAAAGTATCGGTTATCGGAGCGGGGAATGTCGGAGGTACTCTGGCGCAGCGCATAGCGGAAGCTAATTTAAGTGACGTTATTTTAGTTGATATTGCCGAGGGAATTCCTCAAGGCAAAGGGTTGGACCTTGCCGATGCCCGGGCAATAACCAATACCGATTGTATTGTTAAAGGAACAAATGATTATAGTCAGATCAGTGATTCTTCAGTAGTGGTGATTACTGCTGGTTTACCCAGACAACCCGGGATGACCAGAGAAGATCTTATTGCAAAGAATGTGGCGATTATTAAGAACGTTGTCGCGGAAATTGTTAAATATGCTCCGGAAGCAATTATTTTAATGGTTACCAATCCCTTAGATATTCTTACGAATATGGTTTTAAAAGCTAGTGGTTTTGATAAGAAAAAAGTTATTGGGATGGGGTGTGTGCTTGATTCTTCCCGATTTGCTAATTTGATCGCGCAAGAAGCTAATGTTTCGATAAAAGAAGTAGAGGCCTTGGTTATTGGGGTTCACGGACAGGGAATGATCCCGGTAATCAGCCAGTCTAAAGTTTCCGGAAAAAATTTGGGAGAAGTATTTTCGCCGGAGAAGTGTGATGAATTGGCAGAAAATACTGTAATGCGGGGAGCTCAGATCGTTAAATGTCTGGGTAAAGGCAGTGCTTACTATGCGCCCTCGGCAGCGGCGTTTTCTATGATTCGGGCTATTCTCAATGATGAGAAAAAGATTTTACCGGCGAGTGTATATCTTGAAGGTGAATATGGGATCAATGATGTATGTATTGGAGTTCCCATACGCTTAGGCCGGTGCGGGGTTGAAGAAATAATAGAGTTAGATCTTACCGATAAAGAAAAAGCGCAGCTTACTGCTTCTGCTGAATCACTCAAATCCGCCAGTTTAAATCTATTGTAAACCGGATTCATAAGACACGTCTATAAAGGGAATTTATGAATAAATCAAGATTTTTCCGATTATTTGTCTGTCTTGTGTCTTCTGTCTTGTGTCTTGCGTCTTGTTCTAAGTATTCTCGTCCTAAGGTTCTTTCCCAGGAAATGATCCTCATGGGAACTACCGCCAAAATTATGATTGTCCCGGATTCCGCACAAGCAAAAGAAGCCATTAATACGGCATTTTCAATACTTAAAAAATATGATCAGCAAATGAGCTATTATGCTGAAAACAGTGAGCTTACAAATATTAACAATACCGCGTTTTCCCATCCGGTAAGAATTAGTGAAGATCTGTTTGATATTATTCAGAAGTCATTGGAGTATTCCCGGATTACGGAAGGCGCGTTTGATGTTACGGCTACCTCTTTACATAGAGAAGGAGGATATGGTACTATACTGATTAACACGGAAAAACTAGAGGTTTCTTTCCGTGATTCTCAGACAAAGATTGACCTTGGCGGTATTGTGGCCGGTTTTTCTATAGATAAGGTTGTTGAGTATTTCCAGAAAATAGAAATAGATAATTTTCTTATAGATATTGGCGGAGATATTTATGCTAAAGGGAGAAATGCTAGTGGTGATCTTTGGCAGGTCGGGATTCGTGACCCATTTAGAAAGAACCAATTAATCGCAACAAGGACTGTAGATGATGAAGCGGTTACTACCTCCGGGAATTATGTAAAAGAGCATATTATGGATCCGCAATCCCATAACCTTGTTGAGAACAATATCTTAAGCGTAACATTAGTAGCAAAAGAATGTATAGATGCCGATGTCTTTGCTACGGCTTTTTTCGTTATGGGACAGAAAAAAACAACAGAGTTTTTGAAACACCGGTTGGATATAAAGGCTATTTTTATTGTTAATGATGAAGCCGGGGCGAAAATCGTGTCTTTAGGGGAGTAAAAATGAAAAAGACTATTTTAATTGGAATTATTCTTTTTTTAATATTGCCGGGATGTAAAAAACTAGAAGATCCTTATGCTAATATTGCCGCAAGAGATATTCCTGTTTTGATCGCTTTGACCGGAAGCGCGAAAGAAGCAGAGGCTAGTTTTGCTGTCGGCGCATTGGAGAAGTTAAAAACACAAGGTGCTTTTGGCCTTGATTCTAATAATTTTTCGCAGCGCACAATGTATAAAACAAGCCTAGGTTTTGGACAGGCTTTATTATTTGATGAAAAATTGGTATTCCGGATGCGCCGGCATAAACCGCAGCGTGATGGCTGGGCCAAATTTCCTTTAGGTCTGCAGCCCGAGAGTTTGGTAAGTGATTTTCAGGGTTTTTTCCGTTTGTGGGATGAAATCAGCACAGACGGAGCCGCGGTTACTTATGTTTTTCAAATAAGTCATACAGAAACAGCAATAATTATTGTGCGTCAAGGTAAAATTGAAACGATATGGTGAAAAAAGTTATAAGTTATAAGTTATAAGTTAAAAGTGATAAGTTAAAAGTGATAAAAAAAATAAAAAATAAAAAATAAAAAAATCAGGGATAGGGTATAGGGAAGGCATAAGATAGATACAGGGAGTTTGAATAATATGGGTAAAAATCTTACATATAAAATTTTGGAAAATCATCTTATGTCCGGAGAATTAGTTCCGGGCAAAGAGATTGGGATAAAAATAGATCAAACTTTGACTCAGGATGCTACCGGAACAATGGCTTATTTGCAGTTTGAGGCCATGGGAATCTCAAAGGTTAGGACAGATATTTCGCTTAGTTACGTTGATCATAATACTTTGCAGCAGGGGTTTGAAAATGCCGATGATCATAAATATTTGCAAACTGTAGCGCAAAAATACGGTATTAAATTTTCCCGTCCGGGTAACGGGATCTGTCATCAGGTGCATCTGGAACGTTTTGGTAAACCGGGGAAAACGCTATTGGGCAGTGATAGTCATACTCCTACCGGCGGCGGTATGGGAATGATCGCGATCGGTGCCGGCGGAATTGATGTAGCTGTGGCTATGGGCGGTGGGGCTTTTTATCTGATTGCTCCGGAAGTGATTAAAGTTGAATTAAGCGGCAAGCTGCGTAAATGGGTTTCGGCAAAGGATGTGATCCTTTATGTATTGAGTTTGGTTTCAACCAAAGGAAATGTTAATAAGGTTTTGGAATATGCCGGAGTTGGGCTGAAAACACTCTCTGTTCCGGAGCGGGCAACGATCACGAATATGGGAGCGGAAACCGGAGTAACGACCAGTGTATTTCCTTCGGATAATGTTACCCGGGATTTTTTAAGAGCACAACATAGAGAAGAAGATTGGCAGGAGTTAGCCGCGGATAGTGATGCTGAGTATGCAGAAGTAATTAAGATTAATTTATCCGAGGTTGAACCGATGGTTGCTTTGCCTCATTCTCCCGGCAATGTTGTCCCGGTAAAAGAGATTGCCGGGAAAAAAGTTAACCAGGTGATGATTGGAAGCTGTACTAATTCTTCTTTGCGTGATCTTATGATCGTTGGTAAATTATTAGAGGGGAAAAAAGTTCCGGAGAATTGTTCTTTGGGTATTGCTCCCGGATCACGGCAGGTTTTTTCGATGATTTCCCGTAACGGGATCCTGGCTTCTATGATCGATGCCGGAGCCAGGATAATGGAGAATACCTGCGGTTTTTGTATCGGTAACGGGCAGGCGCCAAATACAAATGCGGTATCTGTACGCACGAATAACCGGAATTTTGAAGGCCGCAGCGGAACATTATCCGCAGGGATATATCTTGTTTCTCCGGAAACAGCGGCGATTGCGGCAATTGCCGGTGAATTTGTCGATCCGCTGACTTTAAATGAAAAAGATTTTCCGCAGATTTGTCTGCCGGATAATTTTGATATTGATGATAGCATGATTGCCGAACCATCGGCAAATCCGGAAGCAATTGAAATTTTTCGCGGACCGAATATTGGCGAGCCGCCTAAGAATATTGTGTTAAGTGATGTTTTGGCGGGGAAAGCAGTGATCAAAGTTGGCGATAAGATCACCACTGATCATATTATGCCTGCCGGAGAAAGACTGAAATATCGTTCAAATATAAAAAAATATGCGGAATTTGTTTTTGAGACTGTTGATTCTGAGTTTGCCAAGAATGCCGCAAAATTAAAAGATCAAAAACAAGCAGTATTTATTATCGCCGGAGAAAGCTATGGACAGGGTTCCAGCCGGGAACATGCAGCCATGTGTCCGATGTCTTTGGGAGTTAAAGCAGTGCTCGCTAAATCAATTGAGCGTATTCATTCGGCAAACCTGGTTAATTTCGGGATTCTTCCTTTAATTTTTGCTGATTCCGGTGATTATGAAAAGATAGATAAAAATGATGAGATTGAAATAAAAGATATCATCAAGTGTCTTGATGAAGGTAAGCAGATTGAGATTTATAATAAGACAAAAAAATTAAAGATAAAAGTGGATACATCTTTAAGTGAACGTCAAAAAGATATTCTCAAGGCCGGCGGGCTGCTAAATTACATCGGGCGGATACAGAGATCCGCCCCAACGACTTTTAAAAAAGGAGCATAATGTCTACAATCGTCTTTGATATTGAAACAGTGGGAGTGGAGTTTGAGAGTTTGTCCGAAACAACTCAGGAAACTTTATTAAAAAGAGCGGAAACTGACCAGGAGAAGAAAGAGGTAAGGGAAAGTTTAGGGCTTTTTCCGTTAACCGGGGAAATTGTTGCTATCGGGATGATTGAAGCCGAGACCGATGAAGGGGTTGTTTTTTATCAGGGGGCGGAAAAAGAAGAGGAGAGTTTTAAAGAAGGTAATGTTGATTATGTTAAATGCAGTGAGAAAGAAATACTGGATTTCTTCTGGCAGAAAATGCGCGGCTGTAAGCAGATCGTGACATTTAACGGCAGAGGTTTTGATTGCCCCTATATTATGATCCGTTCCGGAATTAATAAAATCAAACCGACAAAAGATCTTATGCCGTATCGCTATGATACTAAAATTCATATAGATTTATTTGATCAATTGTCCTTTTATGGGGCTACCCGCCGCGGATTTAGTCTGCATATGTGGTGCGAAGCTTTTGGTATTATCAGTCCGAAGGAAGAAGGCGTTTCCGGAGCGGATGTCCGGGGTCTTTATCAGCAGGGAAAATACGTGGATATTGCTCGGTATTGCATGCGTGATGTGGCGGCGACTAAGGATTTGTATCTGAATTGGGAGAAATATGTAAAGCCGGGGTGGAAATAATGGAAGTTATTGTTGATTATTTAAGCGGAATGAAGTTTCAGGCCCAATGTGCTCAGCATCGGGTTATTGTGGATCTGCCGGCGGAATCTAAGGGGACTGATGAAGGGCCGACTCCTCCGCAGTATTTTCTCACCAGCTTGGCTAGTTGTGTGGGAGTATATGTTGCCAGTTATTGTAATACCAGCGGACTGGACGCTGCGGGTCTGCAAATCAGGATCACCGCGGATAAGCTGCCGCAGCCGACGCGGCTGGATAATATTAAAATTACGGTTACCTTGCCGAACGCGGATATTGGGAAAAGAAAAGAAGCAATTTTGTCCGCGGCCAAAAAGTGTTTAATTCATAATACATTACACAGTGATCCGAAAGTTGATATCGAGTTAGCTTAAAAAACAGGGAGGGATTTAGTCGGATGAAAAAATGCAAATGCTTACTGCTGAAGCCGCAACAAATCAAGCCGAAAAAGATTACCGGGGGAAATTTTAAGAAATATGGATGGGTTATCGGCTGGAATGATTTTAAGGAAAATCTCGGTCCGAATAAATTTCGGATTGTTGTTAGAGAAAAAGACCCGGTAGGCTGGCGTATCGCTTATTTGATTGTCCGGGAAAAAACAATATGTAAACTGGAACAGCATATTAATTCTAAAGAAAGTTTTGAGACGGTATCCGGTGGCAGGTCGATTCTCTATGTTGCCGGGGGTAAAAAGCCGAAAAATATAGAGGCGTTTTATCTGGATAAGCCGATAGTTTTAAAGAAAGGTGTCTGGCATGGGATTGTTACCTTAGGTAAAGAAACTCATGTCAAGATTACCGAGAACAATGACGTTGATATTAATATACACGAGTTGGAGTTTGCGCTTAAATAGGAAATAAACAAAAAAGGAGATTGGATATGTCTCTAATGAATTGTCCGGAATGTGGTGCGGAAATTAGCCGAAAGGCAATTGCCTGTCCCGGGTGCGGTAATCCTATGCAGGGGATGGAAGAATTAACCCGGTTGGCGCGCTTAGCTGTTTGGGGGTATGAGTGGAAGTCCAAGACCAAGATCGGGCAATGGCCCTTGGTGCATGTGGCTATCGGCCGGAGCAGAAAAACAGGAAAGCTGCTGGTGGCGAAAGGTATTATTGCTATCGGACAGTTTGCCGTAGGTGTGGTTACTATCGCGCAGTTTGGCCTAGGAGTTATTTTTGGTTTTGGACAATTTGTTACCGGTCTTTTGGCTATCGGGCAATTTGCTTTTGGCGGAGTTGTGATTGCTCAATTCGGGATTGGTCTTTATGTCTTGGCTCAGTTAGGATATGGTCAGCATATTTGGTCTGTGAAAATTAAAGATCCGGCGGCAATTGAGTTTTACAAAAATTTATGGCAATTGTTTAAGTAGAATTATTGTTTGCCGGTTATAAGGCAGCTTGTATTGACGAGTATAATCTTTCATGATACGGTAAGAGCCTATATATGAAGCAGGATTATTTAGATTATCAATTGCAAAAAGAGCGGGAATTCGAGGATATTTGTAAGCGCTGCGGTAATTGCTGCGGGGGTAAAGATGATCCGTGTATTCATCTAGTGCCTCAGGCTGAGGGAATATTTATATGCGATATTTATTCTTCGCGCCGCGGTACGCAGAAAACTCGGTCCGGGAAAGAATTTAAGTGTGTTTTTATAAGAGAGATTTTGCATAATAATTGGAACGGTTCTTGGAATTGCGCGTATAAAAGAAAAACTGAGAATTGACAATTGAGGATTGAAAATTGTAAGATTTAGAGAATTTTCATTTTGTGGTATTATCAATGTTTATTAATGTTAAGGTTATGGCTAATGCCGGGAAGAATGAAGTTACTCGCAAATCAGATTCGGAATTTGTCGTAAAAGTAACCATTGCTCCGGAAAAGGGTAAGGCTAATAAGAAAGTTATTGACCTGCTGGCGGAATTCTTTAGAATAAAAAAGTCGGATATAAGTATTGAACGCGGCCAGACGAGTTCAAAAAAAATAATAAGGATTCCGGGCACTAAACGAGTGTGGTAAATCTATGTGATTTACCAACACAGGGCCGCGGACATAATTCGCCTGAGTCACTTATGTTCACTTTGTTCCATAAGTGATAGGCTCATTGAGGGAAAGGATGTGTTGATATGAAGGAACAGGTAGCTAAGGTATTAGAAGAGATCAGACCGGCATTACAGGCTGATGGCGGAGATGTTGAGCTGGTTGATGTAACTGAAGATGGGATCGTTAAAGTACAGCTTAAAGGTGCTTGCGGATGCTGTCCGATGAGTCAGATGACCTTAAAAATGGGGATTGAAAAAAAGCTAAAACAAGCTATCCCTGCGGTTAAGTCTGTAGAATCAGTATAACATATTATTAATAAATAAGTTACAGAAAAGCGGTAGCCGTATTTTTGGCTAGCGCTTTTTTCGTTTCAGGATGAATCTCGCCATGGCGGGATGAAATGACCGAGCCGGGTTACAGGATGTAACATCTTCTAGGCGGGGTAGTTTCAGAGCTTCCGGCTATCCTCGGGAATAGCTTGCTATATAGGGCAATATTTGTTAAAATTAGTATATTATGGGAAAAAAGCGGGCGTTTTTAATGAGTTTTGAAGGAATTGAAGGTACGGGAAAAAGTACCCAATGCCGGAGATTAGTTAATTACTTGCGAAGACAGGGGCTTAAAGTCATTGTTCTGCGTGAGCCGGGTTCTTCGGTAATCGGAGAACAAATGCGAAATATCCTGCTGCATGGTAAAGGCAAATTGTCTTCCTTTAGTGAAGCTTTACTTTTTATGGTTGCGCGGACCCAACTTGTTTTAGAAAAAATTAACCCTATTTTTGAAAAAAAAGATGTTATTATCCTGGATCGATATATTGACGCAACTATCGCTTATCAGGGCTATGGAGGAGACGTAGATATTAAATTGCTGAAACAGTTAAATAACTACGCTGTTTCCGGAGTTATTCCGGATTTAACGATATTATTTGATCTAACTCCTAAAATCGGAATTAAGCGTTCCGGAAGAGGGGATCGTTTTGAAAAGCGTAAGATGTCGTTTCATGCTAAAGTGAGAAACGGCTATTTGAAATTGGCCAAAGAGAATCCCAAAAGAATAAAAGTCATCCCGGTCCAAGGAGACATCAGCAGTGTTCAGAAAACGGTCCGCGGTATATTTGAATCCGCTTATCGCTGCGGGAAAAGAAAAGGAATATAATATTTTGCTTTCGCAATTAGAAGAAAACTTATTATCCGCAGTTACCGCTCTTAAGGGAAGTAGTTTATTGTTTGTCGGAGAGGACAAGCAGCGGATGAATACGGCAGCGGAAAACTTAGCTAAAAATGTTAACTGTCTTTCTGAAAAAGAAAATTTACTGGATAAATATTGCCAAGATAACTGCAGTAGCTGCGCGAAGATCAGCAAACGACAGCATCCTGATGTGGCGTGGATAGAGCCTAAAGGAGGATCCTCAAAAATAAAGATAGAGGATATTCGTAAGCTTAAAGGGATGATAAACCTTAAACCTTACGAAGCGAGAAAAAAAGTTTTTATAATTCAGGAAGCCGAGCGTTTGACTCCGGAATCGGCGAATGCATTGTTAAAGACGCTGGAAGAGCCGCCGGCTGATGCGGTAGTTATTTTGGTCGCCGAGAGCACCAGTCAGCTTTTACCGACAGTTGTTTCACGTTGTCAGTTAATCAGATTTTCCGGAGCGCAATCCAGCCGGTCTGAAGAAACCGATGCTATTGATGCTCTGCTGATTCGAATTTTTGAAGATACCGAAGATGAGCAAACTGGTTCTATTATAGATGATATTTCATCTTTGGATAGAAAACAGTGTGAACAAGTTTTTCAGGAGCTTTCGTTTGTTTTCAGAGATATGCTCATGAATTGCCTGGGAGTAAATGATCCTGATGCGATGAGCCGGCAATCATGGGAAAATATTGTTAGCTGGAGTGCTTTTTTTAATAAAGAAT
Organism: Candidatus Omnitrophota bacterium; assembly: GCA_043826565.1. Taxonomy (GTDB): domain Bacteria; phylum Omnitrophota; class Gorgyraeia; order B26-G9; family B26-G9; genus JBDRPX01. The sequence continues at coordinate 26,605 of JBDRPX010000017.1, forward strand.
CAATAGAATCAATACTTGATGAGGTTATGCGTATAAAAAGATATATTCAATCAAATGCGAATATAAAATTATCCGTAGGAATTATGATGAAAACGATACAGTCACAGAGACTTATCAGCTATAGAGAGGTGAAATAGTGAAGATTGTTCAAGTAAGACTGCGTGAGCAGGGTAAAATAATGGTTTTTAACACAGACAATATAGAGTTAAAAGGCCATGATATTGTTATTATTGAGTCCGAGCGCGGGACTGACTACGGGCATGTGCTTTCTGATGATGACCAGCTGAAAAAAGATAATCCGGAAGCAGGAGTAAAAAATGTGGTGCGGATAGCGACTCCGGAAGATATGGCGCAGATAGAGAAGAATAGAAAAGATATAAAGGATGTTAATTCCACCACAAATAAAAAAATTGATGAACGGAAACTTCAGATGAAACTTGTTGCCGCGGAGTATTCTTTTGACCGCAGTAAGATAATTTTTTATTTTACTGCTGAAGGAAGAGTGGATTTTCGGGAGCTTGTCCGGGATCTGGCACATCTTTTTAAGGCCCGGATAGAACTAAAACAGATCGGAGTCCGTGATGAGGTGAAAATGTTCGGCGGTTATGGCTGCTGCGGCAGGCGGCTTTGTTGTGCGGCGTATTTGAAAGATTTTGAGCCGGTTACTATTCGTATGGCTAAGCAGCAGAATATGCCGTTAAATCCGGAAAAGATCTCCGGGCTTTGCGGCCGGCTGATGTGCTGCCTGTCGTATGAATATGAAACATATAAGGAGTTTTCTAAGAACCTGCCGAAAGAAGGAGATCATATTCAGACCCCGGAGGGCCAGGGGAGGGTTATCAGTGTAAATACGCTTAAGCAGCAGGTTGTTGTAGAATTGGAAGACGAGCGTAAAATTGAAATTTGCTGTAAAGGAAAGTGCATGAAGAAAAATGAAAAAAAGAAATAGCAATAAATTTTATATTACTACGGCGATTGATTATCCTTCGGGTAAGCCTCATATTGGACATGCTTATGAGAAAGTTGCGGCGGATGTTATCGCCCGTTGGCATAGAGGCAAGGGCAAAGAAGTGTTTTTTCTGACCGGGACAGATGAGCATGGGCAGAAAATTGAAAAATACGCGGCGAATGCGCATAAAACGCCTCAGGAATTTGCCAATGAAATGACTCTAAAATTTATTGAACTTTGTGAAATATTAAATATTTCTAATGATGATTTTATCCGGACGACTCAACAGCGCCACATTGATGTGGCGCAGAAGGTTTTCCAGAAAGTTTTTGATAAAGGAGATATCTATAAAGATATCTACAAAGGGTTTTACTGTGTTGATTGTGAATCGTTTTATCTTGAGCGTGATTTAGAAAACGGGAATTGCCCGGTGCATGGTAAAAAGGCTGATTGGATGGAAGAAGAGGGCTATTTTTTTAGAATGGGGAAATATCAGCAGCAATTGTTAGCCCATATCACAGTCCATGAAGAGTTTATTCAGCCTCAAGGCCGGCGGAATGAAATTATCAGTAGATTGAAAGAAGAAGTGCGGGATATTAATGTTTCCCGTTCTAATTTTACCTGGGGTATCCCTTTGCCGAATGACCAGGGGCAGGTTATATATGTTTGGTTTGATGCTTTGATTAATTATGTTAGCGGCGCGGGGTATCCGGATAGTGAACGTTTCCGGAATTTTTGGCCGGCTGATTTGCATTTAGTAGGTAAAGATATTTTATGGTTTCATACTGTCGTGTGGCCGTCAATTCTCTTGGCCGCGGATATTGAATTACCCAAAACTGTATACGCGCACGGGTTTATTAATTTAAAAGGTGAAAAAGTTTCTAAGAGCACCGGATCTATAGTGGATCCTGTAGAATTGATCCGGAAATACGGGGCTGATAGTCTGCGTTATTTCCTAATGCGAGAAGTTTCTTTTGGTGAAGACGGTAATTTTTCCGAAGACGCGCTCATTCGGAGGATCAACAGCGATCTGGCAAACGATATTGGTAATCTTGTGTACCGGACATTGACAATGATTGAGAAGTATTTTCAGGGAGCGATTCCGGAATCAAATAATTCTGATCTTAGCGGCATAACCGCTTTTGCTTTAGCGGAAAATCTCACCCCGGCGGTCGATCAGGAAATGGCAGTTTATAATTTCAGTCAGGCATTAGTTAAAGTGTGGGAAGTGATTAATGCGGCAAATAAATTTGTTGAGGATACTAAGCCCTGGGTATTATTTAAAGAGGGCCGAACAGAGGAACTTAGTGATTTTCTGTTTGTAATGGTATATGTCATAGATAAGGTGCGGGAAAATATTGATTGTTTTATGCCGGAGACAGCACAGAAGATAAGCAAACAGTTTCATCAGGGCAGAGTAATAAAAGACAAACCCCTTTTTCCGAGAATTCAAGATGATGATTGATACCCATAGCCATATTAATTTTTTTCAATTTGACGCGGATAGAAAAGAAGTTATCCAGCGGGCCCGTGATGCGGGGGTAGAGTGTATTATAAATGTTGGTTCCGATGTGGATACCTCCAAGCAGTCCGTTCTTCTGGCTAAAGAAGTTGATTTTATCTATGCGGCTGTAGGCGTACATCCGCATTCTGCTTTGGATGTTACCGATGAAGATGTTAAAACTATTAAGCGGCTTTCCAAAGAGGAAAAAATAGTCGGCATCGGAGAAATAGGCCTTGATTATTTTAACCGCCGTGATCCGGATAAAGATATTGCGGATGCTTTAAAATCTATTCAGAAAAAGGTGTTTTGTCAATTTCTGGAATTGGCTAAAGAAAAAAAAATACCGGTAGTTATCCACTGCCGCGAAGCCGGGGATGATGTCCTGGAGATAGTCAAAGATTGTCTGGGGACTTCCATCCGCGGGGTGATGCACTGTTTTTCACAGGATAAACAGTTTTTAGACCGATGTCTGGAATTAGGTTTATATGTTTCTTTTACGGGGAATATTACTTATACGAAAGCGCAGAAGCTTAGGGATGTTGTTGCTTATGCGCCCTTAGATAGAGTGTTGATCGAAACTGATGCTCCTTATCTTGCTCCGCAGGATTTCCGGGGCAAACGCAATGAGCCGGCGTATGTAAAAGTTGTTGCCGGAGAAATAGCCCGTATAAAAAATATTGATTTTGAAAAAGTAGCACAAATAACGACAGAAAATGCCCGGAGATTATTTAAGATATAGATAAAGATAATTGGGTTTTAAAATTACAATATACAATAAACAAATTACAAACAATAAACAATATGAAATAGACAAATTAAAAAGAAACAAAATATTTAGTATTGTTATTTGTGTATTGGCTTTTGATTGTAATTTGGGATTTAGGTTTTGGTGATTCTTTGATGCAATCAAAGGTTAGTATTGTTAAATGCCTTGATTATGATCAAGTGCTTATTTATGAAGCGGTAAAGCGGTCGGTTGATTTAATCGGTGGAATGAATAAGTTTGTTCAGCCCGGGCAGAAGGTTTTGATTAAGCCTAATTTACTTAAAATCGGAAAGCCTGAAGATGCTGTAGTTACGCACACTGAGGTGATCCGGGCGGTTATTCGCTTGGTCAAAGAGATTACTCCACATATATTTGTCGGTGACAGCCCGGCGGGATTTATAAAAGCGGAAGCGGTATATGAAAAATGCGGAATTACCCGGCTCTGTGAAGAAGAGAAGGTTAACCTTGTAAAATTTGACCGGATTGAAACAATTGAGGGGATTCCGTTTACAAGTTTAAAAAATGAAGTTGATGTCTGTATTTCTTTGCCGAAATTCAAGACACATAACTTAACGACGATTACCGCGGGGATAAAAAATGTTTTTGGGCTTATCCCCGGATTATATAAGGTGCAATGTCATAAAGACGCGCCTAATTTTAAAGTTTTTTCTAAAGAAATTGCTAAAATATATAAACTTGCCAGTGCGCAGTTGACTATTGTTGATAGTGTTTTGGCCATGGAAGGTGACGGCCCGGCAGCAGGAACGCCGCGTAAACTCGGACTTGTGCTGGCTTCGGCAGATGCGGTAGCAATGGATGCGGTGCTGGCAAAAATAGTCGGGCTGGAGCCGTTTGATATTATAAGTACAAAAGAAGCTTTTCATTTAGGCCTGGGCGAGGCGGATATTAAAAAGATAAATATTGTCGGAGAAGCACTGAAATCGGTAGAGGTTAAAGATTTTAAACTGCCGAAAATTTTCGCGGTATATAAAGCGCCTAATAGCATTATTAAGTGGTTGTTTAAAATTATTCCCCTGGTTATGGGGGTTGATTATAAAAATTGTACTAATTGTATGATGTGTCAAAAAATTTGTCCGCAGCAGGCAATTGCAGAAATAAACGGTAAATTAAAAGTTGATTTCAGGAAATGTATTTTATGCCTTTGCTGTAGTGAAATCTGTCCAAATAATGCTATTTATATGCGATTTTTTAACTGGAGGGTGAGGTCGTGAGAAATAGAATTGTCGTAATTGAGGATACTAAGGAAGATTTTGAGGAATTGTTGAAAACTTTAACTCCTAATGAATTCGAAGTACTCTGGGCGGACAACGGATATAAGGGGTTGGAGCTGATCGAACAGGAAATGCCGGATATGGTTATCCTGGATTTAGTTTTGCCGGATGTTGACGGGTTTGAAATATGCAAACGCATCCGTCAGGATGAGCGTTTTGCAAGTCTGCCGATTCTTTTTCACACTTCCAGCGGGAATCTGGATAATAAACTGTTGGGGTTGGCCTTAGGCGCTTCGGATTTTTTAATTAAAGGCAGTGATCCTCGGGAGTTAAAAGTACGGATTAAAAACCTGCTGCAGTCAAAGAAAGTATTCGATGATGTGGTAAAGCTTTCTGTTGTGGATAGCCTTACACATGTCTATAACAGAAGATATTTTCAGCATCGTTTAGCCGATGAATTTGAACGCGGTAAGCGTTATCATCGTGAGTTTTGCTGTGTTATCGTTGATATTGATAACTTTAAACAGGTAAATGATACCTATGGGCACCCCACCGGGGATTTGGTTATAAAGAGGGTTGCTACTTTTTTGCGCCGCAATATTCGCGCCGCAGATGTTTTATGCCGCTATGGCGGAGATGAGTTTGGGCTTTTATTGCCGGAAACTAATACTCAGGGTGCGATTATCACTGCCGAACGGCTGCGGATTCTTATGGCTAAAAAAGATCTGGGAAAACCGGAATGCTCTGCTGTTCTCACCTTAAGTTTAGGCATAAGTTCTATAGTTGACGGCGGAGCAATGGATCTGGATGAGTTGGTTACTCAGGCAGATGTCGCTTTATATAAGGCAAAGCAGGCCGGGCGTAACCGGGTAAAAGTTTATGGAAGGAAATAGTACGACAGAAGACAGAAGACAGAAGACAGAAGACAGAAGAACGTTAGAGACTAAAATTTTTTAAATTTCTGACCTCTGTTTTCCGATCTCTGACTTCAGAACAAGAGGAAAAATAATGAAGCTGGAGACGATTGCCTGGAAACAGGGAGCAATTAAATTAATTGATCAGACTAAATTGCCGGGGAAATTATCATATATCCGCTGCACAACCGTAAAGCAGGTTTGGGAAGCGATCCATGTTTTAAAAGTGCGCGGAGCTCCGGCTATCGGCGCGGCCGCAGCTTTAGGAATGGTCTTGGGAATAAATAAAAAAAAGTATACCGGGTTTATTGATTTTAAAAAAACAGTTGATGAGCTTTTTACTTATCTTGCGTCTTCGCGCCCGACGGCGGTAAATCTCGTCTGGGCATTAGAACGTACCCGTCAGAGGGCCTTGCAGGATAAATCTAAAAAAATTGAGCAAATTAAAAAGGATGTCCTGGATGAAGCCATGGCTATTATTAATGAAGATAAGACCAGCTGCCGCAAAATGGCGGATAATGCGCAAAGTCTAATAAAAAATAATGACCGAATCCTTACCATTTGCAATGCCGGGTTTTTAGCTACTGTTGATTACGGGACAGCTTTAGGATGTCTTTACCGGGCAAAAGAATTACGCAAAAAACTTAAAGTATATTCCTGCGAAACTCGTCCGTTATTGCAGGGAGCCCGGCTTACCTGCTGGGAATTAAAACAGAAGGGCATGGATGTTACGCTTTTGTGTGATAATATGGCCGGATATTTAATGCAGCAGAAAAAAATTGATAAGATTTTTATTGGTGCCGACAGGATCGCCGGTAACGGTGATTCGGCAAATAAAATTGGGTCGTATTCACTTAGTGTTCTGGCTAAGTTCCATAAAATCCCGTTTTATGTGGTTGCTCCGCGCTCCACATTTGATTTTTCTCTAAAAAGCGGGAAAGAAATACCGATCGAGCAGCGCGATAAAAAGGAAGTAACGGAATTATTTTTTAAACATCCGATAACGGCGAAGGGAGTGAATGTTTATAACCCGGCCTTTGATGTTGTTCCGCATGAGCTTATTTCCGGGATTATCACAGAGTTTGGGGTGCTCAAGCCGCCTTTTAAAGGTAACATTACTCAGTTAATGAAGCTATGAAAACATTAAAGCAGACCGGAGAATTTAAATTTATCAAAGAAATCGCTAAGATATGCAAAAATAAAAAAACTCTCCAGATGGGGATTGGGGATGATGCGGCGGTAATCGTTAAAGACAAAGACAGTTTTTTGCTTTATACAACGGATATGTTAATTGAAGATGTGCATTTTAAACGCGATCAGGATCCGCGGGGTATCGGTCATAAATGCATAAGCTGTTCTGTAAGCGACATTGCGGCTATGGGCGGATTGCCGGAATACGCATTAGTAAGTATTGGATTGCCGGAAAATCTGGATATCGGTTTTGTGAAAAAAGTGTATGCGGGTATGCGCCGGACAGCAGACCGCTTTAATATAAGCATAATCGGCGGGGATACCAATAAGTCCGATAAAATTATTATTAGCGTTTTTTTGTCCGGGGTTGTAAAGCGTAATCATTTGGTTCTGCGCAGCGGCGCAAAAAAAGGGGATCTGATTTTTGTTACCGGAAAACTGGGCGGTTCTGAGTGCGGCAGACATTTACGGTTTACCCCGCGGGTAAAAGAAGCGCAGTTTTTAGTAAAACAATATTCTTTACATTCGATGATCGATATTTCCGACGGGCTGGCGCAGGATTTAAATCATATTTTGCAAGCCAGTAATGCCGGCGCCTTGCTTTATGAAGAGCAAATTCCTGTTTCTCGCGATGCAAAATCAATAAAAGAGGCATATTCTCAGGGGGAGGATTTTGAACTTTTGTTTACCGCGGCTAAAAGTTGTGCGCAGCAGATGTTTAAAGATTGGCCGTTTAAAAAAACAGCAGTGCTATCCTGTATCGGAGAAATAAAGGATAAAAAATTCGGGTTAAAGGTAAAAAATATAAATAATAAGATCAATAAACTTAAGATCAAAGGCTATCAGCATTTTTAAGTAATGAGAATTGAAAATTGAGAGTTGAAAGTTGGAGAAACTGATTTAAATATTGAGAATTGATAGATGAAAGTTGTAAAACCGCTATTGAAAATTATAACGAATAGTTCAGAAGAGACCATGGAGTTTGGTGAAAAAATCGCAAAAATACTCAAGCCTAATTCCGTAGTTGCTTTATCCGGGCAGTTAGGCAGCGGTAAAACAACCCTGGTTAAAGGGATTGCGGCGGGGCTGGGCATTCCTCGGGAGCAGGTTATCAGCCCTTCATTTACTCTGATCCGGGAATATCAGGGTAAGAAGCTTGCGTTATTCCATTGTGATTTGTATCGTTTGGATAATCTTGATCAGATTGCTTTTTTGGGATTAGATGATTATTTTAATCAGGGCGGGGTGCTGGTAATTGAATGGGCAAAAAAAGCCGCAGGCCTTTTGCCGGAGGACTTTATTAATATAGAGATTAATAGGATGAGCCGGGAAAAACGTACCTTTAGGATTTCCGCAGTCGGAGAAATATGTCAGAGGATGATAGGAAAGTTGAAAGTCGCAAGTTAATCCTGAGACATGAATGAGGCAATTAAGGAAACATTATGCGATACTTAGTTATTGATACATCTACAAAATTTTTATGTGTTGCCCTCTGCCAGGACGGCAGGGTGCTGAGAAGTTATAACCGTTTGCAGGAACGGGCGCATAGTCAGCTATTGATTGTGACAATTGATAAAGTACTGCGCAAGTGCAATTACTCTATCGATGATATCGATTTTATCGCTGTGTGTCAGGGGCCGGGATCTTTTACCGGGATCCGTATCGGGCTGGCCGCGGTAAAGGGATTAAGTTTGGTTTCTCATAAACCGGTTGTCGGTTTTTGCAGCCTGGAAGCCTTAGCTTATAATCTGCGGAATGAGAACGCGACAATTTATCCGATTATTGATGCTAAAAGGGGGCAGGTCTACAGCGCGGCATACACTATATCGAACGGAGTGATAAAAAAAACAGCGGAGTATTGTTTAAGTCCGATTGAAGATTTAATGAAAAAAATTAATTCCCGGGTTATTTTTACCGGAGATGCAATTGCTTTATTTAGGGATATAATTAAAGCGCAGCTTAATAAGCATGCTTTGTTTGCCAAAGAAGAGTTTTGGTATCCGAAAGTAAGTGCTCTGGCAAAGCTGGGAATTGATCTATATAATAAGAAATCCGCATGTTCTGCGGAAAAGCTTGCACCTTTATACCTTTATACGGATACATGCACGGTAAATAAGTCAAAGGTCTCCGCCACAAAACATGGCGGACCCGCTAAGTTCTATGGCGGGAAAAGTCAAAATTCAAAAGTTGAAAACAAAAAAGCACATGAAAGAAGATAAAAAAATAACCGGATACCGCCCGACACAGGTAGAGATAAATCTCGCTAATCTGGCATTTAATTTTAAACAGGTAAGAAAACTCGCGGGCAAAAACGTAAAAATTCTTGCCGCGGTAAAAGCAAACGCTTATGGCCACGGCATAGTGGAAGTTGCCCAAAAATTAGAAAAATGCGGTGCGGATTATCTGGGAGTGGCTTGTGTCGGCGAGGCGGCTTTATTAAGGGACGCAGCAATTAAATTGCCGATTTTGATCATCGGTCTTTTGTCATCCTCAGCGGAAATCAAAAGAGCCTTAAAGTTAAGAGTATCGATTACGGTTGCGGATTACCCGGGTGCTAAAATGATCAGCCGCTGTGCCTCCGGCGGAGAAAAAGCAACGGTGCATATTAAAGTAGATACCGGCATGGGGCGTTTAGGGGTCTGGCATGAGCAGGCTGCGGAAGAAATCCCAAAGATAGCAGGATTAAAAAATCTTTTTATTGAAGGCATTTATACGCATTTTCCCAGTTCGGATACAGATAAAAAATATACTCAAAAGCAGATGGATGTTTTTAAAGAATTATTAATTCGGCTGAAAACCAAAGGGATTGATATCCCGCTGGCGCATGCGGCTAATAGCAGTGCGGTTTGTAATATTAAATCTTCATATCTTAATATGGTTCGTCCGGGGATTATGCTTTACGGAATATATCCGAATGAATGTTTTCGTAAGGCTGTGAATCTAAGGCCGTTGTTAACATTTAAAACAAAGATAATTTACCTTAAAACAGTTGAGCCGGGGAGAAGTATCAGTTACGGCCGGACATATATTGCTAAACGAAGAACAAAGATCGCGACTATTCCGGTCGGATATGCCGATGGCTATACCCGGGCGCTGTCCAATAAGGCAAAAGTATTGGTCCGGGGCAGGTTTGCGTCTGTTGTCGGCAGGATTTGCATGGATCAGACCATGATTGATGTCGGAGGTGTGCCGGGAGTTAAAGTGGGTGATCCGGTGATTTTAATAGGAAAAGACGATAATAAAAGAATAAGAGCTGAAGAATTGGCAAATCTCTGTAAAACGATAGCTTATGAAATTACCTGCGGGATACCTACGCGGGTGCGCCGGGTGTTTAAAAATTATTGACTTTAAATAGGTCAATGCTATAATAAAAAAGTATAAAAATATGGTTCTTTTTTGTTTAAGATGAATAAAAGAACCTGATTTCACAGATTAAAATACGATTACATAGATTTATTTTCCGTCAAACGTAGACAATCGCTGTAATCTGCTTTTAAATCATTGTAATCAGGGGCATTCCTTAATTTTTCAACCTAAATAAGAATGACCCTAAAAATATTATGAAAAAGCTATTAAATTGTAAAGGTTTATCATTTGTGGAAGTGGTTATGGCCACCCTGATTTTAACGGCGGTCTTGGCCGGGTTATTTCGTATTTACAGCAATGCTAATAATATGCTCAAATTTGCATATCATAAAGCAGTTTCTTTGACTTGGGCGCAGGGAGAACTGGAACGGTTAAGAGTCCATGTCGTCGGAGGAGCAGCTGTTCTTTTTGACGAGCAGAATAATTATGCTTTTGGTAATCAGGGTGTAGACCGGAATGATATTCTGGCTAACGGAGCTTATATTTCGCATACTATTAATGGAACTAATCCTCCAGCGAGAATAAATTATTATAATAATACAACTAATATTTTGACGATACAGAAAACCGGAACAATTGCCCAGAGGGTTGATTGTAACCAAACCGCTAGTGCGACCGGTATTAAGCATTTTCGCCAGGTTTCGGTTCGGGTGAATTGGACAGAGTAATTATATATTTATGAGTAAAAAAAACGGGTTTACTTTAGTTGAAGTCCAGGTTTCAGCATTGTTGATGGTGGTAGTGCTTTTGGCTACCGGAGTGATATTTTATTTTGCCTTGGCAACTATGCGCTATATTCAGGATGCTTATCAGGTATATATGAATGCGCATACCGCGATGAAAGTTATTACCCGGGAAGTAATGATTTCAAATCGTTATGGGTGGATAGATACTCCAACTTGGGTGATTGCGCCGCCTAATGGTACGCCTTACGGAGTCGGCGGTGATGACCAGGGATGTTTGGGTTTTCTGGTTCCGTCTTTAACCAGAGGAGGTATTGACCCGCTGGTTGATGGTAGCCCGGCAATTTATTTAAGACAGGAAATTACCGCTAATGCCGGCGCATTGCTTTCGGAATATAATGACGATGCCATGACATGTATTTCTTTAGATGCAGGGACAAATACAATTTGGCTGGATACTACGCAGGCTTCTGGCGGAGGCGGAGGAGCTGGTGAAGGAGCGGGGGTTGTCATTGCCAACAATGTGACGCTTTTGGAATTTCGTAAGATTGCTTTTAATTGTGTGGCCGTCAGATTACGGGTTGAAGGTACGGCGGCATCACCTTTACCTGCAGGCGGTGATACACAATATAATACTCTGGAATTAAATACTATTGTGACTTTGCGCTGCGCGGCAGCGCGGACTTGTGAGCCGTGGGGAACAGGTAACGTTAATGATAATATCTGGTGATTGAATGTACGATAAAATAAGTAAAAACAAGACGCAAAAGAACAAAGCGCAGGCTATGGTCGTGGTTTTTATATATATTAGTGTGGTTTCTTTGATTGCGATATATGTAACAACTTATGCCGCTAATTTGCGTCAGTTAGTAAGTTTGCATCTTCGTCAGCAAAGGGCGATTAATGCAGCGGAAGCCGGGTTGATCATCCGAATGGGGCAGAGATATGCGATACCGGCGCTTGCCTTAAACGCGAGTATCCCATTGGCAGATTTTCCGGATACCGCGATTATGAATAATACTGCGGTAGTTGCTACCGGCACAGGATTGTATGATGCGACGTGGACATGTGATATCGGAATTACCGAAACTAATGTTCAGGCAGATACGATTATGATTGTTTCCACAGCAGATAATTGGTAATTATTGCCTAAAAGGAGTAGAGAGTAGAGAGTAGAGAGTAGAGAGAAATAAAGTGATAAAAAATAATATAAAAAAAATTGTTTTTTCTCGCTACTTGCTACTTGGATCTTGCTACTTTACCCGAAGGGTAAGCAAAAGAGGAGGCAGAAATGATGCCGTTATTAAGAAAATTTTTGGAAAAAATTAAGCAATTAAATAAAGAATATTTATTTTTATTTTTTATTATTTGTTTAGTTATATTTATGATCCGGTCGGTAACGTCTATGTCTCAAGGAATGCCGACGGAAATTACTTTGTCTACTTTGTATCCGTCACCTTTTGGCGAATATAATGAATTAAGGGTAAAACGCGTTGAAGATTACGAAAATGCCAATTATTGGTTAGATCCGGCGGGAGTTAGTGTCTTAAGGGATATTAATATCGGTATTGCCGGGCAAGCGGGAGCCAGAATATTAATGGACGGTAATAACAGTGCAATTTTCGGGAATGTGGCTTTGCCTGGTGGCGGTGCGAAGGCTCATATAAAA
>JBDRPX010000018.1:0-51967 GCA_043826565.1 Candidatus Omnitrophota bacterium
CCAGTAACCAGTAACCAGTAACCAGTAACCAGTAACCAGTAACCAGTAACCAGTAACCAGTAACCAGTAACCAGTAACCAGTAACCAGTAACCAGTAACCAGTAACCAGTAACCAGTAACCAGTAACCAGTAACCATGTAACCATGTAACCAGGATCGTCGGCTACTATTCCCGGATAAATAATTGGAATGTATCCAAACAGGGAGAGCTCCAGGACAGGCATGTGGGAGATTACGCGGTAAAGAGTCAAAAATAGATAAGCATTCTCTGTTCTATAGGCAGAAACAAGGCGGCAGCTGATAAGAAGGCTGCCGTTGTTGTTTGAAAACTGTTTTTAAAAAGTAAGAAATTAACCTTGATTTTAATAAAAAAATGGTATAATAAGACATTCTAATTACTGTCTGTGGGGTCTGTTATGATTAAAAGTTTTCTGAAATTTTTTGTAAAAAAACATCTGCTTACTAATCTTATTTTTATCGCGGTAATTATCGGCGGGATTATTTCCTGGCAATTATTAAAGAAGGAAGAACTTCCGGATATTACCTTTGACCGGGTTACGGTTTCGGTTAGTTATCCCGGAGCAACCGCGGAAGAAGTTGAATATTATGTTACCAAGGAAATTGAAGAAAGAATTCAGGCGGTTGACGGAGTATACCGGGTAACCAGTGCTACTTCAGACGGCTCTTCTTCGGTTACCGCGGAATTAGAATTAAATATTTCTAATAAAGAAGAAGTAATCACGGAAATCCGCAATGCCGCATTGGAAGCGGACCTGCCGGAAGACATAATTGATGATCCCAAAGTAAGAGTTTTTAAGACCGCGTATAAAGCGATTATTGATATCGGTTTGATATATCGCGGCAAAACAATTTTAGATACCGAATCCCGCCGCCAACTCCAGGCTTTTGCTCTGGCCTTAGAAAATCAGCTGGTGAGTATTCCCCAGGTTAGTTCAGTTAACCGTTCCGGATATTTGGATGAAGAACTGCAAATCAAGGTTTTTCCGGAAAAATTAGTTGAATACAATATTCCGCTTAATAAAGTAATGAACGAGATAACTAACAGTAATGTGCGTCAGCCTGCGGGAAATATTGAGAATAAAGACGAACCCAAGGTTACGCTTAGCGCGGAATTGCGAACTCCGGAAGAACTGCGCCAGCTGGCTGTGCAGGGAGGTTTTGAAGGACAGGTAATCCGGCTGGGCGATGTTGCCCAAGTAAGCGAGGGATTTGAAAAAAACAAGCAGGTTTTAAAGATTAACGGCCATGAAGGCATATTCCTGAATGTGGTTAAAAGCGCCCGCTATGGGATTTTGGATGCTTTAAAAGCGGTCAGAGTAGTTGCTGATGATTTTTCGAAACATAATCTAAAGGAAAACAAAATAGAACTTGTTATCCTGGATGATGAATCCGTGGATATCCGTAACCGTTTATCATTGATCGCTACTAATGGCGCAATTGGTTTTATTTTGGTTCTCCTTTCCTTATTTATTTTTTTGGATTTTCGTTCCAGTATTTGGGTAGCGATGGGCATACCGTTTACTTTCTGTTTTACCCTGATCACGGCGCTCTTGTTGGGATATTCCATAAATAATATTACCTTAGCCGCGGTAATTATTGTTATGGGGATGGTTGTCGATGATGCGATCGTTGTCGCGGAAAATGTTTCCCGCTTAAGAGCTCAGGGCATGGATAAAGAAGAGTCCGCGGTAAAAGGAACAGCCTATGTTTTACTGCCGGTTATTGCCAGTATTTCTACTACCTGTATCGCGTTTGTTCCGTTATTGTTTTTTACCGGCCATTTCAGTCTGATGGTCCGGTTCATCCCGGTGATCGTCTGCTTAATGCTCGGCGGCAGTTTGCTGGAATCACTGGTTATTTTACCCGGGCACTTAACCGTTCCTTTCGGCAGAAAAGTTAAGACGATTATCAGCCTGGGATTATGGCCGCTCTTTGAACGTTTTACAGACAAAAATAAAAAGCAGCAGTCCGGGCATTGGTTTAATAAATGGGAAGATGCCTATGGGGATTTTATTGAAAAAATACTTTCTCATAAAAGAGTTATTTTTATTTTATTTCTAATCCTGTTAGTAGTATCCGCTTTTGTGGTAAATACGCAGATGAAGTTTATCATGTTCCCGGATGAAGAGACCAGAAGCATTCGGCTTACTGCCGATACAGCAACGGGCATGAAACGTTATGAAACCGCCCGGATGTCCCAGGCTCCGGAAGATATGCTGGCCGAATATATCGGTAAAGAAGTCGTGGGATTTCGCAATCAGATTGCCAGCGGCCGCCGGGGTTCGTCATCCCAGGAAAATAAACTGCGGATGGAGATTGAAATTACTTCTAAAGAAAAGCGTAAAAAATCAGCAGATCAGCTGATTAAAGAATGGGAAGAACGTTTTACCAAGATATCCGGCTTTCAAAAAGTCAAATTTAGTAAGGGCTGGCATGGGGCTGACAGCGGCAGTCCGATTGAAATTATTGTTAAAGAAAACAATAATCAACTGCGCCGGGAAGTTTCCGATCGTCTGGCTGCGGAGATGGAAAAACACCCGGCGCTTAAGAATATTGAAATCGACCGGCCGATGTATAACCCGGAATATAAGATCAGCTTAGACCGCGATAAAATAAGACGGCTGGCGATCAATCCCAGTGATATTGCTAAGACATTGCGGGCGGCTTTAGAGGGTAAAGTTCTTTATGACTTCAGCGGGGACGAAGAACCGATAAATGTGCGCTTGACTACGGTAGAAAACGCCAAAGATAATCTGGATAAAATTTTAAGCATTCCGGTGGAAAATCAGGGGGATTACCTGGTGCCGCTGCGGGATATTGTTAGTGTCAGCGAGACCACAACCCCGGATTCAATTATGCGGCAGGAACAAAAACGTACGACCACGATATTCGCGGATTTGCGGCAGGAAACCGGAAATACTCCTCTGGATATCGCGAAAGATTTTGAGGAAAAGATATTTCCGCAGTTTAAAACTGATTTTCCTTCTGCGGTGCTGGAATTCGGCGGTGAGATCAAGGATACCCGTGAATCCGGAAAAGATTTTCAGCTGGCGATTATTTTGGTTATAGCTTTAATCTATGTTCTGCTGGCGGTATTATTTGATTCTCTGCTTAAACCGATAGTTATTATGTTATCTATTCCGTTTGGGTTAGTGGGAATAATTCTGGCGTTCTGGATGCATGGGATTACTCAGTATGGTTTTTTTGCTGTGGTTGGTGCGCTGGGATTAGCCGGAGTGGTTATAAATGACGCGATTATTATGGTCGTTAAACTGGAAAGAGAACTTAAGCAGGCTGATCTTGGAAAAGAGCTTAATTCCCGGATAGCGCAAATTGCCAAGACAAGGTTACGAGCGGTTATATTGACGACAATTACCACTGTCGCGGCAATGCTGCCGACTGCCTATGGCTGGGCCGGTTATGATGGAATGCTGGCGCAAATGATGCTGGCCATGTCCTGGGGATTGCTTTTTGGTACAACGATTACACTGATTCTCGTGCCGTCAATTTACGCGGTAATAAAGGAGTTACATTTGAAATTATGAAAAAAACCATATTTTTTGTTTTAATTATATTATCATTAAGTGGTTCTATTTGCCGGGCCCAGCAAATCCGCCAAGTATCTTTAGCTGAATTTATCAATCTGGCGGTGCAGAAAGATACGGAATTTGAACAGATCCTTATTGATGAATATAAGCTGAGTTATACTCCGGCGCTTACGCTTGATGCTCAGGATATAATCATGTCCATAAAGAATGGGCACGCATTTAACTTAAAGACTGATGAACATGACGCGGATGTCGCGGTTTCTTTAAGCCGGCTGTTTCGTAAGACCGGAACAACGATATCGACAACATATGCGTCCGATGCGGAAACAGATGATTCCCGTGCCGGGCTGCAGCTTTCGCAGGACATCGCCCGTAACGCGTTCGGCCGGGCCGGCCGGTTAAAAGAAAAATTGGCGGGAATTGATGTGGATATCGCCCGGTTTCAGATCGTGGAAGCGTATGAAGATTATCTGGCCGGATTAATAATGATGTATTATAACTGGTATGAATCATTCGCGAAATTAAATACGGCAAAAACGTCCTATGAAGAAAACTCTAAACTACTGGAAAACATTAAAGACCGCCGAAAAAGCAAAATCGCTTTGGATATTGATGTTAATAAGATCAGCGTTCAAGTGCTGGGAAAAAAAGAGAGCCTGATTGATTTATCGGCTGAATATGAGGCTTATTGTAATGATATTAAGCGTGTTGTCGGCTACGACCAGACGATGATGATAGAGCCGGTAACTCCCGAGCAATATCTTCAGGATATCCAAGAGTTTAAAACGGAATATAAGAGTTTTAGCGCCGATAGCCGGACAATCCGGACACTTTCTTTATTGGAAAAACAGAAAACAATTCAGCGTGATTTAGAAGCCGATATTTTGCTGCCGTCGATAAAGTTGAGCTTAGGCTTAGAAGCTGAAGGAGACGGTTACGGAATAGAAAATACGGAAAAAAAAGCTACTGCCGGGGTCAATCTATCCTGGCCGCTTTTTGGCGGGCAAAAAGAGCGCGCGGCTTATGAGATCGCTAAGGTGGAAGCGGAAAAAGAACAGTTGAATTCATTGAATGTTAATAAACGCTTATTAGCGGACCTTAAGAATCTTTCTAAGCAGATACAGAAAGAAAAGCAGTTAATTGATATCGCGGTGGAAAAAATTTCTCTAGCGGAATCAATTGTGCGGGATGAAACAGAAAATTATTCGTACGGGAAAGCAACACTTAATGATTTGATCCAGGAAGTTAATTCTTTGGAAGACCAAAGATTCAGCAAAATATTACATTCTTTAAAATTGCAAAAATTACTGGTTGAGTGGAGACGTATTACCGATACATTGGTTTCGGAACAAAAAACAGAGAAGGGTTTTTATTTTAAAGGTAGGAATGTGTTATGAAAAAATATCGCTATAATCCCCATTTATTTGAAATTAACGCGGTTTTGTTTTTAAAGCGTATGCAGAAAAAATACCATAAAAAAAAGCTGACTTTACTGGATATCCCGGATATCGAATGGCAAACTATCGCGGATCAGGGATTTAATTTTATCTGGCTTATGGGAGTATGGAAGCGCAGCCTCGGAGCACATCAATGGGCTTTATCAGATCCGAATTTGCGTAACTTTATGAAAAGTACTTATAGCCGTTATACTAAGGAAGATATCATTGCTTCCGGATATGCTATTTATGATTATTCTCTTGACCCGCTGCTGGGGGATAGTTCGGACTTAGTACTGCTAAAAGGTAAACTGAATAAGATGGGTATTTTCCTTATTCTTGATTTTGTTCCGAATCACCTGGCGTTTGACCATCCGTGGACGCTGGCGCATCCGGGCCGGTTTATCCGGGGAACGGCGAAATCCTGTAAAAAATATCCGGATGTCTTTTTCCAGACTAAGAAAAATATGTATCTGGCGCATGGGAAAGACCCTAATTTTGTTCCCTGGATCGATACAGTTCAGATAAACTTTTTTACAAAATTAGCCAGAGAAGCATTACTGCAGGAATTGCGCTGTATTGCCATGGTTTGTGACGGCGTGCGTTGCGACATGGCCATGTTAGTCTTAAATGAGATCTTTCACAAGACCTGGAGTCCCTATATTGAACTGGGAGAGTTGCCTAAAACAGAGTTTTGGCAGGATGCGATTACGGAAATAAAAAGAGAACATCCGGAATTTTTGTTTTTAGCGGAAGTTTATTGGAACCGAGAAGAGGAATTAATTAAATTAGGGTTTGACTATGTATACGATAAAATTCTCTACGATCGTTTGCATTATGACAATGCCGAAAGCGTGCGGGGGCATCTTTGCGCGAATATGGATTATCAGCAGAGGGCAGTTCGTTTTCTGGAAAATCATGATGAACAACGCGCGATAGAATTATTTGGTAAAGATAAATCAATGGCCGCTGCTGCGATTGCCTATACTGTCCCCGGAATGCGGATGTTTTTTGACGGACAAAAAAAAGGATATAAAGTACGTTTACCGATACAGTCTTGTAAAGATCCGCAAGAGATGATGGATTTAGATATCATGTCTTTTTATGATAAACTGCTCGAATTTACTGATGGTGATCTGGTGCATGAAGGAAATTGGCAGCTATTGGATTGTGTGTCGGCCTGGGCAGGGAATGGCAGTCATCAGGAAATTATTGCATCTATCTGGGAATATCAAGAACATAAAAAATTAATCGTAGTTAATTACTCATCTGTTCCAGCGCAGGCGAAAATATTACTTCCGAATATGTTTTCCTCGCAGCATCATGTGATATTTCATGATATAATTTCGCGATTTTCATATATTCGTGAATCAAAAGTATTGCGCCGGGAAGGTCTCTACGTGGCTCTTGATCCTTGGCAGCCATATTTGTTCGAGGTTCTGTGAAATCTAACTTGTTTATTTTCAGTATATTGCAAATTACGGACATTCAGAGCTATTGTATTGTGTGATCGTTTAGTGTATATTCTATGCTATTATTTAGATTAGTAAGTTAACACTGATAGAATAGACTTACTTGTATTAAGTATATTCAAATCAAGGTGATTAAAAGATGTTTAGTTTTAAAAAAATAACTTTATGTTTATTTGTTTGCATTATTATTACGGGAGTTATTGTTGACTGTATATTTGCTGCCGGGGTCTGCCCGAAGAGCGGACAAATCGAACAAGAACTTTCCGGGCAAAAAGATTGCAAAAATAAAAGTGAATTTATCGGAATTTCCTGTGTTGATGAGTATTTCCATTATTCCTTCTTAGATGCTTTGCGCCAATATCGGCTGGCTGGATTTTTAATGGCCGATAATAATCCATTGCGTTGCCCTGCTCTTGTGCTTACCAGACTGTTAATCCATTCTCCGCCGGTTAAATAATTTAGTTTAAAATATTATTATTTATTATAATTAGGAGGTGCGGATTATGCTTATAATTATTATGCATAACAATAAGGAATATCTTAACAGCATTATGGAACTTGCGGTCAGTAAAAAAATGAAAGACGCGAAGATTATCGAGAAAAAAGGCATGGGGAGTACATTGATCGGCAGTGATATTAGTTTTATGATATCTACCCGGTCAAACAGCATGGATTCCTATAATAAAGCATTTATTACCTGTGTCGAAGGGGCAGTTCAGGCGGAAAATTTTTTAAAGGAAATCGAGAGTGATAAATATTTAAATTTATTTAACCTGCAGGATAGAGGATTTATTTGCACATTGCCTTTAAATTCTATAGCAGAATTTAATAAGGAATTGAAGTAAGGAGTTGAATAATGATTGATCTTCGCCGTTATATAGATACGAGTACGATTATGGGGGAGTTGAGCGCCCGGACAAAAGAAGAGGCGATTAAAATGCTTGTTGAAGCCATATTTTCCGGGCCGCTGGGGCAAGGCCGGGATATTTCCCGGGAGAAGGTATTAGAAGAAATATTGAGCCGGGAAAAAATGAGCACCACGGGTATTGGCCGGGGTTTTGCTATTCCGCATGCCCGGATTGAAGGATGGGGTGATTTTGCCATAGCTATCGGAGTTTGTCGTAACGGCCTGGACTTTGAAAGTTTAGACGGAGAGCCGACAAAGATTATATGTCTGATGATATCTTCGGTGCAGGAGCCGTATGTAATATTGCAGACAACGGCAACGCTGATAAACTTTTTTGAAAAATATAAAGGGGTGGATAAATTTATTTCCGCGTATCGCAGCCCTAAGGATATGGTAAATCAGCTCAGGAGTTTTCACGTTGATACCGAGACTCAAATACTTGCGAAAGATATTATTCGTCCGGTACAATGTAAAGTCAATCTTGATGATTCAATTGAAAAAGCTACCCGGTATATGCATTTAAGGCGTTTCGACGTGCTGCCGGTAATGGATGAACAGAATAAATTTTGCGGTGAAATATCCTGTTTTGAGATATTTAAGCACGGGATGCCGGACTTTTTTGAAAATCTTCACACAGTTTCTTTTGTCCGGCATATCGATCCGTTTGAGAATTACTTCCGGGTTCAAAGGGATCTTAAGGTGAGAAACTTTTATAAAAAAACCGTGTCGATTAGTCAGGACCGGACACTTATTGAAATCATTTTCGAACTTACGGTAAAAAAACGTTTAAAATTATTTGTAACTGATGAAGAAAAGAATCTGCTGGGGGTTATCGACCGGTTTACGATAATCGATAAAATCCTGGTTTTTTAGGGAGATATTATGAATGCAATACTATCGGTAATAATTTTTGTCGCGGTATATGTCGGAATAGTCAGTGAAAAAATAAATAAAACAGTTCTCGCGGTATTGGGAGGATCTTTGGTAATAATGCTGCACCTTGTTTCTTTTGAAGAGGCGATGCGGGCGATTGATCTGAATGTGATTTTTCTTTTGGTCGGGATGATGACGTGTGTGCATATACTTTCCAAAACCGGTTTTTTTGAATGGGTGGCGATAAGTGTCGCGAAATTCGCCAAAGGCCAGCCGATTTTTATCATGACTCTGCTATTGATCGTAACCGCGGTTTTGTCCGCGTTTTTTGATAATGTGACGACAATTATCCTGCTGGTTCCTTTAACGATACTAATCTGTGAATTACTGGAAATAAATCCGGTACCCTTTGTTATTCTGGAAACATTGGCTTCAAATATCGGAGGTACGGCCACGCTTATCGGAGATCCGCCGAATATTATTATCGGCTCTCAGGCCAAACTTTCGTTTAATGATTTTTTATTTAATTTAGGGCCGGTGATTATTATAATTATGGCGGTCTTTCTGACAACTGTGTTTTTTGTGTTTCGAAAAAAATTCTGCGTTGATATATCGATAAGAGAGAGGGTGATAAAGGCTGTCCCGCGTTTAGCGATTGTCGATCGTCCGAACATGATCAAGGCTTTAATGATCCTGGGGCTTATTTTTGCGGGATTTTTTCTGCACACGGTACTAGATGTTGAACCGGGGATAATCGCGCTTTGCGGAAGTATGCTGATGATGCTTTTCTGCCGTTCGGACAGTGATGATACTTTGATGAAAGTCGAATGGGGAGTGATATTCTTTTTCATTGGGATGTTCATTATGATCGCGGCTTTAGAAGCAAACGGTATTATCGCCTGGGCGGGGAATAGTATCTTATCGATCTCCGATGATAATCTATTTATTATTTGCTTGATTGTGCTTTGCGGTTCCGCGGTTTTTTCCGCGGTGCTGGATAATATTCCGTTTGTTATTACCATGGTACCGCTGGTTAAAAGTTTTATCGCTCATTTTGCCGCGGCTTCCGGGGTAACGGACGCGGCTTATATCCAGGCCCATATTGCTCAGCCGTTATGGTGGGCGCTTGCTCTGGGCGCTTGTCTGGGAGGTAATGGGACTTTGATCGGCGCTTCGGCTAATGTGGTGATGGCGCGGATCAGTCAGAAAAATAAGCATCCGGTATCGTTCGGTGTGTTTCTTAAATACGGGATTCCCGTAACCGTACAAACTTTAGTTATCAGCGCGGTTTATATCTGGCTGAGATATTTTTATGGGGACTAAAAAAGGTATTTGACAAACCTTGTTATCCGAAGTTAAATATTAGTGATCACTCTGGTAATTTTGCGTGCTCCGCCGGAACTTTCCCCCGGAGAATATAAAGGCTGAAATTAATGAGAATTTCCTTTTACCACAGAATAACCGCGGCCCTTTTAGTAATGGCATCATTAGTAATCTTTATCGGATATTTCGCGTTTATCACTACGAATAACCTGCAGAGAGTTTCCCAGGCGATAATGAAAGAAAATGTTTCCAGCCTTAAGGCGGCGGAAGAACTGGAATTGGCGGTGCTTAATCAAAAGGGGCTGGTTGCCAGCTATTTTCTGGATGAAAATCCATTTTGGCTTAATACTTTAGAGGAGAAAAAAAAAGATTTTTATGTTTGGTTTAATAAAGCGCAGGAAGTCGCTTTGACGGATAATGAAAAAGGAATTTTAGAGGATATTTATACTCAATACAAAAAGTACGATACTCAACGCAACAAAACTATTAAAATATTTGAAGCAGGCAGGAAGGAAGAAGCCCGAAAGATGCTTCTTACTGATGTGCGCAATAGTATCGATAGTTTATATAACAAATGCGAAGACTTGATTTTAGCGAATGAGGTATTAATTGCTAAAGCAGAAGTATCTTCCCAGGATAATGTTTTTCGGATGACGGTGCTAATTTGGACCACGATAATTGTAACACTTTGTCTGGGGACTTTCTTGGGGTTTTTTGTTGCTCGTAACATAAACGAACAATTGATTCGTTCCGCGAAGATGGCTTCCTTAGGGAAATTATCCGCTAATATTGCTCATGAAATAAGAAATCCGTTAACCGCGGTAAAAATGAGACTATATACCTTGGCGGAAGAGATAAAAACTAATCCCGGGATACAGGAAGACTTAAATGTAATAAGTGAAGAGATTAACCGGATGGAAAAAACAGTAAAACATTTTCTTGATTTTGCCCGGGCGCCGGAGTTGAATCTGCAGAATTGTGACATAAATGAAATATTGGACGGAACAATAACTTTGGTATCTCGGCAGGCGGTGTTACAAAAAATACAGATACAAAAGAAATTAGATGCGGTAATCCCGGATACGGCGATGGACAAAGAGCAGATGCGTCAGGTATTTTTGAATGTTATGCTTAATGCTTTAGAGGCAATGCCCAGCGGCGGAATTTTAAGTGTTTTGACCAGCATGACTAAAGATAAAGAGTTTAAAGAAAATTTTGAGATTGTCATTAAAGATACCGGGACAGGGATTCCGGTTGATCACAGAAAAAGAGTGTTTGAACCTTTTTTTACGACAAAGAGTGAAGGTACCGGGTTGGGATTATTCATAGCTTCCCGAATAATTCAGATGCATGGAGGTGTTATTACTGTAGAAAACTCCCCGGATAAAGGCGCGGTAATAACTATAAGGATTCCTAAGGTGTGTTAAAATGAGTAAAATATTAATAGTTGATGATGAAGTAAATGTGCAGTCTTCTTTTAGGAAAATATTAATAAAAGAAGGGCATGAAATATTTACGGCGAATAATTCCGAAGAAGGTTTGTTAATTGCCGAAAAATGTCCTTTGGATCTTTTAATTATGGATATCCGGATGCCCGGGATGAGCGGGTTGGAGGCGTTTTCTAAATTCAAAAAGATAGATTCTAAAATGCCGATTATTATTATGACCGCGTATGGAAGCACGGAAACAGCGATAGAAGCAATGCAGATGGGCGCTTACGATTATATTATTAAACCGTTTGAAGTACCGCTCATTAAGGTTTTGATAGAAAAAGCGCTAGAGGCCGCGAAGATTATGAAAACAGAGGTTGTTTGTGAGCCGAAAGAGAAATTCGACGGTTATAGTATAATCGGAACATCTTCTGAAATGCAGCAGATTTATAAAACAATCGGTCAGGTAGCCGCGAGTGATGTTCCGGTTCTTTTAAGAGGTGAAAGCGGTACCGGTAAAGAGCTTATCGCCAGGGCAATTTATTCCTATTCTCAAAGGAAAAATAGTCCTTTTTTGATAATAAATTCCGCGGCAATTCCGGAGACAATCCTGGAAAGTGAACTTTTTGGCTATGAAAAAGGCGCGTTTACTGATGCTAAAGAACGCAGAATCGGCAGATTTGAACAGTGTAACGGAGGAACATTATTTCTGGATGAAATTGGGGATATGCCGGCTTCGATACAGGCAAAGATACTAAGAGTTCTGGAAAATAAAACATTTGAACGGCTGGGCGGAAATAAAACTATAAGTTCGGATGTGCGCGTGATAACAGCGACAAACAGAAATTTGGAGATTCTGATTACTGATAATAAATTCCGCAAAGATTTGTATTACCGGCTTAATGTTGTAACGATCAACATCCCTCCTTTAAGGGAGCGTAAAGGAGATATTCCGATGCTGGTTAAATATTTCATGCGCAAATACGGGAAAGATAACGGGCGGGAGAATGAAATTGTGTCGGCCGCGGTTTTGAAGAAAATGCAGGGTTATGACTGGCCGGGTAATGTCAGAGAACTGGAAAATGTTATCAGGAAGGCAATTTTATTCAGCCGCGGAAGTATTATTTTACCGGAGCATATTCTTCTTAATGATGATAGTATCCCTAATATTGCTGAATGCGGCGTAAACTTTACCGCTTTATTAGCGCAGGTTATCAGTCAAAGGGTTCAAATGAAAACCGGCACTTTATATAAAGATATCATTGAAGAAGCGGAAAAAACTCTGATTACGGAAGCTGTAAAAATTTCCCAGGGAAATCAGAGTCAAGCCGCCAGATTGCTGGGAATAAGCCGTCCGACGCTTAAGGATAAAATAGAAAAACTGGGGTTAGTAAAAATAGTAGGCCTAAAAGAAATCTAAAATACCCGCGCCATATCCGCCTGAAAAAGTATAAAAACATCTTACTTAGTGTAAAGAAACCTTACAACCTTTCCGCCTTTTTAAAGTATTTTAAAAAACACCTAAGGTAGCATCTCATTATAATTAAACATGTTATTAATAATTAAAATAATGTTTAGATATTGGCACGCTTATTGTTAATAACACGGAATAGGACCGGGAAGATCTTGTTTTTAATCCGGGCAAATCGAGAGGAATAAAAAATGAAGGTTATGAAATTTTGGGTACAAGTGACAGTTGCTTTTTTATTAATATTTTTGATAAGTTTGCCGGTTTATGCGAAGGAAAAAAATAATCGGGAGCAGAAAGTGCAAACAGAGCTCGAAGGGATGCAGGATCATTTTAAATGGTGGCCGACAGACGCAAAACCAGCTCCGGTTAAAGATTTGGATCAAGGGGGATATTGGTGGTGGCCGCAGGAGCCGGGAGAGGCCAGGCCCTGGGGAAACCGGGGGTATGTCTATGTTTATAAAATAATCTTTGACTATCAGGAAGAAGAATTGCCGGCCCCGGAGCCGGAGGAATTAAGGCCGTCTTTGCTGATAAAAAAAATAATTAAAAATGTTAAAATTTATTACGATTATGACAAAGCTGTTTTACGAAATGATGCGGAGAAAATATTGTCGAATGCCGTAGAAACTTTAAAAAGAAATCCGGAGGCGAGTATTCTAATAACCGGTAATTGCGATGTGCGGGGATCAGAATCTTATAATGATAAATTAGGACGAAACAGAGCAGAAACAGTTGAACGTTTTATACTGGAGAACGGGGTCGCAAAAGAGCGCGTAAAAATTGTGAGCCGGGGTAAGCTTGACGCGATAGCTCCGGTAACGGATATCTTAGGAATGCAAAAAGACCGAAACGCGCAATTTATGGTCGCGGAAATAGAGGAAGTTATGATTCCGTATAGCGGACAGGCGGTAATGCCGCAAGCAAAGGAAATATCCGAGGGAAAATTTATTGTTGAAGAAGAAAGTAAACTTGAAAGTGAAATTATGGTTGAACAAAAAGAGTACATAATTCAAAAAGGAGATACTCTTTGGAAAATAGCGGAAAAAGAACTTGGCCGGGGGTATCGGTGGAATTATTTGTATGAACTGAATAAGGACAGAATCCAGGATCCGAATAAATTGGTCCCGGGCAAAAGAATAATTATCCCGATTGAATAAGGAGGTAATCCAGTGTTTGTAACTAAAACTATAATGGTAGTTGAGAGGGAAGTTAATTCAAGTAAATGGCTGAAAGCGGTATTCGGAAAACAAGGGTATAACATTGTTCCGGTATATAGTTACTCCTGCTTTCAAAGATTAAAAAAAATATCTCCGGATGTGGCGATGATTGATATTACTATTCCTAATGAGTACGGATTTTATGTGCTGCGCAAAATTAAAGAAATTTTTTTATCATTGCCGTTAATTGCTATTGACAGCAATGAGAATCCACTTAATAAAAAAGAACTGGAACGGCTTGGGGCCAGGGGAGTAGTTACCAAACCATTGGATTTAGTTTCCCTGCGAAAGATGATCGATACATTATGCGGTAGTAATAATTGAAAAATAGATACTGAGTGGATACTCAGGAGATTTTATGGGAAAGCTTTTATATATTATAATAACGGCGTTTGTATTGGCGGTATTGGTGATGTTTCCGATGTCCGGACAGAAAGATAAGATTTATGATATGGTTTGCCGGACTGATTTTATGCCTAAGGGAAAGAATTCACCCTCAAGTTTAAACGAGCAGCCGAAAGCAGTACCCGAGCAATCAAAAGATTCTGAGAGTGTAAAGAAGATTAACGCAGCTCAGGATGATGTGTTGAGTTACCGGTTGAAATCAAAAAATCGGGTAGAACAAATACAAATATGTTTAAAGAAAGCTGACTTTTATAGCGGAAACATCGACGGGAAACAAGGTCCGCAAACTAAAAAAGCAATTAAGGACTTTCAGAAGGCAAAAGGATTGGTTGTTGACGGAATCGTCGGTCAAAAAACATGGGGGGAACTGCTGGAGTATTTGAACGATTAGAAAAAGGAGTGTAAGGGGGGGTGATACAGATTATAAAAGAGTAGAGTTTTGTGGCGAATGCAAAAAAAGGAGATAAAATGAAAAAAAATAAGCTATTGATATTATTGGTTACAGGAGGTATGATTTTCATGTTTGTTACGGAAAATTATGCCCAGATGAAAAATTCGGATCCTCAAAAGAAAACACCGGCTAAACAAACAGCTACGGTAAAACAGCCGGCGCCGGCCGTATTCCGGGTAAATGGAAAAGTTACCAACTGCAATGTTAAGAACTCAACGCTGTCGGTTACTTCCTTAGAGGGCAAACAGATTGTTTTAACCATAGGTAAAAGTACGGCGATAACCAAAAACGGGAAAAATATTAATCTGGAGAGCATAAAAACCAACGCTGTTATTATGGCAAGTTATGAACAGAAAAACGGAGTTAATACTGCCAAAAACATAAACGTACAGTAGGGATTAATTAAGAACAGATTAGGTTGCTTTAGGATATCTTTAAAACGCGGATAAAGCCGGGATGTTTTCCTTGTCTTAAAGATATCCTTTCCTTTTGGATAATCGTAATCGTAAATATTCCTGCTTGACAAGAAGAAGTCTGGGATTTATCATAAGTCATGATATCCCCTTAACACAGAGCAGTAAAAGACTTAATGCTAAAAATTAAAATTGAAACTCAGCCGGATGACTTTACCTGCGGGCCGACAAGCTTGCATGCGGTGTATAATTACTATCGCGATGATATCTCTTTGTCTGAGGTCATTAGTAAGGTTGCTTCATTGGAAGAAGAAGGCGGTACTTTGGCCGTATGCCTGGGCAGTCACGCTTTAAAGCGGGGATATTCGGCAACGGTTTTTAGTTATAACCCGAAAGTTTTTGATCCGACCTGGAATTCGTTTACTTCCGAAGAGATAATCGAAAGATTAAGCGATCAGCTTAAGTATAAAAAAGGTAAAAAATTCAGCAATGCCACGGATGAGTACATTAAGTTTTTGCGCAGCGGCGGAAAGCTGGCTTTTAATGATCTGACTCCGGCATTACTGAAATATTATTTTGATAAGAAAATCCCGGTGCTGGCCGGGCTTAACGCGACATATTTGTATCAATCTAAAAGGGAACATGTAGGTATTAACGGCAATGTTATCGAGGATGATTTAAAAGGTACTTCTGCCGGGCATTTTGTCGTGCTTTGCGGAGAGAAAGATTCATCGCAAGTGGTGGTGGCTGATCCTTATAAAAAAAATCCATTTTCCCCGGATAACTATTATGAGGTAGATATCAACCGTCTGATAAATTCGATAATGTTGGGAGTTATTACTTATGATGCGAACCTGTTGATCATCCAACCGGAGAAAAGAAAAGGGTCATGCGCAATATAGTAGTTGTTAATAACCCCGCGGAATGGGATATCGGGGTTGAAGGAATAGAAGTAGCCGCGGCAAAAGCATATTTAAGCCAACCGCATTTCGCGAAAATGAAAACCGCGAGGATTTTTAACCTTTGCCGCACCTACCGTTACCAGACTAATGGTTATTATGTATCTTTACTTGCCGAAGCCCGCGGTCACCGGGCCTTTCCTTCGGTGACGACGATCCAGGATTTTCAATCCCGGAGCATTGTCCAGGTTATCTCCGATGAAATAGATGAGTTGATCCAAAAGAGCCTACTGCGCTTAAAGACAAAGGATTTTAGCCTGAGCATATATTTTGGAAAAAACATGGCTAAACAGTATTGTGAATTGAGCAAGCGGCTGTACGGTTTGTTTCAAGCTCCGCTGTTACGCGCGAACTTTATTTTCAATAAAAAATGGATACTTTCGAACATTACCCCGATCCCGTTAAACGCGATTCCGGAAAATCATAAAGGAATACTCGTGGAATTCGCGCGGGATTATTTTTCCCGTAAGAAATTTCACGCGTCCAAACTTAGTACATCATTGTATGATCTGGCGATTCTGATTAACCCGGAAGAAAAAATCCCGCCGTCAAACAAGCGGGCGATAAAAAAATTTATCGAAGCTGCCGAAGAACTGGATTTTTATATTGAGCTGATAACCCGGGAAGATTATTCGCGGATTCCGGAATTTGACGCGCTGTTTATCCGGGAAACTACGGCCGTCAACCATCACACTTACCGGTTTGCGCGGCGCGCGCATGCGGAAGGGCTGGTGGTTCTTGATGACCCGCTTTCGATTGTCCGGTGCTCAAATAAAGTATATCTGGCGGAACTTTTGACTAAGGCTAAAGTTCTTCAGCCGAAAACCATTATTGTGCATAAGCATAATATCGGAGAGATAGAAAAGGAATTGGGATTGCCTTGTATTTTAAAACAGCCGGACAGTTTCTTCTCTCAAGGGGTTATTAAAGTGACGGAACGCAATGAACTATACCGGGCCCTGGAGCAGTTATTAAAGATATCTGATTTAGTAATTGCCCAGGAGTTTATCCCCACGGAATTTGACTGGCGAATTGGGGTGCTGGATAAGAAACCGTTATTTGCCTGTAAGTATTATATGGCCAAAGGGCACTGGCAGATATATAACTGGCGTAAAGCCGGTAAGAGCGAACAGGATGGGCAAACCGAAGCAATGGCAATTTCCCGGGTGCCGGAATGTGTGATCGACACGGCGGTAAAAGCGGCGAATATGATCGGGGACGGTTTGTATGGTGTTGATCTTAAACAAATCGGTAACCGCGCGATTATTGTGGAAATTAACGATAATCCGAGCATAGATGCCGGAGTAGAAGATTCTTTTTTAAAAGAAAAGCTTTATTATAAAGTAATGCAATCTTTCCTGCGCCGCTTGCGCAAGAGAAACGACTAGAAGAATGAAAAACAAAATCCATTTATTTGAAGGATTCGGAATTGAGCTTGAATATATGATTGTCCGCCGGGATGATTTGTCGGTTTTTTCCGTAGCCGATGAAGTTCTAAAATCAGTATGCGGCGGATATTGTTCGGAAGTGGAAATGGGGAAGATCGCCTGGTCAAATGAACTGGTCATGCACGTTATTGAAATGAAGACAAACGGGCCGGCGAAGACACTTGATGACCTGCCGGGTTTATTTTTAACAAATGTCCAAAAAATCAACAAAATCCTGGAGCCTTTAGGGGGAATGCTTTTGCCTTCCGGAGCGCATCCGTTTATGAATCCGGATACTGAGGCTGTGCTTTGGAAGCACGAATATAATGAGATTTATGAAATGTATAATCGGATTTTCGACTGCCGCGGGCATGGATGGGTAAATGTGCAGAGTACCCATCTTAATCTGCCTTTTGCCAATGATAAGGAATTTGCCCGTTTGCATGCGGCGACCCGGCTGATATTACCTTTAATCCCCGCGTTGACCGCCAGCACTCCGATTATTGAAGGTAAAATTACCGGATTTCTGGATACCCGCTTAGAGTATTATCAAAATAATCAGAAAAAAATACCTTCAATCAGCGGACTGATTATTCCGGAGCGTGTTTACAGCAAAAATGAGTACCAGAAACTTATTTTAGATAAAATGTACAAGGATATTTCTACTTATGATCCGGCCGGGGTACTGCAGCAGGAATGGCTGAATTCCCGGGGAGCGATCGCGCGGTTTGACCGCAGTGCTTTAGAGATCCGAATTCTGGATATGCAGGAATGCCCCTTAGCGGAAATCGCGGTGATCTCTTTTATTATAAAAATCATTAAAGCGCTTATTGCTGAAGGGCCGGAGGATTTTGAAAAGCAGTGCCGTTGGCAGGAAGGAGAGCTGCAGCAGATATTAAATAATGTGGTTAAAAAAGGATCATCCGCGATAATTGATAATCGTCAATATCTGCGTATTTTCGATCTTAATAAACCGGGTAAGGTTACGGTTAAAGAATTACTCGAATACCTGTTGGATGCATTGTACCCGCGTTCGGTTAGTGAAGACACGCTCTGGCGGCAGACTTTGCAAACGATCATTACTTGCGGCAGTTTGTCGGAAAGGATCCTTTGTTCCTTAGGCGAAGATTTGTCCCGGAAAAATCAGCAGAAAGTATATTACAAACTTGCCGAATGCCTGCATAAAGGGGAGCTTTTCCAGCCATGAGAAAAATTTTAATTACTTGTGAACACGGAGCTAATACAATCCCCTTTGAGTATAAAAAAAATTTTATAAAAAACCGTCAGTTACTTGATTCCCACCGGGGATATGACCGGGGAGCGATAGATCTTTATAATGTATTAAAAAAAGACGTAGCGGATAAAGCATTTATCTGTACGGTAAGCCGTCTGCTTGTCGATGTTAACCGCTCATTACATAATCCTAAAGTTTTTTCTTTTATTTCCCGGGAATTCCCCGCAGTATCCAAACAAAGGGTGATCGCCCATTTCTATGCTCCCTATCGTAATTCCGTGGAATCCGCGGTGGCGGCAATTATCAAAGCCGGGAATCGTGTGGTTCATTTTTCGGTTCATTCATTTACTCCGGTGTTCAATCATCATACCCGAAATGCTGATATGGGATTACTTTATGATCCCCGCCGGGAAGCGGAAAAGGAATTATGTCAGCGCCTGGCCGAATGTTTAAATTCCAAACACCCGGAACTGGCCATAAGGTTCAATTATCCTTATAAAGGAATTTCCGACGGAGGACCGGCTTTTTTACGCTCAAAATATCCGGAGCCGGATTACTGCGGGATTGAATTGGAAGTAAATCAGAAAATTGTTGCCGGTACCCCGGACCGGTGGAAAGCTCTGCAAAAATCAATATCTGCTTGTATAAAAAATATGGTCATCCGATAATAATGCAAATCCGGCTTTTTTGTGCTAAAATAAAACTACTGTGAAAAGCAAAGCCAAAGGCAAAATTCCCTGTTATACATATATCCTTGAATGTAATGACAATACTTATTATACTGGATATACTCCGGATCTTAAGCGCAGGATCGATCGGCATAATGCCGGAAAAGGAGCAAAGTATACCCAGGGAAGAAGGCCGGTTACTTTGGTTTGGTATGAGGAATGTAAGGATTCCCGCAGTGCCAAACAGGAAGAATTCAGGATAAAACAATTAACTCGTAAACAAAAACAGGAAATAATAAAGAAAGGCCGATAATGAAGGTTTATCTTGCGGGATATAATGTTGATACTGGCGTGTTAAAAGAGCTCGAAGAAAAAACCGGCAAGCGCGAAGATTTAACTCCGGAAGTTATTTCCGCGGCCTATGCCCGGATCAGCCGGGATCCGCGTCCGATAAATGAAATACGGCAGTCTTCCCGCGAGGAAGTAGAAAAATCCCGACGTTCTAATTCCACGATCATATTTAAAATGGGGCATCATTCCGTAGCCGAGCACGCGATTTTTAATTTAGATATTCTCGGTGTTTCCCGTTTAGGGATGGAGGAAGTGGAGAAATTCCGGCTTTGTTCTTATACGGAAAAATCTCAGCGGTATATTACTTTGGATAATGATTTTGTAATTCCGGAAGAAATTAAAGGGACAATCTCCGAAGATATGTTTGTGAATATGATCCGTCAGCAGAATAAAGCATATTTTGAATTATTTGAAAAACTAAAAATTCATGTTTTTGAAAAATACGCAGACCTGGCTCAAGATCCGAAAAAACAGAGTATGATCGAAGGCTGGGCCAAAGAAGATGCCCGGTATATTACTTCATTAGCTACGGAGTCACAGGTTGGTTTAACCATGAACGCGCGTAATTGTGAACTTATGCTGCGCAGGTTTGCTTCCTGCCCGTTAACCGAGATCAAAACCCTGGGCCGGGCGATCTATGAGCAGGTATCGGTGATCGCTCCTTCAATTGTTATTTTTCATCAGGCTAATGAACTGGATAAAAACACCTTTGGGGAACTTAAAAATCTGGCTTTGCAATTAGTCGGTAAGGCCGATGCGAAACAGGGGGAAATTCGGGAAGTTGAATTAGTCGAATATACGCCGGATGCGGATAATGTTATCGCGGCTTCTTTACTGCATGTTGCCGGAGGGATTCCTTATTCAGAATGTAAGAGAATCGCGGATAATTTATCCGAAGAGGAGCTTAAGAACATATTTAAAACTTCCTGGAAGAATATGCAGTTTTATGATTCCGTAGTGCGGGAATTTGAATACGCGAACCTTACTTATAATATTGTTTTATCTTCAGCTTGTTTCGGACAGTTAAAACGTCACCGCATGTCGACAATTACCTCTCAGGAATATGATCCGAATTTAGGCGTGACTATTCCGGAAGCGATTAAAGAGATCAAAATGGATAAGTATTTCCAGGAAATAGTTGATAAGACAAATGAAGTCTATAATGCTATATATAAGGAAATCCCGCTGGCTGCGCCGTATATCCTGACCAATGCGCATCGAAAGAGAGTGTTGATCCGGGTAAATGCGAGAGAATTATATCATATTTCCCGTTTGCGTGAAGACGCGCATTCGCAATGGGATATCCGGAATATTTCTCAGGCGATGACCAAAGCAGCTAAAAAAGTTATGCCCCGGGTGTTTGAACTTATCGGCGGCAAAGATAAATATAATGAAAATTATGAGAATATTTACGGGCATATGCCCAAGATCATCGAAGCAGCTTTACCCGGGGTCAGAAAGATTAAATAATGAGTAAAGTATATTTCTTAAATAAGATAATCGAAGAAATATTAATAGAAAACAGTATTGATCCTTTACTGGAAAAAGCCGTAGCGAGGATAACTGATCTTCTGAAAGCAGAGAGAGTTACGTTTTATTTCTATAATCCTGATACGTATCAGTTGTGGAGTTACGCGGTAACCGATTTGGAAGTTAGTGAAATCCGGGTTGCGGTCGGGGAAGGTATTGTCGGAACCGCGGCTAAAAAGAAGAGTATGCTTAATATTAAAGATGCTTATAAATGTTCTTTTTTTAATAAAAGCATAGATAAACAAACCGGATACCGGACCAGGAGCGTATTATGCGTACCTATTTTAACCCGGGATAAAAAGCTTTTAGGGGTAGTGCAGGCGATTAATAAAAAGAAAGACTGTTTTAATGAAGCTGATGAAAATAACATAAAAAGTATTTCTATGTATTTAGCGATTTCTTTGGAAAATATCCGGCTGATGCAGGAACAGGAAACTCTTTTTCGCAGTACTTTATACGCTTTAGCCGGAGCGATCGATGCTAAAGACCGGGTTACCGCCGGCCATTCTTACCGGGTGGCCTATTATGCGGTAAAAATTGCTAAAGAGCTGGGATTAAATCAGAGTGATTTAAAAGTAATAGAATACGCGGCTTATCTGCATGATGTGGGTAAGATCGGTATATCTGATGCTGTGCTGGGGAAAAAAGGTAAGTTAACGGATGAAGAATTTGCTTTAATCAGAAAGCATCCTTTGTTTACCCTGGAGATCCTTAATAATATAATTTTTTCCAAAGAATCTGCCCAGATCCCTCAGGTTGCGTCTTGCCATCATGAATATTTAGACGGTTCGGGATATCCTTTTGGTTATAAAGCGGATCAGATAAGTATTCTTTCCCGGATTATTGTGATCGCGGATATTTATGATGCTTTAACGGCATTTGACCGGCCTTATAAAAAACATATGAAAGTAAATGAGGCCTTGTCGATATTGAAAGAAGAAGTAAAGAAAAAGCATCTGGATAAAAAATTGGTTGATCTATTCATAAATAAAGAACTTTATAAATATGAACGCCGCCGTTATAAGCGCCTTGATTTAGATACGGCGATAAACTATCGCATTGTTTCCCAGAAAAAAGTTATCGCCCAGAAACTGAAAGAAGCCAAGATAACAAAGTCCTATGACTTGAGCAAATTTATGCAGGGGCGAAGGAAAAGTGTTAATATAAGTTCCGGCGGTATTCTTTTCTTAACCAAATCGTATATCCCGGTGGGTACGTTTTTGGACTTGGAGATTGAGATCCTTGATGAAAAATTTAAGTGTTTGGGTAAGGCCATGAGGGTAGAGAAAGACCTGGGCACACCTAATTACAGTGTGGGGGTAAATTTTATTAATTTATCGCCCCGGACTAAAAACATACTCGACCTTCAGCTGGAAAAACTTCTTAATAAACAAAATTAAAGTATCCGGAAAGGTTAGGGAAAATTATGAGCAAGATTGAAGAATTAAAAGATGTCGCGATCGCTATTGATACCTGGAATGATGTGTTCTCGGATTTTGACCCCCGGCCTTTAAGTGAACGGACTTTGTCGGAAGATTTTATTATCGAGTTAAAGCAGCGTTACCGCGAGACGGGCAAAGGCGATTTTATTGTGACGATTTGCGCGCCGCAGGCGCTTGATGATAAAAAGTCGGAGCGTATAGTTGCCAAGCGGCTGAAGCGGCATTTTTTACATCGGGCATTAATTAGAAAAAAAGATAATCTTAATATGCAAGTCCGCGGTTTTGTGTTTGTCTTATGCGGTATCGGATTTCTTACTTTTTTGACTCTCGCGGCTTATTATAAATTATTCAGCGATTTGATCATCAATGTTTTGGGTATTGTTGTCATGCCTCTGGGCTGGTTCGGGATTTGGGAAGGATTTTCCAAAATCGTGGATATTAAGCCTTCACTTAAACAGGAAGAAATGTTTTATCAAAAACTTGCCAAAGCCCAATACCGGTTTAAATATATTAATCAAGATGCCGGGCCGGTTCCGGAGACGGAAGATATAAAAAAATCCTAATGCAGAAGCACGTCGAAGATAAGAAAAAAAAGAGCCTAAAGATATCCGTTATTGAAGGAGCTTTTGCCAGTGCCATGACCGGATTTACGCAGGATTACTTTGTGCCTTTTCTGCTTCTTCTGGGCGCTCCCGCGCAATATGTCGGGATATTAAACGCGGCTCCGAATTTAGCCGGGGCACTGGTCCAGCTTAACAGCACTCCATTGGTTCAACGCTTTAATTCCCGCAAAAAAATGATTAATATTCTTGTTTTATTGCAGGCGGTTATGCTGATTCCCATGGGGGTGATGGCGATTCTGCATCTTAAACAGCCGATAGTGTTTATCGGTCTGGTAGTTTTGTTTACCTGCTTCGGGGCTTTGGCTAATCCGGCGTGGGGAAGCCTGATGTCGGATCTGGTTGATCAGCAAAACCGGGGGCATTTTTTCGGATGGCGGCAGCGCATTCTGGGATTTATTACGGTTGGCGCGGCATTTACCGCAGGACTGCTGCTTTTTTTTATGAAAACGCTTGATATTTACGCGGGCTTTGCCCTGCTGTTTAGCGCGGCATTTATCTGGAGATTCATTTCCTGGGTTTATCTGCGAAAAATGTATGAGCCGCCGCTTTCTCACGCTAAAGAGCATCAGTTTACCCTGTTACAGTTTTTAAGCCGGTTTCGCGAGAGTAATTTTGCCAAGTTTGTTTTCTTTGTGGCCCTGATGAATTTTTCTGTTAATCTGGCTGCGCCGTTTTTCGCGGTAATGATGCTTAAAGAACTGCAGTTTAATTATTTTTTGTATACAATTATTACGCTTTCGGCAACCTTGACCATTTATCTGGTGATTGCCCGCTGGGGCCGCCACGCGGATAAAGTAGGGAATTTGAAAGTAATAAAGGTTACCGCGCCGTTTATCGGGATTATTCCTTTGTTATGGATTATTAACCGCAGTCCGTTTTTTCTCATCGGCGCGCAGGTATTCTCCGGATTTTTATGGGCGGGTTTAAATTTATGTACAGCTAACTTTATTTATGATGCGGTAACTCCGGAAAAAAGGACCCGTTGTATTGCTTATTTTAATCTGTTTAACGGCCTGGCATTATGCCTGGGGTCGCTTATCGGCGGTTTTTCTTTGTCCGTTCTGCCGCCTTTATACGGCAGTAAAATACTGACTTTATTTATGATTTCCGCGGTATTGCGGCTGGCGGTGGGTATTTTTCTTCCCGGCAGGCTAAAAGAGGTCAGGCCGGTGGAAAAAGTTAAAAGTGATGAGTTGTTTTTTAGCATGATCGGAATCCGTCCGATGCTGGGAATTGAAAGAAAAACAATTAGGTTTTAAACTTAACCGCAGGTTATAATATAAGAAAATAGCCGTAAGGATGATAGTATGATTAAGAATATTTTGTTGGCATTTATTCCGATTTTTGTGGCCGTAGATGCGTTCGGGGTTTTACCGATTTATATTTCGCTTACGCGGGAACTGAGCAAAAAAGAAAAGCCGGCGATTATTATGCAGTCCATAATAACCGCGTTGTCCGTGGCCGTAGTTTTTATTTTTTTAGGCAAGGCTATATTCCGTCTATTGGGGATAACTGTTGGTGATTTTATGATTGCCGGCGGAGCAGTATTGTTTTGCATTGCCATAATCGATATTTTAAATCCGGGAAAACGCCGCCGCGTCCCGTCGCCGGAATTGGGCGCGGTGCCTATCGGTACTCCGCTGATTGTCGGCCCGGCAGTACTGACGACGTCATTAATTATTACCAGCGAATACGGATTGCTGGCCACGCTGGTTTCGGTGGGCATTAACGTAGCCTTAGCCGGGATGATTTTCTATTTTTCAGAAGTGTTGATTAAAATTCTGGGAGAAGCCGGAACTAAAGCGCTGTCTAAAGTTACGGCTCTGCTTTTGGCGGCAATCGCCGTGATGATGGTCAGAAAAGGCATTATGCAGTTTTTTATTAATTAGGGCTTCAAATGAAAAAACAAAAAAACATATTTAATCACAAGCCTGAGGCATTAATTTTTTACAGTTTTCTCGCGGCGATTTTAATCGGCGCGATTTTACTTAAATGCCCATTATCCAGCACAAAAGCTTCATTGTCCGTGATCGATGCCCTGTTTATGTCAACTTCTGCGGTTTGTGTTACGGGATTGTGTGTTGTAGATCTTGGCAAAGACCTGACATTATTTGGCCAAATAGTTATTCTCTTACTTGTTCAATTAGGCGGGTTAGGCATAATGAGCTTTTCACTGCTGTTTCTTATTTTTATCGGGAAGAAAATTTCTTTATATTCTCAATTTTGTATTCCGATCTTATCTCAGGATATCAGTTTTAAGAATATTAAATATTCTATATTTTTAATCTTTGTTATGACTTTCTGTATTGAATTTGCCGGCGCGATTTTATTGTTTTTTTCTTTTAAAAAGTACCATGCGTTTCCGGTTGCTGTTTACAGTGCTGTTTTTCACTCTGTTTCCGCATTCTGCAACGCGGGATTCAGCATTTATCCGAATAGTCTGATGGGGTTTAATAACAGCCCGTATGTTATGTTGACCTTAATGTTCCTGATTATCTTGGGAGGGCTGGGATTTATCGTTATTTACGAGGGATCTAGAATTATTTTTAACCGGAAGAAAAGTGAAAGAAAAATTAATATCAGCCTGCACACAAAGATTGCTTTAACCGGAAGTTTGTTTTTTATTTTCCTGGGCGCTATCATCATATGGCTGTTGGAAAATAACGGGATAATGCGCGATATGCCGATATTATATCAGGTGCTTAATTCGTTCTTTTTATCTGTATCATCTCGGACCGCGGGGTTTAATACAGTAAATACTTCCTTATTGTCGAACCCGACCCTGCTTTTGCTTTTGTTTTTTATGTTTATCGGAGGATGCCCTGGTTCCACTGCCGGCGGTATAAAAATTCATACTTTTTTCTCTTTGGTATCGCTTATACGGAATAAGTTTTTGGGTTTAGATATGGCCAGTCTTTTTAAAAGAAAAATCCCCAATGCGGTTATTGACCGGGCATTGACAATATTAATCGCGTCATTGTTTATAATATTTATTTTTGTCTTTTTATTACAGGTGGCAGAAAATATATCCGTTCCGCATTTTTCTGTGGAGAAAAAGGAAGGGTTCTTAGATACCCTTTTTGAAACGGTATCCGCGTTTGGCACTGTCGGGCTGTCAACCGGGACAACCGCATATTTGTCATTCTGGGGTAAAGCGATAATAATATTCTTAATGTTTGCGGGCCGAATCGGGCCGCTTACTTTGGGCCTAGCCTTGCAAATGAGGCAGAGGCGCAAAATTATTTATGAATTTCCTCAGGAAGAAATAATTTTAAATTAGAGAAGGGAGATAATCAATGCAAAACATACTGATAATCGGTCTCGGCCACTTTGGGTATTCTTTAGTTACCGAGCTGGCGAAAAGCCGGGAGGGAATTATTGTTATTGAACAAGGGCAGGAAAGGGCGGATCAGGTTAAGGATATCGCCGAACAGGTTATCGTGGCTAATGCCGCAAATAAAGATCTTTTACGGAAGTTCACTAAGAGTGTTGATTGCGCGATTGTCTGCATAAGTGAAAAAATTGACAGCAGTGTGCTAATAACATATTACCTGAAAGAATTGGGCATAAAAAAAATTATTGCCAAGGCAACAACGATTGCCCATGGGGAAATATTAAAATCAATAGGAGCGGATGAAATTATTTATCCGGAAGAAGAAGTCGCCAAAAGGATCGCCAGAAACTTGATATCCCCTAATATTCTTGATGTTATTAAACTTTCGGAGGAATTTGATATTATTGAGCTTCCGGTTCCGGATAAATTTTTTAAAAAGAAAATAAAAGACCTTAATTTGCGCAATGAATACAATATGGACATATTGGCCGTGAAAAATCCTTTAGTCGGCCAGATTAAAATTATGCCTTCTCCGGAATATGAGTTTAGCCCGGATGATATCATGATTTTCATCGGCGCTATAAACTCAGCGAGAAGATTAAGTAATTTGTAATCCGTCATTGGTTCTCCTTTTCCTCAGGGTATTTTTCTGCTATAATGCTGACACAATGATTGAATTACGTGAAATATCCAAAACATTCGGCGAACAGGAGCTGTTTTCTCAGGCTAGTTTTATGGTCGGAAGTAATGAAAAGATCGGATTGGTCGGACGCAACGGTTATGGGAAAACAACATTATTTAATCTCATCAACCAAACCTTACAGCCTGATTCCGGATCGATTGTTATTCCGAAAAATTACCGCATCGGCTGTCTGGAACAAATAATTAGTTTCTCCCGGCAAAGTGTGTTGGAGGAGGTCTGCCTGGGCCTGCCGGAAGAAGATTGCGATGCTTCCTGGAAAGCGGAAAAAGTATTACACGGCCTGGGATTTTCCATCCCGGATATGCGGCGTTCTCCGAATGATTTTTCCGGAGGATTTCAGGTGCGTATAAATTTGGCCAAGATCCTTGTTTCCGGTTCGAATATGTTGCTTTTAGATGAGCCGAACAACTACTTGGATATTGTGGCGATCCGCTGGCTGATTAGGTTTTTACAGGACTGGCAAGGCGAATTAATGCTCATAACCCATGACCGCAGTTTTATGGATACGGTTGTTTCCCATATCGTCGGGATCCACCGCCGCCGGGTGCGTAAAATAAAAGGAACGACCCAGCGGTATTATCAGCAGATCGAACAGGAAGAACAGATCTATGAAAAAACCCGTAAACGCGATGAAAGTAAACGCCGGAAAACAGAAATATTTATAAGTAAATTCCGCGCCAAAGCGCGTCAGGCCGGATTAGCGCAGTCCCGCCTGAAAACTTTAAGTAAACTTGATATTAAGGAAAAGCTGGAACAGCTGGAAACATTTGATTTTTCCTTTACTGCCGCTCCTTTTGGCGCTCCGCAGATGATGAGCGTGGAAAACCTTGGTTTTTCCTATGAACAGAACTCTCCGTTACTTTTTGAAGGGCTGACCTTTAATGCCGGTAGAAAAGAGCGTTTATGCGTGGTCGGTAAGAACGGTAAAGGCAAGTCAACTTTACTGAAAGTTTTAGCCGGAGAACTTCCGCCGGTTAACGGCAGAATTAAGCTGCATCCGAAACTGGCAATTGGTTATTACGCGCAGTCGCATGCCGCGGAATTAGGCGGGGAGCGGTCGGTACTTGATGAAATAATGAGTGCCGATCCCAGTGGACTGCCGCAGAGAGCGCGGTCAATTTGCGGATCTTTATTATTTAGTCAGGATCTGGCATTAAAGCCGATTTCGGTACTTTCCGGCGGAGAAAAAAGCCGGGTTTTACTGGGGAAAATTCTTATGCAGCCGGCGCATCTATTGCTTTTAGATGAACCGACTAACCATCTGGATTTGGAATCAACGCAAACTCTGTGTGAGGCGATTGATGAATTTGACGGATCAGTAATTATGGTAACGCATAATGAACTTATTTTAGAACGTATTGCCGAACGTTTGCTTGTGTTTGATGAAAACAAAGCACGTTATTATGAAGGCGGGTACCGGGATTTTCTTGAGCAAGTGGGTTGGCAGGATGAAAGTGTAAGTTTAAAAGCCCCGACGGAAGGTAAGCCTAAAACTAATCTGGTCCATGACCGCAAGGCGCGCAAACGCGAACTAGCGCAGCTCCGCCAGGAAAGATCGCAGGCACTTAAACCTCTGGAAGAGCAAATAGAAAAGCTGGAGAAAAAGATCAGTGACTTAGAAGCAGAATCGCGGAGAATTAATGAGGAGCTGGTCGCGGCCGCGTATAAATCGGATAGCGCGGCAATTGCCGAGCTATCACGCCAGAGTAAAAAAATGCCGGCCCAGATAGAAACACTATATACGGAACTGGATAAAGTTTTTCAGGAATATGAAGCTTTGCGGGGAGAATTTGAACACCGCCTGCAGGAAAGAGAAGAGTAGATTATGCGTGCGGAATTTTTGCCGTTCTCTAAGCCATCGATAAACCAGGAAGATATTAATGCCATAACCGATGTCTTGCGTTCGGGATGGATCACTACCGGAGCTAAAAATACGGAATTTGAAAACAAGTTCTGTGTTTATACAAAAAGTAAAGGGGCCGTAGCGCTGACCTCAGCCACAGCCGGTATGCAGCTGATGCTAAAAGCTCTGGGCATTGGCCCGGGGGATGAAGTAATTACTCCTTCGATGACCTGGGTTTCTACGGTTAATCTGATTGTTTTAAGCGGGGCAAAGCCGGTTTTTGCGGATATCGACAAAAATACGCTGATGGTTTCGGCTCAATCCATAAAATCACGCTTAAGCACCCGCACAAAACTAATTATTCCGGTTCATTTTAGCGGAGCCGCGGCAGATATGGATCCGATACGCGCTTTGGCCGGGGAACATGGCCTTGATATAATCGAAGATAGCGCGCATGCTCTGGGTACGCAATATAAAGGTAAATTTATCGGGGAAGAGTCCACCGCGATATTTTCTTTTCACCCGATAAAGAATATTACTACCGCCGAAGGCGGAATGGTTTGCTCAGATAATATTGAACTTTTAGAAAAAATACGCCGCTTAAAATTTCACGGCCTGGGCGTGGATGCTTATAACAGAGAAAATCAGGGCCGTGCTCCTCAGGCGCAGGTTATTGAACCGGGATTTAAATTTAATTTACCGGATATTTTAGCGGCTTTAGGCATAAGCCAGCTGCTGCGGCTGAATGAATTCAATAAAAAAAGAACTGAGCTTGCCGGGTATTATTTAAAGCGTTTAGCCGAGATTGAAGAAATTTCTCCGCTGGCGCTTCCGGCGTATCCCATGAAACATTCCCGGCATCTTTTTATTGTGCGCCTGGATATTGATAAGGCCGGGTTAAGCCGGAACATGTTCATGGAGGAATTAAAAAAAAGAAATATCGGCACCGGCCTTCATTTTCAGGCGGTGCATTTACATGATTATTATCAAAGGTCCTGGCCGCAAAAAGCCGGCCTTTTACCGAATACTGAATGGAATTCCGAAAGGATTTTTTCCTTACCGCTTTTCCCCATGATGAACCTGGAAGATGTGGATGATGTTATTGAGAGTATAAAGGATGTTTTAGCTAATTGCCGGGATAAAAGATAAATTCAGGAGGTATCGGATGAAGCTGAAAATGATTGCATTGTTTGTAGTAATAGGTTTAGTTATAATTATTATGCTTCAAAATACCCAGGTAGTATCCTTACAGTTTTTATTTTGGAAAATAAGCATGTCCCGGATCATCCTGTTACCGCTGGTTCTGCTTGTGGGGTTTATTATCGGGTTTTTTACGGGAAGAAAATCCCAACATTAGTCTTAAACGGGGGTTGCGATTTTGTAATCTTGCATAATAATAGCATACGATATACAATATAGACATTATGAAAAAACCTATAAAAGGAAATCTTCAGATAGCAAAAAAAACCGCTGATTATTTACCGCGGATTATGATCGAAAAGGTCTCTCCGGAAATTGACAGCGGAGCTTTTCCCATTAAAAGAACTGTGGGAGAAAATGTGGTGGTTCAGGCGAATATTTTCACCGACGGCCACGATGAGATCATCTGCGTACTGCTTTACCGCCTGGCTAAACAAACAGAGTGGCAGGAAGTTTATATGCGGGACTTAGGCAATGACCGCTGGGCCGGATCTTTTGCCATCGAAAAAGAAGAAGCCTATTGCTACAGCATTCGCGCGGCTATCGATGAATTCAGTACCTGGCGCAATGGTTTGGAAAAAAATATTAAGGCCCAGCAGGATATCGCGGTGGATTTAAAGATCGGCATTAAGATCATTGAACAGGCCCGGAAAAGAATCAAAGAGAAATCCATCGTTAAACTTATTGATGCCTATCTTAAAAAAATAAACGCGGCTAAAGATAATAATACTCTTTCATCTGTTCTGATGAATGATAAGTTATTAGATCTGATGCAGAAAAATTGTGATTTCAAAAATGGTATTGCTTATAATAAGGAATTGAATGTAAGTGTGGAGAGGAAACTGGCATTGTTTAGCAGCTGGTATGAATTTTTTCCCCGTTCCTGGGGTGCGCATCCTGGTGAGCATGGTTCCTTAAAAGACGCGGAAAAATTAATTCCGGAAATTAGCCGGATGGGATTTAATATTATCTATCTTCCGCCGATTCATCCGATTGGTAAAATAAACCGCAAAGGCGCAAATAATGCTACGGAATGTAAAGATAATGAACCCGGCTGCCCCTGGGCCATCGGTTCTGCAGAAGGCGGGCATAAAGCGATTCATGCGCAGTTAGGAACGCTTAAGTCATTGAAAGAGTTTATGGCTAAAGCGAAAAAATATAATTTAGAAATTGCCCTGGATCTGGCTTATCAATGCTCTCCGGACCATCCTTATGTTAAAAAACATCCCCAATGGTTTAAGTGGCGGCCGGACGGCAAAGTCCAGTATGCGGAAAACCCGCCGAAAAAATACGAGGATGTTCTGCCGATAAATTTTGAAACCGAAGATACAAAAGCGCTTTGGGAAGAATTAAAAAGCATAATTATCTTCTGGATAAAACAGGGAGTGTTGATCTTCCGGGTGGATAATCCCCACACAAAACCCTTTGTGTTTTGGGACTGGATAATTAGTGAAATAAAAAAAGATCATCCGCAGACAATATTTTTATCCGAGTCATTTACCCGTCCGAATATTATGTACCGTCTGGCCAAAGCGGGGTTTAGTCAATCCTATACATATTTTACCTGGCGTAATACAAAACAGGAATTTACAGAATATATGAATGAATTAACCCAAACCGAAGTCGCGGAATATTTCCGCCCTAATTTTTGGCCGAATACCCCGGATATTCTTCCCGGGCATTTACAATACGGCGGACGGCCGGCGTTTATTATGCGGGCGGTTCTGGCGGCGACGCTTTCTTCTAATTTCGGGATATACGGGCCGGCTTTCGAACTATGCGTCAGTGAAGCAGTTCCGAATAAGGAAGAATACCTTAATTCGGAAAAATACGAAATAAAACAATGGGATTGGCATAAACAAGGGCATTTAAAAGATATCTTAGCCCGGCTCAATAAGATCCGCAGAGAAAACCCGGCATTACAGCTTACCCGCAATATCCGCTTTTGTGAAATTGATAATGATGCCATTTTAAGTTATTATAAGGCGAGCGCGGATTATTCAAATATTATTCTGGTTCTGGTAAATCTGGATCCTTATCATAAACAGAGCGGAAATTTGCAAATACCTCTTGAAGAACTGGGCCTGAAGAAAGACCGGTCGTATTTAGCGCAGGATCTTTTAAGCGGTGATAAATATATCTGGCAGGGAGCGATAAATTATATTGAGCTGGATCCGCAGCGGTCTCCGGCGCATATTATCCGGATTAAACGGCAGATGAACCGGGAACATGATTTTGATTATTTTGTGTGAAGGAAGGAATGATTATGAGTGCTTTACGCGGTAATATCGAACAGAATCCTTTATGGTACAAAGATGCGGTAATTTATCAATTGCA
Source organism: Candidatus Omnitrophota bacterium (assembly GCA_043826565.1). Classification (GTDB taxonomy): domain Bacteria; phylum Omnitrophota; class Gorgyraeia; order B26-G9; family B26-G9; genus JBDRPX01. The sequence goes on from JBDRPX010000018.1 coordinate 32,618, forward strand.
TGTGAAAACTTTCTGTGACAGCAATGGCGACGGCTGCGGTGATTTTAAAGGATTGATCCAGAAGCTGGATTATTTAAAGAATATCGGCATTACGGTTATCTGGTTATTGCCTTTTTATCCTTCTCCTCTAAAAGACGATGGTTATGACATTGCCGATTACTATGGTATTCATCCGCAATACGGGACTCTAAAAGATTTTAAAGAATTTTTAAGAGCAGCGCATGCCAAAGGATTAAGAGTTATTACCGAGCTGGTGATCAATCATACATCCGACCAGCACCCCTGGTTTATCCGGGCCAAGCAGTCTAAAGCAAATTCCAATCATCGGGATTATTATGTCTGGAGTAATAACGCGGGAAAATATAAAGACGCCCGGATCATTTTTAAGGATTTTGAAGCCTCCAACTGGTCCTGGTGTGAAGAAGCCAAAGCGTATTACTGGCACCGGTTTTATTCGCATCAGCCGGATCTTAATTTTGACAATCTCAGCGTTCAGAAAGCCATATACCGGGTTGCTGATTTCTGGTTTTCCCTGGGCGTCGACGGCCTGCGCCTGGACGCGGTGCCGTATCTTTTTGAACGGGAAGGTACTAATTGTGAAAATTTACCCCAAACTCATGAATTCTTAAAAAAGTTAAGAAAACATATTGATGGTAATTTTAAAAACCGCATGCTTCTGGCCGAAGCTAATCAATGGCCGGAGGATGCTGTGGAATATTTTGGAAAAGGGGATGAATGCCATATGGCTTTTCATTTTCCGATCATGCCCCGGATGTATATGAGTGTTCAGATGGAAGACCGGTTCCCGATCATTGATATCCTGGAGCAGACTCCCAAGATTCCCCGGGCCTGCCAGTGGGCGATATTTTTGCGCAACCATGATGAGCTGACCTTGGAAATGGTCACGGATGAAGAGCGGGATTACATGTACCGCTCTTACGCGGCGGACGCGCGTTCGAAGATCAACTTAGGTATCCGCCGAAGGCTGCTTCCGCTACTCGGCAATAACCGCAGGAAATTTGAATTAATGAATATCCTGCTTTTTTCTCTGCCCGGCACGCCGATCATTTATTACGGTGATGAGATTGGTATGGGCGATAACCGGTTTATCGGTGACCGCGACGGCGTGCGCACACCCATGCAGTGGAGCCCGGACCGGAATGCCGGTTTTTCCAAAGCCAATCCCCAGCAGTTATATCTGCCGGTGATCCTTGATTCGGAATATCACTATGAAACCGTTAATGTGGAAACCCAGGAGAATAATCTTTCCTCGCTGTTGTGGTGGATGAAACGTGTTATTGCCATGCGTAAACGGTTTAAAGCGTTCAGCCAGGGTAATATTAAATTTTTACATCCGGAGAATTCCAAAGTTTTATGTTTTATCCGGGAATATAAAAATGAGAATATTTTGATCGTGATCAATTTATCGAGATTTTCCCAAACCGTGGATATGGATCTAAAAGAATATAATGGTTTTGTTCCGGAGGAAGTTTTCAGCCAAAATAATTTTTCTCAGATCAAAGACGTTCCGTACACCATTACTTTAGGACCGCATAACCACTTTTGGTTTTTATTGAAAAAACAAGACCGGACTTCTGTGGAAATATTACATAAATCGCCGAAAATAAGATTGGAAAAATCGTGGCAGGAAATATTCAGCCTGAAAAATATCCGGCGTTTAGAAGCGGAGATATTACCGCAGTTCTTAAACGGCTGCCGCTGGTTTGGCGGTAAGTCCCGGACGATCCGGACGATCCGGATCTCGGATATTATTTCTTTTGATCATAAAAAAGATGTCGTGAAACTGTTGTTTATTAATGTTACTTATATTCTCGGCGTGCCGGAAACATATCTGCTGCCTTTATCTTTTACTTATATAAACGGCAATAAGATCAAAACCCATGATTTTCACAAAGGCATTATCTGCCGCCTGGTTATTGACCGCAAAGAAGGGTTTCTTTATGACGGAGTTTATAATCCGCTTCTGCATGAAATATTACTGGAGATCATTGCCCGGAAAAAGCGGATTGCCAGCGGCGGAACCTCGTTGATCGGGAAAACCGGAAAAAAATTCAAAACATTACTGGGAAATCTGAAAATGCCTTTACCGTCGGTGATCCTGAAAGCCGAGCAAAGTAATACGTCGATCCTTTATGGAAAAACATTTTACATGAAATTATTCCGGAAAATTGAATGCGGAATTAACCCGGATATTGAAATTACCAAATATCTTACCGAAGAAAAAAACGCTCAGAATACACCTTTGTTTTCCGGGCAGATCGAATATATCAATCGCGACAAAGAAGCTATGTCCATCTGTTTGCTGCAAAATTATATTCCCAGCGAATCCGATGCCTGGAAATATACTTTAGATCATGTTAAAAATTATTTTGATCTGGTCTTATCCCGAAGTAAGGAAGTAAAGGATAAAAAACTTCTGATCACGAGCAGTCTGATCGACGGGATATACCTGGAAATGATCAAAAAATTAGGACAGCGTACCGGAGAAATGCATATTAAACTATCCGAAGAGGCGCAGAACCCTGATTTTAAACCGGAAAACTTTTCTCTGCTGTATCAGCGTTCGGTCTTTCAGGCCATGGGAAGCCAGGAAAGAATTGTCTTCGGATTATTAAAGAAAAATTTAAACCGGCTGCCGGAAAATGTTCAGCAGGAAGCGGCCGCGCTATTATCCGATGAAAAAAAGATCGTGCAGAGACTGAAGTTAATTATGCAGATAAAATATTCGGCGAAAAAAATACGCATCCACGGAGATTATCATTTAGGACAAGTATTGTTTACCGGCAAGGATTTTACGATCATTGATTTTGAGGGAGAACCGGCCCGGCCATTAAGTGAAAGAAGGCTGAAACGTTCGGCGATCCGGGATATCGCGGGTATGCTGAGGTCATTTCATTACGCGGCTTATGTAACTTTATTTCTTAATAAATCCGTGCGGGAAGAAGATGTTGCCTTATTGGAATCCGCGGTGGAAGACTGGTATTCCTATGTCAGCAATGTATTTGTGGAATCCTATTTTCAGGCGATCGGCAAAGCGGAATTCCTGCCGAAAACCGACGCGGAATTCAAGAATCTTCTGCAGATCTATCTGTTAGATAAAGCCATGTATGAACTCGGATATGAACTAAATAACCGCTTGGATTGGATAATTATTCCTTTAAGAGGTATCAAGCAGGTATTGGATAATTTTAGGATAAAAAAATTAAAAAGCAAAAGTTAGGATAGATTCATGATAACGGATATCGGAACCATTAAAAATAATATTACCCGGTTCACGGAACAGGATATTTATCTCTTTAAAGAGGGGAGTCATTTCCGCTTATACGATAAGCTGGGTTCTCATGTCATGGAAACTGAGCATGGTAAAGGTGTTTATTTCGCGGTCTGGGCGCCGGACGCGGAAAAGGTCAGTGTGATCGGTGATTTTAATAACTGGGATGTAGGTAAACATCCCCTGGGCCCGCGCTGGGATGAGTCCGGGATATGGGAAGGATTTATCCCCGGAGTAAAAAGCGGGGATGTCTATAAGTACCGGATCGTTTCCAAAAATAATAATTATGCCGCGGATAAACGCGATCCGTTCGCTTTTTATTCGGAAATTCCTCCGCAAACCGCGTCCATTGTCTGGGATCTGGGTCACAAGTGGAAAGATGATCAGTGGATGAAAGACCGCAAGCAGAAAAATTCTCTTAATGCGCCGATCTCTGTTTATGAAGTCCATTTAGGTTCCTGGCGGAAAAGTTATGAGAACGGAGAAAGGTTTTTAAATTACCGGGAAGCAGCCGAGCAATTAGCCCAATACCTGCAGGAAATGAATTTTACTCATGTGGAATTTATGCCGCTTACCGAGCATCCGTTTTATGGGTCCTGGGGTTATCAGACCATTGGGTATTTCGCGCCGACCAGCCGTTATGGCGTTCCCGAAGATCTGATGTATCTGATCGAACATCTCCATGAAAAAGGGTTTGGGATCATCTTAGACTGGGTACCTTCGCATTTTCCTTCGGATGAACACGGATTAGCTTATTTTGACGGAACGCATTTATATGAACATGCTGATCCGAAAAAAGGTTTTCATCCGGATTGGAAAACTTATATTTTTAATTTTGGCCGCAATGAAACCCGGTGTTTTCTTATCAGCAGTGCTTTGTTCTGGTTTGATAAATATCATATTGACGGTATTCGCGTGGACGCGGTAGCTTCCATGCTCTATCTTGATTATTCCCGCAAAGAAGGGGAATGGATCCCCAATGAATCCGGCGGCCGGGAAAATATTGAAGCGGTAAATTTCATTAAACGCCTGAACCTGGAAGTATATAATAATTTTCCGGATGTGCAGATGATCGCCGAGGAATCCACAGCCTGGCCCATGGTTTCTAAACCCACGTATATGGGCGGTTTGGGCTTTGGCTTAAAATGGAATATGGGCTGGATGCATGATACTCTGGTTTATTTTTCCAAAGACCCGATCTACCGCAAATACCATCATAATCAGCTGACTTTTAGTTTGATCTATGCTTTTACGGAGAATTTTCTCATCTCGCTTTCCCATGATGAAGTTGTGCACGGAAAAGGTTCTTTACTGGATAAAATGCCCGGAGATGACTGGCAGAAATTCGCGAATATGCGGCTTTTATACGGATATATGTTCGCGCATCCGGGTAAAAAACTGCTGTTCATGGGCCAGGAATTCGGCCAGCGTTCGGAATGGGATCATGAAAAGGGGTTAGAATGGTATGTCTTAGAATATGAATGCCATTCCCAATTACAAAGATGGGTTAAGGAATTAAATTATTTTTACAAAACCGAGCCGGCTTTTTATGAAAATGATTTTGATCATAATGGTTTTCAATGGATGGATTGCCAGGACTGGGAAAGAGGCATTATCAGTTTTATGCGTCAGGACCTTTCCCACAAAAACTCGGTCATGGTGGTTTGTAATTTTACACCGGTCCCGCATGATAATTACAAGATCGGCATTCCCGAGGGCGGATTCTGGAAAGAGGTCTTAAACAGCGATGCCCAGGAATACGGCGGCAGCGGTATCGGCAATCTGGGCGGCTTGGAATCATCGCCTTTGCCGTATCAGGGGAAATATTATTCACTTTCCTTAACTGTTCCGCCTTTATCAGTTTTGTTTTTTAAAAAGGAACCATAACCAGAAGGAGGTTTTTATGAGCGGCAAGAAAAAATTCAGTGCTGAAGAAGCAAAGAAGATCGGAGTAAAGCTGGGGATCCAGTGGAATGATTTTGATGTAGAACAATTCCGCATGGGCATGGATGTTGAACTCGAACATGGTTTGATCGATCCGGAAACTAATGTTACGGGTGACGATCCTTTAACCACCGGAAAGATCGCTTTAGCGCATCTTAATGAATTCCCGGATTATTATACCCGCCTGGATAAGATGGAGAAAGAAGCGGATGAGTTCTGGGGAAAAGATTAAGACCCCAAAATCGCACCCCCGGGGTGAGGGAGCGGCATAATACCAATTCGAACCTTTGTGCTTATCATCTAAAAGTGCGAAGGTTCGAATTTTTGCATGCATTATCTAATATGGAGGCTTGACTACAATCGCATTAATAAGTTTAAAAGATATCTCATTGGCCTTTGGCGGGCCGCTTTTATTTGATAAATTAAGCCTTCAGCTTGAACCAGGAGAGCGGGTAGCTTTGTTGGGAAGAAATGGTGTGGGCAAAACTACCCTAATGAAGATCATGGTTGGACAGGTAGCTGTAGACTCAGGCGAGATTGCTTATCAAAAAGGTATGCATCTAACACATCTTCCTCAAGAAGTTCCGAATGATATTAATGGCAATGTGTTTGACATTGTCCTTTCCGGGCTGGGTGAACGAGCACAGATTTTAAGTGCATATCATCATGTCAGCCATCTGCTTGAAACAAGACAGTCCAATGAATTATTACGCAAACTTGACGACCTTCAGCACCAAATAGATCATACTAATGGCTGGGAAATTAATACTCAGGTTGAGAATGCAATTACTCAGATGAAACTTGATCCGGATAGCAATTTTAAACAATTATCAGGCGGACAGAAACGAAAAGTTTTATTAGCCAAGGCATTAGTTTGCAATCCCGAAATTCTGCTTTTAGATGAACCAACAAATCATCTGGATATTGAATCAATCACAAGGCTTGAAGAATATTTAAAAAGCTATAAAGGTACTTTGTTTTTTGTAACTCATGATAGAACTTTTATGAATAATCTATCAACGCGCATAGTTGAGCTTGATCGGGGAAGGATTTTCAGCTGGACATGCGGGTACAAAACTTTTTTAGAGCGAAAAGCCCAATCTTTGGACATCGAGGCTACTCAACGGGAACAATTTGGCAAGAAGCTGGCCAAGGAAGAAGTTTGGATAAGAAAAGGGATAAAGGCTCGCCGGACACGTGATGAAGGCAGAGTGCGCGCGCTTGAGAAGATGCGAGAAGAAAAAAAAGCGCAACGACAGGTAATCGGACAAGTTAAAATGAGGGCAGAAGAATCAGAGCGTTCCGGCCAACTTGTTATTCAGGCAAAAGATATTTCTTATGCCTATGGGGATAATTGCCTGATTAAAAATTTTTCAACACAGATCATGAGAGGTGATAAAATAGGGGTTATCGGCCCTAATGGTTCCGGGAAAACGACATTATTGAAGATTTTAGTTGGACAGCTAGAACCTCAAAACGGGAGCCTGAAATTAGGCACTAAAATCGACCTTTTATATTATGATCAGCTTCGTGAAGAATTGGATGAAGAAAAAAGTGTTAAGGAAAATGTTTGTGGGCTAGCCGAGTTTATTACAGTAAACGGAAAGACAAAACACATTTTTGGTTATTTGGAAGATTTTCTTTTTTCCCCTGAGAGGGCAAAGACGCCGGTAAAGGTTTTGTCTGGAGGGGAGCGCAATAGATTGCTGCTGGCACGTCTTTTCACTAAACCATCGAATGTTCTTGTAATGGATGAACCTACAAATGATTTAGATATTGAAACACTTGAGTTACTCGAGGAATTGCTGCTTAAATATTCAGGAACACTTTTTTTAGTCAGTCATGATAGAGCTTTTTTAAATAATATTGCAATGTCCACGATAGTTATTGAGGGAGAGGGTGAAATCAAGGAATATCCCGGTGGTTATGATGATTGGTTGATGCAGCGAAAACCAATTGAAAGTAAAAAAAAGATCAAGGCTACTTTGAAGAAAGAAAAGCCTCGGCAGCCTAAACTTGCAAAACAAAAAAAGCTTTCGCATAAAGAAGAGCTTGAGTTAAAAAATCTTCCGGTTAAGATTGAGAAAATGGAGACTGAACAAGCGCAAATTTTCCAGGTCATGTCTCAGTCCGAGTTTTACAAAAAAGATAAAAAAGAAATTAAACAGCTTAATGAAAAAGTAGAGCAGATAAAAGCGGATCTTCCTGCGCTTTATAAGCGGTGGGAAGAATTAGAAGGGATTATTAAATAGAGAAATAGTAGGGACAGACTGAATAAAAATCGCACCCCCGGGGTGAGGGGGCGGGCGTTAGGTGGTAACTTTTCCCTTGCCTTTCGACGGGAAATTTACTAGAATAGAAATACGTTTACTGGACCATAGACAATAGACCATAGTCCAAACGAAATTATGAAAAAAACACAAATATCCCAAACCAGACTTTCGAGTCTGGTTTTGTATTTAGATTTGTTGGGGTTTTATAAATGGTTGGGGAAGGGGTGCTGATGAAAGATATTCTTGAGAAGATTAAGAAATTTCGTGATGACCGGGATTGGATGCAGTTTCATGACCCAAAAAATATGGCGGTATCAATTATTCTTGAAGCTTCAGAATTATTAGAGCATTTTCAATGGAAGACCAAAGATGAAGTAGCAGAATATATTAATAATAATAAAGGGGAAGTTCAGGACGAAATTGCAGACATCTCTATGTATTTATTTGAATTGGCGGATAATTTAGGAATTGATTTGTTGGATGCCATGGATAAAAAACTTGAAAAAAATAAGATAAAATATCCGGTTGAAAAAGCTAAAGGAAGTGCAAAAAAATATACGGAATTATGATAATTTACAAAAGCACGGTTAAAAAATTCGTAGATGATATCTTTGCCAATAGAATTGACGAAGAAATAGATAAAGCTTGCCTAAGGAATCTTGGCAGAAGCATGTTAAAAGTTGAAGGAGGTTCGTGGCGACATTCTCTCGGATACATGGAAAGAGTTGTTCGTGAAGCTGAGCTTCCTGACGATTGTGGTATTTTGATTGAGTATGTTATCCCTTCAACATTTAAGCGTATTGATTTTATAGTCTCAGGAAAAGATAATGATGAAAAGAGTAAATTTATTATTATTGAGTTGAAACAGTGGGACAATGCAGCAAGCACTAATAAGGATTCAATAGTTACTACTTTATTAGGTGGTAACCCCGAGCGAGAAACTACTCATCCGTCTTATCAAGCGTATTCTTATAAAATGTTTTTGAAGGATTTTAATGAGAATGTATATAAAGGACAATTATTGCCTTTTTCCTGTGCTTGTTTGCATAATTACATTGAAAATAATCCAGAACCTCTAAAAGCTGAAGTTTATAGCGAAATAGTCAAAGATACCCCTCTTTTTTTTAAACATGATACTCAAAAATTGGCAGAATTCATTAAAAGACATGTAGGGAAAGGACAGGGCGAGAAAATTTTATATGAAATTGAATCAGGAAGAATTCGTCCGAGCCGAAAGTTAATTGATCATGTTTGTGGTATGTTTAAGGGGAATAAAGAATTTATTTTAATTGATGAACAAAAAGTCGCTTATGAAAAAGCCATAGATATAGCGTTGAATGCAACGGAGAAATCTGTATTAATAATTAAAGGGGGTCCGGGAACCGGAAAATCTGTTGTTTCTATAAATGTTTTAGGAGGGATTTTAAGTGCTGAAAAAAATGTTGCTTTTGTTGCGCCGAATGCTTCTTTTCGTGATGTAATGGTTAAAAGTTTAGCAAAGGAAAATAGAATTTCTAGGATCAAACATTTATTTAAAGGATCAGCAAGTTTTAATGCAGATGAAAAACATATTTATGACGTATTAATTGTAGATGAAGCGCATCGCTTGAAAAATGGTAGTGCATATCAATATAAAGGCGATAATCAGGTAGAGGATATAATAAATGCATCTTTTGTCAGTATTTTTTTTATTGATGACAATCAAAGAATAAGACCTGAAGATATTGGTACTGTTGAAGAACTAAAGCGTGTTGCGATGAAATACACAAAGAATATTGATGAGATAGAACTAGTTGCGCAGTTTAGATGCTCAGGAGCAGAGGGTTATATAAATTGGTTGGATGATGTTTTTCATATTAAACAAACAGCTAATTATGATGGGTGGAATAATCAAGAATTTGATTTTAAAATATGTCAAACTCCACAGGAATTACATGCAAAAATTAAGCAAAAAAACAGTATTGGTTTAAATGCTAGAATTTTAGCTGGTTACGCTTGGGGATGGACAAGCGAAAAAGATGGAAACAATAAGGCCCAGATAAAGGATGTATCTATTCCGGAGCATAACTTTTCATTGCCATGGAATTCACGCTCGATGCGAACAAGTTGGGCGATTGAAAAGGAAGGTGTTAATCAAGTCGGTTGTATCCATACTTCGCAAGGTCTAGAATTTGATTATGTTGGAGTTATTATAGGAAACGATTTGCGTTTTAATAGTAGTGATGGTTCTTATTCTGTTGACTGGAAAAGCTATAAAGATAGCGCTGGGAAAAAAGGGCTAAAAGGTGATCTTCAACAATTAAGCACATTAATACGAAATATATATAAAACATTAATGACCAGAGGGATGAAAGGTTGTTATGTTTACTTTTGTGATAAGGAAGTTGAGAAATATTTCAAAGAACGGTTAAAATTATCTAAAGAGAACAACTCAAGACTAATGTTTTCTGATATAGTTTCGCAGGAGGACGAGAATAGAATTTGTATTGAGGAATTGATCTCTGATGATCTGAAATTTAATGAATATTTACCGTTTTATTCTTTGGCAGCAGCCTGTGGGTATTTTGGTGAAGGGTTAGCTGTGGAAAAAGAGGGATGGATAAAAGCCGAGGGGATCGGTTGTTTAAGACAGAATATGTTTGTTGTTACGGCTGTTGGTAAATCAATGGAACCTCTGATTAATGATGGAAGCTATTGTGTTTTTAGAACTCCGGTTGTTGGAAGTAGAAACAATAAGATTGTTCTAGTTCAACATAATGAATGTCCTGATCCGGAGACCGGTGGAAAATATTCAATAAAAAAATACACAAGCAAAAAAAGTTTACATGAAGATGGCACTTGGAGTCATGAACAAATAATTCTAGATCCATTAAACTCGAAGTATGAGCCAATAATAATTGATAAGGCGGAAGATGGGGAGTTTATGGTTATTGGTGAATTCATCGCTGTATTAAATAAAAAAAAGGTTTTGTAAATGGATCGTGCTTATTATTCAGACTCAATTACTTGTTTTTGCAAGTTAACCCCAGATGAAATTATTGGTAAACTTGCAATAAATAATAAATTTTCTTTAGAACAAAATCAACGTGATGCATGGCAAGAAGAAATAAACATACTGCAAAAAACTCTAGGTTCTTATGCGGGATCGATATATTTCGAATATTCCATACCTAGAATGGGACAAAGAATTGATGTAGTTTTGCTTATAGGCCCAGTTGTATTCGTTCTTGAATTCAAAATTGGTGGAGACGCATTTACATCATATGCTATTGATCAGGTCTGGGATTATGCATTAGATTTAAAGAGCTTTCATGAGCCAAGTCACAAGCTTTATATCGCCCCTCTTCTTATAGCAACCAAAGCTGAAAATCCATTTTCTAATATATCCACTACAGCGCATAATGATAAGCTTATTTTTCCTATAAAATGTAATGTTGAAGCACTAGGTAGTGTTATAGAAAAGACACTTCAATTTGTTGATGATGTTAATATTAATCAGTCCGAGTGGGAGAATGGAAGATATTGCCCGACACCAAATATAATTGAAGCAGCACTAGCCCTATATAATGGACATTCGGTAACTGAAATTTCACGTAGTGATGCAAGTGCAATAAACCTTAACCAAACAACAGAGACAGTTTCCAATATAATTAAGATCTCTAATGAAAAGTCGCAAAAATCTATTTGCTTTGTAACGGGGGTTCCTGGTGCTGGCAAAACCCTGGTAGGGCTTAATATTGCTACGACGCATATTGATAAATCTAACGATCTTTATAGTGTATACCTCTCGGGGAATGGTCCTCTTGTCGAAATATTAAGGGAGGCCCTGACGAGAGATAAAGTGAAGAGGATAAAAGAGTGTGGCGGTAGAATTAAAAAAGGTGAGGCTCTTAGTGAAGTAAAAATGTTTGTACAAAATGTACATCATTTTCGCGATGATTGCCTTATAGATATGGACAAACCGCCAATTGAACATGTTGCTTTGTTTGATGAAGCGCAGAGGGCATGGGACTTAGAACAAACATCTAATTTTATGCGCAGAAAAAAGGGTAATGCGAATTTTAATAAGTCGGAACCAGAATTTTTGCTTTCTTGTCTTGATCGGCACAAGGATTGGGCTGTTGTTGTGTGTCTTATCGGTGGTGGGCAAGAGATCAATATTGGTGAAGCCGGTATCAGCGAATGGATTGAATCACTTATTCGCGCTTTTCCGCATTGGAAAATATATATATCATCTCGGCTTACTGATAGTGAATATGCGGCAGGAGATGTATTACAAAAGATATCATTACGTCAAGGAGTGGAATATAAAAATGAACTTCATCTTGGGGTATCGATGAGATCGTTTCGTTCTGAAAATGTGTCGTTATTAGTCAAGCAAATCCTCGATCTTGAAGTGGATGAAGCAGCTAAGACACTCAAAGAAATTAATTCAAAATATCCAATTGTGATTACAAGGGATATAACAATGGCGAAAAGATGGTTAAAGAATCAGGCTAGAGGAAGTGAACGATATGGAATTTTAGTATCATCACAAGCGGAACGTTTAAAACCATATGCTATTGATGTGAAATCTCCGATGAATCCTATACACTGGTTTCTTGGTGAAAAGGATGATGTGAGATCATCTTACTATCTTGAAGATGTTGCAACTGAATTTCATGTACAGGGATTAGAGCTTGATTGGGCATGTATTACTTGGGATGCTGATTTTAGATATTCGAATAATGGGTGGGAGCATAAATCGTTTCGTGGAAATCGATGGTTAAACATTGGAAAAGCAGACAGGAAAATGTACTTAAAAAATGCATATAGAGTTCTTCTGACACGTGCTCGACAAGGTATGGTAATAGTTGTACCTAATGGCGATCCAGATGACCCAACGCGGTCCCCCAAATTTTATGATTCAACATTCAAGTATCTGAAAGACATAGGGTTGAGGGAAATTTATGGAAGGGATAATGGGGGCAGGCACTGAAACCGCAAGGTTTTGCGTAACGCAAACAAAATGCTGCCAAGCAATTTTGTTATGGGAAGTTGTTTTTTAGGAGGCAGAGTAAAAATGAATGAAGAATTTTCTGCCGGTGCAGTGATCTTTAGAAAAGAAACAGCTGCAGTACTGTTCTTAATGATTTACAGCGCGCGTAATAAGAGATGGGGTTTTCCCAAAGGGCATATAGAGCCTAATGAAACAGAACAGCAAGCCGCACTGAGAGAAATTAAAGAAGAAACAGGCTTGCATGATCTAAAAATAATAGATGGCTTTAGAGAAGAAGATATTTATGAGGCCATAAGCAATCGCGGAGAGTTTAAAGGACAAAAAATAGAAAAACATTCTGTGTTTTTCCTGATGGAAACTTATCAGGAGAAAATTGTAGTTGATAAAGAGGAAATAGGCGATCATAAGTGGTTAGAATACGAGGATGCTTTAGCTGTGCTGGATTTTGACAGCGCGAAATTAATACTTAAAAAGGCTAATGAAATACTTTAACCCACAAAGCACAAGGAGGTGCGCGATGAAGAGAAAAGGATTTTTCTGGACAAAAGTTTTAATAAACGCTGTATTATTTTGTTTATTATTTAACATCTCCGCAATTCTTGCCAAAAATGATCTGATCTTGCCCGGAGTTCCTGAAGTAGACCTGTATAATAAAAATAACCTGGATGTGTATACAACAATTGCCGAGCTAAAAGCAAAAATAGAAGAAGATCCAGGAAATTATGAGTATTATTCAATGCTTGCGTTTACGTATGACTATATAGGCATGGATAAAGAGTCGCTTGAGGCACTTAAAAAAGAACTTGAATGCTATCCCGGCCCGGATTGGCATACACTTTATTACAATATAGCGCGAGCGTATATGAACATGGGGCAGCTGGAGGAGGGGAAGGTTTATCTGGATAAAGCCATGGATTACAGGCCGGATGATATTTATAACAATGGCCTTCTTCTGGACTATTCGATCTTAATAAAGGATTATAGTCAAGCCGCAATTCAAATGAAAAAGCTTGCGGATATGTTCCCGGAAAAAGATTGGTATCATGATGCGTTTACAAAATTTTTTGATGTAGAAGATAAAGATGCATATGATTTTCTTGCATTATACACAAAGGCATTAGAACTAAATCCAAACAATCATTATGCCATTCGGTCTTATGCATTAATGCTTAGAAATCAAGGGAAAGAGCAGTTTTTAGAAAATTATGACTTTATAATCAAAGAGCTTAAAAGAGCTTATCGCTTAAAGCCAAACTATGCTTTCCATTGCGTAGGCATTGGGAATACGTATTTGTGGAAGTGGGTACTTGATAAAAATAAGAAAAATTTGAGACAAGCCTTGAGTTGGATGAAAAAAGCGCAAAAGCTGGAACCGGAAAATCCCCAAGTGGTTTATTGTCTGGGCCACTTATATATTTATATGCAGGAAGAAGATAAAGCGATAGAGCTTCTTGAAAAAGCTATAACCCTAGGCATGGATGATGACGAAACAGTAAAGAAAGTTCTTGCGCAGGCATATAATGGCAAGGCATATTCTTGTTATAAAAAGGATGAAAACCTGGATGTGGGGATGCAGTGTATAGAAAAGGCTCTAATATTTGATCCGGAAGATGGGATAATACTGAGTACAAAAGCAGAATTGCTGTATAAAATGGGTAGATACGAAGAAGCGCATGAATGTATCAAGAGGGCACTTGTCCTTGATCCCGGGCATGAAGAAATGCTGCAGGACTTGGAAAATATTGAAAAAGCAATGGGAGAAAACAAATAAGAATTTTCTATGGAAAAATCGTTTAAAAGAAAACATAAAACCATAATTAGCGCCAGCCGCAGAACAGATATTCCTGCTTTTTATTCCGAGTGGTTTATGAATAGGATCAGGCAAGGATATTGTATTGTTCCCAACCCCATGTATCCCCAGCAAAAAACTAAACCTATTAGTTTGCGGCCGGAAGATGTGGAAATAATAGTTTTTTGGACGCGTGACCCTAGCCCTTTAATGAAATATTTACCGGAGCTTGATGAGCGGGGATATAAATACTATTTTCAATATACGATCCTTGGGTATCCCCGAGAAATCGATCCAAAATCTCCTAGTATTGACAAAGCAATTAAGACTTTTTCTCAATTGAGTGATTTGATAGGAAAAGAAAAAGTTATTTGGAGATATGATCCCATACTATTTTCTAATCTAACGCCTTTGCCATGGCATAAAAATCAAATAGAAAAAATCTCCAAAAAGCTTAAAGGAAAAACAGAACAATTAATAATTAGTTTTATTGATCCCTACAGAAAAACAAAAATCCGTTTGGAAAAAGAAACAAGCAAGGATTTTGCTTTAGATGATCATGCTTTTGAAGCAAAAACATATTTGGAACTGGCAAAATGGATCGGCGCTTCCATGAAGGAAAAAGGATTGAGGGTAGTTACCTGCGCGGAACAATTGGGATTGTCCGCATATGGGATAGAGCATGGTAAATGTATTGATAATGCGATAATTGAGAAAATTATTGATCATAAAGTAACTTCTTGTAAAGATCCCGCGCAAAGAAAAGCTTGCGGCTGCGTTAAGTCCAGAGATATAGGAAGCAATAATACCTGCCTATTTGGATGTAAATATTGTTATGCTGCGAATACCCCAAAATCGCACCCCCGGGGTGAGGGATAGGGCGTTCGGAAAATATTTGACAAAAAAGGAAACTTGTGGTATAGTTTATACAGATATATGTATGTTTTTATACATATATCTGTATGTATTAATACATTTATATAAAATAATTAAGAGGAAATGATGGGCAATTACCGTATCAATAAACAGGAATTACTAAATGAAATAGGCGGGTGGAATCGTTTCTTAAAGCGAAAAGTACATTTAATTGCTTGCGGAGGAACAGCACTTACCTTTTTGGGCTTAAAAGAATCAACAAAAGATGTTGATTTTATGGTTCCAATTATAGATGAATATGAGTATTTAATTGATAATATTAAAAAGCTAGGGTATGAATCTGCTTCAGGAAACGGCTGGAAAAGAGATGAGAAATACATTTTTGATTTATTCCGAGGTAATTATATCCATACGACGGAATTATTAGATTCGCCTTTGTTGTCAGAAAGGCATATTTTTTTTGAAGAGTTTAATTATATTTATTTAGGGGTATTAAATTTTTATGATCTTATTATTAGTAAGCTTTTTCGCGGCAGTCAAGTGGACTTCGAGGATTGTATTGTTTTGTATAAAGGGAAAAAAGATCAAATAGATAAAGATATATTGAAAAAACGTTTTAAGGAAACTGCTTCTTATGATATCTCCGGAGATAGGTTGATGATTAATTTAGGGTATTTTTTGCAAAAGATAGAAGAGGAGTAGCTTTATGGAAAATAAAAAATTATTAAAACAGCTGGAAAAACTGGGATTTCCGCTATTTGAAACTGAAGAGATGTTAAATCCGAATGAAACAATTGCTGAGGTTGTGAAAAGTAAGAATACCAGGTTATGGGAAGGTTTTCCCATAGTTTTTGCTAATGCTAATAAGGAGCATTTATTTGATTTTGAGGAAACTAAAAAATTGCTGGGCAATGAAAATGATTGCCAGGCTTTCATTCAGCTTATCCTGATGTCACTTTCATTGTATAAATTTTTAAATTTAAAATTTTCCTGGGAAAAGGATCTGTCGGCTAATGTTGAGTTAAAAGATAACGCGGCCAAATTTACGAATTATTTTAAAAAGGATACTGAGTTCCATTTATTAGACAAATTCTTTGATCCGAAGAGAATAAAGAAGATTTTTGATAATTATTTTATGGCTGAGGATTTAAAGATAAAAAAAATTGATAGTGTTCATGATGAATTATCCCTGGAATATGCCTTGTCCCAAATCTTTACGCTAAAGCAGAAAGAAATATTTCTAAAACGACTGCAAGGTAAAAAGCTTACAAAAACTGAAAGAGAATATTTCTATAGAATTGTGAAAAAAAAAGCAATAGCCTTAGCAAATATTGACCTGCAGCGTTTAGCACAGCAGGTTATCCGCTGAACTAAGGGAGACAACAGGTTCAGCCAAAACTTCCCTATAATTTTCTACTATATCCTTTGCGTGATTAGTGATAAAATGCTACTTAGTCAAAATACTATTGGGATAAAGTTTGAATAGGGAAAGGATGATTATGCCCACAGGATTAAAGATCAATTGCAGTGATCCGTCTAAGGCAAATATTGTGGTTTTATGCGCTCCTTATGATCGCACCGCTTCTTTTCGTAAAGGTACGGTAAAGGGGCCGGCGGCGATCGTGGATAGCCTTAAATATCAGATGGAGACCTATGATCGTTATAGCCAGGCTTTGCCGGCGGTAGACCGCAAAGTCGCTCTCTGCGAATTAGCCAGCCTTAACCGCTGTTCCCCAGCCAAGATGGTGGCGCGGATAAAACAGGAATATGAAAAGCACCTTTCTCAGGGAGCGTTTGTCTTACTGCTTGGCGGAGAGCACACAGTATCGATCGGTGCGTTTGAAGCCCTGGCCGAGCGGGATACGCCGCGGGAAGTAACGATCGTTCAGATCGACGCGCATCTTGATCTGCGGAATGACGATAGTGATTATAGCGAAACGCCGTCCGGTATTTACGCGCATAGCACCGTGATGCGGCGCGCGCATGAACTTGGGTTTAATTGTGTGCATGTGGGCACGCGGGCTTATTCGCAAGAAGAAATGTCCTATGCCCGTGAGCATGGCATGCCGGTATTTGAATGGGGACAGGGGCCGGTGCCGGAGCCACGGAGTATTGTCGAAGCGATCCCTACTCGCCTGGTTTATGTAACCATAGATATCGATGGCCTTGATCCGGCGTGTATGCCGGCTACCGGAACGCCGGTGCCGGGCGGGTTGGAATGGTACTATACCATCAGCCTGCTGAAGGAAATTTTTTTGCATAAATCGGTTATCGGAGCTGATGTGGTTGAAGTTGCACCGCGGCCGTTTGATGTGGTCACAGAATACGGCGCAGCCCAACTTTGCTATACAATGCTCGCGCTTCGTGAGAAACACAAAACTTAAATTCAGGCATACAATCTAAAGGAGAAGATAATGGTACCCAAGATGATGTTTTTGACAAAAGGCGTTGGTGTGGATAAAAATCGGCTTGCTTCATTTGAGCTTGCTTTACGCAATGCCGGTATTGAGCGGTTTAACCTTGTCCAGGTATCCAGTATTTTGCCGCCTCTATGCAAAATAGTTTCTAAAAGAGAGGGACTTCCGCATTTGAAAGCCGGTGAGATCGTATATTGCGTAATGGCGCGCAATGAAACAAATGAACCGAATCGTCTTATTTCCGCTTCCATCGGCATCGCGCTGCCGAAAAACCGCGATCAGTATGGATATCTTTCAGAGCATCATGCTTTTGGCCAAACTGCCGGGGTCGCCGGTGACTTTGCCGAAGATCTTGCGGCGACAATGCTTGCTTCAACCTTAGGCATACCTTTTGATCCGGATCAGGCCTGGGATGCCCGCAAGGAAGTGTATCATGCCAGCGGCACATTTTTCCGAACCAGCCATTGTTGTCAATCCGCGGAGGGTAATAAAAAAGGCCTTTGGACAACGGTAGTGGCTTCGTCGGTTTTCGTCGGGGATAAGGAATAGTAATAGAAGATAACAGGGGCAGACTGAACTTATGAAAAAAAACGAAGATTTTTCTTTTGTAAACATTTCGCTGTATTTGAACAGTCTTTACATCAGCGCATTCCTGTTTGGTATCGGATGGCTGGGCAGTCGTCAGGTAATGGGCGAATTATCGATCCTGATGATCCTGGGAGGGCTGGGGCTTTTATTCGTTGCTGTTTATATTGTGATCATGCTCTACCGCTTGTGGAAATTTGTGATCGAAGAATCGCTAAATTCAGGGTTGCAGCCTTCGATTGAATCTCCGGGCGCGGCAGTGGGGCAGCTATTTATTCCTTTTTACAATTTCTATTGGGTGTTTATTTGTCTGCGGGGCCTGTCCCGGGATTTGAACGCATTAGCTGCCCAACGGAACATTTCCGCCAGATTATCAATATGGTTAGGAACCGTTATCAGCATCTGTGCTTTGCCCGCGTGCATTCCTTATGTAAGATCTTTTGTCTCGCCGATTACCACCCTGATCCTCTGTCCGCTATATTTTTATAAAGTAGCGATTTTTGCCCGCAACCTGAGAATTCATACCCAAACCGGAAAAAATCTTTTTGTTGCCGGCGGTATTGCTCGTCAAAAGATGGCTTTGGTCCGCAACTACAGTGATATTTTTTTAAAGACGCATACGCATTATCCGGTGATCGGTATGACTATTTTACTGGGCTTGATCTGGGTCGGATTCGTGTTTTTGTTTTGGCAATTAGTCGGAATGTTCGGTATCCGGGCCATGTTCTTTATGCCAATGTTGCTTGCAGGATTACTTGTGTATGTGATTCAGCGTTTAAAATCGGCCTTTCTTGTGATCGGAAGTTTGACTGTTGTATCCGGCATGGCGGGTTTGAGCGAAAGCATCATGATGAACAGTTATGATTGGTTTTATTTGAGCTTTTTGTTTGCCGTATCTTTTATGTACGGATTATTTTTCCGGGGATTGTTCCCGTTGACTATCCGGACATGGGGCGTCCGGTGGTGGGGGATCGCCTTAGCGTTTTTGGGTTCATTCTGCATGTTTCCTTTTATTGGTGTGTTTTTCCCCAGGATCACCTATGGAACAGAAAGTCAAGAGACAAAAAATCCCTTTTAAAAGTGATACCCCATTGTAAAGCAGTTTTTTCTTAAAAGCCAAAATAAAACCCATCGGTTTCAGTATCGCAAGACGCACTGTCATTAAAACCAGTCGT
>JBDRPX010000019.1:0-75649 GCA_043826565.1 Candidatus Omnitrophota bacterium
TGGTGGCGGTGCGAAGGCTCATATAAAATTAAATAGTACGAGTATTGCAGATCCGTCCATTTATGTCCATAGTATTCAAACAACTGATCGGATCACCATGGGAGCGGCTACTCCGCCCAATGTTGTGGCAGGCGTCCCTGTCGGCGGTAAGCATATATATGATGTTGCGGAAAGAATGAATGTTGTCGATTGCCAGCCCGGAGATGTGGTGGTAATTAGTGAGCAGGAAGATTTAACCTTCGTAAAATCTGAAAACAAATTTGACACAAAAGTTGCCGGGATCTTTTCGGAAAATCCAAAACTTTTACTTGGCGGTGACCAGGGCCGCGAACCAGTGGCTTTAGCCGGGATTGTGCGTTGTAATGTAACCGCGGAAAACGGGGCGATTGAAAAAGGAGATTTATTGGTAACTTCTTCTGTAGCCGGTCATGCGATGCGCGCTGACGCGGAGAATATTCAGCCTGGTATGGTTGTCGGCAGTGCTTTAGAAAATTTAGCATCAGGTGAAGGAAAAATCTACGTATTAGTAAATCAATAAAAACCTGCCCGGGGTTGGAAATTAATACTAATAATAAAAAAAGAAAGATATTTTATGAAGAAAACAGGAGCACAAATTTTAGTTGAGGCATTATTAAGGGAAGGAGTTCGGGTAATTTTTGGCTATCCCGGAGGATCGGTACTACCTTTAGGAGATGTATTGTATGATGCTCCGATTGATGTGATTTTGGTGCGTCATGAACAGGGAGCAGCGCATGCTGCCGATGGATATGCCCGAGCTACAGGAAAAGTCGGAGTGTGTTTGGCGACTTCCGGACCCGGAGCAACAAATCTGGTTACCGGATTGGCGACGGCGCATATGGATTCTATTCCCATGGTGGCGATTACCGGACAGGTAAAGACTAATCTTATCGGTAATGATGCTTTTCAGGAAGCGGATGTTACCGGCATTACCCGGCCGGTGACAAAACATAATTACCTGGTAAAAAACATCGCTGAATTAGCGCCGATTGTCAAAGAAGCTTTTCATATTGCGTCAACCGGCAGGCCGGGGCCGGTAGTCATTGATGTGCCGGTTGATATTCAAATGCAGGAAATGGAAGTTGAATTTCCCGAGACAACCTGTTTGCGTTCTTATAATCCGACACTTCACGGACATCCGGGGCAGATTAAAAAAGCCGCGAAAATGATCAGCAAAAGTAAGCGGCCGATTATTTATGCCGGGGGCGGGATTATCATTGCCGATGCTCATGAGGAATTACTGGAATTTGCGGTAAAAATCAATGCTCCGGTAACAACTACGCTTATGGGCTTAGGCGGGTTTCCGGAAGATAATGATTTATCTTTAGGTATGCTGGGGATGCATGGTACGGTATATGCGAATAATGCGATCATGGAAAGTGATTTGATTATTGCTGTGGGAGCGCGTTTTGATGACCGGGTTACCGGAAAGATTGAAGCGTTTGCGCCGCATGCAAAGATCATCCATATTGATATAGACCCGACATCGCTGAGTAAAAATGTGCATGTACATGTTCCGATTGTCGGAGATGCTAAAAATATTCTTTCCGCTTTAAATAAAATCGTAAAAAAGCCGGAAACAAAACAATGGCAGGCTCAGATTCAAGACTGGAAGAAAAAATATCCGCTTACTTATAAATCATTGGGCAAAAAAATAATGCCGCAATATGTTGTTGAGCAGATCTATAAAGTTACTAAAGGTGATGCGATTATCTGTACCGAAGTCGGGCAGAATCAAATGTGGTCGGCTCAGTATTATTCTTATACAAAACCGCGTACTTTTATCTCATCCGGAGGATTGGGAACGATGGGGTATGGATTGCCTGCGGCAATCGGCGCGAAATTAGGCCGGCCGGATAAGATTGTTTTTGATATTGCCGGTGACGGATCGATTCAGATGAATATTCAGGAATTAGCTACGGCTGTGTCTAATAAGATTAATGTGAAGATCGCGATACTTAATAATGGATATCTGGGGATGGTCAGACAGTGGCAGGAGCTTTTTTATAAAAAACGTTATTCTATGACTACGATGATCAGCCCGGATTTTGTGAAGTTAGCGGAAAGTTACGGGGCCGTGGGTATCCGGGTTAAAAAGAAAGAAGATGTGCAAAAAGCCCTCAAAGAAGCAATCGCTACTCCGAATGTAGTAATGCTTGATTTTGTTGTCGAAGAGGAAGCGAATGTTTTCCCTATGGTACCTGCCGGTGAGGCGATCAATAGAATGATCGGCGGGATGGCGTAAAAAACAGCGTGTAGCGTAGAGTGGATAGCGTTTAGATAGAAAAAACAAAGCAATTTTAGATTACACAAAAAAATAACAGGAGTAGAAGATGAAGCATACAATTGCGGTAATCGTAGAAAATAAACCGGGAGTTCTTGCCCGCATATCCGGGCTTTTTAGTGCGCGTGGTTTTAATATCACCTCTCTGGCTGTGGGGGAGACTAATGATCCGACTCTTTCCCGGATGACAATTATTGTTGACGCAAAAGAGGAGCGTATTTTAGAGCAGATAAAAAAGCAGCTGCATAAACTTATTGATGTGCTAACTGTATTGGATTTAACAAAAAAGAATTACTTTGAACGGGAACTTGTTTTGATGAAAATAAGTACTGCCGGAACAACTAAACCGGAGTTAAGTAAAATACTTAAAAAATATTCGGCAACAATTTTATCTTTTGATAAAAAAGAAGCTGTTTTAGAAATAGTCGGCGATAATGAGCATATCGGAAAGCTTTTAGGAGTGTTAGGTAAGAGTGAGATTAAAGAGCTGGTAAGAACCGGAAGAATCGCGATCGCGCAATAAGATTTTTAACTTAGGAGACATATTATGCTGGAAATGGAACAATTACTCAGGCTGATTGTGGAGAAGAAAGCGTCCGATTTACATCTTACTGTAGGTATTCCTCCTCAGTTAAGGATTGGCGGGCAGTTAGTATATACGGAATTTGATCCGCTGACTCCGGAAGTTGTACAGCAGCTGGCTTACAGTTTATTGACCAGTGAACAGATAAAACGGTTTGAAGAAGAGAAGGAACTTGACTTTTCCTGCGGGATTCCGAATCTTAGCCGTTTTCGTATTAATTTGTTTTTTCAGCGCGGATCGATTGCTATGGCCTCACGGGTAATTCCGTTTAAAATCCCGACTATCGAAGATTTAACATTACCATCGATTGTCCGTGAATATGGAGATAAGCCGAATGGGCTGGTAATAATTGCCGGAGCTACGGGCAGCGGAAAATCAACGACCCAGGCAGCGATGGTTGATTATATAAACAAAACCCGGCGGGCGCATATAATTGCGATTGAAGATCCGATTGAATATTTGCATAAGCATAACCTGTGTACAGTTAATCAGCGCCAGCTTGAAAGCGATACCTTATCTTTTCGGGATGCGCTTAAACATGTTTTTCGTCAGGACCCGGATGTTGTCGTGATCGGAGAAATGCGGGATTTAGAAACAATACAGGCGGCACTGACATTAGCGGAAACCGGGCATTTGATTTTTGCGACTTTACATACCGGCAGTGCGGTTAATTCTATCTCCAGGATTGTGGATGTGTTTCCGGCGCATCAGCAGCATCAGATAAGGATTCAGCTCTCACTTGTGCTTACTGGTGTTTTGGTGCAAAAATTAATTCCTAATGCAAAAGATGACGGCCGTTCTTTGGCCATGGAAGTTATGACGGTAATCCCGGGGATCCAGAACCTGATTCGTGAGAATCAGGTTCACCAGATATATTCTTTACTGCAAACCGGAAGAAAGTATGGGATGTGTACAATGAATCAGTCTTTGTGCGAGTTGGTAAGCAGTGGAAAGATTACTTATGAGGAATCTTTAAAACATACTTTAGATGAACAGGAACTTACCGCATTGCTTAGAAGAGCAAAAATGTAAATGAAGTCGCAATTTAGCGAACAAAAGAGAAGCTAAATAGCTAGACTGAATTTATCCCGACGAAAAGTGTAACGGGGCAAATGAAGTGCTCATTTAAAAAAGAAAGGAAGAATATTATGGCAAAGATTTACTATGATCAGGACGCGGATTTAAAACATCTGGAAAATAAGATAATCGGAATAATCGGCTATGGAAGCCAGGGGCATGCCCAGGCGCAGAACTTAAGAGATTCCGGATTGAATGTTATGGTTTCCGAAATCGCGGGAAATGCGAATTATGACCTTGCCAAATCGCATGGTTTTGAGCCGGTAAGTGCCGCGGAATTAACTAAAACGGCGGATATTATCCAAATTCTAGTTCCGGATGAATATCAAGGTGAGATTTATGAAAAAGAGATTAAACCTAATTTAAGCGCGGGTAAAGCGATCATGTTTTCTCATGGATTTAATATCAATTTTAAACAAATTGTTCCGTCTAAGGATATTGATGTTTTTATGATCGCGCCGAAAGGCCCGGGACATTTAGTTCGCAGTGAATATGAAAAGGGCGGCGGAGTGCCTTGTTTAGTCGCGGTTTTTCAGGATGCTTCCGGAAAAGCAAAGGATATCGCTCTGGCTTATGGAAAAGGTGTCGGCGGGGGCCGCGCGGGAATTTTGGAAACAACTTTTCAGGAAGAAACCGAAACTGATCTTTTCGGTGAGCAGGTTGTTCTTTGCGGCGGAGCAGCGGAATTAGTTAAGAAAGGTTTTGAAACATTGATCGAAGCCGGATATCAGCCGGAGATTGCTTATTTTGAATGTTTGCATGAACTCAAACTTATCGTAGATTTGTTCTATCAGGGCGGCATAAGTTATATGAGATATTCTGTGTCTAATACCGCGGAGTATGGGGACTTAACCAGAGGCCCGAGAATTGTTAACGATAAAACAAAAGAAGAAATGAAGAAGATCCTGACGGAAGTTCAGGATGGGACTTTTGCCCGGGAGTGGATTGCCGAATGCAAGAGCGGGAAAAAGAACTTCCAGCGCATGGAGCAAGAGGGTAAAGATCATCCCATTGAAGTTGTCGGCCGTAAATTGCGTAAGATGATGAAATGGATCAATTCCAAGGAAGTCTAACTTATATAAAGTCAAAACTCAAAAGGCAAAAGTCAAAACTTTTGAGAAAATAATTTTTAGATTTTTACTTTTAAATTTTGATATGTAATTTTGCATTTTGACCTTTGATTTTTGAATTATTTATAGTGAGGCATGTTATGGATAAAAAAAGTATTATTATATTTGATACCACGCTCAGAGACGGAGAACAGGCTCCGGGGGCGAGTTTGAGTGATCATGAAAAATTGGAAGTTGCTCATCAGCTGGTGCGTTTGGGAGTTGATGTTATTGAGGCCGGGTTTCCGATCTCATCACCCGGGGATTTTGATTCGGTTAAGCAAATCGCTAGGCAGGTAAAAGGGGCGGTTATCTGCGGCTTGGCCCGGTCATTGAATAAAGATATTGAAGCTGCCGGAGCGGCTTTAAAGCCGGCAAAACGCCGGCGCATTCATGTATTTTTGGCAACATCAAAAATTCACATGAAATATAAGCTTAAAAAAGCCGAAAGTGAAATTGTAAAAATCGCTCAGTCCGCGGTTAAATACGCGAGTAAATTTACCGATGATATCCAATTTTCTCCGGAAGATGCATCGCG
The DNA here is from genome assembly GCA_043826565.1 of Candidatus Omnitrophota bacterium. Lineage (GTDB taxonomy): Bacteria > Omnitrophota > Gorgyraeia > B26-G9 > B26-G9 > JBDRPX01. The sequence goes on from JBDRPX010000019.1 coordinate 5,610, forward strand.
TACGGAAAGAGATTTTCTCTTTCGGGTAATTGAGAGTGTGATCAAAGCCGGAGCAACTACGGTAAATATTCCGGATACTGTCGGCTATGCTCAGCCGGCTGAGTTTGGTGATCTGATCGCTTCAATTGGTAATAATGTGCCCAATATTAATAAAGCGATAATTGCCGTACACTGTCATAATGACTTAGGTCTGGCAGTGGCTAATTCTTTGGCGGCGATTAAAAACGGAGCCGGGCAGGTTGAATGTACGATCAACGGGATTGGTGAGCGGGCCGGAAATGCGGCTTTAGAAGAAATTGTTATGAGTTTACTTACCCGCAAGGATTTCTTTGCGGGAAAATCAACCCGGATAAAAACTAAAGAGATTTATAAGATAAGCCGCCTGGTTAGTAAGTTAACCGGGTTTACGGTTGCTCCGAACAAGTCGATTGTCGGGGGAAATGCATTTCGGCATGAATCAGGCATTCATCAGGATGGTGTGCTTAAAAAAAGACAGACATATGAAATCATCAGCCCGGAAACAGTTGGTTTTTACGGAGAAGGTTTAGTTTTAGGTAAACATTCCGGCCGGCACGCTTTATCCGAACGGCTGAAAGGTTTGGGTTTTACCTTGAATAAAAAGCAGCTCGAATCTGCTTTTGCCAGATTTAAAGACTTAGCGGATAAGAAAAAAGAGGTATTTGAAGAGGATTTGATTTCTATTGTTGAAGAGCAGATGAAAGGTTTGCCGGAAGTCTGGAGTCTGGTGGGTTTTGAGTTCTGCGGGGGTATGCAGGTGAACCCAAAGGCGACCGTGACCCTGAAAATGAAAGATAAAACCTTTGAAGCAACCTCTTGCGGCGATGGACCGGTAGATGCCAGTTATAAAGCGATCGAAAAGATAACTAAAATAGATGCCCGGCTCAGAGATTATTCTATCCAGGCGATAACCCGGGGCAAAGATGCTTTAGGTGAGGTAAATTTGAAACTTGAAATTAAAAAAGCGGAAGTTCCCGGACGGGGGGCAAGTACAGATATTATCGAAGCATCGGCTAAAGCTTATCTTAATGCTATTAACCGGTTTTTATTTAAGACAAAGAAAGCGCATAAAGTGAGGTTGTAATACATGGATCATGGGGGAGTTAAGCAGCGATACGGACTTATCGGATATCCGGTTAAACACAGTTTCTCAGCGGCAATGCATAATGCCGCTTTTGCTCATTTAGGCATGAACGCGCAATATGAATTATTTGAAGTTAAGCCTTATGAATTACATGATTTTTTGATTTCTTTACGCGATCAGGGGGTTTTAGGAGTTAATATTACGATTCCTTATAAAGAAAAGGTCGTTACTTTTTTGGATGATGCGTCTATCGAGGTTAATGAAATAGGAGCAACTAATACTCTTGTGGTTGATAATAATGGAAAACTCAAAGGGTTTAATACCGATAGTGCCGGGTTTGCTTTCCATATCGCAAAGTTAGGGGTAAAGGTCAGCCATACGGCAATTATCGGTGCCGGCGGCGCGGCAAAAGCAGTGGCCATGGCTTTATTAAAAAACGGCGCCCGGGAAATCGCGATTTATGATATAGATCAAAAAAAGAGCCTGGAATTAGTTAATAGAGTTAAGAGAATAAATTTTCAATGCAATGCTTATATGGTGGAGTCCATTCAGGAGTTACAGATAAAAGATAAAAATTTCGTGGTAAATACAACTCCGGTGGGCATGAAGAAGGAAGATCCGTGTCTTCTGGAAAAAAATATGATTCATCCGGAGCTTTTTATCTATGATGTGATTTATAATCCTCCGGTTACTAAGATGTTAGAGCTTGCTAAAAATAATGGCGTGCAGTTTAGTAATGGGTTAAGGATGCTTTTATACCAGGGGATGCTGGCTTTTGAGCAATGGACCGGTAAGCCGGCTCCGGAAAAAGTAATGTTTGAAGCATTACAGAAAGAAGTCGGAAAATGCCAGAATTCTTAATTAAGGTTTGTGTGTTTATCTTCGGTTCGATAATCGGAAGTTTTTTGAATGTTTGTATCTATCGGATGCCGCGGGAGCTTTCGGTAAATAAACCAAAGCGTTCTTTTTGTCCGAATTGCAATAAGCAGATCGTCTGGTATGATAATATTCCGTTTTTAAGTTATTTGCTGCTTGGCGGCAAATGCCGGTTTTGCAAAAAACATATCTCTTTTAATTATTTTTTTGTAGAATTTCTTACGGCGATCCTTTTAGTTTTTTTATATGGTTTTTTCGGAATGTCGGTCAAGTTTTTTGTTTACGGAGTTTTAAGCTGCGCATTAGTTGTCGCGACGTTTATTGATTTTGATTTTCAGATTATTCCTGATGAAATAACCCTTGGGGGTTTGGTTATCGGGATTGTTTTAAGTATTATATTCCCGGTTTTACATGGGGCGGAATCGCGTATTGCGGCATTATTTCAGTCTGTTCTCGGAGTGCTGGCCGGAGGCGGCAGTATTTATATGATCGGCAAAGTCGGAGAGATGACTTTTAAGAAAGAGAGTATGGGTGGCGGGGATGTTAAATTTCTGGCTATGATCGGTTCTATTCTGGGCTGGAAAATGGCTTTACTGATATTCTTTATTGCTCCGTTTTTCGGAGCTATTGTCGGAATAATTATGAAATTAAAAAAAGGCGCGGAAGTTATTCCCTATGGGCCCTATTTGTCTTTAGCAACGTTTTTAGTGATTTTATGGGGAAAAGAGATATTAAAATATCTATTCCCTATTTACTAGCGGAGGTAGAGAAATGTTAAGATTTATAAGTGCGGGAGAGTCTCACGGAGAATGTATTATGGCTATTCTGGAAGGACTGCCTGCGGGATTGAGGGTAAAAGAAGATGTGATTAATAAAGATCTTTATCGTCGTCAGCAGGGATATGGCCGCGGCGGGAGAATGAAGATTGAGACAGACAAAGTAAAGATACTTTCCGGGATAAAAGGCGGGTTGACCCTCGGCAGTCCGGTAGCCTTAATGGTCAAAAACAAGGATTTTAAAATTAATGAATTGCCTCCGATCACGGAGCCTCGTCCCGGGCACGCGGATTTGGCCGGTGCGATTAAGTATGGATTTTCGGATATCCGGTGTGTTTTAGAAAGAGCTTCCGCCCGCGAAACAGTTATTCGGGTGGCTGCCGGAGCCTTATGTAAAATTTTTCTAAATGAATTCAATATAAATATAAACAGTAAGGTAATTAGTGTCGGCGGGCAGACAAGCAATAAAAAAATTAAAGAATTGATTGATCAAGCTAAGAAAAAGGGAGATACCTTAGGCGGGGTATTTGAAGTCATTGCGGATAATGTGCCTGTAGGCCTGGGCACTCATGTTCATTATGACCGCCGTTTGGACGCGCGTCTTGCCGGGGCGTTGATGTCTATCCAGGGTATCAAGGGAGTTGAATTTGGTCTGGGTTTTGAAGCTGCTGACCGGCCGGGTTCAAAAGTGCATGACCAGATTTTTTATTCGCAGGAAAAAAGGTTTTTTAGAAAAACAAATAATGCCGGCGGATTAGAAGGCGGAATGAGTAACGGCGAGCCGATCATTGCGCGCTGCGCGATGAAGCCGATCGCGACACTGCAAAAACCGCTGCCGACTATTGATATGAAGACCAAAAAGGAAGTTCTTGCGTCGATACAGCGCTCGGACATATCTGCGGTAGAAGCTGCCGGAGTAGTTGGAGAGGCAATGACCGCGATTGTGCTTACGGATGTGTTTTTGGAAAGATTCGGACAGGATGATTTAAGGAAAATCAAAAAAGCGTATAAGTTATAATTGAAAATTTAAAAATAATTTATATTTTGTATTTTAACAAAGTAATACTGAAATAATAAAACATGATCTTTGATATCACAAAAACACGTCTTTGAACTAAGTCCGCTGCGGCATCGTGCCTTGCGGCCGCGCGTTCTTACTATTTTGACATCCTTGTCAAAATTACGTTCGAAAGCGCCGTTCAAAGAGAATTTTTGTGTTATCTATAGGGTATTGTTTGTAATTTGTCTATTGTATATTGGAATTTACAATTATGGGTATTCCGTTAAAGCATGAAAAAGTTAGACTGATAATCGGACTTATTGGCAAAGAGTCTTTGTTTGATGATGTAAAAAAAGTTCTTATTAAAAAATTCGGTTCAATTGATTATGAAAGCGAATGTCTGAACTTTAATTTCACGGATTACTATAATGCGGAAATTGGTACTGATCTTAAACGAAAATTCCTGAGTTTTAAAAAATATTTCCTGCCTGAAGAACTTTCCGACATTAAACTTTTCACGAATAAAGTTGAGGAAAAATTTCAAGAAATGCCGGGAAAACGCCGGGTAAATATTGACCCCGGATACCTTAATTTATCCAAACTGGTTTTAGCGACCACAAAAGATCATCAGCATCGTTTATATGTGGGTAAAGGTATATTTGCCGAAGTGACCCTGCGCTACCGGGGGAAGACTTTTATGGGCTGGGATTGGACCTATCCTGATTACCAAAGCGTTGAATATATAAAAATATTTAATCATATACGCAATAATTTATTAAAGTAAAGAGTGATAAATGGTAAAAAATAAACAATATACAATGGACAAATTACAACCAAATTCCAATATACAAATCAACAAACTGAAATAATGCTGTGAAGTGAAATAAGTAAATTTTTTGAGTATTGGGAATTGTATATTGTTTGTAATTTGGATTTTGTTTATTGTAATTTAATAAAATATGGCAGGGCAAGAAAAATGGTTAACTGTTGAAAAAGAGGTAAATAAAGTGAAGGATGACACTCGAGCGTATTACTCCAAGAAAAAAAATAACTTATTGTTTGTGAAAGCTGGGCTTACTTTTCTGTTTTTACTGTTAATGGTGTTTAGTTTTGCAATTCCACTGCGTAATTTTATTACGGCATTCACGGAGAATTCAGTTATTGTTATTACGGTATACTCATTATTGGTTTGCTTGTTTTATGTTGTTTTTACCGGCGGAGTAAAATATTACGAAGAATTTTTTCTAAAAACTAAACTAGATCTTTCCGACCAATCCCTGACCGAATGGTTAAGGCAGGCTGCTATTGACGAAACAATTTTTTTCAGCATTTTTTTTGTCAGCGCTCAAATGATATATTTTTTAATGGAAACACATTCCCGCTGGTGGTGGCTCTCGGCAGCGGTAATCTGGGTGTTTTTTAGAATTATCATGGTTAAGCTGGTGCCGGAATTTATCACGCCTTTATTTGCGCGGTTTCTTCCGATTAGTGATGAGGGATTAAAAAAAAGGCTTATTTTTTTAGCGGATTCTGTTAATATAAAAATTGATGATGTTTATATTATAAAAAGAGAAAAAAATGATCCGCAGGAACAAACGGTTTTTGTTGACCCCGGGGTTAAACGCCGGATCGTTTTAGGGGAGGGTGTATTAGGATATGCGCCGGAAGAAATTGAGGTTATGGCAGCGCATGAGTTAGCCCATCATTATTATGGCCATGTTTGGAAGAAGTTAATGATAAAAGGGCTGGGAGTAGTTGTGATCTTTTTTCTTGTCGGAGTATTGTTCGGTCCGATAGCCAGGGCATTAGGGTATGTACCGGTTACCAGTGTGGCAACACTACCGCTTTTGGCAGCTTTATTTTTTATTTTTAGTTTTCTGGCCATGCCTGTATTTAATATGTTTAGCCGGGATATGGATGCTGAGGCGGATAGTTTCGCGCTGCAATTAACCAAATCTCCGGATGCTTTTGTTTCGGTAATGATCAGAATAAGTCAGCAGGGATTTGTTGATCCAAATCCGAATCGCTTTATTGAGATGTTCTTATTTGCCGAGCCGTCGATAAATAAACGTATATTTATGGCTGAAGACTATGCTCAGGAATTAACCTTTCATCAGAAGCGCAATCAAACTTTGGGTGAAGGTGGTCTATTATAGGATGTCTTTGGTGATGCAAAGACCTTGACAGAAAAATATTTAATATGATACACTGCATTTATAGTTAAAATCACAAAACAATGAAAATTTTAGATATAAAATATATTAATAATTTTTGGGATAAAGACGCTTTATCCCTTTTTTATTAGTAATTTTAAGCATATATTAAGTATATATTAAGAAGACAAAATTGCGTAACTGATTGTGTTGTAAAATGATATGGGGGCGGGGTTGAAAATAGCACTTATTTATAATTTAAAGCGCAAAGTTGAAGACGGGATAGCTATTGATTATTTCTCCGAATTTGACAGCAAAAATACAGTAGATTCTTTATTTAATGCTCTTTGTTCTTTAGGGCATGAAGTGTCTCTTGTGGAAGCTGATAGAAATATGTTGTCCTGGCTGGGAGCGAATAAAGTTGATATTGTTTTTAATATTGCGGAATGTTTTGGCCGGGACAGGGAAGCTCAAGTTCCGGCAATCTGTGATTTTTTAAAAATTCCTTGTGTCGGCTCCGGAGCTTTAGGTCAGGCATTATCTTTGGATAAGGCCATGACGAAAAAAATATTATCTTATGAAAACATTCCTACTCCAAAATTTCAATTGTTTAAGTCTGCTCAAGAAAGCCTTAATGCTGACTTTAAATTCCCCCTGATTGTTAAGCCTAATGCGGAAGGTTCGGCAAAAGGAATAAATGTTTGTAATCTCGTAAATAACCGGGATGATCTGTTCCGGGAAATTGCCCGGATAATCAGCCGATACAGACAGCCTGCGCTGGTCGAGGAATTTATTAACGGCCGGGAATTGACGGTTGGGGTTATCGGAAATAATGAATTAACCGTGCTGCCTATTTTAGAAATTGATTTTAAAGGCTGCCAAAAAAGCGGTGAGCATTTTTATTCCTGGCGGATGAAAGAGTATCAGGGAAATGTTGAATTAGGACTTAATCCGGCTTTTTATTGTCCGGCGGTATTGGATCTTGAACTTAAGGCAGAAATTGAGAATATTGCCCGGCGTGTGCATGAGGTGATTAATTGCTGCGATTTTTCGCGGGTGGATATCCGTTTGCAGGAGCACACAAATATTCCCTATGTTTTAGAAACTAATTCATTGCCGGGACTGGATCCGGTAGAAAGCAATCTGACGATGATGGCGCAAGCGGCGGGGATAGGATATTCTTCGCTGATCAGAATGATTTTAGAAAGTGCTTTAAGCCGATATCAATCAGAAAATATATATGTGCAGGCAGGGAGGGAAAACCAGTAAAATGAGAACTGATCATAGCTGGCGAAAGATGGATCTGTGGAATAATGTAGCGGAAAAAGATTGGCAAAACTGGCGCTGGCAGATCCAAAACAGAATTACCACTAAAGAGCAGCTTAAAAAAGTTATTTGCCTTACCCCGGAAGAGGAATCGGGAGTTGATGTTTTAAGCGGCCGGCTTTCTATGGCGATCACGCCTTATTTTTCTCAGTTAATGGATCCGGAAAAAAATTATTGCGCGATAAGAAGGCAGGCGGTTCCTTTAATTGATGAGACTTTTGCCAGTTCGAATGAAAGTATTGATCCTTTGGCTGAAGACAGATATTCTCCCATACCCGGGCTTGTCCATCGTTATCCGGACAGAGTATTGCTTTTGGTCACGGACCAGTGCGCGGCATACTGCCGTCATTGTACGCGCCGGCGTTTAGTAGGGACAGAAGAAGCGGTAATAAAAGGGAAAAATTTAATCAGAGCTTATGATTATATTCGTTCGCATAAAAATATCCGGGATGTTTTGATCTCCGGAGGGGATCCCTTATTACTTGATGATGAACGCTTAGAAGAAATTCTTATCGCGGTTCGTTCAATTCCCCATGTTGAATTTTTGCGGATCGGGACCCGTGTTCCGGTTACTTTGCCGCAGCGCATTACTCCGGAACTTGTTGCGGTATTAAAAAAATATACTCCGTGGATATCCATACATTTTAATCATCCTAAAGAGATAACCAAAAGCTGTCAAAAAGCCTGCGGCATGCTTGCTGATGCCGGACTTCCTTTAGGCAGTCAGACGGTATTATTAAAAGGGATAAATGATCGTTTGTATATTGTAAAAAAACTTATGCATGAACTATTGAAAATCAGAGTAAGGCCTTACTATATTTATCATTGTGATCTGGTTAAAGGTATTAGTCATTTTCGTACTCCGCTTGCTGTGGGAATTTCAATTATGGAAAAATTGAGAGGATATACTTCCGGGTATGCTGTTCCCACTTATGTATTGGATTCCCCGGGCGGCGGCGGTAAAATACCCATAGTGCCTAACTGTATAATTCGCCAGGAAAAAGGAATTTTTGTTTTACGCAACTATGAGGGGAAAATATTTACTTACGATGATACTGCCAGCTGTAGTGAGCGAATTAATGTAAAGCCGGATATTATTTCAGAAATGGATTAATCCTGAGCCTGCCGCGGCTTTACTTAAAAAAGAAGGAATTCGGGTTTTAAATGTTGAGGAATTTCTCGGGATAAAAAATGACTAAGATGAATATCACGGATTTCTTAATTAAAAAAGCAGAGCTTAATGATCAGGATATAAATGATCCGCAGATACGCGCGCGTTACGGAAGCTTGGAGGGCTGGGTTAGCGTGCTGGCTAATCTGGTGCTTTTTATTACTAAACTTAGCGTGGGTCTTTTTAGCGGAAGTATCAGTATTATTGCCGATGCTATACATACTCTCTCTGATGTTGCTACATCAGCAGTGGTTATTTGGGGTTTTAAAGTAGCCCGAAAACCGGCAGACAAAGAACATCCTTTCGGGCACGGCCGCATGGAAGATATAACTACTTTGATCATTGCTGTTCTTTTATGTGTTGTCGGAGTGGAAATATTATTACAATGTGTGGAAAGGATTTCCCAGCCTCCGGAAGTTAAAGCTAATATTTTTATATTCATTGTTCTGGCGGGGTCGGCAGTGGTAAAAGAGTGGATGGCCCGGTTTTCGTTTTCACTCGGAGGAAAAATAGATTCCTCGGCGCTTAATGCCGACGGATGGCATCACCGAAGTGATGCTATATCAACTATTTTAGTAATTATTGCGGTTATTTGTTCGATGTTTAAGCTGTTTATTTTTGATGCGCTGCTTGGCGGTGTAGTTGCCGCTTATATAATATATACCGGGATAAGATTGGTTAAAGAGGCAAGTACTCATCTTTTGGGTAAAGGTATTGATGAGAGTCTGCGGGATAAGATCAGGACTATTGCGGTGTCTGTAGACGGAGTTGAAGGAGTCCATGATATTGTGGCCCATGATTATGGTACGCATAAAGCGATTTCTTTGCATGTGGAAGTAGCGCGTTCTTTAAATTCTGTAGCCGCGCATCGCATCGCGGCTACTGTGGAAACCCGGCTGGCAAAAAATATAGTATCGAGTCCGATCGTGCATATTGACTTAAAGCGTAAAAAAGGAAAAAATGTTACCTCGGAAATGATGACTTTAAAGTCGGTTATTAAGAAATATCCGAAAATAATTCATTATCACGGAGTGCAGATGTCCAGCACCGAAAGCGGGGATTTTCTAAACTTACATATTGTTATTCCCCGGGATATGAATATTGAACAATCCCATGAACTGGAGCATCAGGTAAGAGAGTCTTTACAGCCGTATTTTAAAGATTTTACTATTAACATGCATGTAGAGCCTTGTAATGCAAAATGCGCTTTGTGCTCTCAGTCGTGTAAACAGTCAGTCAGAGAGCAGAGGGCATAATTGTGAAAAAAAAGTTTAAATCAGGGTATGTGGCTTTTCTTGGTAAGCCTAATGTCGGCAAATCAACGCTTTTGAACCATTTTTTAAAAGAAAAGCTTTGCATAATATCTCCCAAGCCTCAGACGACCCGGGACAGTATTCAGGGAATACTCTCAGAACCCGGATATCAGATCATTTTTGTCGATACTCCGGGTATACACCAGCCTAAAACCGCGCTGGGAAAGCATATGAATGATTTGGCCCAGGACGCGGGTATTGACGCGGATGTGATGATCTTAATTGTCGATGCCTCAACCGGCATAACCTATGAGGACCGGCAGATATTTAACTGGTTAAAGTCAAAGTATAAAGCCATTGAAAATAAAAGAGTTATGATTTTGATTAATAAGATTGACCTTATTGAAAAGAACGAAGTTTTGCCGATAATTGCCAAATGCCAGAGAGAATTAGCCCAGATCAAGATAAGTGATTATATCCCGGTTTCCGCAATAGACGGAGATAATCTTGACCTGATATTCGGGAAAATGCTGGAATATTTGCCTTTTGGCCCGGTTTATTACCCCGAAGACCAGCTTACCGATAAAAATGAGCGGTATGTGGTCGCGGAATTGATCCGGGAGCAGGTATTGGGCTGCTGCCGGGAAGAAGTTCCTCATTCTGTGGCTGTTCTGGTGCAGGCCATGCAGGATAATCCCGGGCGTAAGACCTTGATCCAGGCCACAGTGTATGTCGAGAAAAAAACCCAGAAAGGTATTATAATCGGAGAAAAAGGCCAAATGCTTAAAACCATCGGCAGTTTGGCCCGGGAGCAGATCGAGGGATTTTTGGGCCGAAAAGTATATCTTGAGCTTTGGGTTAGGGTGCAGGATAATTGGCGTAAGGACGAGGCTTTCTTAAAAAAGCTGGGTTACGGAGATAAATAGTCAAAGCCTCATGTCTCAAGCCGCAAGTCTCAAGTTAAGAAGAATACAGAAGGCAGAAAACAGAGGACAGATAGAAAACTAGAAGATAAAAGCAAAACAGATGCTCGACAACTGATCCCATATCTGAAGGGCAAACGCGCCGCTCAAACCTCAAGGGTTCCACGAGCATAGCGAAGTGCAAGAGAATTTCTGATCTTTCTAATTTAAAGTTTATATATGGACGAAGATTTGAAATTCTTATTGACATTACATTTTGGTATAGTATAATAAGCATCAGGGAAGAAAACTGGTAAAATTGTATAATTTTGCCGGGCTAAGGGGGCGGGAAAATATGTTGATTTCAGACGATAACACCATCCAGCTAGCCTCTTAATAAAAAGATTTCCCCATAAAATATTATTGACAAGAAAAGCGGTTTATGCTAGTCTGGTCATAGTATAAAATTCACAAAGATTTTGCAATTGTGAATAGGTGATTTGATATATTCATCATAAATAACTTCAAATCCGGCACAAAAGGAGGTGGTGGAAAAGATTGCCAGAGGTTATGACAATTATGGTGATAATTGCAGTACATAAAAAGGTAACTTCTGGGTAACTATAGGAACACTAATTTCTATAGCCCTGGTTTAAAGAATAAAGAGAAAATAGTTTTACAATTTACTAGGAGGTAAAAGATTATGAGACGTTTGTTAACAATAGTATGTGCCTTAAGCATAGTTGCTTTAATGGCAATGCCTGCGCTTGCTGAAGTGCAGAACATTAAGATAAGTGGTGGAATTGATATTAGAGCTATTGCCCGTGATAATATGGCTCCGTCAGATTCTGGTGCGGGAAGAGCATTAGGAACTTTCGCGGAAACAACAACACAGGACCTTTATAACAGCGTAGTTACTTTAAATGTTGACGCGGACCTTACAGACAATGTAGCTGCTCACATTGGATTATTCAATGAAAGAGATTGGGGAGTAACTGGTGCTGGTATTTGGTCAAATTCTGCATACATCACTTTAAAAGAAATGATGTATTCTCCGTTGACCGTAGTTGCCGGTAGAACTTCTGTTGTTATTGCTGACGGATTAGTAGTTGGTGATGGAGTTACCAATGAAAATACTGGTGGTTTATTGGCCGCAGCAGAGCTTTCTCCGCAGAATGAATTTGACACAATTCACGCGATTTTGGATTATGATCCATTAACATTGATCATCGGAACTTTAAAGCTTGCTGAAGGTTTAGCCGGTACATTTGGTGACGATATTGATGGATACTTAGTTGATGGTATTTACAAATTCGAAGATTACAATGCTGTATTAGATACTTATTTAGTTGCTGCTCATTATGCTTCTCCGGGAGTTGGTTTAACCGGGCCTGATGGCACCAGTAATAAAACTTGTGATGTTTATGCATTAGCTACCAGATTGACCATGGAACCAACAGAAGGCTTAATGCTTGATGCCGGTATTGCTATTCAGAGTGGTGACTATATGACCTCAAGAACTGTTGGTGTTGCCGACAGAGGTCTTGATGCCATGGCGTTCAATGTTGGCTTAGACTATGCTGTTGACGCGGAATATTCTCCAAAAGTTGGTGTGAAATACATCTATCGTTCTGGAGATAGTGGAGATGGCGTTGGCGATTTCGAAGGATGGTTACCGTTGGCCGAAGGCCAGGTGCTGAGTGTTATTGTTGATCCAAATACCAATACCAATTCTTTTAATTTGAATGCCAGCATTGTTCCGGCAGACAGATTGACTCTTGGCGTTGATGTATGGTTCTTCAACTTAGCAAAAGCATTAGCTACTCAGACAGCAGCAATGTCAACAAAGAAAGATGTTGGTACAGAAATTGACCTTGCTCTGAAGTATGCTTATACAGAAGATGTTAGCATGGGTTTAACTTTAGCTTATTTCATGCCTGGCGATTATTACAGAAACGGGTTTGATAAGACAGCAACAGAAATTATTGGTTCTGTAGGCGTAAAGTTCTAATCAAGTCTTAAGCGTTAAAAAAGCCCTTACCCTTTTTGGGTAAGGGCTTTTCTTTTTTCTAGGGACTTTTGCAAAACGTCCATCTGCGGCGTTTTCTCCTCATTCGCTTGTGCGACGTCCTAGGAGAAGGACGCCTCCGCACTCATTCGTCAAGGCCTTGCATCTGTAATCAGGGACTGTTGTTCCATTTTCTACTTGACAGTTTAGGGTTTTTTTTGTAGTATAGAATAAAACTGTAAATGTAGTTTTATCAGGTTGTTCAGTTAAATATCCTATGGGTTCCCGTGGGGGGGATTTAATTTATCCAATACATTATGGGGGTAATCGGAAATGCCGGAAGAACACAGTGTTAAAGAAGAAGTTCAGATGGTAATATTCAGGATCCAGGATGAGGAGTTCGGGGTAGAGATAAGCCAGGTAAAAGAAATTCTAAAACTCGTTCCCATAACGCGAATGCCTAAAGCTCCGGTATTTATTGAAGGAGTAATAAATTTAAGAGGGCAGATAATCACAGTTGTTGATCTGGCAAAAAGATTTGATCTGGATTCTCTGGGGAGAACGGAAACAACCCGGATAATGGTTGTGGAAGTCGGAGAGAATACCGTAGGGATGATTGTTGATTCGGTTTCGGAAGTTATCAGGCTTTCAGCGAATAATATTGAAAAAACTCCCGCTCTTATTCAAAGCGGAATTCATGAACGGTATTTAAGAGGGGTGGGGAAAATTGCCGACCGTTTGTTGATATTACTGGATTTAAATGAAGTTCTTAGTACCGAGGAGCTGCATAATATCAATAAGCATATTGAGTCGGCAAGCGAAATAACAGAAAAAGACGAGATAAGTTAAGCGGAAAGGAAGGAGCGTAGATTATGGCAGTAAAAGTGCTGGTGGTTGACGATGCGGTTTTTATGCGCAAGATGATCGGAGATATTCTCAAAAAAGAGGGGTATGAGATCATCGGTGAGGCAGAAAACGGGCAGGAGGCAGTTGATAAATATGGAGAGCTTGCTCCTGATCTGGTGACCATGGATATCGTTATGCCTAAGGTAAACGACATGGATGGTATCGGAGCAGTGAAACAGATAATGGAAAAAGACGGCGAGGCCAAGATTCTTATGGTAAGTGCTATGGGTCAGCACGCGTTAGTTGTCGAAGCTATTCAGGCTGGGGCAAAAGATTTTGTTACTAAACCTTTTCAGCCATCTCGTGTACTGGAAGCGGCAAAGAGAGTTTTAGAAAGCTGAGTAATAGATTAAGCAGTGTTTTGTTTTAAATTGATTTTTAAAACAGAGGCTTTGAAATTTGCTAAAAAAAATAATTGTTTTAACTGCCCAGCAGGAGGATGTATTAAAAGAGCTGGGGAATATATGTGCGGGTAATGCTGCCACCGCACTTTCTCAATTACTTAATAAAAAAATTATAGTCAATATTCCACATGTGCATCTGGTGCGTATTAAAGAGGTGCCCGCAATTGTGGGCGGTCCCCAAAAAATAATGGCTGGGGTTGTTTCTCAGGTGTTTGGAGATGCGCAGGGAATTATACTTTTATTATTTCCGCAACAGAGTGCTCATGTTTTATCAGAAATGTTCCATGGCCGGCAGGATGAGAGAGGGATCTTTACAGAAACTGATCAGTGGGCAATAAGAGAGACGGGCAGTTTATTATCTGCGGTGTATCTCAATACGCTTACCAAATTTACAAGATTAAATCTTATCCCATCTACCCCGGGAATCATAATTGATATGGCCGGTGCGCTTATAGATTATCTGCTTATTGAACTTTCAGCTGTTACAGAATATGCTTTATTAATTGATTCTGAATTTAATGATGCCGGAAGGCTTCTTCAGGGGCATTTTTTATTATTACCTAATGCCGGAAGCCTGGAAGCCATCTTGGATACAATAAAGGAATATAATGGATAAGCCAGAAATTCATATTGGAATCGCGGATATGAAGGTTGCCAAAGCTCCGGCGGTATTAACTTCTTTAGGTATTGGTTCATGTGTAGGAATTATATTATTTGATAAGCATTCCAAAATCGGCGGGATGGCTCATATCATGCTTCCCGATCAGGATATTGTTAGAAATAAAACAAATCGTGCTAAATTCGCGAATACGGCAATCCCGGATATGGTCGAGGATATGGTTAAAAAAGGAGCGGACCGGAAATTTATTAAAGCTAAAATCATGGGCGGGGCACATATGTTTAAGTTTTCCCGGGAAACCGCGATCTCCAATATTGGCAAACGGAATGTGGAAGAAGTAAAGAAAGTTTTAGGTGAAATGAAAATAAAAATTATTGCTGAAGATACCGGCAAGGATTACGGCCGTTCATTATTTTTTGATTTAGATACCGGAGAAGTTAAAATAAGAACTACAACTCATGGAGTAATGATATTATGATAAGAGCGCTGGTTGTTGATGATTCCGCATTAATGCGTAAGCGTATAAGTGATATTCTTAATTCCGATAAGGATATTGAAGTTATTGATACCGCAAAAACCGGGGCTAGTGCTATGGAAAAAGTAGCGGCTTTGCGTCCGGATGTTGTGACTATGGATCTGGTAATGCCGGATGTGGATGGATTGACAGCACTTAATTATATTATGCATGAAGTGCCGACTCCGGTGGTAGTTATCAGTGCCAACGCCTCTCCGAATAGCCGAAATGCTATAAGAGCTTTGAAATTAGGCGCGGTTGATGTTATTGCTAAACCGGGAGGGGAGATATCGATTAATATCAGCATAATTGATCATCAAATTATCAATAAGGTAAAGGCGGCGAGTAAGGTTGATGTAAAGCATATCCAGTCAGTATTGCGCAAAATCGGCGGCAAAGGCCCTAATTTAGCCCGCAAACCGAAAGTAGGGGTTACCCAGGTTATTGCGATCGGGGCTTCTACCGGAGGACCTAAAGCGATCAAGGAAATTTTACCGTATTTTGCCCCGGATATCCATGCGGCGTTTTTAATTGTCCAGCATATGCCGGCGGTTTTTACTAAAGCCA
Source organism: Candidatus Omnitrophota bacterium (assembly GCA_043826565.1). Taxonomy (GTDB): domain Bacteria; phylum Omnitrophota; class Gorgyraeia; order B26-G9; family B26-G9; genus JBDRPX01. The sequence continues at coordinate 21,187 of JBDRPX010000019.1, forward strand.
TGGCGGAGCGTATTAATTCTGATTCTAAAATTGCCATAAAAGAAGCTGAGGATGGAGATGTTCTCTGTGATGGATGCGGATATGTCGCGCCCGGCGGTTATCATATGGTAGTTGTAAAACACGGCGATGATATGTTAATTAGGCTTACAAAAGATCCGCCGGTGAACAGTGTTCGTCCGTCAATTACGGTGATGATGAATTCCGCGGCTAAGGAATTTGGTGCAAAATGTACTGGTGTTTTATTAACCGGTATGGGCCAGGATGGTGTTGAGGGTATGAGGAGTATCCATGATGCCGGAGGAAAAACATTAGCGGAAGATGAATCTACTTGTGTGGTTTTCGGTATGCCGAAAGTAGCAATTAAAGAAGGTGTAGTTGATAAAGTTGTTCCATTACACCATATGGGCATTGAATTAATGAAGATTATCCGGGATAGGGGACTGTAAATATGAGTATGGAGCAGTATCGAACTTTATTTGTGGCTGAATCAGAAGAGCACTTGCAGTTTATCAGCAATGCGATACTGCGTCTGGAAAAAGATCCGGAAGATACGGAGACTTTAAATACGATCTTTCGCAGCGCGCATACATTAAAGGGTATGGCGGCAACAATGGGGTTTAAGAAGTTTACGGAATTGACCCATAAGATGGAAGATATGCTGGAAACATTCCGGACAGAAAAAATCCCGGTTACTTCGGAAATGATCGATCGTTTGTTTAAATGTATGGATATGTTGGAGATGCTTTTAGAAGAGGTAAGATCCCGGAAAGATCTGAATCTGGACGTAGATGTGCTTATTGCAGAACTGGAAACAATCTCTCCGGCATCAGTATCCGAAGAAAGCGCTGTAAAAAAAATAAAGAAGGCAAAACCAATAGCTCTGAGTAAGCTTGAAAAGCACAATTTATCCAATGTGATAAGTGCTCGGGGATTATCTGTCTATCAGATTGATGTTTGTCTGTCGGAAGATTGCCAATTAAAATCAGTCCGTGTATATATGATATTTAATAAATTAGAAGAGTTTGGCGAGGTGGTTAAGTCGGTGCCGTCTCCGGAAGATTTAGAGCAGAACAGAGTTGACCGCATTGTTTCGTTATTGTTTTTAACAAAGACATCGAAAAAGAAAATTGAAGATATTTTAAGTATCATCTTAGAAATAGACAGCATTGAGTTCAAGGAAATAACTGATATTGACAGCTTGCCGGAAGGGCAGACTATTGAATCGGCAAGGAATATTAATGAGGGAAAGACAAAAGAAGGAAAAGAACAATCCGGGGAAGCTGCCCGCCAGAGTACGGAAATACGAAAAATAAAGAATATCAGGATTAGTACTAAACGCCTTGATAAATTAATGAATCTGGTCGGAGAATTAGTTATTGCTAAAATCAGATTGATGCAGGTCGCTCAGATACAGAAAATTCAGTCTCTGCATGAAGTTTTAACGATTATTGACCGGCTTACCGGGGAATTGCAGGATGAGGTAATGCAGGCCCGATTAGTGCCGATTTCGCATGTATTTGACCGTTTTCCGCGGATGGTCAGGGACTTGGCTCGTAAAGAGAATAAACAGGTGTTTTTGGAGCTTTCCGGTGGAGAAATCGAATTAGATCGTACTATCCTCGATGAGATCGCTGATCCTTTAGTCCATCTTTTGCGTAATAGTGTGGATCATGGAATAGAATTGCCTAAAGAAAGAAAAAACTATGGGAAAAATCCCAGCGGAACTATAAAATTGCGGGCGGAAAGGGAAAGAACCCATATTTTAATTGAGGTTTCTGATGACGGAAAAGGAATAAATCCGGACATGTTGAGGCAGAAGGCATTAGAAAAAGGCTTTTTAACCGAGGAAGAGATAAATAAAAGCAGTGATAAAGATATATTGAAAGTAATAACTCTTCCCGGATTTAGTTCGGCAAATGTTGTTACCGATACGTCGGGACGCGGTGTCGGGATGGATGTCGTAAAAATGAAGATAGAATCATTAGGCGGTTTTCTTTCTTTTGATTCTCAGCTTGGTGCCGGCAGTAAGTTTAGTTTAAGACTGCCGGTTTCGGTAGCGATTATCCGCGCTATGCTTGTCGAGGTCAGCGGGGAAATCTACGCGGCGCCGATCGCGAATATAGCCGAAACTGTAAAAGTAGCGCAAAGTCAGATAAAGCATATTGAAAAATTTGAAGTTATTAATTTAAGAGATGAGGTTCTTCCGCTGGTAAGGTTAAGCCAGGCTTTGGAAAGCCGCTTGGAGATAGAGCTTAAACCTAAAAAAAGTAAAGAAATTTCAATTTTGGTTGTCGAAGGAAACGGGAAGAAAGCCGGATTGATTGTGGATAGATTTTTGGGACAGCAGGAAGTGGTTATTAAGTCTATAGGCAGTTTATTAAAAGGGATTAAAGGATTTTCCGGCGCAACGATATTAGGAGACGGACGCGTAGCGCTTATTTTAGATGTGGTAAGTATGGTCGGATGATATCGCAAGCAATACTGTCCTAAGGAGGAAAAATATGGCAGACTTGAGTGATGCTCAACTCGATGCACTGAAAGAAATGGGGAATATTGGTTCCGGTAACGCGGCTACCGCACTTTCCCAATTAATATCTTCACAAATAGATATTAGTGTCCCTTCTGTAAACTTTTTGCCTTTAGAAAATGTGGCAGATGTTCTGGGAGGCCCGGAAAAAATTGTTTATGTTATTTATCTTGAAGTTATGAGCCGAATGAACGGAACAATGGTTACAATTATTACTCCGGAGAGTGCGGAATTTTTGGTCAGTAAACTTATTACAAATGAGAAGCTGGATAAGGATTCCGAGTTATATCAATCGGCATTAAAAGAAGTAGGATCGATTCTCTGTGGTTCTTATTTAAGTGCTTTAAGTCAGGTTGTCGGTGAAACTTTTATTGCTTCAGTTCCGGCAATGGCCTGCGATATGATGGGCGCGCTTCTCGACTTTGTTCTCACTGAGATCGGCCAGGTTGCCGAGGAAGCTCTCTTGATAGAGACAGAGTTATTTGTTTCGGATACTAAGGTGGAATGCTCGCAATTGTTTCTTCCTAAGCCCGGCTCTCTGGAAACATTGCTCGCTGCAGTTGGCATGTAATTTGTTAAAAAGTTAAAATGCAAAAATCAAAACTCAAAAATACAAGTCAAAAATCAGAATTGATAAAAAATTATTATAAAGAAATGATTTTTAAATATTTTATAACACATAATAATAGATTAATTAATGAGTTTTAAATTTTGAATTGCAATTTTGACTTTTGAATTTTAAGTTTTGACATAAGGTTGAATTTATTAAAAATATTGTTTAACATTAGATAGTTTCGGGAGATAGTTAATGTTTGATAAAAAAGATCTCATATTTTCGTTAGATATCGGAACCCGCAAAGTAGTCGGTATTGTTGCGCAAAAAAATGAAAGCTCTATTCAGGTAATTGATGTGGAAGTCGTAGAGCATTCTTCCCGGACAATGCTTGACGGACAAATACATAATATTAATGAAGTTGCCAAGATCGTCGATATTATTAAGGGAAGATTGGAAAAGAGACTGGATATCTCTTTGCACAAGGTCGGAGTTGCTGTTGCCGGCCGCGCCTTACGTACAGTGCATGCGAAAATTGCCAAAGATCTTTCCTTGGATGAAGAAATAACCGAAGACGCGGTGCGCAATCTTGAATTAGAGGCAGTAAGCAGTGTCCTTCATGAAGCGAATCATGATTTTGGCCAGGGGGATTATTATTGTGTGGGATATAGTGTGGTGTATTATGAGCTTGATTCGGCGGTTATGGGAAATCTGGTCGGGCATTTTGGCCGGAATATGGCGGTTGAAGTTATTGCTACTTTTCTGCCCCGGGTTGTTTTAGACAGTATGTTAAGCGTATTGCGTAAGACCGGACTGGAAGTGATTAATCTTACCTTAGAGCCGATCGCGGCAATTAATATTATGATTCCGCAGGATATGCGGCGCTTGAACCTGGTGCTTGTTGATATCGGCGCCGGGACTTCTGATATAGCCTTGACCCGGGGGGGCAGTGTTGTTGCTTATGGTATGGTCCCGGAAGCCGGAGATGAAATCACCGAGCTGATTTGTGAGAAATTCATTCTGGATTTTACTTCCGCGGAAAAAATAAAAAGATTAGTTTCCAGCCAGGCCAAAGTGGAATTCCAGGATATTTTGGGGAAATCCTATAGGCTTGATTCTCAGGATATTATCGAGGTTATCCATGATCGTGTGCAGGCATTGGCGCGTTCTATATCAGATTGTATCCTGGAACTTAACCAGAATGTGCCGCATGCGGTTATTTTAGTCGGAGGGGGCAGCCTTACTCCTCTATTAAATAAAGCTATTGCCTGTGCTTTGCCATTGGATGAGAATAAAGTCGGGATTCGTATGCCGGAAATGATCCAAGGAGTGCAGGATAAAACCGGAAAGTTAAAAGGTCCGGATATGGTTACTCCGATAGGGATAAGTGTTATGACCGCCCAGTCTCGCGGTTTAAAATTTATTGATTTGTATGTAAATGAAAAGCGGATCCACGTTTTGGACATGCAGCAAAATATGGATATTATAAGTGCGCTGGTTGCTGCCGGGGTAGACAAATATAAATTATATGGAAAAATAGGAAAAGCTATTTGTGTTGAACTTAATGGCCAATTAAAGATAATTAAAGGCAAGACGGGAAGACCCGCCCGGTTTAAGCTTAATGATAAACCGGCAGAACTAACCGATAGTGTAAAAAATCAAGACCGGATTACTTTTGAAGGAGCCCAAGACGGTGAAGATGCGATGGCGAAAGTTAAAGATATTATTGATGTTACAACTATTAGGGTTATGGTCAATGAAGAGCCTGTGGAAATCAAGCCCAGAATATTTATTAATGATGTTTTAGTAACCGAAGAAGAGGATTTAGTTGACCGGGCTTGTATTGAATTTGATCCGGAATTTGAAGTAAGAGAAGTTTTGGAAAAAGCCGGGATTAATACCCTGTCTTTAGAGGATAGAGAGATTGTTGTCCGGGTTAATAAAGAGCCGCGGATTTTAACCCAAAGCAACTATAATTTAATGATCGAGGGTAAGCGCGCTACTTTAAACTCAAAAGTTATCGATGGAAGTGTTATTGAATTTGATAAAGAGCATGCTCAGTTCTACCGGGTAAAGGATGTCGTGGAAGTCCCGGAGAATGGCCGGAATATAAGGGTTGTATTTAATGACAAGCAATGTATGTTAGATGGAAATCACGGGAAGATTTTTATGAACGGACAGAAGGTCGATGCCGATGAATTTCTTATTGACCGGGCGGAGATTATTACCAAGCCTGGAGGAAATATGCTGCCGACTGTATCTCATTTGTTAAAATATTTCCCGGTTGATTCTGATGAATATAAGGGGAAAATCCTAAAGATTGCTGTCAACGGAGAGCCGGGAGGTTTTACAACACAGCTTTCCGAAGGAGCAGAAGTAACGATTTGTTTTGTCCACAGATAATCCGCCAAGTGGCCGCTGAAAGCGGACAATGGCGAGACCTCCCGCCTAGCCATCTTTAGAATGAGCTTCTTGGGCGGCGAGGCTGGCGCCGAGGGCAACTTCGGAGAAGTATCCCGGCGGGAAAATAATTAGAGGGGATCTAACCTGATAGATAGTGGTCTGATCCCTTGATTTTTAGTAAAAAGGTTGACGCCTGGATTTAAATACGATATTATATCTGCAATCATTACACAGGATATGTTATTATGAAAAAATTAGTTATTGTTGAATCTCCCACAAAGGCCAGAACCATTGGAAGAATTTTGGGCAAGGATTATGTTGTTTATTCCTCCATGGGGCATGTTATTGATCTTCCGCGCCGAAAAATCGGGGTAGATATAGAACAGGATTTTAAGCCGACCTATTCCATAATTACCGGGAAAAAGAAAATTCTCACCCAACTTAAGAAAGAGGCAAAAAACACAGATGTTGTTTATCTGGCCACAGACCCTGATCGCGAGGGAGAGGCGATAAGCTGGCATCTTAAGGATCAATTGCGTGATAAAGCTAATAATCGCAGCTTCTTGCGTGTTGTTTTTCATGAGATTACTCCGCAGGCGATTGAAGAGGCGTTTAACCATCCTCATGAGGTAGATCAGAGTAAAGTATATGCGCAGCAGGCCCGGAGGATCTTAGACCGGATCGTCGGTTACTTTTTAAGCCCGCTGCTTTGGAAAAAGGTGGCAAAGGGGTTAAGTGCCGGTAGAGTGCAATCTGTAGCTTTAAAGATAATTGTTCAAAGAGAAAGACAAATAGAGGAGTTTAATCCGGAGGAATACTGGAAGGTTGAGGCTGAGCTAAAAAGAAGAGAAGGTAATAAAGAGATTTTTACTGCCGAACTGATAAAGTGCGGCCAGGAAAAAATAAAGGTTCAAAAGCAGGAAGAAGCGGATAAAATCATCGAAGAACTTAAAGTTCAAAGCTATGCTGTTTCCGCAGTCAATAAAAGAGAGAAAAAAAGAAACCCCTATCCGCCGTTTATTACCAGTACGCTTCAGCAGGACGCGTTTAATAAGCTTAAATTTACTGCCCGCAAGACCATGATGATCGCTCAACAGCTTTATGAAGGGATAGAACTCGGGGAAGAAGGCCCGATAGGGCTGATTACTTATATGAGAACTGATTCGGTTAAGATTGCTGATTCAGCTTTGGCAAAGGTCAGAAAGTTTATCCAGGATGAATACGGTAAACAATATTTACCAGCTAAACCTAATGTGTATCGCTCTAAAGGATCGGCGCAGGAAGCTCATGAAGCGATCCGGCCGACTGCGGTAGAACGTATTCCGGCGCAGGTAATGGGGTATCTAAGCGATGACCAATATAAGCTATATGAATTGATCTGGAAAAGAACAGTGGCCAGCCAGATGCTGCCGGCGCGTTATTTAGCCATTACTATTGAGATTGCCGCGGGCCGGTTTTTATTTTCTACCAGCGGGGCTGTGCCATTATTCGATGGTTTTTTAAAGATATATAATCGGGAAGATATTAAAGAGAAAGAAAATTCTTTGCCGGAGTTTAATCAGGGCGAGGGGCTTGATCTTCTGAACCTTTTACCTTCTCAGCATTTCACGCGTCCTCCGGCCAGGTATTCGGAAGCATCTCTGGTAAAAGCACTGGAAGAAAAAGGGATTGGCCGGCCGAGTACTTATGCGCCGATTATCCATACCCTGGTATTGCGCAACTATGTGCGTCGTGAAAAGGGATATTTAATGTGTACAGAACTGGGAATGAAAGTCAGCGATATTTTAACCGAATATTTTCCGAAAATTATTAATGTGACGTTTACGGCGACAATGGAAACCGAACTTGACAAGGTCGAAGAAGGAGAACTTGACTGGGTAACTGTTTTAAGGGATTTTTATACGCCGTTTGAAAAAAAGCTTAGTTTTGCCCAGGATAATATCAAGAAAGAGGTTATCGAGACTGACGAGGTATGTACTTTATGCGGCCGGCCCATGGTGATCAAGTGGTCCCGCAGAGGTAAGTTTTTAAGTTGTTCCGGGTTTCCGGAATGCCGCCATGCTAAGTCTATTTCCAGCGGAGTGAAGTGTCCGAATGAAGGCTGTGACGGTGAGTTGATTCAGCGCAGTTCAAAAAGAGGAATGCGTTTTTACGGATGCAGTAAATATCCGGAATGCCGTTATGTGTCAAGATATCTGCCGAAAGAGGGCAAAGAAGGGCCGCAAGAGGATGAAGAGCAATCAGAAACCAGTGACTAACTTGTCCCTCTAAGGGGGATCTGGTTTTTGGCAACTGGTAGCTGGTGTTATAATGGAACGTTATATAGATAAGTTTTTGAGTTATTTAAAAGTAGAAAAAGATTCTTCTATCCATACTGTAATAAACTATAGTGTGGATTTAAAAGATTTTGCTTCCTTTATCCAGGATAAAGATATCAATGATATCGATGTCCTGGATGTCCGAAAATTTTTAGTTTCTTTACGCCAAAAGAATTTCAAGAAAGTAAGTATCGCCCGGAAGATGGCTTGTTTGCGTTCATTTTTTAAGTTCTTATGCCGGGAAGGTCATTGTAAATCCAATCCGATGGTGGGGTTAGTCGGACCTAAACTGGATAAAAAACTGCCGATTTTCTTAGGTGAAGATGATGTCAGCAAGCTTTTGGATACTCCGGTAGAAAAGGATTTGCCGGGGTTAAGGGATAAAGCGATATTGGAAACATTATACAGTACCGGGATCCGGGTTAGTGAGCTGGTGGGGCTGAATATTGAAAATGTGGATTTTATCGGAGGAGTTATTAAAGTATTCGGCAAGGGCCGGAAAGAACGGCTTGCTCCGATCGGAGATAAGGCTTTGCGGGCGATTAAAAATTATATTGATAAGCGCAACAAGGCTGCTCCTTCATCCGGCCGGGCTTTATTTTTGAATAAAGATAAAAAACGCCTTACAGATAGAAGTATCCGGAATATAGTCGAGAAATATATAAAAGTTGCCAGTCTGAGAAATGATATTTCGCCGCATAGCTTGAGACATTCTTTTGCTACGCATCTTCTGAACCGGGGAGCAGATTTGCGTGCGGTTCAGGAGTTGCTGGGACACGCTAATTTATCCACAACTCAGATATACACGCATCTTTCCACGGAAAAATTAAAGAATGTTTATGAAAAAACACATCCGAGGGCATAGCCTAAAGTTAAAAATCAAAAATCAAAAGTCAAAAGTCAAAATGACAAATCAAAATTCAAAAATAATAGAGAAAAACAATCCGGTAGGTATCCCTCGTGCTGGAGCCGTTATTCTGGATATATTATATGTAATACTTTCGGTTTTTTACTTGCCTACTTTTCTGTTTAACGGTAAGCATCGTCCGGGAATCGTTGAGCGTTGCGGAATTTATCCACATGATGTGCTAAGGTTTTTAGCTAATAGCCGTCAGGTTATTTGGCTGCATGCAGTCAGTGTGGGTGAAATAAGAGCAGCGGTTCCTTTAATTGAAGCCCTTAGAGAAAAATATCCCGAAGCTCAGTTATTAATCTCGACAATTACTCCTACGGGGAATGCTGTTGCCCGGCAAATTGCCGTAGAGGGGGAACTTGTTATATATTTTCCGTTTGATTTAAGTCCGATTGTGCGAAAAGCAATTTCGATTATTAGGCCTAAAATGATTTTGATTATGGAAACAGAACTATGGCCAAATTTTATTACCGAAGCATTCCGACAAGATATTCCCATAGCGATCATTAACGGACGCATTTCGGACAATGCTTTTTTGCGTTACAAAAAGGCCGGGTGGTTTTTTCGGCCGATCTTGAAAAACATAGATTTGTTTTGCATGCAGACACCGACTGACGCAAAAAGGATAGAGGCGATCGGTGCCCGGAAAAATAATATCCGGGTTACGGGGAACCTGAAATTTGACCAAATTATCCAGCCGGGAGAGGAAAATACCCTGGATCTTGGCCTGACCAAGAACCAACGTCTTATTGTTGCCGGAAGCACTCATGATCAGGAGGAGCAGATTATTACGCAGGTGTTCATAAAATTAAAAGCTAAATATCCGGATATCCGTCTTTTGATTGCTCCCCGGCATCCGCATCGGGCCAAGGCCGTAGAGCAGGTCATTAAAGACTGTGGACTGACGGCTTTTTGTCTTAGTCAGATCAAACAGCAGGAAACAGCACCGGGTAATCAGGAAGTGCTTATTCTTGATACGATGGGTATGCTTAATAATATTTACGCATTAGCGGATATTGTATTTATCGGCGGAAGCCTGGTCCCTCATGGCGGGCATAATCCTATTGAACCGGCGGTTTGCGGTAAGCCGGTTGTTTTTGGTAAGCATATGTTTAACTTTGCGGAAATTGCCGGTATTTTTCTAAGCAACCAGGCGGCTGTTAGCGTTAAAGATGAGCAGGAACTGTATGATACTTTGCATAGTTTGCTTAAAGACGCAGATAAAAGAAGGGATCTTGCCCGGCGGGCACAGAAAGTTATTTCCGATAATCGGGGCAGTGTGAAAAGGGTGATGGATATTATTACAGAGCAGTTTAAAATTGACTAGAAAATTTTTTTAGTATAATGTTAACCATAAAGCAATAATAGGTTGACAATGATATAAAATAGCGTATAGCGGGCAGCGTTTAGTGTGTAGGGGCGGATCTCCGTATCCGCCCGAAATAGAAATGAAAGGATAACAATGTTTAATTCTAATAATGGGTTAAGGGTAACCTGGTTAATAATTTTAAGCGTAATGATTATTGTTGTTCCGGCTCAGGCAGAGACAGAGGTTTATGACCTAGACCCGGTATTTGTGCGTCCGGCTTTGCTTGATAGCGCTTATGATGATTCGTTTCTTCGGACAGAATATATTGTAAATCCGGAGCGGGAATATGAGCAGGCGCTTACAGAAGTTATCCAAAATAATTCTTTGATAGATATGCAGCGGCGCGGCTCCTTTGGTACTCAAGCTGATGTTCAGATAAGAGGAGGAAGCTTTGAGCAAACCGATGTTCTGATTGACGGGGTAAAGGTTAATGACCCGCAAACCGGGCATTTTAATATGGATATACCTTTATTTATCTCTGATATCGATAGAGTTGTTATTGTGTCCGGATCAGCAGCAAGTGCTTATGGTGCCGGCAGACAGGGGGGCTCTATTCATATTGTTACCAAGAGGCCCGAAGAAAAGGCAATTAAAGCACAGGCAATCTTTGGTGCCAACTCTTTTTCCAGCCAATCGGTATCCTCCAGTTATGCGTTGGGCGAAGCTAATTTCAGAAGCTCTCTTGGCAGGGCCTCTTCCGGCGGATATCGTCATAATACCGGATTTGAGAGTCTGCAGTTTTCTCAGAGCGCTTTTTGGAAAAGCGGATATGGAGATGTGGATTTTACTTTGGGAGTACTGGATAAAGAATTCGGGGCCAATGGATTTTATTCAGAATTTTTCCCCGAGCAGTTTGAACAGACCAAGACATTATTCAGCAGTATGGGAATTAAATCCCAAGCAGGTGATTTGCAGTTTAATCCGAAAGTATATGTAAGACGTCATAAAGACCGTTTTTTACTTGATCAGACAAGACCGAATTGGTATGAAAATCGGCATACTAGTTATGTGACCGGAGCAAAGATAGATTGCTTAAGGGATTTATCTAAAGGAAAGTTATTTTTCGGTACAGATACCGCCCAGGAGAGTATTAAAAGTACTAATCTGGGGAAGCAAAAACGATTGAAAAATACAGTTTATTCAGAATATAGTCTTTCGCAAGACCGGGTTATTTTTGCTATTGGTTTAACCGGATGTTTTTATGAGGATTACAAAGATTATGTCTCCCCGGATATTAGTGCGGGATATTGGTTGAACGATGATTTTAAAGCAAGAGCATCATTTAATCGTTCATTCAGAGTCCCAACGTTTACTGAACTTTATTACGTGAGTCCGGCAAATATGGGTAATGCTAATCTTGTTCCAGAGCGTTCAAGTAACTATGAAGCCGGAATTGATTATATTCGTCATGATTTTTCTTCCTCAGTAACCGCTTTTACACGAAGAGGGAAAAATTTAATTGATTGGGTCAGAGCTCCGGCAGCAACTGTTTATCAGATCCAGAATGTAGCTGATGTTGATACTGAAGGTATTGAAGTAAAGTTAACTGTTTATCCGGAAAAAAAGAATAGTTGTTTGCCCGGGTGTCAGGAGTTATTTTTTGGGTATTCTTATTTGGATAAACAAAGAAAAGAGAACGGGCTTGTTTCTAAATACGTATTTGATTATTTAAAACATAAATTTGTATTGGGAACAGAGGTCAAGTTGCCGGCGGATATGACGGCGGGTTTAAATCTTAATTATTTGCAGAGAATATATCAGGCGGGTGATTTTGTATTAAACGCAAAGCTGTCCAAAAAATTTGAAGAATATAATGTGTTTTTAAAAGCAGACAATATATTAAACCACGGATATTCCGAAAGAAGTAATATTCCGATGCCCGGCAGATGGCTGTTTTTAGGTGTAGAAACGCAGTGGTGAAAAATAAAGCGTATAGCGTTTAGCGGATAGGGAAAATCGGTAAGGGGAAAGATTGAGTCTTTTTTGAAAAATGTGATTGCAGACATATTAACATATTAAATATCAAGAAGTTACAGATAGCTCAAAAGTTAAAATTCAAAATTCAAAATTGCAATTAAAAAATCAAAAGTTTAAAGATACAATTGTTGAATATTATTGCGTATAAAATTATTGAAAACAAGAATGCTAAGTGTAAAAATGACATTAAGATGAATAACTTTTTAATTTTGCCTTGCCCGCCTAGCTGAGCTGGCGAGGCTGGCATTTTTGACATTTGCCTTTTGAGTTTTGATTTGGCAACTGGTTATAAAATAAAAACAAAGAAAATATTACAAAGTCTGAGAAAGAACCGAAAGATTTATAGAAAAAGCGAACCGTAGCGGTGCGCTTTTTTGTTATAGGATTTTAACTGTAGTAATATTAATGAGTTACAAAAATAAATTTTTTGCAGAAATTTTTGCAAAAAATAATAATATGTGGTAAACTTTAAAGATTTTTTATAACTTAGCAAAGACAATTTTAAAAGTTAATTAAAAAAAGTTTTAATTTTTGATACAACTATAGGAAAAGGGTATTTACAGATGTTTAAATCAAGAAAAATTACAAAGGTAATTGCTGGCATTGTTCTGCAGGTGTTTTTCTTTTCAAATTTTGCTTTGTGCGGGGATATGAATATGTCTCCTGATAGGGTGCGGAAATCAGATACCCTTGCCCCCCATATCGCGATAGGAATATCTTCGATGCAGCAGATGTTTGCAGATACAGTATATCCTAGATGGTCAGCCGGCCGGCAGCAGCTTTCCGTAAATACCGGTGCTAGCGAGAAAGTTTCAACAATACATACCATAGATAATTTAAAACAAAAAGTTAAAGCCGGTAAATCAAAAGGAGTTATTTTGGTAGCCGGAGGCGCCGGATATATCGGAGGGCATACTGACCGTGCTTTAATGCAATCCGGTTATGATATTGTAATTTTGGATAACCTGGTAAATGGCCGGCGTTTTGTAGTTGAGCGTAATCAGGCTTATGCTCAGGATAATGATAAAATTTGTGTTTTTGAACAAGCAGATTTAAAAAATAGTGAAGATGTTCTCAAAAAATATAAAGAAGCGGGAATACCGATTGTCGGAACAATTCATTTTGCGGCATACATTGAAGTGGGAGTGTCCGTAGAGCGTCCGTGTGTTTATGCTTTAAATAATATTATTAATACTCTCCGGCTGCTTTATGCCGCAAAGAAATATGGAGTTAAAAATATTGTATTTTCTTCGTCAGCCGCTGTATATGGGACTCAGAAGAAAATGCCTCTAGAGGAAGGCCGAAGAAAGCACCCCACCAGCCCTTATGGATTTAATAAATGGGTTATGGAATTAATGATTAAATCATTCCAGAAGCTGGGTATGTCTTGGATTGCCTTGCGTTATTTTAATGCTGCCGGGGCTGCTTCCGACGGAGCTTTAGGAGAATCTCATCCTCTTCCGGATTCACATGTAATCAGAGCGGTTTTTCGTAGATTTTTAGATGGATTGGCCGCGGCAATATTCGGCCGGGATTATCCCACGGCTGACGGTACTTGTGAACGTGATTATATCCATGTTGAGGATTTGGCAGACGCGCATGTCCGGGCAATTGAAGCTTTAATTAACGGAAAAAACCAGGAAGCAATTAACCGAGCATATAATGTCGGAACCGGTGAAGGTCTTTCTGTGTTGGAGATGATTGGTCTGATTACTAAACTAATGGGTAAGGTAGTTAAAAAATTCTTTGTCCGGGAAGAAGCCCGTCGAGCTGGTGATCCGCCGGCTTTGGTCGCCGATTCCAGTGATATTCAAAGGAACCTGGGATGGAAAGCAATGCGTGATCCGCAGGTAATTGTAAAATCAGCGATTAAATGGGATATTTCTCCCCGTCAGCCGGAAGAAATTTATGAACCAAAGCCGCTTCCGAATATCTCAGAGTATGATGCTTATCAGGAAATCAAAAAAGTTTTAGCAGAAGATAAATTGCTGCCTTTGGGAGTAAAACTTTATATTAAGTGGAAACTTTTATGGGAGATTAGAACGGCATTAAAGCAGCGTTATGCTAAGGCGGTTAAGTTACTTAAGGCCAAACAGAAAATATATGCGGATAATTCTGACCTGCAGAAGATGATCAGTGCAAATCTTTTCTTGTTAGAAAAATATAAATGGATTAGCATTGCTGACTTAAGTTTGTTTGGTAAAGGATCAGCTTTTGAAAGAATGGATTCTCTGCTTCGTTTTATCGAAAAAGTTCAATGGCCTAAATTAGATAAACTTCCGGAAGATAAAGCTGAGCGTGAGCAATATATTCTTCAAGATCCGATAGTTGCTGATTGTAAAGCCCAAGAAGCTGTAAAAAATACTTTTTCTTATGATCAGGGGCATGTATTTGATTATTGGCTTCAGTTAAGCAGTGAGGGAAAAAAGGAATTGTTGGGTTGTCTTACGGTGATTAATTTTGAAGAAGCGTTTAGGCTTTATCAGGAAAACGTAAAAAATAAACAGGATATTAAAGTTGATTTCGAATCATTGCATGCGCCGTCAAATATGATGACTGCCGAAGAGGCATTGGCAAGTAATCAGCATTTAATGGCAAATGCTTTACGCATGGGTAAAGTCGCGGTTTATTTACTTGCCGGAGGCAGCGGAACGCGTTTAGATTATGACCATCCTAAAGGGATGTTTGAGTCCAGCCCATTAAGCGGAGCTTCTTTATATCAGCAGTTTGCGGATGAGGTTAGGGAGTTGGGTAATCGTTACGAAGCAAAAATACCTTTACTTGTGCAGACTAGTGAAGGCACGGATGAAGAAACAAAAGTATTCTTTGCCAATAATAATGATTTTGGGATCCAGGATTCTACCCGGTTTGAACAGCAGCGGAGTTTTCCGGTATTTGATAAAGACGGAAAATTTATTCTGACGACAAAGAGTTCTATTCAGATCGGCGGTTTTGGTCATGGAGATGTTACGGATTTTGTTTTACGGAAAAACGACGTGCGCGGCTGGCTGCAGGATAATTTTGGGACAAAATATGTACTCATGGTTCAGGTGGATAATCCGCTTGCGGTTAAGCAATTAGAGGCAATGTTAGCGGCGCATTTAAAGGATGAACAGCAGCGCGCATATAATGCTCCGGAAAATGCCGCACATATCAGTTATGGGCTTATTGAAAAACTGGCCCCGGATGACCGGTTGGGAAATCTGGCGGAAACTGAAGAGGGTTTGTGGCAGATGGTTGAGTATTCGGAAGTCGATCAGCTAAGTGAAGCGGCAAAAAAGAAGATTGTTTCTGATGTGGGCAGTCCGAATATTTTAATGATAAGTTTAGACGGTTTAGATAAATTGCCGGCACTTTCAGTGCATGTTGACCGCGGCAAAAAAGTTTTTTCAATGCAGGCCGAGGGAAAGGTTCCCGGAGATAAAATGGAAACATTTGTTTTTGATACCCGGGCTTATGGCGCGGCAGTGGTCTTACCTAGATACAGCTCGTTTGCTCCGACTAAGAAAAGAGAGCGTGATGCTGCCGGTGTTTTAGCTGATGAAAGCAGGCTTACTGCTGTGGCGGTGCAGTCATATCATCATGCTAAGCAGTTAGAGAAAAAAGGCTGGATAATGCCTGATATAGTGGTAGAAGAGGTAGAGGGTAAGTTTGTCCAAAGATATTCGGCACTTGTAGAAATGACTCCGGAGTTTTCCATTGGACAGATTGGCAGTAACGGATTTTTAAATCCAGATGGAGGAACTCTTTTCTTAAGCGGAAACAGAACACATATTGGAGATAATTGTCGGATAGAGGGTGGATTATATATTGATGTAAAAAAGACCGGGGGGCCGCTGGTTGGCGGCGTAGTAAATATCGGTGATAATGTAACTTTTAAAGGTAATGTAAAAATTACTGTGCATGGACATGGAGTAATTCATATCCCTGCCGGAGTAACTGTTGATCATGATATTACGGTTTTTGACGGAGAAGTTGTAACCTTATTTAATGAGTCTTTTGAGGGAAGACGGAATAAGGAAGCGCTGCAGTTTGCCGAGATGATGTTTAAAGACAGCGCGTCTAGTCAGGCAGCGTATGAATTCTTAAAAACCAATAAAACCATTATTAATACTTTTGCCGGAACATTAAAGGTAGAGTTAGTTCCGGATACTGATCGTATTTCCTATTCCGTGATTATTTCCGCCCGGAATAAAAACAATGACGGCTGGCAAAGAGTCGGCAATCTGCCGTTTACTTATTTTAGTTCTTTTGAAAATGGCCGGCAAATGGTTACTTTTCCTGATGCAAATGATATTGTTGATGAAAAATGGGTGGGAGTGGTCGAAGATTATTTGATGATGTTTGCGCTTACTTTTGGAGCGTTTAACGGGGTGAGGTCGCAGGATATTGTTAATGACAGTATTGATCGTAATTTTCTTATGCGTTTAGGCTATGATCAGGCAAATAAAATATCTAAGGCCGGAGAAAAGATTGAAGTGATCAGATTTAATCTGCGCGAATTTTCCGCGCTTATGGATCGAGAACGTTTAACCGAAAGCTCTGTACTGCCTCAACAGAAAAAACTAGGCAGAGTCGATGATGGTTTTGAGGTAGTCGATGAGGTAAAAGCAGTATTTATTGATATCGGCGGTGTTTTAATCGCGCATGATTTCAGGAAACAGGCAAAAAATCTTAAACAGGCAGCGGGAGATACTAAATATTCGGTTGAGTGGATTGAAGAACAGTTAAGAGATGAGAGATTTTTAGCGCCTTATGAAAGCGGGGTTATAGACACTCAGGAGTTTTATCGTAGAGTAAAAGCTTTGTTTGGTTGGAATAAGTTGAGCTATGAAGATTTTGTTAAAGCTTATTTGGATATATATAGTCCGAATCGGGATAATATTGCTGCCTTGCGCAGATTAAAATACGCAGGTTATGAAATTTATCTGGTGACCAATGCTGGCCCTTTGGTAAAAGAATTTTGGATGGAAACTTTTCCGGAGATGCATAACTTAGCCGACGGTGTTATTGCTTCCTGTGAGGTCGGGGTAATGAAGCCGGTTAGAGCGATTTATAAAGGAGCATTAAGAGTTGCCGGAATAGCCGATCCCCGACAGGTTATTTATATTGATGATGTCTATGCTAATATTATCGGTGCTGAATTAGAGAAGATGAATGCACTTAAGTATAATCGAGGAAGTGACCTGGGAAATCTGATAAACACTGAGTTTACGAGAATAATAACGCATAGTACTGTGGCCCTGCAGCGTATTAAGCTGGCGGTCCAGCTGATCAGCCAGTCAATTTAATTAAATAGAGAGAAAAAATAAGAAAAGTTTTACTGATTTTTGATCGCTGTCTTCTGATTTTTGGAGTTTGACATATCCGGGGGATTTTGGGATAATCAGAAGGGGGACAGCACCTTTAAATTCACCGCTCCCGTTTTGGTTGATTACTAGTCGAGGAGCGGTTTTCTTATTTCTGAGGATAATATGAAAGAAGCGATAACAGGTTTTTTATTAGATGATTTAAAACAGCGCATTATTGGTCTGGGACAGCCGGGGTACCGGGCTAAGCAGGTCTTAGAATGGGTATATAAGAAGAATGTGATTTCTTTTTCCCAAATGAAAAATATTCCTGCTGACTTAAAGCAGTTAATGGATGAAAAGTTTTGTGTAACCGATCTGATCACACAGGAGAAACTTGTTTCTAAAGACAAGACAGCAAAGTATCTTTTTCGGACGCATGATGGAGAACTTATTGAAGCAGTACTAATCCCTACGCAAAAAAGAACAACAGTGTGTATTTCTACACAAGCCGGCTGCGGGTACGGATGTACGTTTTGTGCCAGCGGTATCGGCGGTTTAAAACGTAATCTTTTTGTATCGGAGATTGTCAGTCAGGTGCTTTTAATAGAGCAGGATAATCCTCACCGGTCAATTACCAATATTGTGATTATGGGTATGGGAGAGCCTTTGGCAAATTATGAGAATACGCTTAAGGCAGTGAGGATTATGAATAGCCCGGACGGGATAGGGATCGCCGCGCGTAAAATAACTATCTCCACTTGCGGATTGCCGGAACAAATACTGCATCTTGCGCAGGAAGGGATTCAGGTGGAGTTATCGGTTTCTTTACATGCGGCAAATGATGCTTTAAGAGATGACTTAATGCCGATAAATAAAAAATACAATATCGCGAAATTAATAAAGACTGTAAAAGAATACACCAAGCTTACGCATCGGATAGTAACCTTTGAATATATAGTAATCGGCGGGGTTAATGACAGTAAAATAGATGCCCAGGGATTAGCCTCATTATTAAAGGGGGTTAGATGTAAGGTCAATCTTATTCCGTTTAACCCGGTTGAGGGATTAGCTTTCGATCCGCCGCGTCCGCTTAACATCGCGCAAATCGACCAGATGCTTAAAGACAGTTTAATAAATGTAACGATAAGGCGTTCCCGCGGAGTAGATATTAAAGGTGCCTGCGGGCAATTACGAGCCGAAGTAGAGAGTAGATAGAATATATGAAAATTATAAATTACAAATTACAACTGCCAAATTACAAACAAATTCCAATATACAAATAACAATAAACAAAAATATTTTGTGTTTTGAAATTTGGGAATTGTATATTGCTTGTAATTTGGATTTTGTTTATTGTAAATTAACAATTGCACTATTTATGAGGTTTTTATGTCCCTCCACTATATAATTGATGGATATAATGTTATCAAGCAGGTTACTTTTTTAACCGGTAAAAAACTTAGAGACGGAAGAGACGGGCTGGTAAGATTTATTGAGAAATACCGTCCTCAGGGAAGCGCGAAGAATGAAGTAACGATTGTTTTTGACGGTAAAGCGGAGATCAGCAGCCCGGCGATACAATCATCCGTACAGGTTATCTTTAGTAAGAATGAGACCGCGGATGATAAGATAAAAAGGATGGTAGAGTCTGCCGGTAATTCCCGGCAGATGGTTATTGTCAGTGATGATAAGGAAATCATGTTTTACTGCCGTTCTTTAGGGGCGAATGTAAAATCCGTAAAGGAGTTTTTAGATAGTTCTTTTGCGGCTAAGAACAGGCTCAAACCTGCGGAAAAAATAGAGAAGGCAGAATTAAGCAGTGATATAGCGGATAAAATTACTGAAGATCTAAAAAAACTTTGGCTGAATAAAGAAAATTGAAAGTTGAATATTGAAAGTAGATAGGCGAAAAAATATTTTTTTAATTTTACAATTTTCAATGTTTAATTTTCTATAGTCAGTTTTTATTTTTTTACAATTCTCAACTTTCAACTGTCAATATTCATATTATGAATAAAACATATGACGTTATTGTTGTTGGCGCTGGAGCATCCGGGATGATGGCTGCGGTACAGGCCGCGGAAAACGGTAATCGGGTTTTACTGTTGGAGAGAAATAAATCTCTGGGAAAAAAAGTTTTACTTACCGGGAACGGCCGCTGTAATCTTACCAATACCGCAGAACTTGGGGGATTTATTGAGCAAATCCCGGATTCCGGGAAGTTTCTTTATAATGTTTTCAGCCAATTTTTTTCTGATGATCTTATTGGTTTTTTAAATAAATTCGGCCTAAAAACAAAAGTAGAAAATAATGGGAGAGTATTTCCGGTTACGGATAATGCCGGGGATGTCGTTGATGTTTTTAAAGCTTCTCTTAAAAAAAATAATGTAACAATTAAGTTTAGCCGGCATGTAAGCGGCCTGATAATCGCGGATGGTTGTGCGCAGGGAGTTAAAACGGATTCCGGAGAAATATTTTCCGCACCGAGTGTAATAATTGCTGTTGGAGGGATGAGTTACCCGGAAACCGGTTCAACAGGTGATGGCTATGTTCTGGCTAAACAGGCACAGCATAAAATTATCCCGCCGTATCCGGGTTTAGTCGGATTGGATATAAAAGAATCATTTGTTAAGGAAGTGCAGGGAATCAGTCTGGATAAGGTGCAAATAACTCTAGTGGTAAAGGGAAAAAAGAAAGTTAGTAAATTTGGAGAGATGATCTTTACCCATTTTGGTGTTTCCGGGCCAATGATTTTGGATATTAGCACGTATATTCTAAAGGATGATTGCCCGGAACTGGTAATTGATTTTATGCCGGGATTTTCCCGGGAAGAGCTGTCTGCGTATATTGATGCGGCGATAAAAATTTCGCCGATTCAATTTTGCCGGAATTGTTTTAAGGAATTATTGCCGAAAAAATTTATTTACGCTTTAACTGATTATTTGGGGATTGCTGAAAGCAGAAAATTAAATCAGCTTACTAAAAAAGAAAAAACTTGCTTGATAAGTTCTTTGAAAGCGTTACAATTAACAGTGAGAAGAACTCGCCCCTTAAAATATGCCATGGTTACCCGGGGAGGAGTATGTGTAAAAGAGATTGATCCGAAAACCATGGAATCAAAGAAGGTAAAAGGTTTATATTTTTGCGGCGAAGTGCTGGATATTGCCGGTTTGACCGGAGGGTATAACCTTCAGGCAGCTTTTTCAACAGGATATGCCGCGGGTAATGCCCAACTTAGGAGAGAATATAATGGGAAATAATTTTAATTCATTGATGATTGTAGGTAAGTTGACCCGTTTTTTCTGGTCTTTATTTACTTTTAATTTCTTTTTTGGCTGGATACTGTTTGGTTTTGTGCGCTGGATTATGTTCGGAGGAATTTTGCTGGGATTATTGATGATCCCGATGTTACTGGGAAAAAACATTATTTTTAAATCGGCTCAGAGCCGGCCGGAACAGCCATATCAACACCGGCGTAATAAAACGACAAGTGATATTATCGATGTAGAAGCGGAAGTTGTCGACGAATAAATATTATCCTGTAGGGGCCGGGCTTGCCTCGGCCCGTTAAGAGGATTGACAAATATCCAATCTGCGTATACTATAGAGAAAAAAAGGAACTTTTTATCCATGGGACGGACTTTAGCACTTATTATTGCCGCGCTGTTTTTATTAAGTAATTCTGTTTTTGCTATTCCTGCTGAAGGAGAATTCCTGCCGATAGCACATAAGAGTATATGGGGTGTGCAATTTAACAATATCTTTGCGCGTGATTTTAATAAAGTTGAAGGCAAAGCCGGAACCACGCAGTATTTTGTTAAGGCAAGTTATGGTCTGAGTGAACGCCTGTTTATCGATGGTAAAATCGGTCTGGGCAAGGTGGTATTTAAGCGTAATGACGGCCTGAAATTAAATTTTCCCACGGGGTTTGCCGGAGGTTATGGATTCCGTTACTTATGCTATGACGATGCTCAAAAGAAAATAAAAGTTATTGCCGGGTTTCAGCATATCAGCTGTCATCCGTTTAAAGATATCATAAGCAATATTAATCACCGGGTGATTTGGGATGAATGGCAGGGAACATTGTTATTAAAAAAAGATTTTGGTAAAACCGCAGTATATGCGGGGCCGCAATTAAGCTTAGCGCAGTTAAAATATAAGGTGGATGATTTTCGCCGGAGATTAAAGTCTGAAGATTCTCTCGGAGCGCTTTTAGGAATTGATTATCAGATCGCGGAAAATGCCAGTGTGAATTTAGAATCCCGGATGTTTGATGAATGGGCGGTCAATATGGGTATGAGTTATCGGTTCTAGAGGGAGAACTTATTGTGAACAGTATATTTAGGTTTAAAAAAATGCGTTTATATGCGGCATATCCGTTTGCGGCAATATATCTTTTTCTGGGGTATTGGTATGGAATGAGTTTTAGTATCGGGGTATGGTGTATTATTTTAGGATTGATTATCCGTCTTTGGGCGGCCGGGTTTATTAAGAAGAAAAGAGAGCTGGCTGTTGCCGGGCCTTATGCAATGGTGCGTAACCCTTTATATCTGGGGAATTTTTTGATGGGATTGGGGTTTTGTTTTTTTATCAGTAATCTGCTTGTTTCGCTGATTTATATAGCGTTATTTTTTGTTTTTTATACGGGAACGATACGGGATGAAGAGCTTCTTTTGACCCAGCTTTTTGGACAGGAATATCTTGATTATAAAGATAAAGTTCCTTCTTTATTTCCGATGTTTAAGTCATATAAATCAAATCAGCCGGCGGCATATAGTGTTGCTCAGGTCGTGCGGAATGGGGAATTTATCCGGGTGGCGGCGACAGCGGTTGTGTTTTTCGCTCTTTATTTGCTGGAGTATTGCTGGCGCGGAGCGATCGTAAAAGATAAGTTGATAATACTTTGTTTGATGTTTGCGGCTGTTTTTGGATTGCTGGTTCTAAGTATAATCCATCGCAAGAAATTTTCGAACAACCAACAATAGTAATAGTCGAAATGAGATCATGCAGAAAATTTGGAATTTCCGGGAATTAGATTTACAAAAACAAAAAACCCTGGCAGCTCAGCTGGGGATATCTCCGATAATTGCTCAGATCCTGATCAATCGCGGGATAACTGACGCGGAAGCTGCGGCGGCTTTTCTTGACTGTGATATGGGAAATTGCCATGATCCTTTTCTGCTTAAAGATATGAGTAAAGCTGTCGAGAGAATAAAAAAGGCGATTGCTTATAAAGAAAAGATTGTTGTTTACGGGGATTATGATGTTGATGGGTTGACCAGCTGCTCGCTTTTATTTTATGCGCTTTCGGCATTAGGCGCGGATGTGTCCTGTTATATCCCGCATCGAATAGAAGAGGGGTATGGAGTAAATCTCCAGGCCTGTGCCGGATTAAAAGAGCAAAAGACAGCTTTAGTGATAACTGTCGATTGCGGAATAAGTAGTTTTCAGGAAGTAGAATATCTGAATGCTTCCGGAATAGATATTATTATTACCGACCATCATCAGCCTTTAGATGATAAAGTTCCTCAGGCTCTATGTGTGATTAATCCTCAGCAGAAAGACTGCAAATATCCCTATAAAGAATTAGCCGGGGTCGGCATAGCGTATAAGTTGGCTCAGGGGATTTCCCGCGGCAGTTTGGATGTCTCGGAACATTTGGACCTGGTTGCCTTAGGAACAATTAGTGATGTTGCGCAATTAACCGGAGAAAACAGGATTTTGGTTAAACACGGATTAAAAGTACTTAGCCAGACAAAGAAAATCGGGCTGAGGGCTTTAATGGATGTAACCGGAATAAAAAAAGGAGCATTGTCTACTTATCATGTTGGTTTTATCCTGGGGCCGCGTTTAAATGCGATGGGACGGATGGGGTCAGCAGAAAAATCATTGCATCTTTTGCTAAGTAACAGCTATAAACAATCCTATGAATTAGCTCTGGCTCTTGATCTTGAGAACAAGCAGCGTCAGAAGACAGAACAGAGGATTTTAAAAGAAGCTATGGCCATGGTCGATACAGAGATCAATTTTAAACATCACCGGACAGTGGTCTTACACAAGGATACCTGGCATCCCGGAGTTATCGGAATTGTTGCTTCCCGTATCGCGGAAAGATTTTACCGGCCGACTATTTTAATTGCCACACAAGAGGGTGTAGGTAAAGGATCGGGCCGGTCTATCCGGGATTTTCACCTTTTTGACACTTTATCAAAATGTAATCATTTACTTGAAGAATTCGGCGGGCATGAAAATGCTGCCGGTATTAGTATTTTAGAAAAAAACCTGCAAAACTTTAAAGATATTTTTAATCAGGAAGCCTGCAAAGTGCTTACTCCGGAAAAATTGCGTCCGGTGGTGGATATTGATATGGAAATTACTTTGGGTGCGCTTTCAGAAAAGCTGATCGAAGAATTAGAAAAATGCGCACCGTTCGGTATGGGGAATCCCCGTCCGGTATTTGCTTCCCGTAACTTGAAACTTAAACAAAAACCCCGTGTTCTTCGCAATAGTACATTCAAACTTTGGCTGACCGATGAAACGGTTACCTGTGAAGCTTTGGGAAGCCGTATGGGTGATATTGATGTTGCGTCTATTACCGACGGTCTTTCCATTGTCTATTCGCCCTCAATCAATAATTGGCAGGGTATTTCCACTATCCAGCTGCAATTAAAAGACATACAGCTAATTTAAAGATCTTCCCGCGACTTGCATCAGCCCATCTATTATGGTATACTTTATTACTTTTTGTAACTGAAAGGAAAGTAGTGAAGCCGAAACGATCATACTTTTTCATAATATTTATTCTGGCCCAAATATTAATTGTAAGTCCTTTGCGCGGGGAGACCGGATGTTTATCTCCCGCGCTTAGCCTCAAAGATATATCAAATTGGGTTGCCTATTCTGTTGATAATCATCTTATTCCCAAAGATACTGCTGCCGGAGAGCAAGATAGATTTAACGCAATAGCCCGGAATCCTCAGGAACTGCTGGCTTTGGTAAAACAGGAGATGGCTTTTTCCGGCAGTGCGGAATTGCCGAAAGTTGTCGTCATGTCTGATTTTCACGGAGCAATAAAAATATTTTTAGATTACATCAGCGATGCCTTATCCCGTAAACTGGGAGTTCCGGTGGTGCTTGACCATACGGAATTTCCGCGGAAGTCAATACAGCAGCAGCTTGCGGAACAGGGAATTGATATCCGTTCGATAAAGAATTTCCAATTTTATCTGCTGGGAGATTTCATGGATCGGGGTGAATACGGAGTCAAATGTTTTCTGGCCGCGGAAGAACTTGATTCTCTGGGGCTGGCCAAAATTGTTTTTGGTAATCATGATGTTTTTTCTATACTTGCCTGTGTGGGATATCATCTGCCTATATATAAAGGATATAATTTTTACGGACATTATGAATCCGAACAGCTGGTGTTTTCCGAACACTGGGATGATTTGGAAATCAGCCCAGACCGTTTTGGCTGGTGGCAGGAAAAACTTGTTGAATATATTACGGAGCAAAAAAAACTGCAGGATAACTTTATTATAGTAAATAACACTCAGGTATCATTCGGGCAGATTCGCGAACAATTAAAAGACATTTGTAAACAGGTGCAGTCCCAGGGAGGGATACCCCAGGAACAGATGGAAGTTCTGGGTGATTTAGCGGGATTTTATTTCGGCACGACAGATGTTTATACCGGGTTTAATGCGGTCGGGATGATGTCGGTCCAGTGGTGGGAAGAACGGCTTGCCAGTGTGGATAAATTTTGTTCTGAAGCGATAGATAAGGAACTTATGCATCAGTTATCCATCTGGGGGCATATTAAACAGTGTATTGAAGAGGTGATCCCGGTTGTCGGCAGACAATTGCAGGAGAAAAAAGCTCAAGGTAAGTGGTGGTGGCAGGTTTTTAATGATATTAATGATCAGGCTTATAGTTCTCCGGAATGGTACGCGCAGGACTGGATTTTTCATAACGGATGGGGAGGAAGCGTGTTTAAAGAATTAAATGAGCTTGACTCTGATTTAGAAGATCAAAAATGGAATGCTTCGAATTTCTTTCGTAATCCTTATCTTAAAAAGTTTACTCGTTTTGGGCATGATAAATTTACTCTTGCCCGGGAAGACCCCTACGGGTTTTTTTATTCTCATGGATGGTTTCCGGTTAATCGGCAAAGCGGGGTTCCGGGGTTTGTTTATCAAAACACCATATATTCCGGGGAGTATTTATTTTCCGGGCTGCAAATAGTTGAACAAGATTTTCGTTCGGTTCTGGCGATGCGGATGGATGATAGGCAGGATGATGCGGAAGTTACCCGTCAGCTTAGAGACTCGGTTAGCCTGGTTATTTCCTGGTACGCGGATAAGACCATTCGTATCAAGCCGGCGCACATTCGTGCTTATTTGGACGGGTTTGGATTAGAAGCTATTCAAAAATCAATCGGCCGGCATGTCTGGTTTACTTGTCATAATCCGTTGAATACTTTAATTCCCCTGGGAATAGGCTTTAGTATGCAGGAAGGTGATTATGTCCATATTTCTGTTGATAAAGGGATGAGCTGGGAAAAATTCCGAGATGTCGGCGGATATGTGGAAGTCGATGCCTCTTCCGGAATTGTTTTACGCGGCTATAGCGGCAATGATTTTACTCAGATTATTGATACCCCTCCGGCAATGGTTATGTCAAAGGATCAATATGGCCAATGGTACCATGAGTCGCTTTGGGAAAATAAATCAGTTAGCCGGGAGACTCTTTTACCGATAGCTGCTGCCCAGCTTGCTGAAAAATTGTATGCTCCGGAAGTTGCCGGTTCAGTAGAGGCTAAAAACCTGCCGCCGGCTTTATCCCTTATTGAGCAGGCAATTTAGCGTGTTTTGCCCCCAAGCTTAAATATTAGTAATTTTAAAATGAGTTGATTTTCTAATACCTTCCTACACAATAAGTTACATCTGCGAAAAAAATCAAAGCCACCTTGCGAGATTTTATTTTATATGGTATACTTTTAGGAATTTTGTAAACTTTTTAAAGCTGATTTTTAAACATTACTAAAATAAGTTTGGCAAATTAAGCGATTTTGTAACTATGAAAGGAGTAGCGCCATATGTTTATGTCTTCAAAAACCAACCTGTTTTTCAAAGTCATTTCTTTTATTATCATGCAGTCGTTTTTAATCACTAATATTTCCTTTGCTGCGGGAGGTAATTTTTTTGTTAATTCAGAAGAAAGGGGTTGTTTGTCACCAGAGATGCAGATACCTAACCAAATAATGATGAGAGATTTTAAAAACCAGACGATTATTAAAGGAGATTTATCCCAACTTACTTCTATTTTACCTAAAGCTATCATTGGTGAAGATGAGGCATATGAACAGTTAAAACGTTTAGCTTTAACTACTCCTGAAACTTTGATCGAATATTTTGAAGCTCAGTTACCTGAGGCTATTGAAGCGATGACAGAATCTATGTTTGGTAAGGGATTTGGTTATGATGTGCGCGGAAATGCCTGGGAAGTAGCTTCCGGTGAAGTAGATTTAACTCCTTTGAGTTGTTATTTGATCGGAAAAGCGCTGGCCACAAGATATGCCGAACAGGGAGAAGGTGTCGAATTTACCGGAGACCAGAGAATACATACGCCGATGTTAAGACTGGCATTATCTCTCGGAGCGCAGTCTGCCGGAGCAAAGCTGTTTTTTAGTGATGAGATTGTCGGTACCGGTGAACATGGGATATTATCCGGAGAGAATCCTAATAATGTTAAGGTTATGGGGCAGGTTTCCGGATCTCACGGTATTCCGGCAAAGAATGGTTTTAAACTAAAAGTAATAGATCCTAAAACCGGCCAGTTAGAACCGCTGTATGGGAAAGAATTAGCTAATCTGTATACTTTGATTAAAAGCGGGAATTTAAGAACAGTAGAAAGTTTTATTCCGCTGACAGAGCAGAATGATCTTATTGAAAAAGCAGTAGATGCTTATGATAAGACATTACCCCAGGTGTCAGTTGATCAGCCGGTAGTTTTTGATTGCCGTAATTCAGCATTAACTACAGTATTAAAAAAGATAGTTGAAAAAAGAGGATTGAAGAATGTATTCTGGCTGAATGATACCCCGGATGGAAGAATGCCGGGTGGAATTTGGGACCCTTCTAAACCGGAAGCTTTGGTTGCTTGCCAGAATAAAGTTCTGGAGATTAATGCTTCAGGACAGTTTAAGAAAAAAGCCATAGGATTTGTGTTTGATGGAGATGGAGACCGGGCGGCAGCGATTTTAGAGGATGGAAGAGCAGTTCCTTCTTTTGAAATGACCCTTCCTTTTTATCAGAGATTGTTCTCTGATCCGATTAATCAGGAAGTAATGAATACACTGATTAATGCCGGATTTGATAAGATATGGGCAATAACCGATATTCGCGCTAATTCCCGTTTAAAAAATATGTTTCGCAGGTATTCTGACTGGATAACCGGTAAATATATTACTACGGGATATCCGCCGCAAAGAGCGGTTGTACGTCATATATTTAGTGAAATAGAAAAATATGTTGCCGCCAACCCAAGCAAGTTTGATGCTGGTTTTGCGGAAAAGCTTAGACATTTTAAGACCACATATTTTACGGCAGAAGCATCCGGCCATCAGTTTTTTCATATTTGTCCAAATTATCCGGAAAAAGTAATTGATGCGGGTATCGCCGTAGCTTTTAATTTATTGCATATTAAAGAAACAATTCAGGATGTAGAAGCTAAGGATGAAAAAGTCGGATTATCGGCAGGACAAGATTCTTATTTACTGACAGAACTTTTTGATCATTTTCCTCCGGCGATCAGTTCCGGAGAAGTCAGGATCGTTGTGCCGAATTCAATTAAGTTTGAAGTAACCGATGCGATGATTGTTAAATTAAAAGAAAAATATGCGGATGATTTTTTACCGACCCCTCTGGGAACAGTTGATATGGGGGATTACTTATTGCAGGATATGGATGAAGGAAAAGTAGAAGTTGCCGGATTTTTGGGGTTACTTAAGACCGGCGGCAGCTTTTTGTTTCGCGTATCAAATACCGGTGAGCAGTGTACATTGATATTTGAAGGCGGAGATATTCAGGAGCTTATTAGGCTGATGGAAGAAATGAAACAGTTGGTTTTAGATACTAAAGCTGAATTTGAAGCAGACGCATCAACTGCGGAAGCGGCAAAAAATATTAAAGTCGATGATTTGGAAAAGGAAATTCAAATGACAATTGAAGCGGCTGAAGAAATAACTCCGGCAGCTCCGATAGTTATTAATACTGCTACTCTACAGGCTGATTCTTTAGGTGCTTTAAGCCTGAGTAATGGCGAAATTGCCGATGTTAATAGGACGATGGAAGGTATCCAAAGAACAATGCAATTTGAAGATAATGATGTGACTACCGAGCTTGGCCGTCAGAGGTTGTTAAAGAACTGGCGCGGTTGGGTGTTTGGAGAACAGGAATGGGCAAACCAGGGAATTGAAGATACTGTTACGGTAGCTCAGAAAGTTCGTGATGATAATCCTGAGGCATTTGTGGTTGTTGGTGTCGGCGGATCAGATCAGACAACAAAGGGAATTGTTAATGCCAATATCAGTACTCAGCATAATCTGCTTTCTAAAGAAGCTAGAGGCGGGGCTCCGATGTTATTCTACACCGGTGATGGTTTTGATCCGAATAGTACCTATGATACATTACAGGTTCTTGATGAAAAAGGGATTTTGTTTAAAACAAAATTCAATATAATTTCTAAATCCGGAACTACCGGGGAAACAGCGCATGCTTTCCTGGTTATTAAAAGTTATCTTGAAGTTAGATTAGAACAGCTTGCTGTGCAATACGCGGCACGTCAGATAAAGGACAAAGACTTAGAAGCTATGGGTTTAACTGCTAAAGATCTAGAGAAAGTAACATTGAATTATACAGTAAAATTAGATGCCGGAGAAGAAGCTGTCACAGAAGAAACTTTCCGTACCGGGCGTTTCTTTGTCTTTACCACAGGCTTAAATGATAAGAGCGCATTGTATAATTATGTTCAGCTTATTCGTGAACAGGCAGGTGATGATGTGTTTGGATTATTGCCGGTTCCGGATGGTACCGGAGGAAGATACTCTTTTGGTACAGCCGTGGGTATGCTGGCGATGGGAGTAATGGCAAATACAAGCAAGGGAGAAACTCCGGAAAGCAGAATAAGACAGGTATTAGAGGCGATAAAAGATGTGCGTAACGAAATTTTAAACGGTAGTGTTGAAGGTGATAATGTTCCTTCATTTGCTATTGCCCGGGCTAATTATTTAGCAGAAAAACACGGCTTAGGAACAGTGGCGATATATCCGTTTGCAAATATGTTACAGGAATTTGCTAATCTGATGATGCAGCTTTCTACAGAATCAATTCGGGAAAAGGGTCAGGGACAGAATATTCTTCCGTTGGTTGGTCCTTCACGTAACCACTCTGTAGTGAATGGAATTATTAATGGGCCCAGAGATACCATCATATGTTTTATTGAAGTTGCTGCTTTTGACCCGGCAAAAGATGCAACTATTACTGGTGGAAAAGTACTTGGCGGAAGCTTAATGCAGCTGGAGCAATTAAAACAGTCTGATATCCAGAAGGCATCTTTGGATGGGACTCTTAAGGATGCGATTGAAAAGGGTGTGCCGGCTTACAAGATTACAATTCCGGCTTTAACTCCGTATTATGTAGCTAAGTTAATTGCTTATTTTGAGCATGAAGTAGCTATTGAAGGAATGCTTAGAGGACTTAGAGAGCCTTCGAATGCAGAAGGTGTTTATGTTGATTTAACCTATTTGCAGTCTAGTGTTGAAGGATATAAGGCTCAGACCCGTGCTATCTTAAGTGAGATAAGAGCAGCTAAGTTTGGACCTGTCCAGACATCAGCTAATCGTGACATGGTTAGTGTAGTCGGTAGTTCCATATAAGCACTAAATTACGAATTAAAACCCCGTTAGGCTAGGTCCCTGGCGGGGTTTTTTTATTACCCGGATATTTAATTCTATGATCTACTTTGAATCCAAATTGCTACCCAACTGCTTCGTTATGCTCGGTCGGATTTCCTCGACGTGCCTCAGAGGGCACGCCTGTGGAATCCTTGGTCGCAAGCCTTGCATTTGGGCAACACTTTGAATTCTCGCTACGATAATAGTATTAAATATCCGGGTTAAAACAATTGATTTTTCGACTTAATAAGGATATACTAACTGGAAAAGGGTTATATTCCCGGATGCGGGATTTAAAAGGTATAAGTTTAAGCTATGTTTGTTATTATATATATTTTGGAAGGCTTGGCTGTAGTCGTGGGCATGGGATTAACCATTTTATATTGGTTGATCTTGATCCGGGTTTTGATCTCCTGGGTAAGCCCGGATCCGAGAAATCCGCTGGTGCAGTTTTTAAGAGCAGCAACAGATCCGATACTGGAGCCTTTTAGACAGCTGTTAATGCCGTTAACATATAAGATCCGGGTAGACTTATCACCGATACTTGCGTTTTTTCTTATTTCTTTTTTACGCCGGGAGTTAGTCAGCATATTATTACATTTAGCAGATACATTTAAATAGTAAGAAGTAAATAAAGTAGCGAGTAGCAAGTAGAGAGTAGCGAGATAAAAAATAATAAGAAGCCCGAGAAAAGAGGTAGAGAAGAAAAATGGCTTTTAAGAGAGAAGTGTTTGATAAGTTTTTAGATGCGATAATTAAAATTGCGGCCAGTGTATCTTTTATCCTATTGGTTTTCCAGTGGGGAGTGCATGTTAATGAGATGCCTTTGGAGCTGTTTAATAGAGTAGATACAATTGTGCTGTATACTTTTTTGACTACAGTGGCCTTAAGATTTTTATTATCTCCGTCGAAACTGCAGCATTTTAAGAAAAACTGGCTGGATCTTATTGTGATTATCCCGGCAGTGCAGTTTTTTGCGCATGGGTTAAGAACCGCGTGTCTTTTTATTGTTATTCGTCAGAGTTTTCTGCTTTTTAAAAGGCTATTCCGCAGCGGTATGCTCCAGAAATTAATCAACTTATTAGGTTTAAAACCGGCA
Organism: Candidatus Omnitrophota bacterium; assembly: GCA_043826565.1. Classification (GTDB taxonomy): domain Bacteria; phylum Omnitrophota; class Gorgyraeia; order B26-G9; family B26-G9; genus JBDRPX01. The sequence goes on from JBDRPX010000019.1 coordinate 52,589, forward strand.
CAGCTGCTGGTTGTGAGTTTTGGCATGACCATACTTGTGGGAGCATTTTTACTTACCTTACCCATTGCCACGCAAGACGGCAGCGGAGCTGATTTTATCGACGCGCTGTTTACCGCGACTTCCGCGACCTGTGTTACCGGTTTGATCGTTCAGGATACCGGAACTTTTTTCTCTACTTTTGGACAGATAGTAATTCTGGCCTTGATCCAGGTCGGAGCTTTGGGGATCATGACCTTTTCGGTAACTTTATTTTTAGCTGTGGGCCGTCAGGTTTCCAGCAAAGAGAGAATGGCCATGCAGGAAGTACTGGATCAGGATAGCGCGGCGGATATTTTGGGACTGGTTAAGTTTATTGTTGGAATGACCATATCGGTTGAACTTATCGGTGCGGCTTTTTTGTACTTCTCATTTACCCCGTATATTTCTGATCCGCTAAACAGATTATATGCAGCGGTATTTCATTCGATATCCGCGTTTTGTAATGCGGGATTTTCCGTATTTTCGGATAATCTGATGGCTTATGTAACTGATCCAAAAATCAATCTGTGTATTTGTTTTTTGATTATCTTCGGCGGGATCGGATTTATCGTTGTTAAAGATCTTTGGGATAAATACATAATACGTAAACGTTCCCGGGCCTTACGCTTGAAACTGCATACAAAACTGGTTTTGACCATGAGTCTGGCATTACTGATCATCGGTACGGTTTGTATTTATTTTGCCGAAAGTAATGCCGCGTTAAAAGGCATGCCGTTAAAAGACCAAATATTGGTCAGCTTTTTCCAGTCGACATCGGCAAGAACTGCCGGATTTAATACCATTGATATCGGAAAGATGACTAATTCCAGTGTGTTTATTATGATTGTGCTGATGTTTATCGGAGCGTCTGCCGGTTCTACAGGCGGCGGTATTAAAACCACGACATTTTGGATCATCCTCAAGGCATTTACCAGTCATATGAAAAATAAAGAAGATATCAGCGCGTTTAAGCGCAAAATCCCGGATGTGATCCTGGGCAAGGCAATTACGGTTGTGGTATTATCTACCGGCCTGGTGATTTTATTTACTTATCTTTTGGGAGTATTTGAGCAGTTACCTTTTCGTGATCTGGTATTTGAAGTAGTTTCGGCTTTCGGTACCGTAGGCTTATCCTGCGGTATAACCTTTGACCTTAATCTGGCCGGGAAAGTCTTGATTACGATATTGATGTTTTTAGGCAGGCTGGGGCCGTTAACTGTGGTACTGGCATTTTCACGTTATACCCGTAAGATAAATTATACATATGCGGAAGAAAAAATTATGGTAGGATAAATAAATTAAAAGTCAAAAATCAAAGGTCAAAAGGCAAAAGTGCAACTCAAAATTCAAAACTAGTTAAACAGTAGGAAAGATAACTGAGATTAGTGAAATATTGAGGATGCTTACTGCAGGAAGATTACAATCGAAGAACAAAAAGTTTTTATTTTTAAATTATATTTTTGAGTTTTGAATTCTAAATTTTGAGTTTTAACAGGAGGTTTATAATGCAATATCCCATAACAAGATTAAGGCGGCTGCGCAAAAGCCAGGTATTAAGGAACATGTTTCAGGAAACGGAATTAAATGTAAAATCGCTTATTTATCCGGTATTTGTCGTCGAAGGCAAAGAGGTTAAAGATCCGATTGAATCAATGCCGGGTCATTACCGGATGTCTGTAGATGTATTATTAAAAGAACTAAAAGAAATTAGTGATTTGCGTGTTCCGGGAATAATGTTATTCGGGCTTCCGGAGAAAAAAGACGAGCGGGCAACAACAGCATATGCTAAAAACGGGATTGTTCAGACAGCAATTCGGGCGATAAAAGAAAAATTTCCCAGTTTAATGGTTATTACGGATGTCTGTTTATGCGCGTATACTCCTTCCGGACATTGCGGTATTGTTAAAAACTGGGGTGTGGGGAATAAGGAAGAGGCGCAGTCGGAACAGGCAAATGACGAGTCCCGGGCCCAGGAAATGGTTATCTATAACGATGCCAGCTGTGAATTATTAGCTAAGACAGCGCTTTCCCATGCTGAAGCCGGAGCAGATATGGTTGCGCCCAGCAGTATGATGGACGGACAGGTAAATGCCATACGTACAGCTTTAGACGCGAATAATTTTAAGCATATTCCGATTATGTCGTACAGCGTGAAATATGCGTCGGCTTTTTACGGGCCTTTTCGGGAAGCGGCACAATCTGCGCCGGAATTTGGGGACCGGACGACATATCAGCTGAACCCGGGAAATTCCGAAGAAGCCATGCGGGAGATTGAATTAGATATCCAGGAAGGCGCGGATATTGTTATGGTTAAACCTGGACTGGCGTATTTAGATATCGTGGTTCGGGCCAAACAGCGTTTTAACCGGCCGGTTGCCGCGTATAATGTCAGCGGTGAGTTTTCCATGGTTAAAGCAGCAGCGGCACAGGAATGGATAGATGAAAAACAGGTTGTATTGGAAATTTTGACCAGTATGAAACGGGCGGGAGCGGATGTGATTATTACTTACCATGCTAAAGATGTCGCCCGGTGGCTGAGTGGGAAGTTTCTTTTGTAGCACTTCATAGGAGAGTTCCAGGTTTCATGTCCCAGGTAGCAGGAAAAACCTGAGACATGCGGCTTGTGACCTGTAACTAACTTTAAAAGGGAACATTAATGCTCATCTCTTGGAATATTACTAAAGCATGTAATTTAAAGTGTCAGCATTGTTATCGTGATGCCGGAGACTGCGCGCAAAATGAATTAACGCTTGAAGAAGGGAAGAAGCTTTTAACTGATCTTAAATCTCTTAATTTCAGATTAGTGATCTTTTCCGGGGGAGAGCCGCTACTGCGCAATGAATTATATGATTGGATACGTTTTGCCGGGAATCTCGGCCTGATCAGTGTCTTAGGCTCTAATGGTACACTTATTGATAAAGAGACTGCTCTAAAGCTGAAACAGACCGGCCTTAAACGCGCGGGCATAAGCCTTGACTCAGTTGATCCGGAAACTCACGATATATTCCGCTGTGCGGGAGGTTCCTGGGAGAAAGCTGTCGCCGGAATGAACAATTGTACGGCGGCCGGACTTGAATTTCAAATACATACTACGGTTACGAAAAAGAATATTGATGAAGTATTGAAGATCTCGGATTTTGCGGAAAGTATCGGTGCTTGTGCGCATCATATATTTTTCTTAGTCCCGACGGGCCGGGGTAAGGATATCGACGGAGTTACTCCTTCTGCGGCTGAATATGAAGAGCTTCTGGGAAAAATACTGGAAAAACAAAAGACTTTAAGTATTGAATTAAAACCGGTGTGTGCGCCTCATTTTATGAGAATTGCCCGGCAAAAGCAGATAAATATGCGCTTTGATAAAGGCTGCTTAGCGGGAGTAAGTTACTGTTGTATCCTGCCGGACGGCACCGTGCATCCGTGTCCGTATCTGCCGATTGATTTGGGGAATGTAAGAGAAGAGGGGTTTGTTAAAATCTGGCAGGAGAATAAGGTGTTTAATGATTTGCGCGCTTTAGACCTAAAAGGCAAGTGCGGGATTTGTGAATTTAAAAAGATTTGCTCCGGCTGTCGTGCAGCGGCGTTTTACACTTCAGACGGAGATTATTTAGCGGAGGATCTGAATTGCAGTTATGAACCAAAAAGAAAAACAGCTCTTAGAGATACTTCAATCTGATTTTCCTGAAGGTCAGCGCCCCTTTCGGGTGATTGCCGAGCGGCTTCGGATAAGTGAAGCTGCTTTATTAAAAAAGATCGGGGAGTTAAAGCGCAGCGGTGTTATCCGCCGCATCGGAGCGACGATCAATTCCCAGAGCATTGGTTATAAAAGTATTCTTATCGCGGCCTGTGTTGATTTAAAAAACCTGGAGTCAATAGTCTCATTCATTAATGCTTCCGAGAGTGTTTCACATAATTACTTACGCGACTGCGAATATAATATATGGTTTACTTTAAGTAAGCGGACAAAAAAAGAGATTACTGATTTTATCCGGAAATTTAAAAATAAAAAAGGCGTGCGGAAAGTTTTAGAATTGCCTGCGGAAAAAACAATTAAAATAAAAGCGGAATTTGTCTTATGAAAAAGTCTCCGGTCACAGGTCACAAGTCACAAGTAAAAAAAATAAACAAAATACAAAAAGAGATTATTTGTTTCTTGCAAGGGGATATTCCCCTAAAGCCTAATCCGTATACTGGCTTAGCAAAAAAACTTGATATTGCCGAGGATGAAATTATCCGGCAGATAAAAGTATTAAAAAAACAAGGATATATCCGGAGGTTTGGCGCGATTTTAAGTCATCACAAGGTCGGCTTAAACAGCAATTGTATGTGTGTCTGGAATGTGCCTAAGCTTAAGATAAACAAAATATCAAAAGGCGCATTCGGAAGACCGGAAATTAGCCATTGTTATCTAAGAAAGACTACCCCGGATTGGCCGTATAATTTTTATACCATGATACACGCTGGTTCACCGAAGCAGTGTATGCAGATAATCAATGAACTTAGTAAACAGAATGGTGTTAGTGATTATAAGATGCTGTTTACAAAAAAACAATTTAAAAAAACCAGTCCGGTGTATAAAATATAGAAGACAGAAGACAGAAGACAGAAGACAGAAAGAATACTAGATACTAAAATTTTTTAAATTTCTGACCTCTGTTTTCTGATATCTGATTTCTTTAGATTGAAAGGAAGAGAAAGTTGTGAACAAAAGATCAAATTCGGCAGAATACTATAAGCAGGCGTTAAAGCTTATGCCCGGCGGAGTAAATAGCCCGGTACGTGCTTTTGGCGCGGTGGGCGGTAACCCGGTATTTATTAAAAGAGGTAAGGGCTCCCGCATATATGATGTTGACGGGAACGCGTATATTGATTATGTCTTAAGCTGGGGGCCGCTGATCTTAGGACATGCTCATAAAGAGGTTGTTGCCGAGGTAAAGAAGAGTTTATTTTATGGGTTAAGTTTCGGAGCTCCGACAAAAGCTGAAGTAGATTTTGCTAAAATAATTACCCAGGCAATTCCGAGCATGCAGATGCTTCGGCTGGTTAATTCCGGAACCGAAGCGACCATGAGCGCGATCAGATTAGCGCGCGGGTTTACTAAAAAGAATAAAATAATTAAGTTTAGCGGTTGTTATCACGGGCACAATGACGGATTATTAGTAAAAGCCGGCAGTGGAACTGCTACTTTTGGGATTCCCTCAAGCAAAGGAGTGCCGCGTGATTTTACTAAAAATACGATCGTTGTTCCGTATAATGACATTGCGGCTATAAAGAAGGTAATTACTGCGCAGCATAAAGATATTGCCGCGGTTATTTTAGAGCCTGTAGCCGGAAATATGGGTGTTGTAAAACCAAAGAATGAATTTTTGGCAGAGCTTAGAAAGCTTACGGAAAAAAATAATATATTATTGATCTTTGACGAAGTTATTACCGGATTTAGGTTTTGTTTCGGCGGAGCGCAGAAGCTGTTTAAGATCAAACCGGATATTACTTGTTTGGGCAAGATAATCGGAGGAGGACTGCCTATTGGCGCTTATGGAGCAAGTAAAGAAATAATGAGCAGTATTTGTCCTTTAGGCGAGGTGTATCAGGCCGGGACTTTATCGGGAAATCCGATTGCGGTTAGTTCCGGGTTAAAAACATTACAGATTTTACGCAAATTGGACTATAATAGAATTAATAAACTGGCTAAGGTCTTATGTGAACAGATTGAAGAAATATGCCGGGAGCACAAGGTAAAAGCAAAGATTAATCGGATGGGCTCGATGTTTACGCTCTTTTTTACAGAAAAGCAAGTTGTTGATTATCGCAGTGCGTCTTTAGCTGATTCTAAGCAATACGCGAAGTTTTTTAATGCCATGCTTGACGCCGGGATTTATATGGCGCCTTCACAATTTGAAGCTAATTTTTTATCTTTCGCGCATACGAAACAGGATATCGAAAAAACAGTAAAAGCAGTAGAAAAAGCTGTAAGCTCTAAGCTGTAAGCTATAAGGATTAAGAAAAAGTTACGAGTAACAGTTTAAAAGATAAAAGCAGTTTAATCTCAGGATATGCTTTTAAAAAATTGTTTTTATGTCTTGGATGTTGAGATTTGTTTGTCTGCCGGGAAGCGAGATCTCGCCAAGGGCGGATAATTCGGGAATTGCAAATATCAAAATGACAGAGAAAAATGAAAAAAGAAGTTAAAAAGTACTATAATCAATGTTAATGTTTTTTATTTTTGACTTTTAACTTGTCATTTTGCATTTTGACTTTTGATTTTTGAGTTAATAATAGGAGATATTATATGTTTAGTGTAGGAATGCCGGAGTTAATCTTAGTATTTGTCGTGGCCCTGCTTATCTTCGGTCCGCGAAAACTTCCTGAAATAGGCAGGACTATGGGCAAAGCCATGCGTGAGTTTAAACGGGCGGCGGAAGATTTTAAAGACGCGATTAATCAGGAGCCTCCGGAAGAGCTGGTTAAAGATGTAGAAGAAAAGCTTAAGAAAAATGAAGAAAATCTGACCAAAGAAGGGAAGAGTCTTAGTGGATAAAATTTACGATGATGTAGATAAGCCTCTTTCGATCCTTAAGCATCTGGAAGAATTAAGAAACCGGCTTTTATTTTCGTTATTATTGATCGTTGCGTGTATGTCTATCGGCTATAGTTTTATTCCGCAGATAATGGATGTCATCATCAAGCCGATCGGAAAACTATATTTTATGAGTCCGACTGAGGCGTTTTGGGTGCAGATAAAAGTCGCTTTTTTTGTCGGGATTTATTTCTCCCTGCCGTTTATTTTTTATCAGATCTGGAAATTCGTGGAAATCGGATTAAAACGCCGGGAAAAACATTTTCTTGTTCCGCTAAGTTTGTGTTCATTCCTGCTTTTTACCCTCGGCGGAAGTTTTTGTTATATTATTGTGATCCCGGTAGCGATTAAGTTCCTGCTTTCCTATGGATCGGCTACTTTAGTGCCGATTATTTCTGTAAGCAAGTATATCTCGTTCTTAGGAGGTCTGATCTTTGCCTTTGGCATAACCTTTCAGCTTCCTCTGGTTATGATGTTTCTCGCGCGTATGGGGGTGGTGAATAATCTGGCCTTGCGCAAGGCCAGGCGGTTTGCTATCCTGGGAGCGTTTATTGTTGCCGCGGCTTTAACCCCGACCCCGGATATGGTCAATCAAACGCTTTTGGCTTTGCCGATTATTGTTTTATATGAGATAAGTATTTGGTTAGTAAAGATATTTGAAAAGAAGTCCGAAGTTTATGGAGAGGATAGTTCTGAGGGCTAAATAAAGACCTCTCACCTTTACAGGTTCGAGGTTAATTTGCTGTCGCAAATTAAGGAGGATTATTATGGGTAGATTTGGGGTGCCGGAACTGGCGTTGATTTTAATTATTTTGTTATTACTTTTTGGGGCGAGTAAATTACCGCAGATGGCGCGTGCTCTTGGCGAAAGTATTAAAGAATTTAAAAAGTCGGTCAATAGTAAAGCTGAGGAACCTCAGGAAGAAAAAAAGGAAGGATCCGAGTAGGGTATGGCCACAGTTATTCTTAAACCTGATCAAGGACAACGGATTTACTCCGGATATCCCCGGGTATTTAATTATCAGATTAGCCAGATAAAAGGTGATTTTAAGCCGGGAGATATTGTTTCGGTGACAAATTCCCGCAGTGAATTTGTCGGCCGGGGATATATAAATCCCGGGTCTAATATTCCGGTACGTATTTTAACTCATGATGATGAGCCGATAAATAAAGAATTCCTGACCCGCCGGATAAAACAGGCGATTGATTTCCGCAAGAATATTATTTCTGAAGATACAAATGCTTACCGCCTGATTTTTTCCGAATCTGATTTTCTTTCCGGGCTTATTGTGGATGTCTACGGAGACTGCTTAGTCATCCAGATGCTCACTTTGGGTATGGAGAATCAAAAGCAGGATATTATTGATATCTTAAAAGAGTTTATCAAGCCTAAAGGTATTTATTTGCGTAATGATACGCCGCTGCGTTTACAGGAGAATTTATCTTTAGAAAAAAAAGTTGTTTGCGGAAGATTTGGGACCAAGCTGGAAATAAGAGAGAACGGCGTGCCTTTTGTCGTGGATATCGAAAACGGACAAAGGACAGGATTTTATATTGACCGCCGCGATAACCGTCTTTTACTAAAAGAGATAACTAAAGGGAAAACAGTACTTGATTGTTTTTGCTATAGCGGAGCATTTTCTGTATATGCCAGCCGCTACGGCGCGTCTAAGGTTGTGGGTATTGATATTTCCGCGCATGCCTTGAAATTCGCTAAAACAAATATGAAGCTTAACCGAATTAACTCCCGGCGTTATGAATTTAAAGAAGATGATGTTTTTAATGCTTTAAGGGATCTTTGTGACCGCCGGGCTAAATTCGATGTGGTAATGCTTGACCCGCCCAGTTTAGTAAGCTCTAAAAATAAAATTGATAGCGGATTGCGCGGATACCGGGAACTGAATTTAAGGGCTTTAACTCTTTTAAATAGAGGAGGCATTTTGGTAACATCAAGCTGTTCTTACCCTGTGCATGACCAGCTTTTTAAACAGGTTTTGCAGGAAGTCGCGGATAAAGAAGGCCGGATGCTGCGGGTGATAAAATCCGGAAGCCAGTCTCCGGATCATCCCAAGTTCTTGAATATAAAGGAAAATTCTTACCTTAAATGCTTGGTCTTAGAGGTGTTGTAATTTGCTTACCAGTTGAAGTTTTTCGGTTCGGAAGTCAAATCGCTTTTTTTCTTTGTTTCTTTTTGAATGATTTTTTTTGTTTTTTTTACGTTCTTATATTCCAGTTCTGTTTTGAGGTCCCGGATTTCATTCTGCAAACGCAAAATATTTTCTTTTTCTCTGGTAAGTTCCTCGCCTAAAGATTTATTTGTATTTTTGAAAATCCGTAATTCTTTTTCTATATTATTATACTTCTGTTCAAAAGCAGTGAGCTTTTTCTCAAGGGCAAGGCTTTTTCCCTGTGCCGCGGCTAAGTCCTGCTGCGCTTTTTTGGTTGTTTTTTTTAAGTCAGCACATTCATTTGTTGTTTTTTTTAAGTCGGAAGTAATCACAGTATTTGCTTTAGTTAAGGATTTTAACTTATCGTACAGATCACTGCTTTTATCCAATTCAACTTTCTTCCTGGATGTTGAGCCGATTGCCCAAAGAAGACTGATTATGCTGATGACAAAAAACACCGCAAGAATCTTTTTTAAAGAAGACTCGTTCATCATTGTTTTACTCTTGGTTTAGCAGCAACTAGGCTATTTCATTTCACTGCTTTTGGGTGTAAGCCTGTCTGCACCTGGTTTTTGTTTAATGATCTTTTCCGGCAAGATCGTAATTTCTACACGCCTGTTTTGCTGACGGCCTTCCGCAGTATCATTGGACGCAACAGGGTGGTACTCGCCGTATCCTACAGCAGATAACCGCCGAGGATCTGTTCCTTTGTTATCAACCAGGTAATGCAGTACGCTTGTGGCCCGTGTGGTGGAAAGTTCCCAGTTGGATTTCCAATTAGAACGAGTGATCGGTTGATCATCGGTGTGCCCTTCAATAGCTATATCGCGGTCTACAACTTGATTATTTAATACCGAAGCTACGCGGTCTAAGACAGAAAAAGCTTTGTCTTTCAAAACTGCTTTCCCGGAATCAAAAAGAACTTCCGCAACAAAGGTGATCACCAGCCCCCGGTTAAGCATTTCCACGCGGATATCTTTTTCTTCAATTTCTTTTTGAAGCTGCAGCTCGAGTTCTTTCTTTGCGCGCAATAATTCTTCGCGTGCTCTTTGTTCTGCTTCTAATCTAGTGCTAAGGTCATCAATTTGGTCTAGATCTTTAGGACTTCTTTTTTGCAGAATTATCGAACATCCGCAAAGTCCTATAATTACCGGAATAACAACTAAAAATTTTAATTTACCGAACATAGGCACCTCCTTAAGTAGGCTGTTTACTGATTTTTACCGGTATCTTTTGATACGAGAAGATACGGCTTTAATATTTCCCAGGTCTTTGGACCAACTACACCATCTATAGTTAATTCATTTACTCTCTGGAATTCGCGAATAGCCTTTTTTGTTTTATCGCCCAGTCTCCCGTCGATAGGACCGGGGCTTAATCCGGCCGCGCTTAAAGCTTTCTGGATATCCGCGGTACGGACCTTCTTAGCTATATCCGCAGAATCTTTTCCTATTGTCGGCAGTACTTCTCTCGGAGATACCCCAACAGAAGGCTTGCGTCTCTGCTTTTTGTCAGAGAGTAGATCTATATCTTTCTCCGGCTTACTGATGATCTCAATTTCCGGAGAAACAAATTCTTTATGTCCTGTGTTCTTTTGAGTATTTGGACGTTTTCCCATTGCCATTGCCAAGGGGAGTGACGGCGGGTTTCCTATTGCTGTGTATAACAAAATTACTGCCAGAAAAAAAATAATTCTTTTCAATTTGAGGTACCCCTTATATAATGAGCGATGAAAATCATCCCTAATATTACCATTTTTAGTTTTTAAAGTCAAGCCTCGACCTGTACCCCTAATTACCTCTGGTAGGCTTACTTCCGTGGTTAGCCTTCTTTGATTTCCATTTCAACTTGCCTTTTCTTGTTCTTTTGGCCATGTTACTTTTCACCTCTTTTCGTGTGTAAAAATTGAAGCTTTTGCTAACTGCTAACACTAATCTTTGTTGGATATTATACTATTTTGCCAAAAAATACGGTTTTGTCAATCCCTTTTATAAAACATCTGTTTTCGAGAATATTTATCTATATTTTATTTTTTGTTTTTTTGTTCTGTTTTCTGTCCTCTGAATTCTGTCTTCTGTGTTTAACTGTAGCCTGGGCGGTAAGTTTATAGTTGGATTTTTTACCTTTTTTATATAGATGGTAACCTAAAACACCGATCATCGCGGCATTGTCTACGCAAAACTGAGGTTCGGCGAGCAAAACTTTGATATTTTCTTTTTTTGCCTGGGCCCAGAGAGTTTCTCTTAATAAATTATTGCAGGCTACGCCGCCGCCTACAGATAAGGTATTTACTTTGAGTTTTTTGCACGCGGCAATACTTTTTGATACCAGGGAATTGATTACTTCCTGTTGAAAAGAATAGGCTAGCTGAGCTTTTTCCTTGGGACTTTTAACTTTTAATTTTTGACTTTTATAGAGGACATCTGTTTTAATCCCGCTGAAACTGAAATCAAGCGTATCTTTAAGCTGTGCGCAGTTTAATTTAAAAGGGGAATCACTTACCTGCCGGGACAATTTATCAATTGCCGGGCCGCCGGGATAACCCAGCCCTAATATTTTTGCGGCTTTATCAAAAGCTTCTCCGGCAGCGTCATCTCTGGTTCTGCCGACAAATTTTATTTTATCAAAATCACGCACATAAGCTAAGCTGGTATGTCCTCCGGATACAACCAGCCCGATAAACGGAAAAGTGAAGTTTTTCTCTTTTAGAAAAGGGGAGAATAAGTGCGCGTTGATATGATTTACTCCGATCAAAGGGATCTTAGATGAAAAACTTAATGCCTTGGCAAAGGAAATCCCCACTAGTAGAGATCCGACTAAGCCGGGGGTATAGGTTACCGCAATCAGGCTGATATCGGAAATTTTTACTTTGGCTTTTTTTAACGCGGTTTTTACTACCGGCATTATATATTCTAAGTGAAACCGGGAAGCTATCTCCGGAACAATGCCGCCGAATTTGCTGTGCAGATGAACGCTGGAACTTACCGAAGAGGAAAGTACGGTATTTCCGTTTTCTATGACCGCGGCAGCTGTTTCATCACATGAAGTTTCAATGCCTAAAGTTAACATATTAATTCCTAAGCTAAGTTTACTTGTGTTAAAATTCATATTTTTCCACTCAGGCACAATTTTGCTTATCAGCCGCAAAAAATGGCTAAAAATAGTCTCCCGGCCTAGCGGGCTCGACGATTTTATTAACGCCATTTTTTACTAAAATTGTGAGTCGTTCCAAAATATGTATTTCAACACTCATTTTTAGTCTATGGTTTCTGATTTTTTGTTTGTTGTCTTCTTAAGGAGATCCGATACATACACGAATTCAATACCGTTCTGTTTAAAGCGCGGAATAACTTCGGCTAATACTTCCAGCGTGCTTTTTTTCGCGTGGCCGATAGCAATAGCTGAGCCGTGTTTTTCCGCGATATTTTTTGCTTTTTCCAATTCTTTTAAAATTAATTCCTTGTCGTTTTTATCATCTAAGAAAATATCACGTTTTAAAAAAGGGATGTTTATTCCCGCCGCGACTTTTTCTCCGACGGATTCTGTGCTGACATAACTGTCTAAAAAGAAAAGGCTGTGATTTTTTAGTTCCCGGAGGACTATTTTTAAAGTGGGCTCATCGCCGGTTACTTTTGAACCCATATGATTGTTAACACCTTTTATGCCCGGCAGGCTTTTTATGGCCGCGCGCACAGTGTCAATAATTTGTTCTTCGGTCATTGAAGTTAAAATTGTTGTTTTTTCTAAAGCGGCGCTGCTGTCATTAGGTTCTAAAGGCAGATGCAGCATATATTCATAGCCCTGTTCTTTTAATTTTTCCGCGATATTAGAAGAATATGTAAGATGAGGAAGTATGGAGCAGGTTATCGCCGTTTTTAAGGCAATAAATTCATCGAGAACAGCCATGCTGTATCCCCAGTCATCCAGGATAATCGCCAGCTTCGCTTTGGGTAATTTTTTCTTTAGGATCATTCTGTAGAGCATCAGTTTTTTGTAACTGAATTCCATGGACAGCCGGTGTTCGGTATTGTTTTTTTGGAATTCAATTTTACTGATCGGGAATTTTTTTAAAAAGTCACTTTCTGTAATATCTTTTTTGATTTCTTCTAAATCCTGTTCGGCCGGGACCTGGAATTCTTTTTCAACGAATTTTGTTTTGGCCAGAAATTTGCTGTTTTCCCGGGGAGTTTCGCGGGCTATATTTTCGGGTTTAATCCCATCTTTCTCTAAAACCTCGCAAACCTTCTTTTCGCATTCTCCGGAAAGGGGAGAATAGTCCTTTTTGGTTAAAAGTACTATGGCGATTAAGATAATTAGTAAAGATATCCCGGCGTATTTTATTTTTGAATTATTCATTGTATTTATGGGGCGAGATTTTTAATCCGGCTTTGATCCCTTAATCTGTTTTTATCATTGCGCTTCACTTTGTTCGCGGAATGAATTAATTAGTACACATCATTGCGCTTCACTTTGTTCGCGGAATGAATTAATCTGTTTTTATCATTTCACCGTAAATTTTTATGCCGTGCATTAAATGCAGTGCCGCTCTCAGCTGGCTGTCATTTTCCAGCCATTCTCTTTGTTCTTTTTCCTTTAATTCTTTTTCTATTTCCTGCTCATTTTTTCCCTGAGGGTTTTCCATATCCTTAAAAACATCTTTCTTTTCGTCTTTTTTTTCCTCAGCAGGTTTAGTCGCGATTTCCCGTTCGACAACAACATCAGGAATAATTCCGGCTTCATTAATTGTTCTGCCGGAAGGAGTGTAATACTTGGCGGTAGTTAAACGCAGCGCGGACCCGTCACGCAAAGGGATGACTGTCTGTACTGAGCCTTTACCGAATGATTTTGTACCGACAATAATACCTCTTTTATTGTCTTGTATCGCTCCGGCGACGATTTCGGAAGCGGAAGCGGAACCGCCGTTTATCAGCACAATAAGCGGAATATTTTTAAAGCCTGTTTTTCCTGTGGAATGATATTCTAAGTCATGCTCTTTATAGCGGCCTTTTGTGTAAACAATAAGGTCTCCGGTCGGTAAAAATTCACTGGCTGCTTCCACAGAAGAGATCAGCAGTCCTCCGGGATTATTACGCAGATCAAAGATCAGGCTGTCCATACCTTGTTTTTCCAGCGTGGATAAAGCGGAGTCCAGATCGTGTTTTGTTTTTTCAGAAAAATCAACGAGTTTAATATAGCCGATATTGTTTTCGAGTATTTCCGCTTTACGTACAGCCTTGATGTTAATGACGGCCCGGATAATCGTAAAATCCTTTAGTTCTTCTTCATTTTCGCGTATTATCGTCAGTGTAACCGGAGTTCCCGGTTTACCGCGCATCTTTTTTACGGCTTCGCCAAGAGTAATATCCCGGGTAATTTCTCCGTCTATTTTTACAATTCGATCCATTGCTTCGAGCCCGGCTTCATCTGCCGGAGTTCCGTCGAGAGGAGTGATGATTGTTAAGAGGCTGTCTTTAAGGGTAATCTCAATGCCTAAACCCCCGAATTCTCCTTCGGTTTCCACGCGGAGTTCATTATACATTTCCGGATCCATGAATTGGCTATAGGGATCAAGAGTGGAAAGCATGCCTTTTAAAGCTCCGTAAATAACATCTTTCGGAGTTACCAAATCCACATAATCATGCTGGATCGCGGTGATTACATCGGAGAAGAGCTCTATTTGACCGTATATTTCATCTTTAGCCGGATTCGTGCGTGCAAGCACAGTGCTTTGGAATATTAAAACTAAAGATAAACACAAACAAACTAACAAAGAAAATTTTCTTGAAAACATTTTTACCCCCTTTAATGAGTGTTTCACTTATGGAGCTTTTAGCGACATAAGTGAACAACGCGAATTAAACCTCGCCATTTTTTTGGCGGGTTAACATTATTTACTTTCTACTTTTTTTGCAATAAGTTCATTTACCATTTGAGGATTAGCCTGCCCGCGCGTTTTTTTCATTACCTGTCCCACCAAAAACATTAACGCTTTATCAGTTCCGTTTTTATAATCCTCAACAACACTTGAGTTTTCTGTTATAACTTCCGCGATTACCGATTCTAATTGGCTTGTATCGGAGATCTGCATAAGGTTCTTTTCTTTAATCAATTGCGGCGCGGTTTTCTGCGTGGAGATCATTTCCGGTAAAATCTTCTTGGCAATTTTCCCGCTGACTGTTCCCGCGTCAATAAGCTCGAGCATATTAATCAGATTCTTAACAGGTAATAATTCACCCAATCCTGAAGCATCGATCTGATTGGTGTTCATATAATTCATTATATCGCCCATAAGCCAATTAGCAATAGTTTTCGGTGATTTATACTTTTGTGCGGCCGCCTCAAAATAAAGAGCTAAATGCTTGCTGCTGCTGATAACACTAGCATCATATTCGGTAATTTCAAATTCGGAAACCAGGCGTGCTTTTTTTGCCTCCGGGAGTTCCGGCAGATCTTTTTTTACGGCTGTAATAGTTTCGTTTGTGATCGTAAAAGGAACCAGGTCCGGTTCCGGGAAATACCGGTAGTCGTGAGCTTCTTCTTTGGTGCGCATAGAAAATGTTTTTTGTTTATGATCATCCCAAAGCCTTGTTTCCTGAACGATTGTTTCTCCGGAATTAAGTACTCTTTCCTGGCGGATTATTTCATATTCTAAGGCATCGCGTACGCCTTTAAATGAATTCATGTTTTTAAGTTCGGTTTTAACGCCTAATTCTGTTTGTCCGTCCGGGCGCAGAGAAATATTCGCGTCACAGCGCAAACTTCCTTTTTCCATATCGCAGTCAGATACTTCACAATATTCAATAATACTTTTTAATTTAGTAAGATATTCATAAGCTTCTGCCGGCGAACTAATGTCCGGCTCAGTAACGATTTCCAAAAGCGGCATACCGGTCCGGTTTAAATCAACAAGGCTGGCAGTTTGGGTATGAATAAGTTTACCGGCATCTTCTTCCATGTGCGCGCGTTTTATCCGGATTTTCTTTTTCCCTTTATCTGTATCGATCTCAATGTATCCGTCTGCAGCCAAGGGAATGTCATATTGAGATATCTGATAGTTTTTCGGCAGATCCGGATAATAATAATGCTTTCTGTCGAATTTCATGTAATTGGCAACTTTGCAGTTTAAGGCCAAAGATGCGCGGATAGCATATTGCAAAAAAGTTTCATTTAAAACCGGCAGTACTCCGGGTAAACCCAGGCAGACCGGACAGGTTTGCGTGTTTGCCGGCTGGCCGAACTGCGTACTACAGCCGCAAAAGGCCTTAGTATTGGTCTTCATCTGTACGTGAACTTCTAATCCGATTACTGTTTCGTAAGTCATATGTGTCCTATAATAAATATGTGTTAATTTTTGATATCGCAAAAACATGTCTTTTCACTAAGTCCGCTGCGTCATCCATGACTTGCGGCCGCGCGTTGAATCTATTTTTGCATCGTGCAAAAATTACGATTCAAAGCGCCGCTCAAAGAAAATTTTTGCGCTATCTTTTGTTTTTGATTTTTCTCTCTACTTGCTACTTGTGTCTTGCTACTCGCAGACCTGTGGTCTGCGTTGATGCCAATCTGTATTCTGCTGATAAGCGTACGCAACATTAAATAACATTTGTTCATCGAACGGCTTGCCTAAAAGCTGTAAACCGATCGGTAAATTTTCTTTGGTAAATCCGCAGGGGATAGATAAAGCCGGAATGCCGGCTAAGTTAGCCGAAATCGTAAAGATATCGGATAAATACATTGCCAGCGGATCATTTATTTTTTCTCCGATCTTAAACGCTCCGGTAGGGGAGGTCGGAGTAATAATACAATCGAATTTTTTAAACGCGTTTTTAAAATCCTCGGATATTTTAGCGCGTACTTTTAAGGCCTTAAGATAATAAGCATCATAATAGCCGCTCGATAAAGCGTATGTTCCCAGAATAACGCGGCGGACCGCTTCCTGTCCGAATCCTTCACCGCGTGTTTTCATATACATATCAATGAGCGCGCTATCTTCAGAAGGCTCTTTATCTTTTGTGCGGTGTCCGTAATGAACTCCGTCATAACGGGCTAGATTGGAACTGGCTTCACTGGGCGCGATAATATAGTAAGTTGCGACAGCGTATTCGGTATGCGGCAAAGATACTTCGGAAAATTCCGCCCCCAGTTTTTTAAGCACTTCAATCGCTTGGGTTAGAATAGTATTTGTTTGTTCATTAGAACTTAACGCGAAATATTCTTTAGGAATACCGATTTTTAATCCTTTAATATTTTCGGATAAATCTTTCAGATAATCCGGGGTAGCAATATTAACGCTGGTGGAATCTTTGGCGTCATAACCGGCGATAACGCTTAAAAGTAAAGCCGCGTCTTTAACGTCTTTTGTTAAAGGCCCGATCTGGTCTAAGCTGGAAGCAAAGGCAATAAGTCCGTAACGGGAAACTCTTCCGTAAGTAGGCTTTAATCCGACTATTCCGCATAATGATGCCGGCTGTCTGATCGAACCGCCGGTATCCGAGCCGAGTGCCCAGGGAGTAAATCTTGCCGCGACTGATGCCGCGGAGCCGCCGCTGGAACCGCCGGGAGCACATTCAGTGTTCCAGGGGTTACGCGTGGGGCCGTAACAGGATGTTTCACAAGATGAACCAAAAGCAAATTCATCCATATTGACCTTACCCATGATCAAGGCGCCGTTATTTTCCAGTTTTTCAATAACCGTGGCATTATAAGGAGGCCGAAACCCCGCGAGAATCCTGGAAGCACAAGTTGTAAGTTCATCGGTAACGCAAATATTATCTTTAATCGCGATCGGCAAACCTTGGAGTTTTCCGGCGGCGGTTTTCTCTGCTTTTTCCAATACTTTTTTCGGATCTAAGTGGACAAAAGAGTTTATTTTAGCGTCCTCTGAGTTGATTTTCTCAAGATATGCCGCGGCTACTTCTTTAGGAGAGACCTCTTTTTTCTCAAGCAACTCAATAATTTCACAAGCAGTAAGATTAGTTATATTTTCCATAATAAGTCTTTATTGGTAAAAGTGTTATGAGTAATGGTGAAAATTGAGTATTGAATATTGAAAATTGTAAAACAAAAAATTATTATTTAGTTTTTACTATTTTCAGCTTTCAACTTTCTATCTTCTTTAAGTTTTTTATATTATTTTCGGTACCTTAAAATGGCCGTTTTCCTGCTCCGGCGCGTTTTGTAATACACTTTCATTTGCCAGGGAAACCTGGTTGATATCTTTTCTAAATACATTTGTTAAGTCTGAAACATGCGTTGAAACAGGAGAATCACCGGTATCGAGCTGGTTTAATTTCTCCATATATTTAAGTATTTTATCCATCTGCGAGGTGAAATCATCCAGTGTCGACTCATCAAGCTTTATTCTTGATAGTTTGGCGACATATTTTATTTGGTCTTTGTTAATAGACATGATATTGGATTCTCCTATATTAAAATCAAAATGCAAAAGTCAAAAATCAAAATTACAATTTAAAATTCAAAAAACATAAAATTAACATTTTAATAAATAATCTTTTTCTTTTTTAATTTTATTCTGTCATCTTGCATTTTGATCTTTGATATTTAATTTCACTTTAATTCCTTTTATAACAAAAAGTTGCTAATATTTACTCATATTATTTAAGCATTTGGCTTCGTAACTTCAGAGAATTTAGTATATCATGAAAGGTATATAGACTCAATGTTTTTTCTTCTCATGAAGAGCTTTATTTGATACAATGAACTGCCGGAAGATTGTTAATAATTAAGGATGAATTAATGGGGGAGAAAAAATGAGAAAAACATGTTTGCTGGTGGCGGTTTTAATGCTGCTTTCTGCTGATTGTTTCGCGGAAATAGAAAAGGATGCTTTTCGTCATCTTAATAAAAGTCTTGAACTTATGCAGAAAAGCGTTAAACAATATTCTGTCCATCAAAGACAATTTAATGCTCAAATGCCTTATGTTCAAATAATTCCGGAAAGAAAAAGGCAGGCCAACGAGCTGGCTGAGCTGATCACCTTTTTGGGAGGGACACCTCTGGGGATTAATATAAAAAATGTTTCGATCGCGGAAGTGAATTCAATTCATGAAGCCTTGCTGTCTGATGCTGCGCTGGAGATGCGGTTAATAGAGGTTTACAATTTTTTGCTTTATAAATATGAAGATGAACAAATGCAAAAAGTTATTGAATTTTTTAAAGGACAGGCCATAATTTACTTTATGATGTTTGATAATATCAGCCAGTTTTCTATTCTGGGAATGCTTGAAAGTGTCGGTAAAGGGGGGGGCAGGCCTTCCCAGGAAATGCCGCGGCCCAAGGAAGATCAGATGATGCCGGAATTGCCGGAACCGGCCATGGAATAACAATATGCTTAAAAAAACAATACTTTTTTTGCTAATATTTTCAAGTATGTTTTCCCTGAATTCCTTTGCTCAGGTTAATGAAAAACTGGTAAAGAGTTTAAATGATGCGTTTATCCTGGAGTCAAAATCACAGCGTCAATGTGAGTTTCACAGTAATAAATTTAATATTGCCATGCCTTATCATCGGATAATCCTGGAAAAACAACAGACCATCGAACGGATCAGTGATTTAATCCTGGCTATTGACGGTAAAATTACTGATAAAATGCTGGGGATTGAGCGGGCAAAATATACTTTTCCGGCGCTTAATAATGATGCTTCTGTGCAGATACAGCTTATTCAGCTTTATGATGATATCCTTTCTAAATTCGGACATCCTGATGTCCAGACGATCATTAAAAGAGCTAAAAATCTCGCTTATCAGCATTTTATGCTGCTGAGTAATTCCGCGCAGAGGATTAGTTACGATAATAAGCTTGATTTGAAGCTTAATGCCGAATAAATCTGTATTTAATACTGACTTGACATTTTCATTTCTCATAAGGTATAATAAATGTTCAAGTTAAACTCGAAACTGTGCAAAAATTAACCAATGCGAAAAACATTATATAGCTAGTTATTATACCCCTATTAAAAAGTTTGAAAGTTATGGTTGATTTAAAAGGAAAAACAGTAATCATTACCGGCGGTTCGCGGGGGATCGGGAAAGCCTGCTGTCTTGCTTTTGCCAAAGCTGGAGCGCAGGTTATTTTTACATATAGCAAAAGCCGGGAGCAGGCGGATAACTTAAAAAAAGAAATCCAGGATATTGGCGCTAAGTGTTTAGCTTTGCAGGCAGATGTAAAAGATTATGACCAGTGCCGCATGGTAGTGGTAAAAGCGCAGGAAGAATTTGAAAAACTTGATATTTTAGTAAATAATGCCGGAATTACCCGGGATAAGGCCTTGATGATGATGTCTCCGGATGACTGGAAAGAAGTTATTGATACAAATCTGGGCGGCGTGTTTAATATGAGCCGGGCGATTATTACCACATTCTTAAAGCAAAAAGAGGGGTGTATAATCAACATGGGTTCGATCAGCGGTTTAGTGGGAGTTCCCCGCCAGGTAAATTACAGTGCTTCTAAAGCCGGAATTATTGGATTTACCAAGGCTCTGGCCAAGGAAGTCGCGCCTTATAATGTGCGGGTTAATGCGGTTTGTCCCGGATATATAAGTACGGATATGGTCGATGCGCTCGCGGATAATATTAAAGAAAACATAATCAAAACAATCCCCGGAAAGAGAATCGGAGATCCGGATGAAGTAGCGCAGTTATGTACTTTCCTGGCTTCGGATAATGCTAAGTATATTATCGGAGAAGTAATCAAGATTGACGGTGGTCTGGCAATATAAAGAGAGGTGAAAATGGCTAATTTTGAAGATACTAAAAAAGCAGTAAAGACAATGGTAGCCGAAATCATCGAGATTCCGGAAGAAGAGTTGACGGACGCGGCTGAGTTTGTTGATGATTTAGGAGTTGATAGTATGATGGCCCTGGAGATTGTCGCGGTTATTGAAAAAAAATTCAAGGTGACAATCCCGGAGGAAGAGATCCCCAACATCAGTTCTTTGCAGAAGATATATGATCTTTTGCAGAAAAAATTAACAAGTTAACTCGTAAATTTTTGGGGTCAGCTTTAGTCTATGAGCTATTGGATTGTTAGAGCGGTTGCTTTTGTATTCTTAAAGGTATTTTTTGGTCTGAAGGTGGAAGGGCAGGAAAATATTCCACGTAAAAGCAATTTTATTGTGGTTGCCAATCATGCCAGCTTTCTGGATGCCTTGATTATTGCGGTAGCAATTCCGGAGAAGATTCATTGGATAGCGGCCCGCGGTATTTATAATACGTCCTGGTTAAAATGGATCATGGGTGTTTCCAGCAGTATGCCGACGGGTAATTCTTCCGTTCGGGCAATTTCGCTATTAACCCAAAAC
The DNA here is from genome assembly GCA_043826565.1 of Candidatus Omnitrophota bacterium. Taxonomy (GTDB): domain Bacteria; phylum Omnitrophota; class Gorgyraeia; order B26-G9; family B26-G9; genus JBDRPX01. The sequence goes on from JBDRPX010000019.1 coordinate 73,669, forward strand.
AAAAATGTCGGGGTATTCCCGGAAGGGACCCGCACGCATAACGGTTCTTTGGGTACGTTTAGAAGGGGAGCGGCATTGCTGGCGGTTAAAACCGGCCGGCCGATCGTGCCGTGCGCGATTTTCGGTACATTTGAAGCCTTGCCTAGGCACGCGTATTTTCCAAAACTGCGCAAGTTGAAAATAAAAATCGGAAAATCTAAATTCTTATCAAAAGAATTTGATGAAACAGTTGACGATATATATTTACAGGATGGTATTTTTAAGGTCAGAAACACCATAAGGGAGATGCTGCATGCCGGATAATGAAAATGTGCGCATAAGTGTGTCAAGAGTTATCCCCGCGCCAAAATGGAAAGTGGTGCGTCATCTTACCAAAGTCTGGGAATTCCCTTCTTTTGTTCCGTCGGTTAAAAGTGTTTCCGTTATTCATAAATCCGCGCATAAATTAAAAACAGAATGGCATGTGGAAGTAAATAATATTCCGATACACTGGGTAGAGGAAGATGTTTTAGAACTTAAAAAGAATGCTATTTATTTTAAAGCGATAGAGGGAGATTTAGAAGAGTTTAAAGGAGAATGGTTATTTTCAGAAGACCAGGCCGGGACAAAAGTAACCGCGAATATTGAAGTTAGGGTAGGGATCCCGGCAATTAAAGAATTTGCCGACGCGTATATAAAAAAAGTTGTTACGCTTATCTTTGAAGAAATCCTCATGTCTTTGGAACGCCGGCTGGTTTCCCGCAGGTATTCCAATTATAAACAGGGCGATACCAGTAAACTGGCCGGCTTCGGTATCCTGGGGCATTTTTATAATCTTAATCATCTTACTAAATGTCTTAAAATGATCAAGCCTGATTTTAAGGCTCCGTCCAAAGAATTCCTGGAAAAATTATTTACCATGACTCCTTCGTTTAAGATGTTTGATATGAAGGAGTATAAATCCAAAACCGGAGAGACAACCAACGGGTGCTTTATTGTCTGTACGTTTATTCCGGATATGCTTTATACCGATGTGCATACGGTATATTCAAAAGTTGTACGCGCTTGTAAGCTCGCGGAAAAAGCCGGAGTGGGGATTGTTACCTTAGGCGGATTTACTTCCATGGTCGGTGAGCGGCTGGGCCATCAGATAACTGATGAGGTGGATATCCCGATTACTACCGGAAATACTTACACGGCGTTTTTAGCCGTAGAAGGAGTCTTAAAAGCGGTCCGGCTTTTAGAAAAAGATCCGAAAAATTTATCGGTTACAATTATCGGTGGTACCGGAGATATCGGCAGTGCCTGTGCCCGGATATTGGTAGAAAATGTAAAAAATTTAACCTTGACCGGAAGGACAAAATCAAATTTACGCCGTTTACACGCGGAGCTTAAGAAACGCCGGGGAGCGAAAGTTGACATAACTACTGATAATAAAAAAGCCGTAAGTAATGCGGACATTATCATTGCCGCGGCAAATTCTTCGGCGGCGATTCTGGAAATAAATTGGTTTAAACCCGGAGCAGTGATCTGTGATTTAGGATATCCGAAGAATATTTCTTATGCGCCTACAGAACGAAGGGATATTCTGGTATTTTCCGGAGGATTGTCCAGTGTGCCGACTCCGATCCACATTGGTATTGATATGGGCTTGCCGTCTCCGGATGTTGTTTACGGATGTTTTTCCGAGGTGATAATTTTAGCCTTGGAACGCCGGTTTGAGAACTTTAGTTACGGCCGGGGTAATATCACCAAAGAAAAAATGGAAGAGATCGGCAGATTAGCCCAAAAGCACGGGTTTGAACTGGCGCCGTTTTTCTGGGCCGACTGGATGATCACTGATGAAGACATTGAACGGATAAAGAAAGTAACCAGTAACCAGTAACCAGTAACCAGTAACCAGTAACCAGTAACCAGTAACCAGTAACCAGTAACCAGTAACCAGTAACCAGTAACCAGTAACCAGTAACCAGTAACCAGTAACCAGTAACCAGTAACCAGT
>JBDRPX010000020.1:0-14581 GCA_043826565.1 Candidatus Omnitrophota bacterium
AGAGATGGTCATGCCGGGAGATAATGTAGAGATGGATGTAGAACTGATTGTACCGATCGCGATGGAGAAGGAATTAAGATTCGCTATTCGTGAAGGCGGACGTACAGTTGGTGCAGGTGTAATTTCGGAAGTTAAGGAATAACTATAGATCATGAGAGAATTAATTACAATAATCTGCACTGTTTGCAAAAATAAGAACTATCACTCGACAAAGAATAAAAAAAAACATACGGAAAAACTTGAATTGAGTAAGTTTTGCCGTTCTTGTCGTAAGCATACACCACATAAAGAAACAAAATAAAGAGGACTTTTAACCCCGCTTTCTAGAAAGCGGGAAAGAAGGGTTTTACTATTTTTTATGTGGTGATAATTTAAATGCAGTTGGTTTTTTGAAAAATACGATTTAATAGCATTCTGGCATAGTCGTCACAGGAGCGTCGGTTAATGGCAAACCAACGGTCTCCAAAACCGTGACTGCGGGTTCGACTCCTGCCGCTCCTGCCAGTTTTACTAGAATGCATAGAATTATAGTTTTTAAGGTTGGATAAATAATGAATAAAATTAAACAATTTTTTGTTAATGTAAAAGCAGAGATGATAAAGGTTTCCTGGCCATCCAGGGACGAGCTCTTGAACTCAACAACAGTTGTAATTATTTCAGTAGCTTTGTTGGGTCTTTATGTTGGGCTTGTTGATTTGTTATTCACTTTTATAATCGGAAATATTATTAAATAAAAATGGCTAAACGTTGGTACGTAGTTCATACACAGACAGGGCACGAAGACCGGGTTAAAACTCATTTGGAGACAAGAATAAAGTCTTCAAATATGCAGGAATTGATTCCGCAGATCCTTATTCCCACAGAAAAAGTTTCCGAAGTACGCAGTGGAAAAAAGAAAATAATGGAAAGAAAATTTTTCCCTGGGTATTTATTGGTAGAAATGGACCTGACCGATGAGGGATGGTATCTAATAAAAAATACTCCGGGCATTACCGGGTTTATTGGGCCGGGAGCAAAACCGCAGCCTTTAAGTGAGGCGGAAGTAGCGACGATTTTAAAACAAGCGGAAGAGAGCAAAGAAAAACCAATACCAAAGATTATTTTTGAAAAGGGTGAATCCGTGAAAATAATAGAAGGTCCATTTACGAATTTTAACGGTAATGTCGAAGAGATTAATCCAAGTAAAGGTAAAGTTAAGGTAATGGTTTCAATTTTCGGTAGGGCAACTCCGGTAGAATTGGAATACTGGCAAGTAGAAAAAGTTTAACAAAAATGGAGGACAGATAACAGAAAACAGAAAACAGAAAAAATGATCATATTTTTAAATTTCTGACTTCTGAGTTCTGACTTCTGGTGTTTATTATGGCAAAACCAATTAAAGCAAAGGTAAAATTACAGATTCCGGCAGGAGCAGCTAATCCCGCGCCGCCTGTTGGTCCGGCCTTGGGTCAGCATGGTGTTAATATTATGGATTTCTGTAAGAAATTTAATGAAGCTACTAAGGGAAGAGAAGGGCTGGTTATCCCAGTTGTTTTGACTATATATGAAGACCGGTCTTTTGATTTTATTTTAAAAAGCCCCCCGGCATCAATACTGCTTAAGAGAGCAGCTAATTTGGCAAAGGGCTCAGGGGTGCCGAATAAAGAAAAAGTTGGGAGTGTTACAAAGGGACAAGTAGAGGAAATTGCGAAAATAAAATTGACCGATCTGAATACTTCTGATATCCAGCAGGCAATGAAAATTGTTGCCGGGACAGCAAGAAGTATGGGGATTGAAGTGAAGGAATAGTTTCCAATGAAAAAAGCAAGTAAAAGAGTAAGGGAAAACAAAAAACTTGTTGAAAAAGACAAGGCATACACTTTAGATGAAGCGGTTCCGGTTTTAAAACAGGCTCGTAGTGTTAAGTTTGATGAGTCTGTGGAATTGGCTGTTTATCTTGGGGTAGATCCGAAACAATCGGATCAGATGGTCAGAGGAAGTGTTCTTTTACCGAATGGATTGGGAAAGAAAGTGCGTGTCGCGGTTTTTTGTAAGGGAGAAGAAGCAAATGCCGCTAAAGCAGCGGGAGCGGATTATGTTGGCGGCCAAGAATTGATTGATAAAGTTAATTCCGGGTGGCTTGAATTTGACGTAGCTGTGGCTACTCCGGATATGATGAGAGATTTGGCTAAATTAGGCCGAGTATTAGGGCCGCGTGGTTTAATGCCCAGTCCGAAAGCCGGAACAGTAACCAAAGATGTCGGTAAAGCGGTTACAGAGTCAAAGGCTGGTAAAGTTGAGTTTAAAATGAATAAACTCGCGGGTATCAATGTAGCAGTTGGTAAGCTTTCTTTTGAAGAAAAAGCGATTGTGGAAAATACCAGAGCCGTGATCGAGGCGATTTTAAAGGCCAAACCGCAGACAGCAAAAGGGCATTATATCAAGAACATGTTTATTTCCAGTACAATGGGGCCTGGGTTGATGCTTAGTTCCTCAGAATATAAGGTTGCTGTTTAGATTAAATCCGAATTTTAAATTGAGGTATTGTTATGGCTCACTTAGCAAAAGAACAAATGGTCACAGAATTGAAGAATTGCTTAAAAGATTCTTCAGGCGTGTTTATTACTAATTTTAATAAGCTTGATGTTGTGGAGATAGATTCTTTGAGGAGAAAGCTGGAAAAAGAATCTACCCGATTAGTGGTGGCAAAAAACACTCTGATCAGACTGGCATTAGCCCAGGCTGACTTAAGTCAGGCGGCACAGTATGTGCAGGGGCAGACGGGTGTTGCGGTTTACAAAGATGATCCTGTTTCTTCAGCTAAAACATTATTTGATTTTGCGAAGGATCATGAAAATTTTAAAATCCTCGGTGGTATAGTTGACGGAGCTTTACTTGATGGTGCGAAGGCAAAAGCGTTATCAGCTCTCCCCAGTAAAGATATTTTGCGGGCGATGGTATTGATGCGCATGAAGTCTCCAATCACCGGTTTTGTTAATGTCTTAGCAGGTACTTTACGTGGCCTGGTTATGGTATTAAATCAGATAAGCAAACAAAAAGAAGAGAAGTAACCTGATAAAGGAGGGCAAAAATGACTGAACAGGTAAAGGAAGAACAGGCAAAAGAGGAAGTAAAACTTTCTCCTAAAGCAGAAGAAATTGTTAAAGGTATATCAGAGATGACTGTTTTGGAATTATCCGAACTTGTAAAAGTGCTTGAGGATAAATTCGGTGTTTCCGCAGCTATGCCGATGGCAGTTGCAGCAGCTCCTGGTGCAGCAGCAGGCGGAGCTGCGGCAGCAGAAGAAAAGACAAGCTTCAATGTTGTATTAACTGAGGTTGGCGACAAGAAAATCCAGGTCATCAAGGAAATCCGTACTGTTACCAGCCTGGGATTGAAAGAAGCGAAAGATTTAGTTGATTCTGCTCCGAAGACTGTTAAAGAAAATGTGAGCAAGGAAGAAGCAGAAGAGATTAAGAAGAAATTAGAAGCACAGGGTGCAAAAATAGAATTAAAGTAAATTCTGTGTAAGACTTTCGTTTAATCTTACCGTGTGTGTATCGTCTTAGGCAAATACTGTATTCCTGCTGTATGCAGGAATGAATTGTGAACCCCATCGTGCCATCTTGAATGATGATTAGAATGGTTGTGGAATTATTGCTTTTTGGGTGGCTTGGGGAAAATGGTAACTCTATTTTGAGGTAACCGAATATGATAGAACGCAAGAATTATGCAAAATTGAAAGAGGTTTTTGAAGTTCCTCATCTTTTGCAAGTACAGATTGATTCGTACGATAGTTTTCTGCAGTTTAATGTGGCGAAAACTAAAAGAACAAAAAGTGGTTTGCAAGCGGTTTTCGAGGAAGTTTTTCCGGTTGAAAACTATGATCAGACTTGCCGGCTTGAATTTATCAGCTATAATCTTGAGCATCCGAAATATGATGTCTGGGAATGCTTAAGAAGGGGCCTAAGTTATGCATCGCCGTTAAAAGTTAAGCTTAGACTGCGCACTCCTAAAGATGTTAAAGAGCAGGAAGTGTATATGGGGGAGCTCCCGCTGATGACCGATGTTGGTACTTTTGTGGTCAATGGTGATGAGAGAGTTGTTGTTAGTCAGCTTCATCGTTCTCCGGGGATCTGTTTTGAAGAGAATATCCATCTTTCCGGTAAACGGTTGTATTCTTCACGGGTTATCCCTTATCGCGGTGCCTGGGTTGAATTTGAATTTGATATAAATGAGACCCTTTTTGTTTATATTGACAGAAGAAGGAAATTTTACGCGACTACTTTTTTAAGGGCGATCGGTTATTCTACAAACGTTGATATTTTGAAATTGTTCTATCCTGTTGAAGAAATAAAACTGCCGCTTAAGGATGAACAGGACTATAAAAAATTTATCTTAGCAGAAGATATTATGAATCCTAAGGACAATCTTACTGCTTTGATTTCCGGAGGGACGCGGTTAACTAAGCAGATGGTCGAACAGTTGGTTGATTTGGGATTTAAAAAAATCAACTGTTTTATTGCTACCGGTCAGGAAATAATTAATACTTTAGAAAAAGATCGTACAAGAAATAGAGAAGAAGCATTGTTTGAAATTTATCGCCGTTTGCGTCCGGGAGATCCGGTAACTATTGATTCTGCGCAGACGCTTATTGAAAGATTGATTTTTGATGAGCGCAGGTATGATTTGGGCGGGGTTGGCCGGTTTGTCTTGAATAGAAAATTAGGAATGAATACTCCGTTGGACAAACGTGTTTTAGATCAGGAGACCCTGGTAAATGCTATTCGATATTTAATGAAATTGAAAAATGGCGAAGGGGCGCTTGATGATATTGATCATTTAGGAAACAGGCGTGTGCGTGCTGTTGGGGAATTGGTGCAAAACCAGTTTCGCATTGGTTTGGCGCGGATGGAACGTTCTGTGCGTGAGCGTATGGGAATATATGATATGGATACGATCATGCCGCATAACCTTATTAATTCTAAGCTTATTTCTTCTGTTGTTAAAGATTTCTTCGGCAGAAGCCAACTTTCTCAGTTTATGGACCAGACAAATCCGCTTTCCGAAATGACTCATAAGCGGCGTTTGAGTGCATTAGGGCCGGGAGGTTTAAGCAGAGAAAGAGCTGGATTTGAAGTGCGTGACGTTCATTATTCACATTATGGCCGGATTTGTCCTATTGAGACTCCGGAAGGTCCGAATATCGGATTAATTGCGTCGCTTACTACATTTTCCAGAATTAATGAATTTGGATTTATTGAAACTCCTTATCGTAAAGTTGTTAAAGGAAGAGTTACTGATAAAATTGATTATCTGAGTGCTGATGCTGAAGATCAATATGTTATCGCGCAGGCAAATGCTCCGATTGATAAAAACGGTAACTTTATAAATGATCTTATTTCTTGCCGTTATAAAGGTGATTTCCCGAAGATGCCTCCGAATGAAGTTAATTATATGGATGTGTCTCCGCGTCAGTTGGTTAGTGTGGCGGCAAGCCTTATCCCGTTTTTAGAGCATGATGATGCTAATCGTGCGTTGATGGGATCAAACATGCAGAGACAGGCGGTTCCGTTGTTGGAGCCGGAAGCTCCCTTGGTTGGTACCGGGATGGAAGCAAAAGTAGCCTTGGATACCGGATCGGTAGTTATTGCCCAGACAGCAGGTACGATTAAATATGTGGATGCTCAAAAAATCATTATAGACAATAACACTTATCGCATGAAGAAGTTCAATCGGTCTAATGCATCAACAAGTTTGAATCAGCGTCCGATTGTAAAAGCAGGAGAGAAAGTTAAAAAGGGGCAGGCTATCGCGGATGGGGCAGCCACAAGTGGCGGCGAATTGGCCCTGGGAAGAAATGTGCTTGTTGCGTTTATGCCCTGGCGCGGATATAACTTTGAAGATGCTATTCTTATTAGCGAAAAAGTCGTTAAAGAAGATATTTATACTTCTCTTCACATAGAAGAATTTGAATGTGAGGCTCGGGATACGCGTCTGGGTAATGAAGATATTACTCGTGATATTCCCAACGTGGGAGAAGAATCTCTCAAAGATTTGGGAGAAGACGGAATTATCCGCATTGGCGCAGAAGTTAGTGCTGGAGATATTCTTGTGGGAAAAATTACTCCCAAAAGTGAAACTGAATTATCCCCGGAAGAAAAATTATTACGCGCAATATTCGGAGAAAAAGCGCAGGATGTTAAAGATACTTCATTGACCGTTCCTCCGGGAATTGAGGGGGTTGTAATTGACGTGCGGGTTTTTGCGCGTAAAGGTGCAAAAGGAAAATCTAAGGACCAGGTAAGTGAAGAACTGCGAATGATGGATAAAATGCGCAAGTATTACGGCGAGCAGATCAAAAAATTGAAAACTGAGAGAAATAATAAGCTTTCTAACTTGTTATTAGGGAAAAAGCTTTCGGCAAGCTTGCTTGATGAAGAATCCGGAGCCGTCCTTCTTGCGGCGAATAAAACCGTAAAGAGCAAAGATCTTAAAAAGGTTGAGCGGGTTGATTTAGATAGTATTAAAATTTCTGATGACCCTATGGCTGCCGAAGATATAAAAAGGATTATCCGGCTGCTTGATATTCAGATCATTGATATTATAGAGGAAGAAGAGAGAGAGGCTGAAAAACTCAAACGCGGCGATGAATTGCCTCCGGGAGTATTTAAGAAAGTAGTTGTTTTGGTTGCCAGTAAAAAGAAACTTTCGGTCGGGGATAAGATGGCCGGACGGCACGGTAACAAGGGTGTTATCGCCCGCATTTTACCGGAAGAGGATATGCCGTTTTTGCCTGATGGAAGACCGGTAGAGATTGTGCTTAATCCTTTGGGTGTACCTTCCCGTATGAACGTAGGGCAGATTTTAGAAACACATCTGGGGTGGGCGGCAAAAGCGCTTGGTTTTAAGGTAGCAAGCCCTGTATTTGATGGTGCCAGCGAATCAGAGATCCGTCAGGAATTAGCTAGAGCCGGATTGCCGGAAGATGGAAAAGTAGTTATTCGCGATGGATATACCGGTGAAAACTTTGACAAAAAAATCTGCGTGGGCTACATTTACATTGTAAAATTAGCGCATCTTGTTGATGATAAGATTCATGCTCGCTCTATTGGTCCGTATTCTTTGGTAACACAACAGCCATTAGGTGGTAAGGCTCAGTTTGGCGGACAGCGTTTTGGGGAAATGGAAGTTTGGGCATTAGAAGCATATGGAGCAGCCTTTACTTTACAGGAACTTTTGACGGTAAAAAGTGACGATGTCGTCGGAAGAACCAGAATTTACGAGTCGATTGTAAAAGGTGAAAACGCGTTAAATCCAAGTACTCCTGAATCGTTTAACGTTTTAGTTAAGGAGTTGCAGAGTTTGTGTTTAGACGTTCGTACGGAATCTGCTAATGATGAGAACGTAAAGCAAAATAAAAAGGCATTAAATAGGAAGGCATAAGATGGCTATAGATACAAATAAATTTGATGCTATTTCCATAAAAATCGCTTCTGCAGAAGTGGTTAAGTCTTGGTCAAATGGTGAAGTTAAAAAACCGGAAACGATTAATTATCGTACACTTAAACCGGAAAAAGACGGTTTGTTTTGTGAGAAGATATTTGGTCCGACTAAAGATTGGGAATGTAATTGTGGTAAATATAAACGCATAAAACACAAAGGGATTGTTTGTGACCGTTGCGGTGTTGAAGTTACACTTTCTAAGGTTCGTCGTGAACGCATGGGGCATATTGAACTTGCGGCGCCTGTTTCGCATGTCTGGTTTTTTAAAGCCATGCCTTCGCGCATGGGTGCTATCCTGGACATGACTCAGCGGGAACTGGAGAAAGTTATTTACTATGAAGAATATGTAGTTCTTGAGCCGGGAGATACTCCGCTGCATAAAAAAGAATTGCTCACTGAAGATCGATTTCAGGAATATCAGCAGAGATACGGCAGTAAATTTAAAGCGATGATGGGCGCGGAAGCTATTCGTGAACTACTTAAAGAAGTAGATCTTGTTAAGCTGGACAAGAAATTGCGCAAACAGCTTGCGGTTACTAAAGCGGAAGCTACTCTAAAGAAACTTATCAAGACATTAAAAATTGTTGATGCTATTCAGAAGTCAGGAAATGAATCGTCTTGGATGATCCTGCAAATACTGCCGGTTATTCCTCCGGACTTGCGTCCGTTGGTTCCGCTGGACGGCGGTAGATTCGCGACGAGTGATCTGAATGATTTATATCGCCGGGTTATTAATCGTAATAACCGTTTAAAAAAATTATTAGAGCTTAGGGCTCCGGATGTTATTATCCGCAATGAAAAACGTATGCTTCAAGAAGCAGTGGATGCCTTGTTTGATAATGGCCGTCACGGCCGGCCGGTACTTGGCCCCGGGAACAGGCCGCTTAAATCATTAAGTGATATGTTAAAAGGTAAACAAGGCCGTTTCCGACAGAATTTATTAGGAAAACGTGTTGATTATTCCGGCCGTTCGGTTATTGTTATCGGACCGGAATTAAAATTGCATCAGTGCGGATTACCTAAACGCATGGCGCTGGAGTTATTTGAGCCGTTTATTATTAAAAAATTAAGAGAGCGCGGTCTTGTGCATACTGTAAAAAGTGCGAAAAGAATGGTCGAACGTGCGCGTTTGGAAGTGTGGGATATTTTAGAAGAAGTTATTCGTGAGCATCCTGTTTTACTTAATCGTGCGCCAACACTTCATCGTTTGGGTATTCAGGCGTTTGAGCCGGTACTTATTGAAGGTAAGGCTATTCGGGTACATCCTTTAGTCTGTACAGCATTTAACGCTGACTTTGACGGTGACCAGATGGCGGTACACGTTCCTTTATCTACCGAAGCGCAGATGGAATCACGTATTATCATGATGTCTACTAATAATATTTTCTCACCTTCTGACGGTCGCCCAATTATTGCTCCCAGCCAAGATATAGTTTTGGGATGCTATTATCTGACTATCGTGGGGCCGCGTAGTGTTAATGTTAAATTAGAGGATTTACGTGTATATGGAGATGCGGAAGAAGCTCTAACTGCACATCAATGCGGAGAATCAAAAATTCATGACCGCTGCCGGTTGCGTAGAGGTAGTGAAATAATTGAAACTACCACGGGGAGAATTATATTCAATCAGTTGCTACCCCCGGATTATGGATATGTAAATGAGCAGATGGAAAAAGGTAAAGTAAGTAAATTGATCACGGAATGTCATAAAAGATTCGGTCATCAGCGTACAGTTATATTGCTTGATGATTTAAAGAAAATTGGATTTGAGTATGCTACTCTGGCGGGAATTTCCATATCTATGGATGATTTAGCTATTCCGGAGGAGAAAGCAAAAACAATTGAAAAGTCATTGAACGAAGTTGCTGGTGTAGAAAAACAGTATAAACGCGGTATTATTACCGATGGTGAACGTTACAACAAGATAATCGATATTTGGACACATACTACAGATCTTGTTTCGGATATGGTATTTAAAAATCTGGATCAGTTTAATTCAATTTTCATGATGGCTGATTCCGGAGCTCGCGGTTCAAAACTGCAGATACGTCAGTTGGCCGGTATGCGTGGTCTTATGGCAAAGCCGTCTGGTGAAATTATCGAGAATCCGATTATCGCTAACTTTCGTGAAGGGCTGACTGTGCTTGAATACTTTATTTCTACTCACGGCGCGCGTAAAGGTTTGGCAGATACAGCTCTTAAGACAGCCGACGCGGGATATTTAACACGTCGTTTGATTGATGTATCTCAGGATGTTATTATTACCATTGATGATTGTCATACACTTAATGGTATTGTGATTTCGGCGATTACCGAAGGTGATGATGTTGTGGTTAGTTTAGAAGAGCGGATTGTCGGAAGAATAGCTTTGGATAATATTGTTGATATTATTACTGATAAAGCTATTGTTTCTGTTGGCGAGGAAATTACGGAAGAAAAAGCTGCGCGAATTGAAGCGCTGGGAATAGAAAAGATTCGAATTCGCAGTGTATTGACTTGTGAATCAAAACAAGGGGTTTGTGCAAAATGTTATGGCCGTAACTTGGCTACACAGAGAATTGTTGAGCTTGGGGAAGCGGTTGGTATTGTTGCGGCACAGTCGATCGGTGAACCGGGAACTCAGCTGACCATGAGAACATTTCATATTGGTGGAACTGCCTCGAGAATTATTGAGCAGTCGTTTATTAAAGCTAAGAATACCGGGCTTGTGAAATATCACGGATTACGAACAGTAACTACAAAAAATAATGAGATTATTGTTTTAAATAGAAACGGACAGGTTAGTGTTCATGACGAGACCGAGCGTGAGCTGGAAAACTATAATATTCCGATTGGGTCTATTTTAGCCGTTCCGGAAGCAGTGGAAATAGAAAAAAATGCTGTGCTTGTTAAATGGGATCCGTATACTTCTCCGATTTTAACAGAAACCAGCGGATGGGTGCGTTTTGAAGATATTAAAGAAGGCGTAACCATGAGAGAAGAAAATGACCCGTCCACAGGTCTTACCGACAGGGTTATTATTGATCATAAGGCTGATTATCATCCGCAGATTATTATTCTTGATAGCAACGGAGATGTGCAGGCGTTTTACACTATCCCGTCCGGAGCGCATATTGTGGTAAAAGACGGAGCCGAAGTAGAAGCGGGAAGTTTACTTGCTAAGACTCCGAGAAAGATTACTAAGACTAAAGATATCACCGGTGGTTTGCCGCGTGTTGCGGAAATTTTTGAAGCACGTCGTCCTAAAGATCCGGCAATCATTAGTGAAATAGATGGAACTGTGGAATTTGGTTCAGCTAAGAAAGGTTTGCGCCGGATAATCATTAATAGTGCTTCCGGCATGAGCAAAGAATATCTTATTCCGCCGGGAAAACATTTAAATGTTTACAAAGGTGATTTTATCAGCAGTGGTCAGCCGATCACTGATGGTCCGGTTGTGCCGCATGATATATTAAGCGTTTGCGGTGTGCAGAAATTACAGGAACATTTGGTGGATGAAATTCAGGAAGTTTATCGTTTGCAGGGTGTACGCATCAATGATAAACATATTGAAGTTATTGTTCGTCAGATGCTCAAGAAAGTTAAGATCGAAGATCCGGGTGATACTGAATTCTTACAAGGGCAGCAGGTGGATAAGCTTCGTCTTGATGAAGAAAATAAAAGAGTCAGAGAGAAAAAAGGTAAGCCGTGTAAAGCAACACCGTTGCTCTTAGGTATTACCAAGGCTTCTTTGACTACGGAAAGTTTTATATCTGCGGCAAGTTTTCAGGAGACAACGCGTGTGCTTACTGATGCTGCGGCAAGCGGAAAGCGTGATGAATTGCTGGGCCTGAAAGAAAATGTTATTATGGGGCATTTGATCCCGGCGGGTACAGGTTTTCATACCCATAGAAATATCGAAATTGTCCGCGATAAAAAGATAGAACTAGAAAAGAAAGAAAAAGAAAACATTTTACAAGCAAGCTAAGGAGAAAAATAGGGTATGCCTACAATTAGTCAATTAATTAGAACGGGAAGGAAAAAATCGGTTAACAGATCAAAATCGAGAGCTTTGCAGGGATGTCCGCAAAGAAGAGGTGTGTGCTTGCAGGTACGTACAATGACTCCCAAAAAACCGAATTCAGCTTTGCGTAAAATTGCTAGAGTAAGGCTTACTAATAAAATTGAAGTTACTGCATACATTCCGGGAGAAGGGCATAATTTGCAGGAACATTCCATAGTATTGGTAAGAGGCGGCAGAGTTAAAGATTTACCGGGGGTTCGCTATCATATTGTTCGGGGTACTTTGGATACTGCCGGTGTTTCCGATAGAAAAAAAAGCCGTTCCTGCTACGGAACTAAGAAACCGAAAAAGAGTTAATTAAACTAGTTATATAGAATAACAAGGAGAGAAGTTATGCGTCGAAGGCGCGTGGTAAAAAGAGAGATTGAGCCAGACCCAAAGTATAACAGTAAGCTGGTCACTAAATTGGTTAACATTGTAATGGTCAAAGGGAAAAAGGCACTTGCCGAGAATATTGTTTATTCAACTATGGAAATGCTGGAAAAGAAAACAAACAAGAATGCTCTGGAAGTTTTTAAAAAAGCTATAGAGAATTCCCGTCCTCTGTTAGAGGTAAAACCAAGACGTGTTGGCGGAGCTACATATCAGGTTCCGATAGAAATACGCCAGGATAGAGGCACGATTATTGCTCTCCGCTGGATTCGTAACTTTGCACGTGCAAGAAAAGGCAAGCCGATGGAAGAAAGGCTTTTGCAGGAATTACTTGATGCGTATAAAGGAGAAGGGTCAACGATTAAGAAGAGAGAAGATACACATAAGATGGCGGAATCGAATAAAGCGTTCGCACATTACCGCTGGTAGTAATATGGCGAGAGATTTTCCTTTAGAACGGACTAGAAATATCGGTATTATGGCGCATATCGATGCCGGGAAAACAACTACTACCGAACGCATATTATATTATACAGGCCGTTTGCATAAGATGGGTGACGTTGACCAAGGTACAACGGCAATGGATTGGATGGCTCAGGAGCAGGAGCGCGGAATAACGATAACAAGTGCAAGTACAACCTGCTTTTGGAAAGATTATAGAATAGAGATTATTGATACTCCCGGCCATGTTGATTTTACGGTCGAGGTTGAACGTTCTTTGAGAGTTTTAGATGGAGCAATTATTGTTCTGTGCGCAGTAGGCGGTGTTGAACCGCAAAGCGAAACAGTGTGGAGGCAGGCAGAACGCTATCATGTTCCGCGAATAGCCTATGTCAATAAGATGGATCGGGTGGGGTGTGATTTTTATCGCACACTAGACCAGATGAAGAAGCGCTTGGGAGCAAAAATAATCCCGATGCAAATTCCTATTGGCGCGGAAGATCAATTTAAAGGGGTAATTGATCTTGTTCAAATGAAAGCGTTAATTTTTAAATGGAATGATGATAGCCTGAAATATTCGGAAGAGGAAATCCCTCAAGAATATCTTGAGAAAGCTAAACAATATCATCACGAAATGATTGAGATTGCGGCTGAGCATGATACAGTACTGATGGAAAAATTTGTACATAATCAGTTGCCGACAATTGAAGAATTGCAAAAAGCGATTCGGCAGGCGACGATAAAACATGGATATGTTCCGGTATTATGCGGTTCAAGTTTTCGCAAGATCGGAGTACAGCCTTTAATTAATGCGGTATGTGATTATTTGCCGAGTCCGCTGGAAGTTCCCCCGATAGAAGGAATAAATCCGGATACAGATCAAAAGGAACTGCGCAAGACTAGCGACAATGAAAGTTTTAGTGCGCTGGCGTTTAAAATAATGGCGGATTCATACGTGGGGAAATTAACATTTTTAAGAATATATTCCGGAGTATTAAAATCCGGAAAGCATGTATTCAATGTTAATAAAAAAAGAAAAGAACGTATCGGAAAATTATTAAGAATGCATGCTAATAAACAGGAAATAATTGAAGAAGCCTATGCCGGAGATATTGTTGCCGCAGTTGGATTAAAAGATACAAAAACCGGAGATACGATAAGTGATCAGGATTTTCCGATTATTTTAGAAAGTATGCAGTTTCCTGATCCGGTTGTGTATATGGCGATCGAGCCGGAGACTCAAGCAGCGCAGGAAAAAATGTCTTTTGCTTTGGATAAGATCGAAGAAGAAGATCCTTCGTTTAAAGTAAAAATTGATGAAGATACCGGGCAAATGCTTATTGCCGGAATGGGAGAGCTTCATCTGGAAATAATTGTTGATAGATTATTAAGAGAATTTAAAGTAGAAGCGAGGGTTGGAAAACCTCAGGTAGCGTATAAAGAAACAATTTCCAAAACAGTTAAAGTTGAAGGTAAGTTTGTGCAGCAAGCCGGTGGTAAAGGACAGTATGGACATGTAGTTTTGGAGATGTCCGGTGCCGGCCGCGGAAAAGGAATAGTTTTTATAAACGAAATTAAAGAAGGGGCTATTCCAAAAGAATTTATTCCTTGCGCAAAAGAAGGTGTACTTGGTTCGGCGCAATCGGGAGTTTTGGGCGGATATCCGGTAGCTGATGTGCAAGTAAAATTAATTGATGGGTCATTTCACGAAACAGATTCAACGGAGATGGCTTTTAAAATAGCCGGTTCGATGGCTTTTGCGGATGGTTTAAGAAAAGGAAGCCCGACATTACTGGAGCCGATTATGTCGTTGGAAGTGATTGTTCCGGAAAACTATTTAGGTGATGTAATTAGTGATTTAGGCTCCAGGCGATGTAAGATTGAGTCGTTAAAAGATAGAGCAAATGTGAAAGTTATCCGAGGAGTAGTACCGCTGGCGGAGATGTTTGGATACGCTACTGTAATAAGAAGCTTGACACAGGGCCGTGGAATGTATACAATAGAACCTTCATACTATTCGGCAGTACCGAAACAAGTACAGGAATCTATTATAGGAAACAGATATTAGGTACTTAAATCGAGGAGGTGCATAATGGCAAAAGAGAAGTTTGAGCGGAATAAACCACACGTAAATATAGGAACGATCGGACACGTAGATCATGGCAAGACAACCTTGACTGCGGCGATAACGCATGTATTAGCGAAAAAGGGATTAGCTGT
>JBDRPX010000021.1:0-122464 GCA_043826565.1 Candidatus Omnitrophota bacterium
AAAAAAATCGAAAAATGGATAAATAATTATCCGAGAAAAATTCATGGTTATAAGACAGCGAAGCAAATGGTAAAAGAGCATTTTCAAAATAACAGTGATCAAAATCTTGACAATGTCGCACTATGAGTTACAATTCACTTATGATTCTTGGGAAGGGGAATTATGTTGCGCAAACCCCGGTTATTTGGTAAAATAAATCTCTAAGCTAATTATTATTAAGGAGTTTTAAATTGATTCCGTTACGGGATAGCACCCCGTCAAGGCACTTTCCGGTTGTGACGTTGTGCTTTATTATATTAAATTTATATGTTTTTATAAAAGGAATCTTTTTAGGTCCGTCTATTGCCGGTGTAATCCATCGGTTTGCCGTTATTCCGGTGAATTATTCACAATTAAGCTGGAGGCATCCGGATGATTTGTTTGGTAAAAGTATTCCTTTGCTAAGCGCTCTGTTTTTGCACGGAGGATGGCTGCATCTAATCGGTAATATGTGGTATTTATGGATCTTCGGAGATAATGTCGAAGACCGGCTGGGCCATTTTCGTTTTTTTATATTTTATATTGTCTGCGGAATATGTGGTAATCTGGCGCATATTGCGATGAACATTCATTCTAATATTCCGGCTATCGGAGCAAGCGGATGTATCGCCGGAGTCTTAGGCGCGTATTTTTTAATGTTTCCCCGGGCAAAGATACTTACTTTATTACCGATCTTTGTCGTTTGGACAGTAGTTGAGATAAGAGCGTTTTTTTTCTTGGGAGTTTGGTTTATCATCCAGTTTTTAAGCGGATTCTTATTAGCTTCATCAAGCAAAGAAGTCCAAAGTATTGCCTGGTGGGCGCATATCGGCGGGTTTATTGCCGGAATTATTTTAACTGTGCTGTTTACCTCCGGGAAAAAACGGAAAAAAAGGTAGAATTAATATGTTTGATATTTCACTGGAAAACATTACTGGGCTAACATATGTCCTTGTCTTTCTTGTGGGTATTTTGATGTGTTTTACTCCTTGTGTGTATCCGATTATACCTGTAGTTGCCGGATATATCGGAGGAGCCGAAACAAAAACAAGGAAAGAAGCGTTTGTCCGTTCTTTGAGTTATGTGTTTGGAGTTGCTCTAGTGTATTCTGTTCTGGGAGCGGCAGTTGCTTTTAGCGGCGGGATATTCGGAAGATTTCAGAGCAGTTTCTGGGTTAATATTATTGTGGCAAATGTATTTATTATTATGGGACTTTTTATGCTTGATGTGTTCCAAATGCCGCAATTATCTTTTACGCAGCGGTTAATGCCGAAAAACAAAGCCGGAGTACTTGGGGCGTTCTTACTGGGCGCGGTTTCCGGAATGGTCCTGGGCCCATGTACAACTCCTGTCTTGGGAGGCATTTTGGCGTATGTAGCGGCAAAGCATAATGTCGTTTTAGGGGTAAGTCTTTTATTTACTTATGCTTTGGGAATGGGATTTCCGCTGCTTGTGTTGGGAACTTTTATTGGCTTACTGAAAAAAATGCCCAAGTCAGGGCCGTGGATGTTAAAAATAAAAAAAATATTTGGAATATTGCTGATTGCCAGCGGTGAATATTTTTTAATTCATATGAGATAATAACACAGGTAGTGATGTATTCGCATAGATGGAGTAAATACCGGGACCAGATTGTTAAGCAGTCTTCATTGATGGTTGATTTTTATGAATTAACCATGGCTTCTGCGTATTATCGATTTAAACCGTCGGCAAAAGCGACATTTGATCTTTTTGTGCGCAAACTGCCGAAGAATAGGTCGTTTTTAGTCGCTTGCGGAATTGAAGATGCTCTTTCATATTTAAAGAATTTATCTTTTTCAAAAGATGATATCCAATATCTGAAGAGATTTAATCTGCCCGCTGGGTTTTTGAAATTTTTGAGTAAATTAATGTTTACCGGAGATGTTTGGGCGGTAAAAGATGGTACGGTTATCTTTGCCGGAGAGCCGATTTTGCGGATTACGGCGCCGTTGATTGAGGCGCAGCTTGTAGAATCGTATCTTTTAAATAATATTAATGTTCAGACGGCGGTTGCTTCTAAGGCGGTGAGGGTGGTTATGTCTGCCCAAACCAGGCCGGTATTTGATTTTTCCCTGCGCCGGACCCAGGGTCTGGAAGCGGGGTTAAAAGCCGCCCGGGCCAGTTATATTGCCGGGTGTGCCGGAACATCAACGGTATTAGCGGGAAAGTTGTTTGATATAAAAGTCGTTGGGACAATGGCTCATTCGTATATTATGTCTTTTGGTAATGAGCTGGAAAGTTTTCAAGCGTATGCGCAGGTCTTTCCCGGGGAATCAATATTACTCTTAGATACATACAGCTATGACCAGGGAATTAAAAATGCGATTACAGTTGCCAATGAGCTTAAGGAAAAAGGTTATAAGCTCTTGGGAGTCCGGTTGGACAGCGGTAATTTACTTCGGGAGAGTAAAAAGATCCGGACACTTTTAAATAAGAACGGGCTTTCGTTTGTAAAGATTTTTGCCAGCGGCAACCTGGATGAATTTAAGATCGAAAAGCTTTTACAAAAGGGAGCGCCGATTGATAGTTTTGGCGTGGGAACGAATATGGGAGTTTCGGTTGATGCTCCGTATTGTGATGTTATTTATAAAATAAGTGAGGTTACGGATAAGTCCGGTTTTTTCAGCCCGACAATGAAACTTAGCCGGGGAAAAAGCACGATTCCGGGGCGCAAGCAGATTTTTCGGATAAATGACCGAAAAGGAAAAATGTCCGGAGATATCCTGGCCTTGGAAAGGGAAAAGATAAAAGGCAATCCTCTGCTGAAAAAAATGATGGGGAACGGGAGGAAGCTTTATCCGGAGTGCACACTTAAAAGTACCCGGGAGTTTGTCGCTAAGCAGTTGAAAAATATTCCCGATCAGTATAAGAAATTAAAACCGGTAAAGGTTTATCCGGTGAAAAGAAGCCGCGGCCTGGAAAAGTTAATGCAGGACGTCAGTAAGCAAATTAAACAAACATAGAAGGTTTAAGGTAGAGTGAGTTATGGTGAATAAACAGAAGAAAAAAGATACATCATTAATTTTTGAAATAGATTTTTTTGAAAAATTAATACAAGACAATGCTGATTATGTTGATGCGCTTATTCCTTTAGCGGAAAATTATACCAAGGCCGGTGATTATGAGAATGGCTTGCGCATTGATAAAAAATTGGTAAAACTGCGGCCGGATGACGCGGTCATAAGGTATAACCTTGCCTGCAGTTATTCTATTTTAGGAGAAATCGATAAAGCGTTAGCGACATTGCGTAAAGCGATTGATCTAGGTTATAGTGATTTTAAATTTATCGAGCAGGACCCGGATCTTTTAAACTTAAGAAAAGATCTTCGGTATAAAACTATTATTGCTTGCCGAAAAAGCCGGAAAGGATCGTAAATAATGGGATGGATAAACAATTTAGGTGAACTGCGGAGTTCGGCACTAAAAGAGATCGCGAATATCGGTATTAGCCACGCGGCCACTGCTATCGGAGAGATCACTAAAGAGGATATAACTATTTCTCTGCCGAACTTAAAGACTTTTTCCCGGCAGGAAGTAATGATCGCGGAAATAGACGGAGGAAAAGTCGCGGGCGGATACTTAACTGTGCAGGGTATATCTGAGTATACGGAAACGCTCATTCTGCTTTCTGAAGATAATGCCCGAAAGTTAATGGATAAATTTGTTTCTGTCGATACTTCCCAATTGTCGACCGAAGAGCAAAAGAGTGTTTTTAGCGAAGTTATTACGGTTATCGCTTCAACATATTTTTCCGCGATCGGAGGAATGTTTAATTTAAGGATTAATCATAGTATTCCGAAAGTTAGTTTCAATAACGGAGCAATCAGTGACTTTGTTAAGACAACATTGAAAAATCATGAGGGGATCAGTATCGATACTACTCTTACCAGCAAGGATACTCGGATGCATCTGTTATTTTTACTTATTCCTGACCCGAATACATTAGACGGTTTTTTTAAGGCTATAGGAATATAAGGATTTCCGGATAAGGCTGAATAATACCATGAAAGAAAAGAATAACCCTGTTCCTACTGTAGATATCATTATTGAATATGAAAATGGTATTGTCCTGATTGAAAGAAAGAATCCTCCTTACGGCTGGGCTATCCCCGGAGGGTTTGTTGATTATAATGAGAGTTTGGAAAAGGCCGCGGCCAGAGAAGCCGAAGAAGAAACAAGTTTAAAGGTCTCAGAGCTTAAACAGATGCACACATATTCCGCTCCGGGCCGTGACCCCCGGCAGCATACGATAGCTACTGTATTTATGGCTAAAGGTCAGGGCACACTTTGTGCCGCGGATGATGCGGCTAATGCTCAGGTATTTACCGAAGATTCATTGCCGGAAAATTTTGCTTTTGACCACAAAGAAATTATCAACGATTATTTTTGCTTAAAACAGGGAAGGGAGCCTAAATGGTAGAGGTTGCTTTATATAAAATCATCATGCATGAAAATAAACAGGATCAGGTTATTGTATTAAAAGAAAAAGACGGAGACCGTCAGCTGCCGATTATTATCGGAGTTGCTGAGGCTGCGGCGATCAAAATAAAAATCAGTAAAGTAGAAACTCCCCGGCCGTTGACCCATGATTTATTAAATAATCTGCTGGGGCAGCTGGATGCTTGTTTGGAAAAGGTGGTCATTAATAAACTTGAGCATAATACGTTTTATGCGCGGTTGATCATCCGTCAGGGAGAGGATAAGCAGATAGATATCGATGCCCGGCCCAGCGATAGTATCGCTTTAGCCTTACGGGCAAATGCTCCGATATTCGTAGAAGAGGAAGTATTCTCAAAATTGCAGTTTTTTAATGGGTAAAACGATTAAGATAAATATTGACGCGTTTAATAATATTAGAGCAGATGATGTGCTCAAAAGCATAGATAGTGTTTCCTGTCGTCTGGGGGGAAAAGTGTATCTTGTCGGGGGAGTGCTCCGAGATTTATTTATTAAAAAAGAAATCGTCAATAAAATTGATTGGGACTTTAGCGTATCCTCCGGAGCATTAGCTCTGGGGCAAGCACTGGCGAAGCAGTTAAATGCGGCATTTATTGTCCTTGATGATGTTAATAAGATCGCGCGGGTAGTATATACCAAAAGTAAAAAGCGGTACACCCTTGATTTTGCCGAGTTTCGCGCCCGGACATTAAAAGGGGATTTGCGCCGCCGGGATTTTACCCTGAATACCTTGTCTGCGGACGTGCGGGCTCTGATTGAAGGGGCAAAGCCGGCAAGTTGTTTAATTGATTATTTCGGCGGAGTGCGGGATATAAAAAATAAGTGTGTAAGGATAACCCGTAAAGAAAATTTTAAAGATGATGCATTAAGAATTTTAAGAGGATTTAGTTTTTGCGCGCAGTTTGGATTTAATTTTGATAAGGCAACTGCGGGTTTGATAAAGAAAAATAGTTGTTCTTTAAAAGCTGTTTCGGCTGAGCGGATTAGTGAGGAATTAGTTAAGATTTTTTCGATAAACTGTTCCGGAAAATATATCACCCAAATGGATAAACAGGGTATTATCAAGGCGGTACTTCCGGAAACCAATGTTTTGCGCGGTGCCGAGCAGGGGCTGTTCCATCATCTGGATGTCTGGGAGCATTCTCTGGAGACGCTTATCCAGCTGGAGAAACTGCTGAAAAGTATTGAGAAAAAGATTCCGCGTAAGTATTTCCGGAAATTAAATGAATACTTAAATCAGCCTTTAGCCTACGAACGTTCCCGGTTGTGGGTGCTTAAACTGTCTGCTTTACTGCATGATCTGGGTAAGCCGGCGACAAAAGTTAAGGCTGATGACGGAACGATTCATTTTTATACGCATGAACGTATCGGCGCGGACACCGCGGAAAAGATCGGCAGGAGATTGAAGCTTTCTCTTCGCGAGATCACCGTCCTGAAAAATCTTGTGCGTTACCATTTACGCCCGGGACAATTGGTTAACCGGATGCCGAGCCAAAAGGCAAAATTCCGGTTTTTTAGAGATACAAAAGAAGACGCGGTCTTAATATTGCTTTTAACTATTTCCGACCGCCGGGCAATGCGCGGCCCGTTGAGCCGCAGGAAAAGTTTTGTTTTTCTGGAGGAGGAGTTGTTTAAAATGATTGCCGCGTTTTTTCGGGATAAGGAAAAACGGGTTCTTCCTCCGAAGCTGTTAAACGGAGATGATATTATAAAAATATTAAAGGTTTCTTCCGGGCCGATGATCGGGAATATCCTTCGGCAGATAGAAGAAGCTCAAGCTGAAGGATCGATAAAAAACAAAAAAGACGCTAAAGGTCTGGCCTTGCGGATTTATCAAGAAGTTGAGAGTAATGGATAGTTTTAACCCGGGATTTTTAAAATTAAGCGCGCAGGTTTTTGAAGATAAAATCAGACAGGCTAAAAAGCATTTAACCAAGTGTTTGCTTTGTCCGCGTAAATGCGCCGTAGATCGGTTTTCCGGTGAGCGTGGTTTTTGCGGGGCGCAAGCTGACGCGGAAGTGGCGCATGCTCAATTGCATTTTGGGGAAGAGCCGGTATTGTCGGCAAGCGGCGGAGCCGGCGCGATATTTTTCGCTCATTGTAATTTAAAATGTGTATATTGCCAGAATTATCAAATAAGCCAGCGGAGAGAAGTTTCTGGTTCTCTGACGGTAGCGGAATTAGCCGGGAGATTAATCAAGCTTCAGTTTCAGGGCGCGCAAAATATAGATTTTGTTTCTGCGTCACATTTTGCGCCGCAGATGATTGAAGCGATATATCTGGCTAAAAATAAAGGTTTTTGCCTGCCGGTTGTCTATAACACTAATGGCTATGATAGCCAGGAGACACTGGAACTGCTTAGCGGAATTGTGGATATTTATTTGCCTGATTTTAAGTATTATGAAGATCAGAACGCGTGGAAATATTCACAAGTAAGCGATTATGCGGGTGTTCTTATGCAGGCACTTACTCTGATGTATGAGCAGGTAGGCGATTTGGTTATTGATGATCGCGGCCGAGCTCAAAGCGGGGTTTTGTTAAGGCATTTGGTATTGCCTAACCGCATTGCCGGAAGTATCGCGATTCTGGAGCTGGTGGCTAAGGCCATCGGCACAAAAATAGGATTGAGTATTATGAGCCAGTATCATCCTTGTTATCAGGCGGATCGTTTTGCGGAAATTAATCGCACGATAACCGATAAGGAATATGATGAGGTTGTCAATTGCGCCTGCGATCTGGGATTTGAATTATGCTGGATTCAGGAACCGGCCAGCCATCAAGTGTATTTACCGGATTTTGAAAATCCGGAGGTTTTTTGAGATTAGTTAGTGAGGAGGAAATATAAAGTGATTAAAATTAAACGGGCATTGATAAGTGTGTCTGATAAGATTCACTTGGAAGAACTTGTTAAAACACTTCATGAATTCAAAGTGGAGATTTTATCTACCGGAGGTACGGCTCAGCTGATTGAAAAATTGGGGATACCGGTAAGGCCGGTGAGTGATTTTACCGGCAGTCCGGAAATGTTCGGCGGCCGGGTAAAAACATTGCATCCGAAAATTCATGGGGCTTTACTGGCTTTGCGTGAAGATAGTCAGCATCGGGATCAGATTGAAAAATTCGGGATTGAATTAATCGATATGGTTGTCGTGAATCTTTATCCTTTTGAAAAAACCATCCAAAAACCGCAGGTAACATTGACTGAGGCGATAGAGAATATTGATATCGGCGGCCCGTCTATGCTGCGTTCCGCGGCGAAAAACGCGCAAAGTGTGGCGGTAATATGCAATCCGGATAATTATGCGGATATTATTAAAGAAATGAAAGGCAATGACGGAGCTTTGAGTAAAGAGACTTGTTTTAGTCTGGCAGTGGAAGTGTTTGAAAAAACCAATGAATATGACCGGGCGATAGCTTCCTATCTGGGCGCTCAAAAGGGAAAAGAAAACGCCGATGTTTTACCTCAGACAATCCAATTAAAGTTTGATAAAGTACAGAGTTTGCGTTACGGAGAAAATCCGCATCAGCCGGCAGCTTTTTATCAGGATAAGGCTTCGCTTGTCCCGGGGATTGCTTTGTCTAAGCAGCTGCATGGTAAGGAGCTTTCGTTTAATAATATCCTTGATCTTGATGCGGCATTGAATATGGTTAAAGATTTTAAAAAACCTACCGCGGTTATTCTTAAACATAATAATCCCTGCGGAGCAGCATCAGCAGACACCTTAGCTGGGGCATACAAAGACGCTTTAGAATGCGATCCGATGTCGGCTTTCGGCAGTATTGTCGGATTAAACCGGCCGGTAGATCAGGAAACCAGCGAAGCAATTCTTGGCGCTGATTTTGTAGAGTGTGTGCTTGCCCCGGGTTTTTCCGCGGAAGCTTTAGAACTTTTAAAGAAAAAGAAAAATTTGAGAATTATGCAGACCCCGGATTTTACTAAGCAAAAAATTTCTGATTTTCAGGAATGGGACTTTAAGCGGATAAATGGAGGTCTTTTAGTCCAAAATAAGGATTTGGGAACTTTAGATAGAACTAATCTGAAAATTGTTACGAAACGCCAGCCGACCGAAGAAGAGATAGAATCTTTATTGTTTGCTCAGACAGTAGTAAAGCATGTAAAATCCAATGCGATTGTTCTGGCAAAGGAAAATAAAACAGTAGGTATCGGCGCCGGGCAGATGAGCCGAGTTGATAGTGTTATTATTTCTATCCGAAAGTCTGCCGGACGCTGCCGGGGGGGGGTTCTCGCCAGTGACGCGTTTTTCCCCAAGGCTGATTCAATAGAGGAAGCGGTTAAAGCCGGGATTAGCGCGATTATCCAACCCGGCGGATCGATTCGTGATCAAGAGGTTATTGACGCGGCGGATAAAGCAAACATTGCTATGGTATTGACCGGGGAAAGACATTTTAAACATTAAGCGGAGGATGAATTGACGATGACGTTTCGGGAAGCAGAAGAATATCTTAGATCTTTTATCGATTATGAAAAAGACACTTCATATAATTATGAAGACATAAAATTAAGCCGGGTAAAAAAACTGCTGGAAGCCTTAGGCAATCCGCAGGAGAACTTTAAGTCGATTCATATCGCCGGGACCAAGGGGAAAGGTTCAACGTGCGCGATTATATTTTCTATCCTCAAAGCGGCAAAATATAAAGTCGGGTTATACACATCACCGCATTTGGTCGATTTCCGGGAAAGGATCCGGGTAACTTATTTAAGTGATATCAGCGAAGCCAAAGAGCGCCTGATAAAAGAAAAGGAATTATGCGCTTTGGTCGAAGGCATCAAAGAGCATGTTGAGAAAATCGAAGGGCTGACATTTTTTGAAGTATTTACGGCTTTAGCTTTTAAGTTTTTTTCCGAGCAGGAACTTGATTTTGTTATTTTGGAGACCGGTTTGGGCGGGCGGCTGGATGCAACCAATGTGGTTACTCCGGTAGCCTGCGGGATTACCAATATCAGCCTTGATCATACACAGCTTTTGGGGAATACCTTAGAAAAGATTGCCCGGGAAAAAGCCGGGATCATTAAACACAATGCGCTGATTGTCACTGCGCCGCAGCATCCGAATGTTTTAAAGATTATCATGGATACGTGTAAAGACAAAGATACTCGTCTTTATGAAGTGGGCCGGGATTTTATTTGTGATCCGATCGCTCAGGATCTAAACGGAAGCGTTTTTGATTTTCGCGGGATCTTTGATTTTTGTGAAGGACTGCATCTTTCTTTGCTGGGGCAGCATCAATTAGTAAATGCTGCGGTTGCCTTAGGTATAATCCAATTATTAAAACTGCATGATACGGTTATTTCTATGCTGGCGATCCGGGAAGGGCTGGAAAATGTCCGCTGGCCGGGACGATGTCAGATTGTACATAAGAACCCGATGCTGCTTTTAGACGGAGCGCAGAACGAGGAGTCGGCTAATGCCTTAAGGCTTGCTATCAGCATGCTGCTTATTCCTAATAAGACGATCCTGATTTTAGGCGTTTCCAAAGATAAGGACGTTGATGGAATCTGTTCAAAATTATGCCGGATATGCCAGCTGGTTATTGTTACTCAGGCGCAAATACCCCGGGCTATGGCTGTGGAGAGTTTGTTGGAGATCGTAAAAAAACATCATAAAAATGTCGATAAGGCAGAACACATTGAAAAAGCGCTGGAGATGGCCTTAAGCCAGGCGGGTAAAGATGATTTGATCATTGTTGCCGGCAGTCTGTATCTTATCGGTGAAACATTGAAAGGGCTCCGGAATTTAAAATTCCCGAAGCTTTAATGCGAAATATATGAAGCTAAATACAGAAGATACTATAGCGGCAATTTCCACTCCTCTGGGTGAAGGCGGAATCGGGATGGTCAGGATTAGCGGAACAGAGGCCATAAAAATCGCCGATAAGATCTTTGTCGGTAAAAATAAAGTCAAGCTTTCGCAATGCCCGGGGTTTACGGTGCATTACGGGATCATTACTGATAAAGGTGCGGTTATTGATGAAGTTATTGTTACGATAATGCGTGCCCCGCGGACTTATACAAAAGAAAATATTATTGAAATAAACTGTCATGGCGGTATCGTTACTTTAAGAAAGATCTTGGATCTTGTGGTTGCTTGCGGAGTGCGGTTAGCCGGCCCCGGAGAATTTACCCAGAGGGCTTTTTTAAACGGACGTATTGATTTAACGCAGGCCGAAGCCGTGCTCAATGTAGTTAACGCAAAAACAGACGCCGCCTTAGGGGCGGCGATGAGTCAGCTGCAGGGGGCTTTATCGGAGCGGATAAACTCATTGCGGCAAGAGCTGATTAATATTGTCAGCCCTTTGGAAGCATCAATTGATTTTCCTGATGAACAGATCAGTGCCAAGGGGAGAAGGAATTTTGTTAAGGCCTTAGAGAATATTGCCAAAGAGCTCAAAAAGCTTATTGACAGCGCGGAAAAAGGGATTATGCTCAGCGATGGAATAAGCGTAGTCTTAGCCGGTGCGCCGAATGTCGGCAAATCCAGTATAATGAATGAATTTATGCAATATGAACGGGTGATCGTAACACATATTTCCGGAACGACACGCGATGTCGTTGAGGAATTAATCAATATTAACGGTTTACCGGTAAGGCTTGCGGACACTGCCGGGGTTATGGAAAGTGCTTGTGTTATTACTCAGAAAAGCGTGTACAAAAGCCTGGTCTTTCTGGATAAAGCAGACTTGGTATTGTTTGTGCTGGATGCTTCGCGCAAAGTGCAGAGTTCCGATATAAGAGTTGCTAAGCAGTTAAAAAATAAAAAAGTGCTCATTGCCGTAAATAAAATTGATTTAGTGCAGAAGTTAGACTATGGCGCGATTAAAAAAATACTGCCGCAGGCAGCGGTAGTGAAAATATCAGCCTTAAAGAAAAACGGGATTGAAAAACTCAAAAAGAATATCGCGAAACTTTTCTTTAGGGGTGAAATTGTGAAAAATGATGAGCTGTTGATCAATGATCTGCGGCATAAACAGATATTGCAGAGAGCTTATGAAAATATTAACAACGCGATTAAAATCGGAAATACCGATAGTTATGATGAATGTCTGGTATTTGAGATCAAGCAGGTGCTTTACTGTTTAGGAGAGATCGTCGGCGAAGATTTAAGTGAAGATATTTTAGATAATATCTTCTCCCGTTTTTGTGTCGGAAAATAAAAACTGTAGGGGCGGATCAATGTATCCGCCCGAGATAAAATTATGAAAAATATCGCTTTAGTCGGATTTATGGGAACAGGCAAAACAACGATTGCCCGGATACTGGCCGAGAAGCTGGGGTTTGAATGTGTGGATATTGATGATCTGATTGAATTCACCGAAGGGATGAAGATCGTAGATATATTCGGACAAAAAGGAGAAGCATATTTTCGCGATGTAGAAAAAGAAGTTGTTCGTAAGGCGGCGGCCCAGGCCAAAAAAGTTATCGCTTGCGGCGGCGGGGTTGTTTTAAATGAAAATAACATTATTAATTTAAAACAAAACGGGTTTATTGTCTGCCTGAGCGCATCACCGGAAGTTATTTTAGAGAGAACAAAAAATTATCCGCATCGTCCGCTGCTTAATGTTGAAGATAAGGCCGGGAAGATAAAAGAGATGCTGGAATTCAGACAGCCATATTACGCAACAGCTGATTATACCGTAAATACCAGTGATTTAACAAAAGAAGAAGTTGTCGACCGTATATTGGAACTGGTTAATTCTGCATGAATGATAGAGAATATTTAATAGCTTTAAACATGATTAGCGGCTTAGGGAGCGTCAGGATCGCCGGGCTTTTGGATTTTTTCAAAACGCCCCGGCAGATATTTGAAGCGGAAGCAGCTGTGCTTGCCGGATTCGGTGGGCTGGGAAAAATTATCAGCGGACGCATAAAAACTATTTTATCATCGCAGATCTTTGAAGATGAGTTGCGGAATATTAAAAAGTTGGGGATTCATGTTATTAGTTTACTTGACGCGGAGTATCCGCAAACTCTAAAAAATATTTATGATCCGCCCGCGGTTTTATATGTAAAAGGCGATACGCGGTGTTTAAGTAATTTATCGGTGGCGATTGTGGGCTGCCGTAAGGCCAGCACTTATGGCCTTAAGCAGGCGGAAAAGATAGCCGGAGAACTTTCGCAAAACGGTGTGTGTGTTGTTTCCGGAATGGCCAGAGGAATTGATACCGCGGCGCATAAAGGAGCATTAGCCGCCCGGGGAAAGACAGTCGCCGTCTTGGGGAGCGGGTTGAGTGTGGTTTATCCTCCGGAGAATCAAGGGTTATTTGAAAAGATTGCTAAGCAGGGAGCAGTGATCTCTGAGTTTTCTTTACAGAGTTCTCCGGTTAAAAGCAATTTCCCGCGGCGCAACCGGATTATTAGCGGGCTTTCTAAGGCAGTAGTAGTGGTAGAAGCGATGAGACAAAGCGGTTCGCTGATCACCGCTGATTTTGCTCTTGAACAGGGACGGGAGGTGTACGCGGTGCCCGGCGCGGCAAATTCATTGAATGCTCAGGGAACAAATAAACTGATAAAAGAAGGCGCGAAACTGGTGGAGAACGCTCAGGATATTTTAGAAGAATTCATAAAAAACTAAAAAGCAAACAATTGTTTGGAAGGAGGGTGCAGTAATGGAAAGAGAGTTAAAAAATTACATGGAACTGGTTGTCCGCGATGGCGTGGATAAAATGATGTCATCACGTAAGGATATTTGCCAATGTAAACAGTGTAAGATGGATATTATGGCGCTGGTGTTAAACCGTCTGCCGGCGAGATATATTGTAACCGACAGAGGGCTGATTATGACTAAGTTGAAAGAAACTGAAGTTCAGTTTCAGGTAGACAGCTTAAGGGAAATCGTAATCGCCTTGGAAATTGTGAGAAGCCGGCCGCGCCATGTGGTTACGGGAAAAAAAGGTTAAACAAGTAAAGGTTGATTATGAATATGGACAACGGGGATAATAAAAATGAAGCGCGCCGAAAAACCAAACAGTATGATGAATTAAATGACGCGGAAAAGAGCGCGTTTGATCAGATCTTAGAAGATTTGCATATTAAGCGGAATGTTGACTTCCGGCAGTATCGTTATAAATGTATGTGCCGCCGCATCCTGGTGCGTATGCATGATAATCATATGGATTCTATTGAGGACTATCTGAAGTTTTTAAGAGGGCATTCGTCTGAATATGACCGGCTTTTAGAGGTTATCACGATAAATGTGTCGGAATTTTTCCGTAATCCGGAAACTTTTTCCGCGGTGCGTAATAAAGTCATACCGGAATTGCTGGAAAAGAAAAAGAAAGAGCATGCCCGGATTATTAAGGTTTGGAGCGCGGGGTGTGCTACCGGAGAAGAGCCGTATTCGATTTCGATCATGCTTAAAGAGATCTTACGCGAATATGATAATTATTTTACCCCGATCATTTACGCGACAGATATTGATGACGAAGCGCTGGCTAAGGCAAGGGCCGGGATGTACGCGAACTCCGCGCTAAAAGAGCTGACCCCGGCCCAGATAAGTACTTATTTTACCAAGCTTGATGATGATCTGTTCCGGATAAAACCTGAGATTAAGGCAATTGTAAAATTTTCCAAACATAATATGATAAGTGACGCCCCGCTTAAAAGTATTGATATTGTTTTTTGCCGGAATGTACTTATTTATTTTAATAAGGCTTTGCAAAAAAAGGTATATGAAAATTTTTTTACCGCGCTTTACCGGGGTGGCTATGTCGTTGCCGGTAAAGTAGAAACCATGATCGGGATTGCCGATCATATGTACGACCGGGTCGACGTAGCGGAGAGGATTTTCCGAAAACCATAGAATGCTGAAAAATGAGATTAATTAAAATACTCGGCTCTTTGAAATTAGCGATTTATTTACTGCTTGTTTTGGCGGTTCTTTCAATTATGGGAACGGTTATTGTCCAGGGCAAGCCCGGTGTTTTTTACGCGCAGGTTTATGGTAATACATTGGGTGGGATGATTATTTTTTTCGGAGCGGATAATTTTTATGCCAGTGCCGCCTACCGCAGTGTGCTGTTTTTACTCGGGTTAAACTTATTAAGCTGTACAATCAATACGTTTAGCCCGGCGGTATTTAAAAGCCGAAAAAGATGCGCTTTGTTTTTACTGCACAGCAGTGTATTGCTTATTTTTACCGGCGCGTTAGTAAGTAGATTTACCCGGTATTCCGAACACCGGCGTCTTTTTCCCCATGATAAGATTGAGCTTATCCGGGAAAAAGATAATGTACAGATTGTATTGCAGGAATTTAATATTGATTTTTATCCGGGAAGCGATAATCCGTCGGAATATTACAGCAAGGTATCTGTTTCTGAAAAGGGAAAACATATCCGGGATGAAATTATTCGCGTCAATCATCCCTTACGGGTTAAAGGATATAGTTTGTATCAATCCGGGTTTGATGTGTTTGCGGATGTTGATCTGGCCATCAGTCATATGGGACAGGTTGTCTGGGAAGGAAGCATAAAACAGGGGGAAACTAAAAAAATTCCCGGGGCGTTTGATTTTGATATTGAGATCGTTAATTTTTCTCCGGATGTCGCGATTACCGCAGAGGGGAAGCTTATTCAAAATTCATATAAACTGCAGAATCCGGCTTTGCAGGTGAAGCTTTCCCAAGGGGAAGAGTTTTCCGAAGAATACTGGGTTTTTAAAGATGAGCAGATGAACAAGATGCATGGACATGCTCAGGCGTTTGATTTTAAGATACAAAGATTAGAGATATTTTACGCGACGATATTGCATATTGTTAAGGATCCGGGACTGATTTTTGTCTGGTCCGGGTTTTTATTGTTAATCTCAGGAATGGGATTGTTTTTGTTTAAAAAAGAAGATTAGTATTTGCAAAGGAGTAGATATGTTGAGATTAAGCGGTGCTTTATTGGCGGTAGCTATGGTTTGCGCATTGATCCTGGCGCTGATGTATAAACAGACCGCCCCGGTCATCGAAAAGCAGAAGCAAATGCTTCTGGAAAGGTCTTTAAAGTCTGTTCTGGAGGCGGATAGTTATAAAAAACAGGAAGGGGACATCGAGTATTTTAATGCTTATGATAAAGACGGCGGTTTAGTCGGCTGGTGTCTTCCGATGACAAGCAAAGGATACGGCGGGAAGATGCAGCTGCTGGCCGGAGTAGATTTAAACGGCCGGATAACCGGGGTGAATGTATTAGAGCAAAATGAAACTCCCGGCCTAGGATCAAAGATCCTGGAAAAAGAAAGAGACGAGCCGGAGGCTCCGTTTTTAGCCCAATTTAAACAGAAAAAAGCGGAAGAGTTAATTTTGGTCAAAGGTCAAACCACGACCAACATTCAGGCGATAACCGGCGCGACAATATCTTCTAAAGCGGTCAGTGAAGGAGTACGCAAAGGCGTAGAAGCATTTTTCAAAAACAAGGATAACCAGTGAAATTATATCCGATAGTTCTTAAGCTGAAAAACCAGGCGTGTCTTGTTATCGGCGGAGGTGAAGTAGCCTTGCGCAAGGTTAAAGCGCTTCTTGAGTGCGAAGCAAAGGTAACGGTAGTCAGTCCCAAATTGTGTAAAGCGCTTGAGGTATTACAAAGAAAAAAACTATTTAATTATAAAAAATCGGTTTATAAAAAAGAATTTCTAAAAAATGTTTTTCTGGTTATTGCCGCGACCAGCGAACGGGATACTAATCTGAAAATCGCCGCGGCTGCGCAGAAAAATAAAATACTGGTCAATGTTGTTGATGTCCCCCAGTTGTGCAGTTTTTATGTCCCGGCAACAGTCAGGAAAGAGCCTTTGCTGATAGCGATATCTACTCAAGGTGCTTTCCCGGGGGCGGCAAAAATGATCAGAAAAAATTTGCAGCCGATGATTAATAAAAAAGCCGGCAGTATAAAGATCCTGGCAAAAATAAGAGACAATTTTAAACAGAAAATTATGGATAAAAAAATTAGAGGTAAATATATAAAAAAACTTATGGATCCTAAGATTGTAAGGCTGGTTGAACAAGGAAAGATTAAAGATTATAATGATCTGAAAAAATTTTTGAATTTTGATTTGTGATTTTGACTTTTAACTTTTGGTTTTTGACTTAAATTTGGAGGGCATTGTGTATAATATATTGTTTTTCGGAGTATTGATCGCTTATTTTGCCAGTGCCTTCAGTTTTGTTATAACTCTGGTCAATGAAGGCGCGGGAATTCGTAAGGCCGCTATTTTCTTATCGATCTTTGGATTTATAACACATAGCGTTATTTTGATTATGCGCGCGGTCATGTCGGCCTTTCCGCCGATGTCGAATTTATATGAATCTCTTTCTCTTTTTTCCTGGGCGATCGTGCTGGTTTTTTTAATTGTTTCTTATAAATTCAGGATCAATCTCCTGGGTATTTTTATAATGCTTATTTCTTCACTGGTATTGCTTTATGCTTCCACGCTCGATAGTGTGATCCGGCCGCTGCTGCCGGCGCTTAAAAGTTATTGGCTGTCTATTCATGTGGCAACCTGCTTTTTAAGTTATGCCTGTTTTGCCTGCGCGTTCAGTTTAGGGGTGATGTATCTGATCCAGGAAAGGCAGGTTAAGGCAAAAAAAATAGGGAAGCTTCTTAGCCGGCTGCCTTCTTTAGATATCATGGATAAAATTAATCACAAGACGATATTGATCGGGTTTGTTCTCTTGACCATGGGCATTGTTACCGGTTCTGTCTGGGCTCAGACAGCCTGGGGTAACTGGTGGAGCTGGGACCCTAAAGAAACATGGTCTTTAATTACCTGGCTTATTTACGCGGCTTATTTACATGCCCGTCTTAATTCCGGATGGAGAGGAAAACGGACCGCGGTGCTTTCGATTATCGGATTTATTTGTGTATTGTTTACTTATCTGGGGGTCGGGTTATTGATGTCCGGGTTGCATTCGTATTTGTGAAACATGAGAATTGATGATTGAAAATAGAAAAAAGTAATCAAAAAGATAGGAAAGGTGAAAGTTGAGAATTGAGAGTTGAAATTAGTTATTTAGTTTTTTCAATACTCAATCTTCAATGTTCAACATTCAGTTTAAAATGGATATAGAACTTATTGGACTTAATCATAAAACAGCACCGATTGAAATCAGGGAAAAACTGTCTTTTTCTAATGGGTCGCTGGCTCAGGCATTAGACGCTTTAAAGCGGCAATCCCCAATAAAAGAAGGCGTGATTCTTTCGACATGTAATCGTATTGAAGTTTACGCGATGGGCTCAGATGTAAAGCGGGTCGATGATTCGATAACACATTTTTTAAGCGATTTCCATAAATTAGAAAAAAACTATTTTCAGGAGCACCTTTATAAAATTAAAGGGCTTCCCGCTATCCGCCATCTTTTCATGGTCAGCTCTTCGCTGGATTCCCAGGTTTTGGGAGAAAACCAGATCTTAGGACAGATCAAAAGCGCGTATTTTAAGGCCCGGGAAGTGGGAACCGTAGATAAAAATTTCTCGTTTTTGTTTGAAGAAGCGATCAAGATCGGCAAAAGAGTACGTGCTCAGACCCAGATCGGCTGCGGCGCGGTTTCCATAAGCAGTGCGGCCGTGGAAATGGCTAAGAAAATATTTGAAGATCTAACGCAGAAAAAAGTTTTAATTGTCGGCGCCGGCAAGATCGGGGAGCTTTCGGCAACGCATTTATATAATCGGGGGGTACAGCTGGTGCTGGTAGCTAACCGGACTTTGTTAAAAGCCAGGGAGCTGGCAGAAAAGTTTAAAGGTACCGCAATAGACTTCGGAAAACTTGATGCCGCGCTTGAAGAAGCGGATATTGTGATTAGTTCGACAAGCGCGCCGCATCTTTTAGTTACCAAAAAGCAGGTTCAGGAGCTTATTCTGCGGCGCAAACAAAGGCCGATATTTTTTATTGATCTGGGGTTACCGCGTAATATTGACCCTCAGGCTAATGATGTTGATAATGTTTATGTTTATAATCTTGATGACCTTCAAAAGGTTAAGGATATAAATTTGAAAGAACGGCTGAATGAAGCGAAAAAGGTGGAGCGGATCATTGACGAACATTTAGAACGTATAAGCGGTCGGCTGAAGGAGTTGTTTGATGACGAATAGCGCTAGTACGATCATTATCGGTACCCGAAAAAGCCTTTTGGCCATGACGCAGACGGAAAATGTTATCGAAGAGCTGAAGAATAAATTTCCGAATTATCAGTTTGTAATTAAAAAGATCACGACCAGCGGAGATGATCTTAAAGAATGGCCGCAGACAGATGCTAAAGGTCTGTTTGTAAAAGAAATTGAAGAAGCTTTGCAAAGCGGAGAAATCGATCTGGCCGTGCACAGCATGAAAGATCTGCCTTGCGAAACTCCCCAAGGATTGGAGATCGCGGCCATAACTAAACGGGAAAAGGCTAATGATGTTTTGATCTCCCGGGACGGGAAAAAGCTTGATGAATTACCTGCGGCAAGTAAAATCGGTACCTCAAGTCTGCGCAGGAAAATGCAGATACTTGAATATAATCCGGAGCTTGAAGTAGTGGAAATCCGCGGGAATCTGGATACCCGGCTCAAAAAACTAAAAGATGGTGAGTGTGACGCGCTTATCGTTGCTGCTGCCGGGATGATCCGTTTGGGATGGCAGGATAAAATAACCGAAATTATCCGCGCGAGCATTATGCTGCCGGCTCCCGGACAGGGAGCTTTGGGCATAGAGATAAAAAAAGATAATGAAAAAGTGAGGGCTCTGGTAAATTCATTACATGATGAAGATACGGCCGCGGAAGTAACCGCGGAAAGGTCTTTTTTAGAAGCCATGGGCGGCGGATGCCGTACCCCCTTGGGGGCTTTGGCCGGGGTAATCACCAATACATTGAATTTGAAAGGCGGCGTAGAAAGCGGAACAGAAGCGCCGATGCTTAAATTCTGTGCTAGCGGGCCAAAAACAAAAGCTAAACAATTAGGGCAAATGCTTGCGGATATTATGAGAGAACAAAAAGGAGATAATCATGAAACGTAAGAAGGCAGATAGGCCAACAATATTAATTGTTGATGACGAACCGCTTGCGTCTAAGACTCTGGCCGCAATTTTAGAGCTGCAGGAATATAGTGTTAACTATACGGCGTTTGGCCGTGAAGGGCTTGAGTATTTAAAAGAAGGCGTCGACTTGATGCTTCTGGATTTAAAACTGCCGGATATTAACGGGATCGAAGTACTTAAACAAGCAAAGCGCAAGTTTCCGGATACGATAGTTATTTTGATCACCGCTTATGCTACGGTAGAGACCGCGGTTACGGCGATGAATGAAGGAGCATTTACCTACCTGACTAAGCCTTTTGACGTGGAAGTATTGTTTAAGATTATTGAAGAAGCCTTGGCAAGTAAACAGAAAAGTTCGCGAAAAGAAAGATTGGTAAGTAATCTTTCGCTGGTTTATAAAATAAGCAAAGAATTAGAAGGAATCATAGAATTACACAGTATCGCCAGTTTAGCGTCAAGGTATTTATCAAATGCTATTGATGCGGATGTATGCGCGATCTTATTAATGGATAAAAAGACTGGAGAATTTTATTTCGGAGCGCTTGACGGAGCAGAATATGATAAGAACGCCTTAAGCTATAAGCGGTTTAAACTCGATAATCGCATGCATAAACAATTAGTCACCGAGCATAATGCCATCCTTATTCCGCAGTTGAAATCAAAACTGCCGATACTTAAATATATACCGGTTGAGGATCCGCAATCATTGTTTATTTTTCCTCTGGTTGCTAAGGATGAGCTGGTCGGGCTTACTTTGTTTGTTAGTAAACGGGAAGTGGAATTGAAAGAAGCAGAAATGGAGATTATTTCTACGATCAGTTCGGAAGTAGCCGTGTGTATTCAAAACGCGAATTTGTATCTTGGCCTAAAGAAAGATTATTTAAGCGCGGTAACCGCGCTGGTGAGTTCGATTGAAAGCAAACATGAATACCCCAAGCGTTCGGCAATGATTGCCGAGATGGCTGCTAAAGTAGCCAGAAAAATGGATCTTCCCGAGGATGAGGTGGAGTATATTAAAATCGCCGGGCTTCTGCATGATATCGGAAAGATGGCGATAAGTGAGCAGATACTTTTTAAGGAAGAAGCTTTGACGATCGAAGAATTTGTAAAATTGAAAACGCATTCTCTGATATCCACAAGTATTGTCCGGAGTATTGACGCGGATAATCGTTTGATCCCGATAATTCTTTATCACCATGAACGCTATGACGGCGGAGGATATCCGGAAGGATTAAGAGGTGAGGGTATCCCGGTGGGCGCGCGGATTCTAGCGGTATGTGATGCTTTTGAGGCCATGATATCAAAGCGGCCGTATCGGCAGTCCCGAAGTACCCCGGAATCAATGCAGGAACTTAAGCGTTGTGCCGGCGCACAGTTTGATCCGAACATTGTGGATATTTTTCTTGATCTTTTTGATGAGGAAAATAGTTAAGGTGATAATATATGAAACATAAAAATAAAGCAAAAGTATATCTGGCCGGAGTCGGCCCGGGCAATGATCGGTTGATTACTCAGAGAAGCTTAGATTGTATCCGGGAAGCGGATGTGATTGTCTATGACCGGCTAATGCCGGAATCTCTGCTTAGCTATAAAAAACCAACAGCGAAGTTGATTTACGTGGGAAAATCTCCGAAGAAACATATTGTTCCGCAGGAAAAGATAAATAATTTACTAATTCGCCAGGCTAAAAAAGGTAATATTGTCGTCCGTTTAAAAGGCGGCGATCCGTTTTTATTCGGACGGGGCTCAGAAGAAGCCTTGGTTTTGGCTAAAGCGGGAATAGAGTTTGAAATTGTTCCCGGAGTAAATTCCGGGTTTGCCGCGGCAGCTTATGCGGGGATACCGCTTACTCATCGGGGAGTGTCTTCTCTGGTAACTTTTGTTACCGGTCATGAAGACCCCGCGAAAAAAGACAGCAGTGTGGACTGGCCTTTACTGGCAAAGACCTCCGGGACATTAGTGGTTTTTATGGGTATGGCCAGGCTGGCTAAAATAATTGATTCTTTAACCCGCAACGGAATGAATAAAAAAACTCCGGTGTGTGTCGTTCAGCAGGGTAGTTTGCCGGCACAGAGATCTGTTGTCGGAACTTTAGCAAATATCGCGGAAAAGGTAGAAAAAAATAAGCTGACGAATCCGGCGGTAATAATTATCGGTAAAGTTGTTGATTTAAAATCAAAGATCGACTGGTATGAAGGAAAACCTTTATTCGGAAAGAAGATCTTAGTTACCCGTCCGCACAAACAAGCCATGGGATTTACGCGTAAACTGCAGGATGAGGGAGCGCAGACAATAGAATATCCGTTAATCGAAATAGCTGCGGAGAAAAAAATATCCGGGCAATTGCTGATGCAAAAAATCAAACAGGCGGACTGGACAGTGTTTACCAGCCGCAATGCCGTGGAT
Source organism: Candidatus Omnitrophota bacterium (assembly GCA_043826565.1). Classification (GTDB taxonomy): domain Bacteria; phylum Omnitrophota; class Gorgyraeia; order B26-G9; family B26-G9; genus JBDRPX01. Next base: position 21,911 of record JBDRPX010000021.1, read on the forward strand.
ATTTGCTTTGATATTTTGGCCCGGATTAATAAAGACGCGCGGATTTTTCAAAACGTAAAGATCGCGGTAATCGGAGAGGGCACAAAGGAATCTCTTTATCAGCGGGGCATTATCGCGGATCTGATCCCCCGAAGATTTGTTATGGAAGGCTTACTCAGTGAATTAAAAAAATTAAATATAAAAGGTAAACGGGTTTTTATTCCGCATTCTAAGCAGGGACGTCCCATATTAACTAAGGGCTTAAAAGAGCAGGGAGCTTTAATTGACGAGTTGTTTATATATAATATTCAATGCCCAGCTAAGTCTAACCCCGCAGGATTAAAACAGTTATTAAAACAGGAAAAGATCGATTTGATCACCTTTACCAGTTCCAGCTGTGTGCATCAGTTTATGAAAATGGCGGCTAAGGATAGAGAAATATTAAAGAAACAGGCTTTTTCGGTTATCGGCCCGATTACCGAAAAGACTTTACAGGACTATGGATATAAAGCTGAGGTAGTTGCCAAGGTGTATACTATTGACGGCTTGTGCAAAGCAATAAAGGAGTATTATCGATGATCAATTTCACTAAATTATTAGGGGGCAAACCCAGTGTTTCCGACGCTTTAAAAGCCGTAAATAAAACCGGGCTTGATCATGCTTACAGCGAATCAAATGTGCCCAGCCCGATCGTGGTGTTTAATATTACGCGGCGGTGTAATCTGGACTGCCGGCATTGTTATCTGGAGTCTGAAGATAAGCAGTATCAGGGAGAGCTTTCTTTAGATCAGATAAAGAAGGTCGTTGATTCTCTTAGTAAAATGCAGGTTCCGGTGCTGCTGCTTTCCGGAGGAGAACCTTTAGCGCGTAAGGATATTTTTAAAATAATTGATCATGCTAAAGCCGTGAATTTGCGTATCGGCTTATCTACAAATGGAACATTGATCACGAAGCAGATGGCTAAAGATTTAAAATCAGCCGGAGTCGATTATGCCGGAGTAAGTATTGACGGCTTAAAAGATATTCATGATAAGTTCCGGAATTTACCCGGAGCATTTGATCGGGCCGTGAACGGGATCATTAACAGTTTAGAAGCAGGGATTAAAACCGGAATCAGATTTACCGTAAGTAAGGTAAATTATAAAGATCTTCCCAGTGTATTGGACTTATGTATAAAGGAACAGGTTCCGCGTTTTTGCATGTATCATTTGGTTTATACCGGAAGAGGAGAAGAACTGGTAGCTCAGGATATGGATAATGGGCAGCGCCGGGAAACTGCCCAGCTTTTGATTGACCGGGCGATAAAATATAATGAAAAAAAATATAATTTTGAGATGCTTACCGTGGATAACCATGCCGACGGAGTATTTATTTATAACTATCTAAAGAAACACGCTCCCGGGCGTGGACAGGAAGTCCTGGAGATCATGAAAACACACGGCGGATGTTCTTTGGGCAATAAGATCGTGGATATTTCTCCTTCCGGAGAGGTCTATGCCTGCCAGTTTTGGCATAAGGATTCTCTGGGAAATGTAACGGAGAAAGATTTTCTGGATATATGGTATAATAAACAGAACCATAAACTGTGCCAGTTCCGGGATAAAACCGGGCTTTTAAAAGGAAAATGCGGCCGCTGTGATTTTAAAGCTTATTGCGGAGGCTGCCGGGTGCGGGCTCAGGTGGTGCATAATGATTTTTGGCAGGAAGACCCCTGTTGTTATCTGACTGATGATGAAATAATTTTTGATACAGAAAGTAGAAAATTGAAAGTTGAAAGTTGTAAATAGAAAAAAAGAAAAATATAATATAATAAAGTAGGGAGTATCGAGGGAGGGTAAATATTATGCGTCAGGTTGCTGTTATTGGACTGGGAAGTTTTGGTTCGACTGTAGCGAAGACTTTGACCGATCAGGGAGTGGAAGTTTTAGCCTTTGATTCGGACCGGGAAAAAGTAGAAAATATCAAAGACTATGTTGCCGTAGCGGTGGCTTTAGACTCAACCGATGAAAAAGCTTTACGTTCGGTCGGCATTGAGCAGGTGGACGCGGCGATTGTCTGTATCGGTGAAAACGTAGAAGCCAATCTTCTGGCGACTACTTTGCTTAAAAAAATGGGGATTAAAAACATATACGGCCGTTCGGTAAATCCGCTTCAGGAAGAAATATTAAGGTCTTTGGATATTACCAAGATCATTAACCTGGAAAAGGAAATGGGAGAAACTATCGGCAAGAGCCTGACCAGCCCGAATATCCAGGTCTGTATGAAACTTGCCAGCGGACATACCATGGCGGAGATCAGGGTTCCTAAGGAATTTTCCGGAAAGACGATCAAAGAATTAAATTTAAGAAAACGCTTTGACGTTAATATTGTGGCGGTTAAAAGACAAGTCGCGGCTATTGATGACAAAGGGCAAAGGATATTAAAAGAGGTTATCAATGACCTGCCTCAGGCTGAGGATATTGTAACGGAATCGAATTTTCTTATTGTTGTCGGAAAAGAAGAAAGTATTAATATGCTTTCCAAGCATCAATAAACAACTAATATAACACAAGGATGCGATAATGAAGAGAAAGATAACTATATTATTTACGCTTGTTATTTTGATTTTATCAGTGTTTTGGTATCTCGGATTTTTTCAGATCAGTCACGGGCTTAAAGAAGTATTTGTGCTTTTGGCCGGGATCGGTATCGTCGTAACCCTTTATGTTTTGGGCCGGATAAATATCTTCCGCAAAAAACTCGCCTTAGCCTTAAGCCATATCTTAGAAAACAATTTTCAGACCGGAATATCTATGCCCGGTAAAGATGAACTCTCTACTCTTTCTAAGAGTTTTAATGCCGCGATCGAAAGGATCAATGAGTATGATGTGCTCCGGGAAAATCAGATCGTTTGTTTAAACCGGATCATCAGTATGCTTAACCGGAATATCCAGAACGGCGTAATGATCATGGATTTGGATTCCGCGCGTATTAAGATCAACCGGGCGGCGCAGGAAATGTTCGGGATAAATCAGGATGATTTAAGTATCGACTCAGTAGTAAAGCTTAAGTCTAATGTTGAGTTTAATAAGATATATCAGGAGGTTGTTGACGGCCGGGCAAACACCATATCCGGGAACTTTGAATTTTTTCTGCCGGTCTTAAGGGCGAAAGCCGGCGTGAGCATGAAAATGTTCGCGATTAAAGATAAAGACGAAAAACTGCATACGATTATTTGTATCTTTACCCAAACCTCGGCGCCTGTGCCTGTGGATCCGGAACCGGAAGCAATATAGCATTCTATGTATATACCGCGCAAATTTAAACAGCAGTACTTTATTCTCTTGAGTGTTTTAGGGATGGTACTGCTTTTTTCTTGCTGCCTTAGGGCGCAGGATGATGACCCCCGGGACAATCTCTATCAAGCCAGAATACTTTTTAATCAGGGAAAATACCAGCAGGCTATCGATGCTTATGAGCCGACTAAGCAGGAAGATTATTTCTTAAAAGTCGCGCTGCTTAATCAGGCGCTGATCTATAAAGATACCCGGCAGTATGAACAGGCAATTAAGCTCTATAAAAAATTATTGACCATCGAAGAAAATAAGATGGTTTTTTTTAATCTGGGAGAAGTCTATTATTTAAACTGCCTGCCGGATAAAGCAATTAGCGCGTTTAATCAGGCTTTAAACATGGGCTATCGCAACGGGATGATTTATTTTTGGCTGGGCAGGTGTTTGCAGGATAAGGGGAATATCGAAAGTGCCAAGCAGAGTTTTCAGCAGGCTGTGGCCGTGGATGATTCTCTGGTGCTGGCGCATCTTGAATTGGGCAGTATTTACGCGCGCGAAAAGATCCTGTTAAAAGCTCAGGAGGAATTTGAAAAAGTCCGTGAGCTTGATCCCAGCATAACCGAAGTGTACCCGGCATTAGCGGAAGTTTACTTTGATAAAAAAGAATATGAAGAGGCTTTAAAAGCGTTTCACAAAGTGCTCACGATTGATCCGGATAATGCCAAAGCCCAGCAATACATTGACCTAATTCATAAGATAGTGGGTAAGGGATTAAAAAAGGATTTGGAAAAAAAAGAAGAAAAAAGGCTGGAAAGCGCTTTAGCCAAAGAGATCATTCCGAAAGAAGCGCCTACTGCTCCGGTAGTAAAGGTATTGATCGGAGAAGTAAAAAGTTTCCGGTTTAAATCCGGTAGTGATTTTTCTCTGTGCCGGCAGGCCGACGGAGCGGTGTTATTCAGCGGTGCCGCTAATACTTTATACGGCTTATCTGAATACGCGGGAAATATTTCTTTACTTAATAACGGAGAAAAGAAAAACAGTTTTACGGAAGCTATCGTAATTATTCTGGCTGATCCGCACGCGACAATTCTCCTTTTTAATGTGGAATCCGGAAAAGGAGAATACTGGGCAAGTATAACCGACAGAAGTTATCGCGGGCAGTTGGAAGTAGCGGCCGCGCCCGGAATTCTGCGCTTAATTAATACGATCAATATGGAAGAATATTTATACGGAGTGGTTCCCAGTGAGATGTCCGCGAATTGGCCGCAGGAAGCTTTAAAAGCCCAGGCAGTTGCCGCGCGCAGTGAAGCGTATGTAAAGATGAAACGCCATGCTAAAGAAGGTTATAATTTTTGTCCGGGAGTACATTGCCAGGTTTACGGCGGAGCAAATGTGGAAGCTAGCTCAACAAATAAAGCCGTAGACCAGACCTGCGGGCAGATCGGTCTTTATGAAGATAAGCCGATCGACGCGATCTACAGTAATAGCTGCGGCGGACATACCCAGAGTAATATTTTCGGTGAGTGTGAACCGATCCCTTATTTGCAGGGGATTCAGGATGTCGCGGAAAATATCGGGTTCTTTTTTCCGCTTTCTCCTCTGGAGCTGGAAGACTGGCTTTGGATGAAGAACATCCCGGCTTTTTGTAATAATGTTAAATTTTCCCGGGATAGTAATTTTCGCTGGATGCGCACTTATTCGCGTAAGCAGTTGGAAAAGTTGATCAATAAACAAATGGATATCGGCACATTAAAAGATATTATTATCCGGGAAAGAAGCGATTCCTCGCATATCCAAAGAATAGAGATCATCGGCTCAAAGGGTAAGTTTGAGATGAAGAAGGAATTAAATATCCGCAATCTGCTGGGTAATCTGCGCAGCAGTATGTTTAATATTGATGTTAAGCTTGATGAAAAAGGCAATCCGGAAGAATTTATCTTTTACGGCGGAGGCTGGGGGCATGCGGTGGGGATGTGCCAGGTCGGCGCGGCAACCATGGCCCAACAAGGCTATTCTTATATAGATATACTGAAATTTTATTATAGCGGGATTGAGATAAAGAGGATGTATTAGGGATGGCGTGTGGTCAGATGCCATTGCAATATAAGCAGTTACAGTATTTTGATTGATTCTCTTGATACTGTATAGTTGATAAAATACTAATACTATTAGTATTTAGGTTGACAAATTAAACTTTATGATGTATTATTGTTGTGTATGGAAGATGTTAATATTAAAATTATAGATGAATATTTAGACAAAACGTTGGAAGTTTTGTCAGGGGCGATAGATGATTTTTATCTTGCTGGAGGAACTGCTTTGTCAAAGTTTTATTTTGATCACAGAGGTTCTTTCGATTTAGATTTTTTCACTAAGAAGTTTTCTGAAAAGAGAGTTGAAGAAATCACAACATATATCGGGAAAAAATTAAATTTGCAAGTAAAACTAGCAGGTGTTACTGATCAAAAAGGAAAGATACAGGTTAGGACATATTATTTAATAATAGATACTGAAAATAAATTAAAACTTGATTTTGTGGAAGATAGATGTCCTGTGTTAAAGGGGTTAAATAGACGTGATGGAATTTATTTTCTTTCAAAAGAGGATTTATACCTAAGAAAAATATTTGCAATGTGTGGCAGCAGGAAAGATGTTGATGATATTGGCCGAGATGCTTTTTTCGGGGGCAGACAAGAATCCAAAGATTATTTTGATGTTTATTGCCTTTCCAGCATTTTTATTCCCTTATCAGATTTTGTATTACAATTTTGCGGAGATTCACAAATGGTTGAAAGGTTGATTCTTTGGCAAAGAACTTATGATAGATTTGCCATGAAAAGTGGATTAATAGATTTGATAACAAAAACAGTTCCCGATGCGAGATTAATAGAAAAACATTTTGATAAAGAAATTGAAAAATTAATTAAGGCCGTGTCTTAGTAAGTCATAAGAGGAATAAAATGAAAAGAATGTTTTGGGATAAAAATATATCTGAAAATGAAGTTAAACAAATTTTGAAAGATGATAAACAGGAAAGATTTGTTTATTTTGCGGCCATGTTGCTTTCCAGGGCCAATACTCCACAAATTGTGTTTGAAGAATTTTTAGAGAAAAAATGTTTTGTTAAATCATGGCAAAGGATTAAAAGAAAAATGCGGGAAAACAAGTGGAATGATAATCGTATTATTTTTTGGGATGCTATTTATAAAGTTTTAAAAGATAACCCAGAATATAAAAACATCAAATCACCCGGCAAGGGAAGGGAGATTGTTAGTAAAGAATTAGAAAAAATAGGGGGGCAGGTTAGAGCGATGAGAGCGGAGAAACGGATAACTCAACGCGCGCTGGCAATAGAGACAGGGGTATCGCAGCAAACAATATCGCTTATTGAAAGAGGGTATAGCAATATTTCTTTTTCAACTTTAGAAAAGATTGCAACGGCAGTTGGTTTAACAGTTAGCATAAGCGTATATCCTGCAGAAAAGATTTCTTTCCAGATGTTTGGTTCTGCCAATACGTCTTCATGATAATTCTTGTGTCCAAAAGGTGTAAAAACGCAAAACAACTTCCCCTTGAATTTCACCCCGCAACCTCGTATACTATACCTGTATGAAAAAGATCGATTTTAAGAAAATAACTTATATACTCGTCGGCATTGGGATTGTCATGATCATCGGCTGTGCGGTCATGCTGAAACTCTATCTGCGCTCCTACCGGGTGTTTAGAGATATTGACCTTGTGGCTACGGTCCAATGTATGGAAAAAATTAAAGGAAAGCCGGAACTTGATGTTGTATTTCACGGCGGGCAGTTGTCCGGGGAAAAACGCACTTATCCGTTTACTGCCGATGAATGGGTAATTGACTGCCGGATCGTGAAATGGAATTTTTTCCTGGAACTGCTGGGCATGAAAAGGCGCTACCGCTTAGAAAGAATAAGCAGTAGGTACTTTGAGATAAACGATGAAAAAAACCTGCCGCGCATTGTTTACGGAATATATTCTGAGCCGGATAAAGTATGGAAGTTCATCTATAAGAACAAAAAATTAATTCCCGGGATTGACGCGGTTTACGGCAATAGCGCGTTTGTGCCGTTTGCCAAAGGAAAAATATTTAAAGTCTATATCACCAATACCGGCCTGATGATCAGAGACATCTCGGAGCAGATAAAAAGAGACTGGCGCTCAGTAGGATAAACACACAAATCTTAATAACCGCGATTAGCAAGATCGTATTGATTATTCCTAAAATCGGGATAAGGAAGATCGAAACAAAAATCGCTCCGATAAAAGAGCCCAGCATATCCACAGCATAGAGTATGTTTTTATTTGAGTTTTCCAAATATATTTTATTCGCCAGAGGAAATTCAAAACCCACCATAAACCCCGCGAAAACAGACAGTATAAATAATATCGGAATAGTTAAGGGGATCGCACTGCTTACGCGAAGATATGTTTGTAAGCCGAGCAATGCCGGAATACAGGCCAGAGAAAAAACAATAAATAATCCTTCGACTTTAAGTAATAAGCTGGTTCGCATTTTTATTTTATCCAGCTGTTTGGTCATGAGCATGCCTCCGGAAGTGATCCCGATCATAAACGCGCTGATCAACAGCCCGATATATAAATATACATATCCGTAAAAAGTCTGCAGGCTCAGTAAAAAAATAAGATTAAGCGCTAAACCGGAAAATCCGCTGAACAGAACCATCAGGGGGATAGGCAAAGCGGGTTTCTTCTTTTTCCCGCGTGATATAAAAAAGATAATTATTGTTACGAGCAGAATAAAAACAATTCCCTTGGCTAGGCTCCAGTTAGAAGCATTGGCAAATATTTTTTGGAAACCGGGGGTAAATAAAGCGCTCCATAAGCCTAATCCATAAAACACACCGATCGGCTCTAAGTCTTTATTTATGCGCGACGGTCTTTTTTCTAAAGAAGCATTGAACCATTGCTTTCGTTCCGGATTGAGACGTTCTTTAATATAAAAATCCGTAAACAAAGGGCTGTCGATAGAATATTTATTTAACTTAGCGGCGATTTGTTCAGGGCTAAGCAAGATGTTTTCTTCGGAGGCAAGAAGTATATTATAATAACCCGGGATCACTTCTGTATGGGGAAATACTGAGTTCATGGTGTTGATCGCGCAGTTATTAATATCGATCTGTTCATTTGATAAATAACTTAAAGAACCAGGCAAGCTAAAACATATTAATCCGGCATTAGTTAGCTTTTGTTTGGCCAGGTTAAAAAACTCCTGGGTGTAAAACCGGTTTATTTGCAGAGTTGCCGGAGCCGGCAGGTTCATAATGATCACATCAAAAGTATTGTTGGTGTTTTTCAAAAATAAACGGCCGTCAACATGGTGGATATGTAGCCGGGGGTCATTCAGCTCTTTTTCCGTAAGTTCGGTTTTGTATTTTTGGGCCATGCGGATAACTAAAGGATCGAGTTCCGCGTAATGCACCTGTTCTACGGGAAATTTTAATATATTGCTGATAATTCCGCCTAAGCCTGAGCCTAAGACCAGGATATTTTTATGCGTCTGGGCAATTCCTAAAGGAAAATTAACAATATCCTGGGTGAAGACAATATCCGGGGTCGGGATGGTCATAAAAGACATTCCGTCATAATAAAATACATATTGTTCTTCCTGCTGGGTAACCGCGATATTACCGTATATGGAATTGCGGTATTCAATAAGGTTAAAGCTTTTCCATTGTTCTCTGAGGGATTGTTTCTCAAGAGTATCGCTGAAGTTAAAATATCCCAGTAATAAAATAATTACTAAAGCCGGGAAAGCATAGCGATGAATTGTTTTTTTGCTTTTTAAGGTAAGTAAGGTATAAGCGCTGAGGATATTTATTCCGCTCATGAGAAAAGCGATGTTCATGGAATTAATATAGGGAATTAATAAAAAGGTTAAAATAATCCCGGCCAGGCCAAAACCTACTGCTTCTAAGAAATAACTTTTACCGATCGCTTGGGTCAGGGAAGTATTCTTAGTTTGTTTATATATCTGGCAGATCAGGGGAAACTGGCCGCCGAGTAAAAATCCTAAAGGCATCATTATTGCTAAAGAGCAGATTGCGATCGGCCATAAGCCGATTCCTTCTCCGGGAGACGCGGTAAGGATATTTTTTACAATCCGCGCTCCGTAAATACTTAGCGGAAATAATATGCCGGCACTGACCTGGGTCAGAGCATAGACAAGTTTGGGCGAGGACAGTTTTGAACTAAAGAGTCCGAATGTAAAACTGCCCGCGGCTTCTAATAGCAGCCAATTAGCCAGGATAACTCCGATGATCAGCTCATTACCGTAAAAGACGATTAAAAATTCCCGGATCAAGAGCACTTGTCCGATACAGCAGGAAGCACCCATTAAAATTATAAGAAAAGTAATAAATTTAGACATTATAGGAATTAGGTTGTTAGTTATTTCGATTATTATTAAAAAATATATTTTGCCACTCGGGTACGATTTTTCTTGCGAACGCAAAAAATTGTCTAAAAATCGTCTCCCGGCCTTACGGGCTCGACGATTTTCTTACGCCTTTTTTTGCTAAAATCGTAACTCGTTCTAAAATATATGTATTAACAATTACTAACAAATGTTAATATATTTTTGTTATATTGTATTGCTAATTTGCAATCTGGAATTTGCAATGTGCAATAATTAATTGTACAATCATAGTAACAAATCGGCAGGTCTATTGCAAATAAAACCCGCCATAAAGATTGGCGAGGTTCAATTCACCCAAATCACTTATGTTCATGTCATTCCATAAGTGATGGGCTCATTGAAGGAGAAAGATCATGGCAAATGCTTTAATGCGTATCTGGGCGGAACGGGATATTGATGAGGTAAAGAAACACCTTTTATTAGCCGGGGAACTGAGTGCTAATTGTGATAATTGTCAGGAATTGGGAATTAATTTTATGAAGGAAGCGGTGTGCCCGTCCTGCGGCACTGCTTTTAAATATATTGCTTTACGCAAGAAAGACAGCTTTCGGGAAACCCAGAATATGATCGCCCGCCTAAAAGAAAACCGGCCCGATTTAACGATCCTTGATTATGAGGATATTAAACGAGCCTGCGCTAAATCAAAAGCGAATGATATTTTCAGGATGAAATAATCGGGTTCATTTACAGGATGTAAAAGCTTTGAACGGGATATTTTCGGTTGAAAAATAGTGGAAAATTAGAAAGGGATAAAAATGATAATAGATAATATACTTAATATTTCACCGTTTAGCTGGGTGGAGATAGGCAGCGCTTTAATTGCCGGGACAATCGTTGGGGTAGAAAGACAGATTTCCGGCAAACCTATTGGAATCAGGACAAGTATTCTGATTTGTTTAAGCACTTATATATTTACAACTTTCTGCAGTTTAACCACTCAGGCAACTCCGGATACCTCGCGGATAATCGGACAGATAATTACGGGAATAGGTTTTCTGGGAGCTGGAGTGATCCTTACGCGGGACGGAATTGTTTTAGGAGTGACTTCCGCGGCATGTATCTGGATATTAGCGGCCATAGGAATAACCATCGGATTAAACTATCCTTTTACCGGCATCAAATTATCTTTATTAGCTGTTGTAATATTGACCGGTATTGATAATTTGGAAAAACGTATTCCGTTTTTAAGTAAAGGCGCATATCGTAAAAAAACTAAAGAAAGAAAAGAGCTATAATAAATCACTAAAGAAAACAGGCTCAATTTAATTACCCTTGATTATGAGGATATTAAACGAGCCTGCGCTAAATCAAAAGCGAATGATATTTTCAGGATGAAATAATCGGGTTCATTTACAGGATGTAAAAGCTTTGAACGGGATATTTTCGGTTAAGCTTTGGTGATTTTTCCTGAGCGGATACACGCGGTGCACACACCAGCTTTTTTCTTAGTTCCGTTAACGAGTATTCTAACGTTCTGAAGATTAGGTAGAAACCGACGTTTAGTTATCCCGGTAATCTTTATCCCTACTCCGCCTTTAGTTTTTGCTAAGCCGCGATGAGCATAAGACCTTCCAGCTACTGGTCCTTTTCCGCATATTTCACAAATGTTTGCCACTTTGTACCTCCGGTTATTGTCTTCATATAAGTTATCACAAATTTATATCATAAATGCATATCTTTGTCAATGCTTTTGGACGCATTATTTTCTTACAACAATCGCCGGATCAGGCTGCTTTTTAGGCACAAGCGCGGCATAATTAAAATAAATTTTCTTATCTCATTGTTCTTAAAGGTGTTATGAGAATTGCAGTCTTTTTGAAATACTTTAAAAAAATGCGTCAAAAAGTTGAAAAAAAGCAAAATGTGTGGTATACTTTACTACCTTTGCTTAACTTTTACTTAACTTATTTTAAATCTTATAGTTATAGCACAATTCCACGGAGGTAATAATGTCACAGAAAAAGGCGGGTTTCCAACGAGTATTTAAAAACTTTTTTGTTATTTGCCTTATCAATTCCGTATCTTTACTTAGTATATTACCTACGTATGCTCTGGTTACAGACTCAGACAATAGATCTTCCCAAACTCCTACTCTTTCCCCGCGGGTTAATCTTGATACCGCAAAAATTCAAGGGTTATTTATGAGACCGATGGATTTTTCCGCGGCCGGAATCAATTATTATATGAGTATCCCGGAGCAGATGTTTACTTTTAGCGGCCAAGCAGTGGGAACCGGTTTAGCTGATGAGCTTACCTTGTTAAACGGACAGAAGCCGGAAGATGTTATTAAGCATATCCTGCAAAACCCGGGATTATACGATCAGATAGCGCCGATTATTCTAGCGCAGGACCGGATGACGAATAACTCCGGGTATCATATTGACCGCAGATGGGCGGAAGTTTTTAAGCATGAAGCCCTAAGAAGGGCAGCTAACCGGTTAAGGGGCCGGGATATTATTTTTCTGCAAATGGAATATGAATTATCCGCGGAATTTTTGCAAAAGTTTGAGAAGCATCTTATGGAAATGTATTGCTGTACTCAGGAGGAAGCAAGATACGCGGTTGGGCAATTCGCAAAACTTCAGATGGCCGGAGGATTAGGCAGTTTTAAACCGGACTTTGTCGGCGGTTTTTTTGATGATTTAAAAAAATTCTGGGGTGAAATTGAAGCGCGGGAACGTTTACATGTCATGGGAATTCTTTATGCCAAAGCGATTAAAGGAGAGGGAGATTTAATTAATGATCGGCGGCTTGATCCGGTCAAAGAGAAGATTGAAATAGTTCGTAATGAAAAGGCAAAAGCGGCAATTGTTAAAGAGCTTACGGAATTAATAAACAATCATGCGATAGATGGAGTCGTCGATGACGCTCTGGGCAAATTGATTTCAAATTTACGGCAGATTTTAAGAGAAGGCGATGGAAAAATTCCGGAAAAGCTGGAAGCCCTTTTGGAAAAATCAAAAAATCATTCCGGAAATAAGAATGTAGAAGATGTCATATTGCAGGTTAAGCAGATAATGTCTACTTATGGCCGACGGGCAGAGGGTGTGCATGAACTTGTGGGCGCGGCTATTGATTCCTTAGAAGAGATTGCCCGGTATGACGTACCTGTAGATGCGGAGGGGTTGGATACTGTTACGGTGGTAATGTATAAAAATCCCTGGTCTGATTTAAATGAATATTGGATGTATTGCCCGGAAGTTTTTCAGGAAGCTTATCCCGGAAATAGTGATGATCACTTTAGAGCAGTGCAGACTTATGTTTATCGCGATGTATGTATGCAGCATGCGGCTTTTCTTTCGGAGAAAAAGGCGATTGGAGATCATGTGATCTTATCCAGCAGTGAGACAAGTACGGCTTTGGCAAATCCGTTTATTGCTAATCCTGATTCAGAAAAATACGGTAAAAATGAAGGCGGTATGCGCCGGAGAATTTTGCAGATGCTGGCGAGAAAAGTTGATCTGATCCATTTATATAATCATACGATTGTTCCGGCGGGATTAAACAAACCGCCGGCAAATATGTTTGAAGTTGCCAGGATCGCGTCTAAGTTTGGATTTGTTGTGCGCAAAGAAAATGATAAATGGGTTCTTGATCTGCGGACCTTAGGCGGAGAAACCGTTGATCTGATCACCGGGTGTTCCGACGCGCATACAGATATTTGCGCGGAGCAAGATGATTTGTATGCCCGGTTCTCATCACAGGTTAAACGGGATTATTTATTCGGAAACAGTGAAGGGTCTGATGTTGAGCGCTGGCAGGGAGAGGATATTAAACGGGTTATTAATAAGTATACAACACTTTTGATCCGTAAAGGTGATCTTGATGTAAAGGTTTTACAGGAAAGAATCAGCCCGTATCCGGAATTATTTTTGGCTTTAGATAAGCCGGAGAATAAAAAACTTAAAGCCCGGCTTATTCAGGAACTTGTTCAGGCCAAACGAATACAAAAACAGCGTTTTATTGATGAGCTGAATAAAGGTACATTTTTTATGGATCCAAAATCTGAATTAGCAAATATCCAGGGGGATATGAGTATAACTATTGACGGGAAAAAAGTCGCGCTTATTGACCGTCCGTTTATTACTTTTGTCCGTAGGATGGTTGAATATAAGTGCAGTAATGATGTTTTGGATGCTATAGGTGCTCCGTCTGCAGACAAAGACCTAAGCCCGGAAGAATATCAAAAGATGCTGGATGGGGTTTTGGATAATTTGGAGATGCAGGAAAACCGGGACAAGATTAAAAAAAGCGGCGCGGTATTTTTTATCGGCGGCAGAAAATTCAGTGATTTTTCCGAACAGCAATATTTAAGGATCCAGGAATTAATTAAACGTGACCCGGAAATGAAAAAACATATAATTTTTATTTCCAACCATAATATCCATACCTCCCATTTTATCCAGCAGGGAACGGATTTCGGCGGAATGTTAGCCTGGGAGGGGATGGAAGCCGGCCCGACCAGTCCCAGCAATGCCGGAGAAAATTTCTCGGCAAAATTCGGGGTGCAGGATGGAGATAATAAAGAACGTCTGATTCCGGTGGAAAAAGATGCAAAAGGAAAAGTTATCCGGGGTACGGGATATCATGTTAAATACGGTAATGAATATGCTCAAGAAGGCCAGGCCCAGCGCAGGAAACCGGATCACGCGTCTTTTCTCGAGCAATTAGAAGCCGCTTGTAATGATTATTTTACTGATAACGGGCGCGCGTATCATATGGTCGCGTTTAATAATTTATGGCTGGAGATGACCCAGGGAGATATCCGGAATCAGGCTGCCGGAGAAATAATGTTATTTGACGCGGCGATACAGCGCAAACAGCAGGAACAGCTAGAAATTGATACCGCAATTGATGCGTTTGTTGATTCAGGCCCGATAGAGCTGAGCAAAGAACAAATCAAGACTATTCTTAAAGGCCGCAAAGATGTAAAAGCTTTTAAGTTTAATCTGGGAAGTAAACATGAGCCCAAAGATTCCGGGCTGGTTGCGTTTTTACTGGCTTATAAACAAAATACTAATGAAGCAAAACTCTATGTTAACGGCCATGATTTTACTAATTATATGCAGGCTTTGCTTGAGAGTATGGGAAATACTCAGCCGCTTATTGATCTTTTGCATAAAGTTGCCGAACTACCGATTACTCCGTATCAGCGGCAGACAAAATATATTTATATTTTCGGATTACTGATTAACAGGTTAGCGGAATTAGAAGATACCGCGCCTACAGCTGCGGAATTAGGAGTATCAGTCCAAAAAGTAGCGTATCAGGCAGTGGTTGAACACTCTATTTAGAAACGATATATCCAGGAAACTTCGTAGTAACGGCCCCTGGGTTCCCAGTCCCCATTGGCATATTGCAAAGATGCGCGTGTTCTGTTATCAAAAATATTTTTGCAGGAAAATCTCAAGTCACTGCTTTCTCGCCAAAAGTGTTCCCAAAAAACAGCCATATCAATATAGTAAATCGATCCTGTACTTGTCCATTCATAAACACCGGAATTAAGATATGTTTCCCATTCTGCTCCGGACAAAGAAGTTGCTGGTAAAGGATAACGGCGGATGACTTGATTGTGGAAAGATCTTACTGTTGTGGTAAGAGAAATATCCTTAGTGTATTGGTAGAGCATGCCTAGATTAAGTGTGCTTTCCGGAACACCATTCATCTCTCCTGATGGGTTTTGCACATCTCCGTGGTCTCCGGATTGAGAACTGGAAAATTTTGCGCTTTGCCAGGAACCATTAACCCATACGGAAAGTGTATTGGTAAGCGGAACATCCCACTGCAGTTCTATTCCTTTACCGGAAAAATCACCGATATTAGTAAATCCCGCTTGCCAGGCAATATAGTCGGCGATTCTCTGATTATAGACATTTATACTTAAACGAGATTTTCCGATATAATGAATTGATTGTGCTTCATAAGTAGTTAATATTTCCGGTTCTTTTGCCGGGCCAAGGGGTGTTGCCCAGGCAGTCCCGCGTTCAAAATTCCATGCTGTATTATTTTCCGATTCCCAGGGGGATGGGAATTTTGTCGCTGTGTTCGACATAAGTTTAAACGTCCATTTTTTTGAAGGGATAAAGACTGCGGCTAAACGCGGAGATAAAAAAACTTTTTCCTCCCGGGTCATGGAGCTTCGATCAGCGCGCAAAGCTCCGATTAAGGTTACGGTATCGTTAAGAGTATATTCTTCTGAAGCAAAGATACCTATGACCTGATCATCGCTAATATCGACGAGATTGTTTACTGTGCCGGCAACAGTTGGATTTGAAGGGTCATAACTGTTAAAGGTGTAATTATGGCGATTATTACTATGTGTAAGCTGAAGCCCGGTTTGAAAGAAATGTCGGTCCTGTTGTGACTGTAAGGCATATTCAAGTCCATATAATTTTTGATGTGTATCAAGTAAATTGCCGGTCAAGTTTTCTTCGGCGGCTCTTAGGAGCCGTTTATTGTCATAAGAAAATGTTAAGGTATAAATAAGGTCAGGATTTATTTCAGTTTTATTTTTCAGGACAAAAGCATCAACATAATTATAGCGGGTTGCCTTTCTGTTTAAGCTCTCGCGATTTTGGGAGTATTCAGGAAAGGCTTGATTTAAGGAGCTTAATTGCGCTGACCAGTCATCCAAGTCGCCTTTAAAAAACAAAAAAGAACTTGGCCTGGTTATATCAAGTTTTCTAGATAAAACATCTTCGCCTTCTGAGGCAATTCTTTCTCCGGAATGACGATAAAATCCTTCGCTGGAAAAACCCTGACTTTCCGCATAAGTAGCGGAAGCAAAAAAACTTTTTGTCGCATCAAATCGTTCTCCACACATGATTGTATTTATAATAGTGTTATCCTGACGATGTGTACCGACAGATACAGTATTTTCTTTGCCGTCAATCTCTTTTGTTATTAAGTTAACAATCGCGGCTAAAGATTCTGCCGGGTAAAGAACCGACCCTGGTCCGACAATTATTTCGATACGTTCAACAGTATCCAGAGTTATGGGCAGAGCAAGATCAGTAGATTCATTCACATTGTTTATACGGTGCCCGTTTATCATATAAGTAATTTTATTATTCTCATTAGGAGCTATTCCGCGTATTTGAGCAATAGGTTCCAAAGGTCTGTAAGAAGTAAAAAATCCGGGGATTCTATCTAAAACATCGCGGATTGTCTGATATCCGTATTTTCGGATTTCATCCTTAGTTATTACATACATTACATTAGGAGTTGCGTCTAAGGATTCAGCTTTTCGTGAAGCTGTTATTACCTCAGGGATGTCTTGAAAAAGTATTGCTTCCGGAGATTCTAATGCATTAGAGGTGCTGGTTAAACTAATAATAATCAAGAATAATTGCCCAAAAATTAACCATATCTTTAAAAAAGAGAATTTTTTTGAAAGCATATCAGCTCCTTGTGTAGTATATAATAGTATATTATATAGATTCAAAAAATCTAATATATAGTATATATTAGACTAAAATTAGAGTCAATAAGTTTAAATACAGGAATCATTATTATTTAAAAATTATTCTTGACAAGAATCGGTCAGAGTGCTATATTTGTCTAATTATGAAAAACAAAATTAATATATTAAAGGAACAGGGCATTAGAATTACTCCTCAGCGCGTGAGGATATTTGAGCTTTTAGCCGCGGAAAAAAGACATTTGTGTGTTGAGGAACTTTATGAGAAAATAAAAGAATCATTTCCCGCGGTTTCTTTGGCAACAGTGTATTCTATTTTAGAGCTTTTAAAAAAAAAAGGAATAATTCGCGAGATCAGGATTAAGTTTGATAAATCTTGTTATGAAGCAAGAACTGATCTGCATCATCATTTTTCCTGCAGGAAATGCAAAAAGATTTTTGATATTGATCTAACCCCGTGTCCGGCATTACAGAGCAAAGAAATTAACGGGCATATAATCGAGGAATTACAGGGATATTTTTACGGAATCTGCCGGGATTGCAAGGAGATAAACAGTGAATGAGTTTCGCGGCCGCTTAATCCAACGGATCAAGAGAACGCCGGAGGTGGAAAGCTTTCGGTTTAAAACCAAAGAGCCGGTGGTTTTTTTAGCCGGGCAGTTCTTACGCGTAATTTTTGATGCGAATAATAAACAAAACCAGGAATTGAATAAGTATTTGTCTTTTTCCTGTGCTCCGGGGAAAGAATATATAGAGGTAACTAAAAAATTAAGCGCGAGTGAATTCTCTCAGAGGCTTAAATCGCTTAAGACTGATGATGAAGTGCTCTTTGAAGGGCCGATGGGCAAATGTGTATTAAAAGACGGAGAGGGAAAAGCCGGATTCTTAGCCGGCGGGATCGGGATTACTCCGGTTATCTCCATGATCGAAGATATAAAGAACCGGGAGCTGGATATAAATGTTATCCTGTTTTATTCTAATCGCAATCCCCAAGAGATCGCGTTTAAAAAGGAACTGGATTTATGGGAGTCGGATAATACTGAAATTGTGCATACTCTGACTGATTGTGAATCTGCGGATATAAAATGTGTTTACGGATATATTGATAAAGAACTAATTCTACGGTATACGGCGGATATTAAAACCCGCCCATTTTTCATTTTCGGTCCGCCGAAAATGGTACAGTCCATGAAAAATGTGTGTTTAGAAGCCGGGTGTGATCAGAACATGATTAAAAGTGAAGGGTTTATGGGGTATGAGTGAAGACATAAATTGCAGAGCAAAGTGAATGCAATTTATAAGTCTGAACTCACCCCGCCTTTTCTGCTGTCAAGGGTAGTTATAGGGTAAGAAAGGGCGGGGTTAATTCGCGCAGATCATTTATGTTGCTAAAGCTGCCATAAATGATGCGCTCATTAAAGAGAGGAGAATATTATGCATAGAATGACAGAAGAAAACGAACAAAATGCGTTTGCCGGAGAATCACAGGCGCACATGAAGTATCTGGTATTTGCGGATGTCGCGGAAAAAGAAGGCAAAGCGAATATCAGCCGCTTATTTCGGGCGATCGCGTATGCCGAACAGGTACATGCGACTAATCATCTTAAAGTCTTGGGCGGAGTAGGAAAGACAGTTGATAATCTGGCGGCCGCAATAAAAGGGGAGAATTTTGAAGTTAATGAAATGTATCCGGCATATTTAGAAGAGTCAAAGCTGCAGGGGGAAAAAGAAGCGGAAAAAGCCCAGCATTATGCATTGGAAGCGGAAAAAATTCATGAGCAGATGTATAAAAGTGCCAAAGAAACTGCGTTGCGGGGTAAAGATATTCAATTAGGAGAAGTGGGTATTTGTCAGATATGCGGTTATACGGTAGAGGGAGAAGCTCCTGATTTTTGTCCGGTATGCGGAGCGAAACGTAGTGTATTTAAGATGTTTTAAAAAACAAGGCTAGGTGAAGACCTCTCCCCATGAAGGGTTCGAGGTTAATTTGCTAGCGCAAATTAAGGGGGAGTATTATGGCTTCTATAAAAGAAATATTGCAGACCGCGGATTGGAAATCGGAAAAACATGTTCCGGTCATTGATTCGCCGGATGCGGTGAAAAAGGGAGAAGAAATTGAGATTACGGTAAGCGTGGGCAAAGAGATCGCCCATCCGAATACAACCGAGCATTATATCAGCTGGATCGAACTATATTTTTTAGCGGAAGGGGCAAAGCTGGCAGTGGAGCTCGGAAGATTTGAATTCGCCGCACACGGAGCATCCGCGCAGGGACCGAATACCAGCATGATCTTTACAAAGCCGTCGGTAACGATTAAAATAAAAACAGAAAAATCCGGGACATTGTTTGCTTCTAGTTATTGCAATATCCATGGATTATGGGAAAGTGCGAAGGGTATCATGGTTAAGTGAAATCACAAACTGTAATAATTGAAGGGAGAGAAAGATGGCACTAGAGATAAATGCGGTTAACTTTGAACAGGAAGTAATAAAATCAGACCTTCCGGTGCTTGTGGATTTTTGGGCAGCCTGGTGCGGCCCTTGCCGGATGGTTGGGCCGGTAATTGAAGAGTTAGCCAAAGAATACGAAGGTAAACTTAAAGTTTGTAAGGTTAATGTTGATGAAGCTTCTGAGGTTGCGTCTAAATTCGGGGTAATGAGTATTCCGACTTTGATCGTGTTTAATAAAGGGGAAGTGGCTGCTCAGACTGTAGGAGCAATGTCTAAAGAAAAATTAATTGGGTTTGTTACCCCGTATTTAAAATAGAAAGAAAGTTATGGATAAGTACAAATGTCTTGTATGCGGATATATATATGATCCGGCGGAGAATGGTAATGTTTCGTTTGCGAATTTACCGGAAGACTGGGTATGCCCGGAATGCGGAGTTGGCAAGGATCAATTTGAAAAGTCAGAGTAAATAGACAATTTACAATGAACAAATTACAAACAATATATAATATTAAATATTTAAATATACAATATTTGTTTATTGTTGCTTGTTATTTGTTTGTAATTTGGAATTTGTATATTGTAATTTAAAAAAGAAGGATTACATTTATGCATAAAATTGGAAACGATATATACTGGACCGGGTATATTGATTGGGAGTTGCGGAATTTTCATGGATATTCTACGCCTTTCGGCTCGACATATAATGCCTATCTTATTACCGATGAAAAACCGACGCTCATTGATACGGTTAAACATTATGGTTTTGAAGAAATGAGTTCTCGGATAGAGGAGATCATTGACCCGGCAAAAATTCAGTATATTATTTCCAATCATACGGAAATGGATCATTCCGGAACAATTGATAAACTTCTGGAGCTTTGTCCGAATGCCGAAGTGGTGTGTTCTCCTAAGGGAGCGGAAGGCTTAAAGCGTCATTTTAAAAAAGATTGGAAGTTTAAAGTTGTCAATACCGGAGATACTCTTAATATCGGTAAGAAAACTCTAAAATTTTTTTTAATGCCCATGGTGCATTGGCCGGATTCAATGGCCACATATTCTGAAGACGATAAAATGCTTTTTTGTAATGATGCTTTCGGCCAGCATTACGCTAGTGAGGAAAGATTCGTTGATGAGGTGGCGATGGATGTTGTCCTGCCGGAAGCCGCGAAATATTACGCGAATATTGTTTTGCCTTATGGCGCACAGGTATTAAAAGTTTTAGAAGCCTTAAAGACTCTGCCGATAGATATGATCTGTCCCTCTCATGGTTTGATCTGGCGGAAGAAAGAAGATATCCAAAAGATCGTTACTTTATATGAGAAATGGGCAAGTCACCAAACAGATAACCGGGCGGTTATTATTTATGATACGATGTGGCATTCCACAGAGCAGATGGCCTTAAAATTATTTGAGTTTATTAATAAGCAAGGGATTCCCACCAAGATAATTAATCTGCAAAAAGAGCATATGTCGGATGCGATTACGGAGATCATGTTTTCTAAAATGGTCTTGATCGGCAGTCCGATCCTCAATAATAAGATATTGCCGACAATGGCCGGATTTTTAACTTATATGGCCGGACTAAAACCGAAAAACAGGTTTGGTTTTACTTTTGGCTCTTATGGCTGGGCAACTGTCGGGTTTAAAGAATTAGAAGCTTTTGTGAAAGAATCCGGGATTGAGCTTATTAGTGAAGGTAAATATGTTAAATTTATTCCCGATCAGCAAGAGCTGGATAGTTTGCGGGAGATATCTGTCAAAATTAAAGAAAAACTAATATCATAATATCCTCAGGAGGGAAAAATGTTCCGGAAATTAATTCGAATTTCTTTTAATCGGCCTAAATTGATCATGTGGCTGACGCTGATCGTAATTATTGCCGCGCTGATCCAATTCCCGCGGATCAAGGTTGATACTGATCCGGAAAATATGCTTTCAGAAAAAGAATTCGTGCGAGTGTTTCATCATGAGGTGAAAAAAGAATTTGGTTTGTATGATTTTATTGTCTTAGGCGTAGTAAATACCAAGCACCAAGCCGGAGTCTTTAATGTCGAGACCTTGAATAATGTTTACGGGATCACCGCGGAAATTAAAAACATTGATGGTGTTATCGCGCGCGAACTTATTGCTCTCTCGACAAAAGATAATATCCGCCAGGGCGGGATCGGAGCGGTGGTCTTTGAATGGCTGATGAAAGAGCCTATTGATACTCAGGAACAAGCGTTGTTTATCCGGGATGAGGCTCAGGATAATCCGATGTTTAACGGAACGATTATTTCTGAGGACGGTAAAGCGCTGTGCGTATATGTGCCGATAAAAGAAAAGAAAATGAGTTACCGGATTTCCCGGGAAATACTAGATATTGTAAAAAAATATCAGGGAGACCAGCAGTTTTATATTACCGGATTGCCGGTGGCCGAGAATACTTTTGGCGTAGAGATGTTTAAACAGATGGCCATTTCCGCCCCTTTGGCCGGATTAATAATATTCTTATTAATGCTATTTTTCTTTAAAAGTATCCAGTTAATTGTTTCTCCGATGATCCTGGCGGTGGCGACGGTATTAAGTACGATGGGTTTACTTATCGGCATGGGGTTTCCGGTGCATATTATGAGTTCGATGATCCCGATATTTTTAATGCCGATCGCGGTTTTGGACTCGGTTCATATTTTAAGTGAGTTCTTTGATAAGTACCGGATTATCGGAAATAAGCGCGAGACAATGTTCGCGGTTATGGATGAATTATTCACCCCGATGTTATATACTTCGTTAACCTCGGCAGTGGGGTTTTTTTCTCTTTCCTTTTCGCCGATTCCTCCGGTGCAGGCTTTTGGGGTTTTTGTCGCGGTGGGAGTTATGATCGCCTGGATATTGACCATGACGTTTATTCCCGCGTATATCGCCTTACTTAATGAAGCGTCATTTAAAAAGATCGGTAAGGCCGATGAAGGCGCAGATCACCACGGGTTTATTGATATAATGCTTATTAATATAAGGAAGTTTACTTTAAGGCATGCTAAGGGAATTGTTATTTTTAGCATTATCCTGATGATTATCTCCGGATACGGGATATCCCGGATAACTGTTAATGATAATCCGGTGCGCTGGTTTACGAAAAACCATCCCATCCAGATTGCGGATAAAGTTTTGAATCATCACTTTGCCGGAACATATACCGCGTACCTTGTCCTGGCGGCAAAGGATAGGCCGGCGGAGGTATTTAAAGAGCCGGAAATGCTTAGGTATGTTGAAAGGCTGCAGAACTATCTTTTAGAAAAAGGCGATGTCGGGAAAACAACATCATTGGCAGATGTTGTAAAAAAAGTATATTATGAACTACTTGGCGGCGATAAAACAAATAATGTTATCCCTGATTCCAAAAGAGCGGTAGCGCAATGCCTGATCTCCTATGAGAATTCGCATAAGCCGGATGATCTGTGGCATATGACGGTTCCGGATTCTTCCAAGATAAATATCTGGATACAGTTAAAAAGCGGCGATAATAAAGATATGGGCAAAGTTGTTAAGCAGGTAGATGAATATTTTAAAGAAAATAGATCTCCGTTTGAATTTGAGTATAATTGGGCCGGCCTGACCTATATTAATCTGGTCTGGCAGAATAAAATGGTCACCGGGATGCTCATGAATTTTCTGGGCAGTTTTATTATTGTGTTCTTTATGATGACGTTTCTTTTTAAATCGCCTTTGCGCGGTTTAATATCAATGATTCCGCTGACGGTAACGATAATGTTTATCTATAGTCTGCTGGGATTTATCAGTAAGGATTATGATATGCCGGTAGCGGTTCTTTCAGCTTTGACATTAGGCTTATCCATAGATTTCGCGATTCATTTTATTCAGCGGGCCAGAGAAATATACCAGACGAACAATAGCTGGGAAAAAACCGCCGAAGAAATGTTTCAGGGCCCGGCCCGGGCGATCTCGCGCAATGCTTTGGTTGTGGCTATCGGATTTCTGCCGCTTCTGGTGGCGCCGCTTGTTCCGTACCGCACAGTAGGATTTTTTATGTTCAGTATTATGTTTATTTCGAGTATCGCAACATTGTTTATACTGCCGGCAATTATGAGTCTGTTTCCCGCGGTTGTTTTTGAATATGAGGATAAGCGCATGATCTGTAATTGCCGTTATTGTGTAATCGTCGGAGTTGCCGCGTCAATAGCCGTGGCATATATTTTGCGCGGATATACCGCTGTAGGGTGGCCGCTGACATTGACAATTAGCATTGCTATTGTCGCGGTTGCCTCCGGAGTATGCGCGCAAATTGCCAAGCAGAAATTTTGTATGACCGATAAAAAAGGGGGAGAGTAATGAGGAAGTTTTTATTGGGGGCGGGATTATTGGTGAGCATACTTTTTTTTAGCGGAAGCTTGTATGCTCAGACGAGTGTTGATGAGATTATAACTAAGGCAAATAACACAGCCTATTATGCGGGGAATGACGGAAAAGCAAAAATTACCATGACCATAACCGACAACCAGGGCCGGGTACGCAAAAGAGTGTTTAAGATTTTACGCATGGATATTGCTGACGGCCAAGAACAAAAATATTATGTGTATTTCAGCCAGCCCGCGGATGTTCAGGATATGGTTTATATGGTTTGGAAATACCTGGATAAAGATGATGACCGCTGGATGTATCTGCCGGCGCTTGATCTGGTAAGAAGGATCGCGGCCAGTGATAAGCGTTCCAGTTTTGTTGGGTCTAATTTTGTTTATGAGGATATTTCCGGCCGCAGTCTGGCCTTGGATAATCATGAATTAGTTTCTGCCGAAGGAGATCGTTACAAGATAAAAAATACGCCTAAAGATGCTTCGGAGGTTGAATTTTCTTACTATGATGTGTATATCCGCAAAGATAATTTTATGCCGGTCAAGGCAGAGTACTATGACAAGCAGGGGAAATTATCTCGCATTGTGGAAGCCTTGGAAGTGAAAGATATTAATGGACATCCTACGGTAACAAAATCAAAAACTACAGATCTGGTTACCAATGGTAATACGGTAATTGAATTTGGAGAAGTGGCGTATGACCTGGGATTAGAGAATGATATTTTTACGGAAAGATATCTAAGGAAGCCGCCCCGAAAGTTGTTAGAATGAAGAAAAGTAGATTGTGTTTTATCTGTATTTTATTGATAACTGTTATCCTTATGTTTTCATGTGATGCTCATGCGGCTTTTCGTTTAGGAGAAAACGGCCCGAAGGTAAGCGCTTTTGTGGAAAACGATTTTGGTATTAAGCTGGGCAATGATACGACGAAGCGCGATGAATTCAATATGTTTGAGCAGAGACTGCAGTTAAAGACTTCGGTTTATCCGGAATATACAGAGTTGCTGGAAGACTGGATGGCTCAAGTGAATGTTAAAGCGGATTTTACCGTGGATGAGTACTTTAACGGCCGTACGGATGCGCAAATGAGAGAATTGAATTTGGCGATAGCTCCGCTAGATTGGATGGATACAAAAATCGGGAGGCAGGTATTTACCTGGGGAACCGGAGATTATTTGTTTGTCAATGACCTGTTTCCTAAAGATTATGTATCTTTTTATATCGGTAGAGATGACGAGTATCTTAAAAAACCGAGTGACGGAGCAAAAGTTTCTTTGTATTCGGAAAAAGCAAACCTTGATCTGGTGGTTATTCCGTTTTTTGAACCGAATACGATTTTTAACGGACAGCGTTTGTCATTTTTTGATCCGTTCCAGGGAGGCATTGCCGGAGTTAATTCTAACCGTACCTTAACCGAGCCGGATCAAAACCCGGATAATATCGAGTATGCTGCCCGGGTGTATAAAAGTTTTGATAGTTATGAAACAGCTTTTTATTTATTCCGCGGATATTATAAAATGCCGCGCGGCTACTTAAATGAATTTAACCGCGAACTTTTTTATCCCCGGCTGGATGCGTACGGCGCGAGCATTAGAGGCCCGGTGTTTGGCGGTGTTGGGTATGCCGAAGGCGCATACTATAATTCTCCTCAGGATAATATGGGAGATAACCGCTTAATTGAAAATCCGATGTTTAAATATATGCTGGGCTTTGAAAAAGACCTGGGTAATGATTTGAAAGCCGGAATGCAATATTTATATGAGCAGATCTTAGAGTATACAAATTACCGGAATACTTTACTTGGGCGGGATTATTATTGGGATGAATACCGGCATCTAACAACATTAAGAGTGACAAAGCTGTACAAAAATCAGACGGTTATGGCCGGATTATTTGTGTTTTTCTCTCCGTCCGACCTTGACGGATATGTGCGGCCAAGTATAACTTATGATGTTTCGGATGTATTAAAAATTACTTTGGGAGCTAATCTTGTCTGGGGAGAAGATGTGCAGACAGAATTCGGCCAGATGGAGCATAATAAAAATATATACACGCGGGTGAAATATAGCTTCTAAATGACGACATTAGTTATGGAACATAACTGATGAAAAGGAGGGAATTCAAAAGTCAAAGGTCAAAACTCAAAACTGCAAGTTAAAAGTCAAAAATAATCAAGAAAGATTTTAATTGTTAGTATTTTTAATAATATAACTTTATGATAATAAATAAGTTTTAAATTTTGAATTGAATTTTTGAATTTTGCCTTTTGATTTTTGACATATAAAGCAGGTTAGTTAGAAAAACTTACTGATAAATATTGAATTAACTTAGAATTTTGACAATACGGGTAAGGAATAGGGAGGTTGTTATGATAGAAAAAATATTAAGAGGCATGGCGGGGTTTTTTATTTTAGTAAGTTTGGCATTAGCGCATTTTGTTGACCCCCGATGGCTGTGGTTTACGGCGTTTGTGGGATTAAATCTTTTGCAATCGGCATTTACGAATTGGTGCCCGATGATGACAATACTTAAAAAAATTGGGGTAAAATAGGGTTGCATGTTGCAGGTTTCATGTAACAGGTTTTTTTTGTCCGGGTTGTGACTTGAAACTTGAGATAAGCTTGACATTGAATCAGGAGAATAAATATGCCGATTTACACATATGTATGTAAAGACTGCGGGGAGCAGTTTGACTTGTTAGTGGGAGTGACCAGCGATAAGACCGCGAAAAAATGCTCCAAATGCGGAAGTAAAAAAATCGAGAAAATATTTTCCGCCTTCAGTGTCGGAAAACAGACTAAAGCATGCGGATTTAAACCCAGCACCTGTCCAACTTCTGGCAAAGGATGCTGTCCGGGGTGCCAATAATAAAAGTGAAAAATTATAAACCAAAAGCTAAAAATGAGTTTTTAACCTTTGACTTTGCAGTTTTGATTTTATTATGAAGATATATGATTTAATAATTTTGGGTGCCGGGCCGGCGGGGATTACCGCTGCGGTTTATGCCAGCCGCAAAAAACTGGATTTTTTGATCATCACCCAAGATGTCGGGGGACAGGCAATATGGAGCGGAGATATTGAAAATTATACAGGATATCAGTTTATTTCCGGTCCGGAGCTGGTGATGAAGTTTCAGGAACATCTGAAGGCTTTTTCCATTCCGGTGAATATGTCTGAGGATGTAAGAGCATTGATAAAAGAAGATGATATTATAAAAGTAATAACGGATAAGGCGGAATATTTATCCCGGACCGTTATAATCGCTACCGGTAAACGGCCGAAAGCATTAAATGTGCCCGGAGAAGTTGAGTTTAGGAACAAAGGATTAACCTACTGCGCGACCTGTGACGGCCCGTTATTTAAAAGTAAAGATGTGGCTGTCATCGGCGGAGGCAATTCCGGATTAGACGCGGCATTGCAGATGATGAAAATTTCTCCCAAGGTGTATATTATTACTAATTCCGAGGAACTTACCGGTGATCCGGTCATGGTAGAAAAAATAAAACAAGCTAATAATGTGGAAATTTGGTATAATTCCAGCGTAATAAAGATTTCCGGAGAAAAATTTGTTGAGGCTTTAGAGCTGAAAAAACAAGGGCAAATACATACTATTCCGGTAAAGGGTATATTTGTAGAGGTAGGATTAATCCCCAATACGGGTTTTGCCGGAATCACCGAAAGAAATGAGAAAGAGGAAGTTATTGTAGATTGTGCTAATAAGACCGATATTGCCGGGATTTTTGCGGCCGGTGATGTTACTAATGTCCCGGAAAAACAGATTATTGTTGCTTGCGGAGAAGGAGCTAAAGCCGCTCTTTCGGCAGGCAAATATTTATCAACCCATGTCTTTACTTAGAGAGAAAGGGAATTAAAAAATGGAATTATCTGCTGTAATCGTTAATTTTTTCAAAAAACAGAAGTTTGTTGTTGTTTCCACGATTAATAAATCCGGGTATATTCACTGTTCCGCAAAAGGGATTGTCGGGATAGAAAAAGATGGAAAAGTATATTTGATAGACGCTTATCGGGCAAGTACTTTGGAAAACCTTAAAAATAATCCCAAAATTACGCTGACTTCAGTCGACGGGCAGGATTTTATCGGATATTCTTTAAAAGGAACAGCAAAGATTGTGGAACGGGAAAAGATAAAAGAGCATATTATTGCCGAATGGGAACAGCGGATTATCAAAAGGATATCCGACCGCCTGATTAAAAATGTTCAGGCGCAAAATCCCGGATTACATCATCCGGAAGCAATGATCCCGCCGCCGCAATATCTGATTGAAGTTGATGTGGAAGCGGTTATTGATCTTGCCCCGCATAATTTAAAAAGCTCGATTATTCTGCAGACAGAAAACGGTAATGCAAATAGCGATTAATTTTCTTAAAGAGATTCTCAGCTTATGGCTGGAAGTATCTCCCTATCTGCTTTTGGGAATGGTGTTTGCCGGGTTACTGCATGTATTTTTAGGCAAGGAGTTTATTACGCGGCAGTTGGGAAAAGCCGGGATCGGATCGGTAATAAAAGCGACTTTGCTGGGTATTCCGCTTCCGGTTTGCTCCTGCGGAGTTATTCCGGTGGTAAGTTCTTTAAGAAAAGACGGAGCGCATAAATCAAGCATCCTTTCTTTTTTAGTATCCACGCCGACAACCGGCATTGACTCTATATTGGCATCGTATTCCCTCCTGGGTCCTTTATTCGCGCTATTTCGGCCGCTGGGCGCGGCACTTGCCGGGATAATTTTAGGCGTTCTTGATTATATTATTGAGGGCAAGGACGAGCAGCAAAAAGCAATTCCTGAGCATGATCATCCCAAACTGCATATTGTTTTTCGCGGGAAAGAATTTTTGCGCTATTGCTTCTTGGAAATCCCTCAGGATATCGGAAAGGCTTTGATCATCGGTATTGTTGCCGGAGGCGCGATCTCTGCTTTTATCCCGCAGGAATTATTTTCCCAATATGTGAGCTTCCCGTTTGATTTTATTGTCGCCTTAGTGATTGGTATTCCGCTTTATGTGTGCGCGACCGGATCTATTCCTGTTGCCGTGACTTTGATCCAGAAAGGATTTTCTCCCGGAGCGGGGTTAGTCTTTTTGATCGTCGGGCCGGCAACTAATGCGATCACGCTTTCTTTTGTGCGCGCAAAACTGGGGAAAAAGTCTTTTTATTTATACCTGATAACGATCATTGTTGTTGCTGTTGTTTTAGGTTTTGTGTTTAATTATGTCTGGGCAACTTTAGGTGAGGATTCTCGCCTGGTTACCGGAGGGGGGAAGATGCTTCCGGAGCAGGTAAAGATAATCTGCGGCCTGATCATGGCGGTTTTAATCGGTAATGGATTAAGAAAAGAAAAAACCTGCTCTGGTTTGCTCAATCCGGATCTGGAGATCATTGTCCCGGATATGGATTGTGATCATTGCAAAATAACCTTAGAAAATAAGCTGAAAGAATTAGATGGTATTACCGCGGTACACATAGATATTCCCCAAAAATCAGTAAAAATAACCGGAAAAATTGATAAGCAGTTGGTAATAAATAAGATAATAGAATCCGGATATACCCCGCAGAAGCTTAATTAGAAAACGTCTTATTATTATAAGATAAATTATTATATTTGACAAAATTACCCAAATTAAGTAGCATAATCAGTATGAATTTATAATATACTGTAATAAGATATGATAATATTTCCTGCTTTAAGGAGGTAATTCATGAATTATTTAAAAGAATTTTTCAAGGTTTTCCTCATCGGTTTTTTTGTTGTTTTAACAGCCACCTCATCATATTCCTCCGAGATTGCGGCAAATGAAGAATTACTCTGGATGGATATTCCTGATATTACCGGTGTTTCTAAAGCTGTGCAAAGTTATAAAGATGTGCCCATGTCTGTTTATGTTATTACGAATGAAGAGATGGACAGATGGGGGGTCCGGTCGCTTTATGAATTATTTCAAAGAGTGCCGGGATATTCTTTTTATAATACGGATTATTATGGACAGTATGGCTGTATCGGAAGAGGTTTGCAATCAGTTTGGCGGTATGGCTGCAGTTTTGAACTTATGAATGTTGTTGATTTCGGCCACATGACATTTTCTCCGCATTTTTTTGATTCAATAGAGATTGCCCGCGGCAATGCCGGAATTATGTGGGGCAGCGGAGCAGAAGCGGGATTAATAAATTTTAATATTCGCAGTGACCTGGAGGGATTAGAAACTGTTGTAGAAGCAGGTAATTTAGATCGTCAGTCGGTTGATATATTATACGGAGAAAAACTTGATAATGGCAATGCCGGAGACGGATTCTTTATTGGCTGGCATATGGAAAATCAGGACTATGAACTGCAGAATGATGCTTTTGATACCAGCGGCGCGACATGGAAGGAAAACGGCTTAAATAATTCCCAAACACTGCTGGGTAAAATCAAATATAATCAGTTTAAATTTATTATCTTCCAGGATAATCCTGACCATATCGCGCCGAAACAGTGGTTTGGCAATGCCGGACTACAGGCCTCGATAGAGGATTTTCAGGATGACCTTCATGATACCCTGGAGGTTTTGGCCTACCGGGCGGAATATCATCTTTTGGAAGAAGACATTCCTTTGGAGAATACCGAAATGTATTTCTACCACGATTACTATAAAAAGCAATGGTGGATGGAATCCGTGGCTTTAGATACTCAGAGAAAGCGGTCGATCGGTGTTAACGCGGAGACTATTTTTGGGGATGATAAGATGCTTTTAAATTACGGAGGTGATTTATGGGGAGAGGATCAAAACTTCGCCCCGTCTTTTACCACTAACTGGAGCCGTCCCTGGGGTATAACCTGGTACGATACTAATATCTCTCCGGAAAAATATACCTATCGGAATTTTTATGCCGATAGTAAATATACTGTTAATGACCAGTGGAAAGTTTTTTTCGGTTCCCGTGTGGATTATCAGCGCCCCAGCGATTCGGATAAGACAATAGTTTCCGGGCCGCGCACCGGACTGATCTATACTCCACAGGATCAATTAACTTTGAAATATATCTACAATAGCGGCAAACGCAGGCCGCAGGCTAATGAACGGGCTGCCGGTATATCCGAAGAGCAGATCACGGCGCATGAGTTTATTATGATGTTTGAATTAGCGGAAAAGTTAAAACTGGATACAACGATTTTTTATCAAAAACTGACCGACCAAATAACCCGGGATAATAGCCCGTCGGCATTAAATGCTTTTGTAAATACCGGAGGAATATCTACCAAGGGATTGGAATGGGCCTTGAAATATCAGCCGCAAAAAGATCTTTTGGTTTATTGGAACGGAACTGTTCTCCGGGGCAAGGTGAGTGAGGGGCAATCCGGATTGGGAGAGGCGCGCAATGATAAGAATGAACCGTTGTTTGTGCCGAAGATCACCAGCTTTTTAGGAGCGGAAACTTCTGCTTTTCCCCTGTGCACGCTAAATGTCGATCTGCGCACAATTGCCGATATCCCCTATCAGGCTATTAATGGAGATTATTCCAGTGCCGGAACTTATTTTGTCGATTTTACGGCAAGATCAAAAAAACTCTGGCAAAACAAAATGGTTCTCTCTCTTGTATGCCTAAATGTCCTGGATAAGCAAAATAAAATTCCGGCTTTTGGGGAACATGCCGGAAATTCCGCAGGGACGCTTGAACCGGAAGGCCGCCGCTGGTATCTGCAGGCCACTATAGACTGGTAATTTAAAAAAACTTTCAAAATACCTTGACAAATACCCAAAATGATACTAAACTAGTATTATATTGAAGGTATTTGTTTTTTTAATGAAGGTGAGGCAGATATGAAGAGAAATATAATAAAGATTGCTGAAGATAAGTGCAATGGATGCGGGCTGTGTATGCCGAATTGTCCGGAAGGTGCAATTCAGATAATCGATGATAAGGCTCGATTGATCAGTGATCTCTTTTGTGATGGGTTGGGAGCTTGTATCGGTCATTGCCCGGAAGGCGCGATAACTATAGAGGAAAGAGAAGCCGTGGAGTATGATGAAAAAAAGACGATGGAGAATATTATTAAAGCCGGGTCGAATGTCATAAAAGCGCATTTAAAACATTTGCAGGACCATGGGCAAACCGATTTTTATAATCAGGCCTTAGAGGTTTTAAAAGATAAAAACATCGAGGTTTCTTTGGAAAATGAAAAACCGTCTATGCATAGTCATGAGGGCGGATGCCCGGGAATGAAAATGATGGATTTTAGAAAAGAGCAGACTTCTCGTCCGGATAATAAACCGGCTGTGTCAATGCAGTCGGAACTTAGGCAATGGCCTATACAATTGAAATTACTCAATCCCCAGGCGCCGTATTTTAAGGGCGCGGATTTACTTATTGCCGCGGATTGCGCTCCGTTTACTTATGCTAATTTTCATCAGAAATTTTTAAAGGGAAAGATACTGGTGATTTTCTGCCCGAAATTAGATGACGGGTTAGAAGGCTATGTGGAAAAACTGGCAGCAATTTTAAAGAATAGTAATATTAAGTCGATCACTACGGTGCACATGGAAGTACCGTGTTGTTCAGGTGTAGTTGGTATAGTAGAGAAGGCTCTGGAGAAATCCGGTAAAAATATAATCGTCAAAGATTATACGGTTTCTTTGCAGGGAGAATTAATTTAACTAGACAGAAGGAAGTCCGGGCACCAAAAAGATGTGCCACGGACATAAATTCGCCCAGATAACTTATGTTCACTTAGGTCCATAAGTTAGGGGCTCATTTAGGAGGGGATAAATCATGACAACAATGTTTTGCCGGCAGTGTGAACAGACAATAAATGGAAAGGGATGTGAAAAAACGCAGGGAGTTTGCGGAAAGACCGCGGAGACTTCTGTGCTTCAGGATTTGCTGATCCACGTGCTTATCGGGATTGGTATTTACGGTAATCTTGCCCGGGAATTAACCGGGATCAAGGATAATAACCTGGATCTTTTTGTGATTGAAGGATTATTTACGACGGTGACCAATGTTAATTTTGACCAAGCAAGGATCGCCGGCTTGATTTGGACAGCTTGTGAAAAGAAAGAAAAAATTAAAAATGTGTTTTTGGAACAGTATAAAATTAATACCGGTAAAGAATTTGACCGGAAACTGCCGCTAGCGGCAAATTTCCAGCCGGCAGATACTTTAGAGGAATTGATTGAACAAGCAGGTACTGTTGGGATTATGGCTGATCCTGATCTGAATGAAGATATCCGCAGCTTGCGTGAATTGCTTCTTTACAGTCTTAAGGGCATGGCCGCATATGCGGATCACGCTTTGATCTTAGGTGAAAGAAATGAACAGGTAAACGCGTTTTTTTATAAGGGGTTGAATGCCTTGGCAGATGATAGTTTATCGGCGGATGATCTGGTCGGTTTATTGATGGAATTCGGCCAGGTAAATTTAACTTGTATGGAAACATTAGATCATGCGCATACAAATCATTTTGGGCATCCGGTGCCGACAAAAGTATCTTTAGGAATTAAAAAAGGCCCGGCAATTATTGTTTCCGGGCATGACCTTGCCGATTTAGAACAGCTTTTGGAGCAGACAAAAGATAAAGGAATAAACATTTATACTCACGGAGAAATGCTTCCGGCACACGGCTATCCGGGATTGAAAAAATATTCGCATTTGGCGGGGCATTTCGGCACGGCTTGGCAAAATCAGCAAAAAGAATTTGACGGAATCCCGGCAGTGGTGCTGATGACGACAAATTGTATTCAAAAACCGAAAGATTCATATAAGGATAATATTTTCACAACCAGCCTGGTTGCCTGGCCGGAGATTACGCATATTCAGGCAC
Source organism: Candidatus Omnitrophota bacterium (assembly GCA_043826565.1). Classification (GTDB taxonomy): domain Bacteria; phylum Omnitrophota; class Gorgyraeia; order B26-G9; family B26-G9; genus JBDRPX01. Next base: position 55,654 of record JBDRPX010000021.1, read on the forward strand.
AATCTGACGGTAAGAAAGATTTTACCGCGGTAATCAATAAAGCGATTGGATTAGGCGGTTTTAGTGAAGATAAACCGGATAAAGATATTTTGGTAGGGTTTGGCCACAATGCTGTATTAGGGGTTGCGGATAAGGTAATTGCCGCGGTTAAAAACAAAGCCATAAGACATTTTTTTCTTATCGGCGGATGTGACGGAGCAAAGCCGGGAAGGAATTATTATACGGAATTTGCGCAGAAAGTTCCCGCGGACTGTGTAATCCTGACTCTGGCCTGCGGTAAATTTAGATTTAATACTCTTGATTTCGGAACTATCGGAGAACTGCCGCGGCTATTGGATTGCGGTCAGTGTAATGACGCTTATTCGGCGATCAAGATCGCGGCAGCTTTAGCAGAAGCTTTTAATTGTTCGGTTAATGATTTACCGTTATCAATGATCCTTTCCTGGTATGAGCAAAAGGCGGTATGTATACTAATTACTTTACTGTCCCTGGGAATAACAAAAATAAAGCTGGGGCCGTCCTTGCCGGCTTTTGTTTCTTCGAATGTGCTGAAGATCTTAGTGGAAAAATTTACGATTGCGGCGATTACCACTCCGGATAAAGATTTAAAAGAGATACTCCCGGACCTGCAGATGGTATAATAGTTTAAATGTAAACTAATTATCAGGAGGGGTGCGATGTGCAGAAGAACTTTAATTGTGCTGATCGGATTATTTTTTCTGGTTACGCCGGTTTACGGGGGCTCGGCACAGGATATTTCTGTGCAAAAGGATAAGGCTAAACAGGAACTGCAGATAAAAGTGCGCTATCCTACGCGGCAGCCCCGGAATCAATATATCCGGACAATCGAGGTTTTTATTGATGATCAGGCGCCCATTGAAAGGAGATTTTCTTTTCAGAGAGGTAATTTTCAGAAGATGACTGTTCCGGTGCCTGAGCTGGCCGCGGTAAAAAAGGTTACGGTTAAGGCAAATCCAAAGACCGGTACTTATATTGAAAGAACTTTTTCCGAAAAAGAAATTCCGGAAGTAACCGAAGAAAAAGCTCCAAACCCACAAGAAGCTGATTACTAAACCCCGTGGGGGGGAGGAAATGAAAAATTTTTATTAGGGGAGGCTTTGTTTGTGGGGAAAAGCAAAATTGCCATAGCTGCTGTATGTATTATTCTGGCGGCCTGGAGCGTACAGCTGATATTTGCCGAAGAAGAACAGTCAGGATTTGATCATTCGCTTTACGCGCAAACTTTGCGTATATCTGTTGTCGAGGGGCTGGTCAATTATACCGGATTGAAAATGAATTCGTTGAATCTTGACCGTTATTTAACGCTTGTCGGAGCAATGAATCCGCGGGCTCTGGATATTATGACGCGGAATGAAAAAACGGCATTTTATATAAATGTATATAATGCCCGCACTCTGCAGGTGATCCTTGAGCATTATCCGGTTTCTTCAATTAAAGAAATTCCCGGGGTATGGAATAAAATAAAGTTCAAAATTGCCGGAAAACAAATAACCCTTGATGAAATAGAACATGGTATTTTACGGGCTGAGTCTAAAGATCCGCGAATACATTTTGCTTTAGTTTGCGCGGCCAAAGGATGCCCCGGCCTAAGAAATACTCCGTTTACCGAGAAAAATTTCCCGGCCCAGCTTAATGATGCCGGCCGTAAATTTCTTAATGATAAAACCAAAAACAGGCTGGATAAAGAAAACAATATTCTGTACCTTTCTTCGATATTCAAATGGTTTAAAGAAGATTTTGGGAATGTTAAAAATTTTATCGAAAAGTATATGTCTAAAAATGACATTGAATTTATTGAAAAGAACAGGCCGAAGATCCGGTATCAGTATGACTGGTCTTTAAACGAGTTGAAATGATATCGATAATTATTCCGACATATAATGAGGAGAAAAATAATTAGAAGATGATTATGTTTAAAAAAGCTGGTTTATTTATGCTCCTATTGTTAGTGTGCATATTGTCTTCAGCTTGTTCTACTCCGGGAACGCTTAAATTGTATTGTCACAATAGGCCTTATTACTTACCGCGTACGACAAATAAGGGATTAATGTTTATTTACCGGGAGCCGACTTCTCTGGCTAAGAATCGAGGTATATACATTAATGCCGGCAGTGCCCGGATCGGAGGCGTTAATAACGGTACTTATTTTGTTTATGAAGCCGACCCCGGGAGAGTAGAATTATCTGTTGAGAATAAATTTAAAAAGAGTCCGGCGTATGCGGTTAATATTGAATCAGGCAAGTACTATTTTTTTAGAGTGGGATTCAGTGATGGATTATGGGATTATGAACCGTTTATAATGCGGGTACAGGATGCTGTGGGAAAGATCGTTATACCTAGTCTTATATATGCTACGCTTGAATAGTTATAGGAATTATAACAATGAAAGTAATAAAAGGAGACCTTATAAAAAAAGCGCAAGCCGCTGAATTTGATGTGATCATTCATGGATGTAATTGTTTCTGTGCCATGGGCGCCGGAATTGCCAAAAGCATAAAAACAGCTTTTCCCCAGGCGTACGAGGCGGATTTAAAAACCACAAAAGGGGATAAAGCAAAACTGGGAACCTGCAGTGTTGCCGCGGTGCAAACGGGAAAAGGTAAAGTTTACGTAGTTAATGCTTATACACAGTATAATTTTAGCGGCCGGGGTGTTTTAGTTGATTATGAGGCTATACGGTCGTGTATGAAGTGGGTAAAAAAGAATTTTAGTTCCCAAAGAATAGGAATTCCCAAGTTGGGCGCTGGATTAGCCGGAGGTGATTGGCAGGTAATTTCAGCAATTATAAATGAGGAGCTTTCCGGAGAAGATGTGACTCTGGTCGAATATTTGCCAGGGTAACGTCTTATTAATAAAATAGTTAAGTAAATTATTAAAAAGACTATTGACAAATAATTTTTTTTCATTATAATTACTAGTAAAGAGATAGTAATACTAGTGATTAAATAATCTTCTTCGGGAGTGAGTGTTATTAGGCTATATATACTAGTAAAGCAATGGAAAAGTAGGGTATGAATATGGATCATCCAAAAAGATCGTTAATCAAAGCACTTTCATGGAGAACGTTTGGTTTTATTACTACAACTGTAATTGTTTATATTTATAGTGGTAACGTTGCGGAATCATTTGCTGTGGGTATAGGGGTGGAGAGTGTAAAGCTATTGTTGTATTACATGCATGAGAGAATTTGGAATAAGGTGGAGTATGGGAGAGTGAAAGAACCAGAGTATCAAATTTAGTTGATAATTAAGAACGAGGAGGTTAAATATGGGATTACTGGAAGCTAAAGAAGATATTAGATCATTGGTGGAAAATTTGAATTTTAAGGAAAAAGTTGATCGGTCTTTGCGTTTGATTGGAGAAGTATATGAAAAATATGGAGACGGATTAGTTGTTGCTAATAGCTTAGGTAAGGATTCAGTGGTGGTGTGGGATTTGGCTAAAAGAGTAAGTGTTAATATTCAGGGTTTTATTGTAACGACCAGATTTAAGCCTGTAGAAACTGTGGCATTTATGAATGAGGAAGTAGCGCGTTATCCGGAATTGAAGGTCTATAAAAATGATGTTAGAATTCCGGAAAAATTGTATGAGACAAACCCTGACCAATGTTGTGATCTGTTAAAAGTAGATCCGGTAAAAAGAGCGGTTGAAGAAATGAAAGTGAGTTGCTGGGTCACTGGTCTGCGTTGTACAGAGGGGCGAACACGTACAGATTACAAGGAAGTTGAGGAAAGAGATAAAGACTTATTAAAACTTAATCCTATTCTTATTTGGAAAGAACGCGAAGTTTGGCAGTATTTAGCTGTATATGGTGTAAAGGTGAATTCATTGTATGCGCAAGGGTATCGTTCTTTAGGATGCTTGCCATGTACAAAGATAACAAGTGATGATAATGAACGTGCCGGCCGCTGGATCGGGACAAGTAAGTGCGGCGGAGAGTGTGGCATTCATACCAGACCGCTAAAAACAGTGCAAGGGAGCTAAAATGGAAATTAATAATGCAAAACTTGATCTACTGAAAAAAGTAGGATTTTTAAAAGCAAAGCAAGAAGATTTTTTTACGTTAAGGACCAGAATGCCTGCGGGCAATTATACGGCAGAACAGCTTATTAAGCTGGGAGAGCTTGCTCGTAAGTATGGAAAGGGATTTGTTCATCTTACGGTGCGGCAGGGCATTGAAATACCGTTTATAAATGCTCTTGATATTGATGCTGTCGGAAAAGAGCTAGATGATAGCGGTGTTCAGCGAGGTACCTCCGGGCCGCGTTTGCGTGCTACCACTTGTTGTCCGGGTAATAGCTGGTGTAAAAGGGGCATGATCGACACGTTTTCTTTCTTTGATGCTGTTGAAAAGTTTGGGATACGCTGTGCTATGGATTTGCCGCACAAATTTAAGATTGCTATTGCGGGATGTTCAAATATGTGTACTCGAGGGCAGAGTTCTGAGGTAGGAATATTCGGTGCCGCGGATATACAAAGAAATCAGATTGGATATGGAGTGTATGTTGGCGGCTGCGGGGGACGGAATCCCCGGTTAGGTATTAGGTTAAAAAGGATTTTTAATGAAGAGGAAGTGTTGTCTTTAATTGAGAAAATAGTTGCTTATTATAAGTATAATGCCCGGGCCAAGCAAAGGTTGGGAGCTTTGATAGAAGAAGCCGGAGAAGAAAAGCTTCTAGAGTCAATTGGAGAAGAAAAAGCTTAATAAAAGACAATCTTCTTGACATTAAATGGGAAAAAGGAGTACATTGCTACTAAAACTAGTAAATTAGTAGTAAATTAGTAGTAAATTAGTAGTAAATGGAGGTATTGATGAAAATTTCAACACGAGCACGATACGGAACACGTTTAATGCTGGAGCTGGGGCTGCATTATGGAGAAGGCCCGGTGTTCTTAAGAGAGATTGCTAAGGCCGAAGATATATCGGAGAAATATTTAAGCCAGATAATTATTCCTTTAAAAGCAGTCGGCCTGGTAAACTCATTCCGCGGAGCGCGCGGCGGTTATATTTTAGCCAGAGATCCTGAAGAAATTACAGTTAAAGAGATCGTGGAAGTATTAGAAGGCGGCTTTACTCTTGTTGAATGTATAAATAATTCGGAGTTATGTAATCGTACTTCAAGATGCGTGACCAGAAAACTGTGGCGTGATTTGGGAAATCAGATTGCGATCATGCTGGGCTCGGTTACGCTCAAAGAATTAGTAATTCAATGTAAAAGTAAAAATCAGGACGCGATGATGTATAATATATGAAATAGGTGGTAGGTGGTAAGTGTTAAGTAAAAACAAAAAGCTCAATTTTAAAAGATGAAAAAGAAGAACTAAAAGATTTAGAGTAGAGATGATCCAAAACTAAACGCTAGACGCTCTACGCTAAACGCTAAAAGAAGAGGTGGGAGATGACAAAGATTGATTCGAGATTAAAAGTAGAAACATTAGCCTTGCATGCCGGGCAGGAGCCTGACCCGACAACCGGAAGTAGAGCAGTGCCGATTTATCAGACAACATCTTATAATTTTAAAAATTCTGAACACGCGGCAAACCTTTTTGGATTAAAAGAGTTCGGGAATATTTATACCCGGCTGATGAATCCGACTACGGATGTTTTGGAAAAAAGAATTGCGGCTTTAGACGGCGGCGTAGGAGCTTTGGCTGTGGCTAGCGGGCAATCGGCAATTACTCTGGCTTTACTTAATATTGCTCAGGCGGGTGATGAAATTGTTTCCGCGGATAATCTGTACGGCGGAACCTATACTTTATTTCATTATACGTTTAAGCGTTTAGGCATAAAAGTTAATTTTGTTAAGTCTGATGATATTGAAGGATTTAAAAAAGCAATTACTCCGAAAACAAAAGCAATATATGCGGAGTCAGTAGGCAACCCAAAATTGAATGTTACTGATTTAGAAGCGATAGCTAAGGTTGCCCATGATAACGGGATTCCGTTTGTTCTGGATAATACGGTTACGCCTTATTTGTTAAGGCCGATTGATCATGGCGTGGATATCGTTGTGTATTCGACAACTAAATTTATCGGCGGGCATGGAACTTCTATCGGCGGAGTGATCGTGGATTCCGGGAAGTTTGACTGGACCAATGGAAAATTTCCTTTGATTGCTGATCCTGATCCGAGTTATCATGGAATTAACTTTGTGGAAGCTTTAAAACCAATGGGCAATATTGCGTATATTATTAAGGCCCGGGTAACGCTGCTGCGTGATTTGGGCCCGGCAATGTCTCCGTTTAATGCGTTTTTATTTTTGCAGGGATTAGAGACTTTGCATTTGAGAATGCCGCGGCATTGTGAAAATGCTTTAAAAGTAGCTCAGTATTTAGAAATTCATCCGCAGGTAAGCTGGGTTAATTACCCGGGACTGTCTTCGAATCCGGAAAACGCTAAAGCAAAAAAGTATCTTACTAAAGGCAGCGGTGCGATTATCGGATTCGGGATAAAGGGCGGCAAAGCTGCCGGAGTAAAATTTATTGATGCTTTGGAGCTTATTTCACATTTGGCAAATATTGGTGATGCGAAATCACTGGCAATTCATCCGGCAAGTACAACGCACCAGCAGTTATCGCCGCAGGAACAGCAGGCCGCCGGAGTTACCGAAGATTATATCAGGTTATCCATCGGCATTGAAAATGTTGAGGATATTCTTGCGGATATTGAACAGGCGATTAAAAAATCCCAGAGTTAAAAAAAAGGGAGATAATTATGTCACGTATATATAATGATATTACACAGACGATCGGAAATACACCGTTAGTTAAGTTAAATAAATTAGCCGAAGGTTTATCCGCGACTATCCTGATGAAGGTGGAGTCATTTAATCCGCTTTCCAGTGTGAAAGATAGAATTGGATTGGCTATGATCGAAGCCGCGGAAAAAGAAGGAAAAATAAATAAGGACTCAGTGATCATTGAGCCGACCAGCGGAAATACCGGAATTGCCTTAGCTTTTGTGAGCGCGGCAAAAGGATATAAATTGATTCTGACGATGCCGGACACAATGAGCCTCGAGCGCAGAAAACTATTAAAGATATTAGGCGCGGAATTAGTCTTGACCGACGGAACTAAAGGGATGAAAGGTGCGGTAGAAAAAGCCGAAGAACTTGTAAAAAATACACCAAATGGTTTTATGCCTCAGCAGTTTAATAATCCCATAAATCCCCAAATACATCGCCGGACAACCGCAAAAGAAATATGGGATGATACTGACGGAGGTGTGGATGTTTTTATTGCCGGAGTCGGTACCGGAGGTACGATCACCGGAGTAGGTGAAATCTTAAAGGCGAAAAAACCTTCGGTAAAGGTTATTGCTCTTGAGCCGACAGGTTCTCCGGTATTATCCGGAGGTGACCCCGGGCCGCACAAGATCCAGGGTATTGGCGCGGGATTTATCCCGGGAGTATTGGACCGGAAAGTTGTCGATGAAATTTTGAAGGTTGACGAAGCTGATGCCGGAGTTACAGCTCGCCGTTTGGCTAAAGAAGAAGGAATATTTGTCGGAATATCCAGCGGAGCCGCGGTTTGGGCAGCCATAGAAGTGGCCAAGCGTCCGGAATCTAAGGGGAAAACCATTGTGGTTATTTTGCCGGATTCCGGGGAAAGATATTTATCAACGTGGCTGTTTGAAGACTAGAAGACAGAAAACAGAGGTCAGAAGTCAGAAAAAAGCATTCTGATAACCGACAAAGAGTTCAATTTTAAAGGGAATAAAATAATGTTTGTAATTTGGATTTTGTTTATTGTAATTTATTAAAAAGAGGTCAAGACATTAAGATGGATAAAAGTATAGGTATCGTTAAGCCAGAATATTTTACATTTGCCCAGCCGCCGGAGGAATTGGTTCTTGACTCCGGGCAAAAACTGGGGCCGATAACAATTGCTTATGAGACTTACGGAGACCTGAATAAGGACAAGAGTAATGCGATCCTTATTTTACATGCGTTTTCCGGGGATGCTCATGCCGCGGGTTTTCACCAGGGGGAGGATAAACCGGGCTGGTGGGATAACTTGATCGGCCCGAGTAAAGCATTTGATACAGATAAATACTTTGTTATTTGTTCTAATGTTATTGGCGGTTGTCAGGGAAGCACCGGGCCTTCCTTAACTGATCCTCTAACAGGAAAGCCCTATGCGCTGGATTTCCCTTTGATCACGATCGCGGATATGGTTAATGCTCAGAAAAAACTCATTGATTATTTGGGGATAGGAAAACTTTTATGTGTTAGCGGAGGGTCCATGGGCGGGATGCAGGTTTTGCAATGGGTAGCATCGTATCCGGATATGGTTCGCTGTGCGATCCCGATTGCTACGGCTTTAAAACATTCATCCCAGCAGATCGCTTTTGATGAAGTCGGCCGGCAGGCAATAATGGCGGATCCGGAATGGCGGGAGGGAAATTATTACGGCCTGGGACAGCCGGAACGCGGCTTGTCTGTAGCGCGCATGGTCGGACATATTACCTATATGAGTGAAAAATCCATGGAGGATAAATTTTCCCGGAAACTTAAAGATGATAAATACAGTTTTACTTTTAAGACTGATTTTGAAGTAGAAGGATATTTGCGTCATCAGGGAGATAATTTTGTAAAGCGCTTTGACGCGAATTCTTATTTATATATTACTAAGGCAATGGATTATTTTGACCTTTCTCAAGGGAAGCTTTTTCCTACCGGCAAAACTGTGGATACGCGGTTTTTGGTAATCGCGTTTCGTTCGGATTGGTTATATCCTTCGGCGCAGTCAAAAGAATTGGTACGGGAGTTAAAGATGAGGCATGTGGATACAACATATTGCGAGATTGCGTCTACTTATGGGCATGACGCGTTTTTACTTGAAGTTGAAGAAGAAACTCATTTGATAAAGCATTTTCTAAAAGAAGAAGTCAGACGGCAGAGGTCAGATGTCAGATAAAAAAACAGAAAAAAATATAAATTATAAAATCAAATTAGATATTAAAGTAATCTTTGATACCATTGAGCCGGAATCCCGAGTGCTTGATTTAGGCTGCGGGGACGGGACTCTTTTACATTTGCTGGCGGATAAAAAGCAAGCAAAAGTACAAGGTATCGAACTTGATGAACAGCAAATCTACAAATGCGTGGAAAAGGGTGTAAGCGTGTTCCACGGAAATATTGAAACCGGATTACGTGATTATCCGGATAAATCATTTGATTATGTTATTCTTAATCAAAGTATGCAGGAAACAAAAAAAGTTACTTTTGTTATTGAAGAAGCTTTGCGGGTAGGGAAAAAGGTTATTATCGGGTTTCCCAACTTTGCTTTTTATAATGCCCGGATCAGGTTATTCTTTCAGGGCAAAACTCCGATCACGGCTTCCTTGCCGTATCATTGGCATGATACTCCTAATCTGCATTTTTTGAGCATTACGGATTTTTTTGATTTTTGCAAAGAAAAGAAAATTACTGTGCTTAAAAAATGCTATCTGGGGAAAACTAAAGCAGTTCCCTTTTTTCCTAATCTCTTCGCGATTAACGCGGTTTTTGTAATTACGAGATAACTCCCATGGTTTAGCGGGGATTTTTTTTGCGGATAAAAAAGCCGGATAAAAGTCCAAAGATAAAAAGCAGAAAAGTAGAAGGTTCCGGGACAAGGTGGAAAAATACCCCTTCAGTAATTCCCCAATCCCAATATCCTCCGTCGTAGCTGTATCCGTTAGTTGCGGAAACATCCAAAAACGGCCACCATTCCACACCGTTTTCATCAATCATCGACTGGATTGTTTCCTCATCCCATCCCAGCCAGCTGCTTTGTGATGAGGAAATATCCCAAGTATCCCAAATCGCGAATCCGCCGACTGTAATATTTTTCCATTCACCGTCATATATTTTAATATTAAACAGGTTTTCTTTATATCCGTAGCCGACGACAGAATGTCCGTACCAGCCTTCGTCGCCATGATATTCCACCATGTTTAATATAGTAGGATTGCCTTGATCAATTTCCGATTTAAAAGTGTTCCAGTTAAAAGATCCAGCATACCGCTGAACAGGATTTTGCCAACTTTCCGCTTCGTATGATTCATTAGTAAGAGTATCGGGATTATCCCACTTGGCGAATTCTTTAAGTCCGTAAGGGATATATTGCCCTAAGGTGCCGCCGTCGTTTAATCCTCCGGCGGAGCGGGAAGTATGCATAAAATCAGCAATACAGTTATTATCATGCCCCTCCGGATTCGGATCAGGGGTTCCCCAATAATCACGGATATGCTCGGGGCTGGCAACCATGTTTCTAGCGGTATAATTCCATGTTGAGACATCTCCTTCGACCAGATTAGACCAGTTCCCGCTCGGGTGGCTGTCCCAGTATCCCAGGAGCATGCCGCCGGCAGTGGGAGAACATCCATACCACCAGTTGTATTGAGGAATGTTTTCAATCGGGTTGCTTCCTAAGGGGATATCTCTGTCGAAAAGCTGTGAAATTATGGGAGCGGCCTGGCTATAAGGGCTTAAGGCCGTAAGAATAAGCAGTAATACTATAAAAGGTATGTACTTTTTCACAGGTTTATTGAAATTTGATAAAACTTAAATAAAGAATAGAAACTTATAAGAAAGTATAGCATGTCTTTTGGTTTCTGTCAAAATCCATAAATTTTGGCAATTGTATTGACAACTGAGTGTAAATATGGTACCTTTATAACAGACATTGAAGTTGTCTAAAGCGATGACGCTTGGAAGATGAATTCCAAGCGTTTTTTTATTGAGGCACTGATGCCCCTGAAATTAAGCAGTGAGAGCTGTTTTTTCAGGGGCTTTTTTTATAATCCAAAGGATTATAAACCCGCCAAGTTTTGTGGCGGGTCAATGTGTAGGAGCAGAAAGTGGAATTTAAAAAAATAGTTAAAAAATTAGATCCCAGGCTAAAAGCAATTGTTCGCAGGCTTGACGGCAAATATACAGCTTTTAATGATGATGATCTATATCAGGAAGCGATGTTATATTTATGGGAAAAACATAAGGCCAGAGAGCTTGAGGATAAAACAGATAGTTTTATCCTGCAGGGATGTTTTTTTAATATGAAAAACTATATTCGTACGGTGAATAAGACTATAGATAAAAACTCGATGAGTTTAAATATCCCGTTAAATGAAGGGGGAGATACTTTGGAAAGTCTGCTTACGGATAGTGAGGCAGTCAACACCTTTGACGCGGTAGAGGGAAAAATTCTTTCGGAAAAGATTAAGGGGATGCTTGATGTGCGGGAGATGAAAGTGTTTTCCATGAATTGTGCCGGGTTGACAACGCGTGAAATCGGAAAAAGAATCGGTATTTCTCATGTTATGGTGGGGAAAATAAATAAAAAGATCCGCTATAAATGTAAAGAATTAAAGAAAGAAAATATTTTTTAGGGTGCCGGGCAGTTTTATTTTTGACACCTTTAGCCTTCCAGAGTATAATACTATTAAACTATCCCCTAATTCTCCGGTAAATTCAATTAGAAAGGGCTGTAAACGATGAGCGCAGACAACTCTAAAATTAAAGAAGACAAAGAACGCCTTGAGGGCCTAATCAGGAGTATGGCGGAAGGATTAATTGTTGTTGATAAAAATGGAAAGGTCTTAGCGGTTAATCCGGCAGCAGAACTGATTTTGGGCAGTACGCTGAAAGAAAAATTAGGCATTAATATTCTGGAAGGATTAAAAGAAGAGCATGTAATAAGCCTGGTCAGTCAAAAAGAAAAAAAGATTGAAGTAGAAATTATGGCAAAAGATCCTGAGGTGAATGCAATAATACGTGCAAGTTCGGCAATTATTGAGGATGAAGAGGGAAATGTTCAGGGGATGATTTCAGTCTTAAATGATATCACTAAGCAAAAAGAATTATCGCGGGTAAAAGAAGCGTTTATTTCGAATGTGTCGCATGATCTGCGCGCTCCATTGATATCTATTCAAAAGAGTTTGGAAATGGCCCTGGAGGATATGGAAAAAGGAGACCTAAATCCGCAGACAAAAAGGTTTGTGGAAATTGCCGGTAAGAATGCGGAAAGATTGACGATTCTCATGAAAGACCTTTTGGATATTAATAAACTTGAATCAGCGGGCATAGACATTAAATATCAGCGAATTAAAATAAGATCTATGATAAATGATGTTTTTGATATGTTTAAGGTATGGGCAGAAAGCAAAGCTATTGAGCTTTCGTGTGACGGCCTGGAGGATATTGAAGTGGAAGCAGATGAAGCACTGATGACTCAGGTTTTTACGAATCTGGTGGGTAATGCTTTGAAATTTACCGGACAAAACGGAAGGGTCAATGTTTCTTCAGAGTCTGATTCTGAGAGAATAAAGATTGTGGTTAAGGATACAGGTTGTGGTATTGCTCCGGGAAGCTTAGAGAAGATCTTTGAGAAATTCGAACAGGTTGAGTCTACAAGAAAGCATTGCGCTGTTCCGGGAACGGGTTTGGGGCTTTCTATTGTTCGGGATATCGTCAAACTTCATAAAGGAAAAGTTGATGTGGAAAGTTCTCTGGGCCGGGGCAGTAGTTTTTATGTGGAAATCCCCATCGTAAACAGTTAATCTTTTCTTTAGCTTGTCTTGAAGCTTTTTTCTGATATAATATTGACATAGAAACCTATGTTTTTCATGTAAAAAGAGAAGTGGAGATATAGTTTATTTTAAAAAAAGGAGACATTAAATGAATTTTTGTACATCAATACATTGCATGGACGGCAGTATCCAGGAGCCGATAATAAAGTATTTAAAAGAAAACTATAAAGCTGAAAATGTGGATAGTATCACGGAACTTAGCCCGTGTCATATATTAGCGTCATTAGGGCAGAAACAGCTGATTGATTCTATCCGCCGCCTGGCGGATGTATCTGTTAAAAAACACGGATCTTCTTTGATCGCGGTTTCCGGGCATGCTGATTGTGTGGCTAATCAGGTCAGTGAAGAAAAACAAAAGGAGCAGGTCCTCATCGCCTGCCAGAATATCAAGGCCTATTATCCGGCGGCTCAGGTGATCGGGTTATGGGTTAGCAAAGCAGGAGAAGTGGAACTGCTTTAGCAGAATATTAATTAAGGTTACCAAATCATCATAGTATTTACTTGTAAGGGCATAGAGATTAATTAGAACACAGCGATGTGTTTATATAAACAAAGGCGTTCTTGAGATAAGAACGCCTGGGTTTTTATGACAGAGATGTCTTTTGATCCCTCGAAGGAGGGAAAAAGGCATCTCTTTTGTATTTAGGTCTTTGACATAAAAATATAAATATCGGAAAACCCGCCAAAAAAATGGCGAGGTTAAATTCGCCTGCGCACTTATGTTCACGATGTTCCATAAGTGCTGGCTCATTGAAGAAAGGGGAAAGATGAATAGATTTATGATTATAGTGTTGAGTAGTGTTATATGTATGGGGATGTTTGCAAATCCGGCGCAAGCTGAATATAAAGACGGGATTTTACCGGCACTGGAAATTGAGGCATCGGGAACTTTGGATGTGTATTCACGTTATGTATGGAGAGGTTTTACCTTGGACACTGATCCGGTGGTACAGCCAGGATTTAATTTAAGCGGTTATGGGGTGACGTTATCGTTCTGGAGTAGTTTTGATGCTGATAGTAATGACGGAACAAATTCCGATGAAGTTGATTTTGTGATAGATTATACTAAGGAATTCGATGGGTTTAGTGTTTCCGCGGGGCACACAAATTATGATTTCCCAGGAGTTGCTACTTATAGTAAAGAATGGTATGTGGGAGCGTCATTTGATGTATTGCTGGCGCCTTCGATCACTTACTACCAGGATTATGGTAAAGAAGAAAACGGCGGAGCAGACGGCAGGTATATCAGCTTAGGTATTTCCCATAGTTTCACAATTGTTGAAGATCCGTCCATAACTCTTGATCTGGGCGCGAACATCGGATTTAACAATGAATTGTTTATTAAAGGAGATGGCGGTGATTATCTGTTAACCGCGGGATTAACTGTTCCTTTGACCAAGACATTATCAATGTCTCCGGTTATGGGTTACGCGATACCGTTTGGTGATTTAGAAGATGTTAATGTCGGCAGCCAAAAGAACAGGTTCTATGCCGGACTTAGTTTAGGATTTGATTTTTAAGAAGGGAGGAAGAAATGTTTATAAGAAAGAAAAAAAATATACTGCGGAGGATTATCTTTAATGTATTGTTGTTTACCTTGGCTATGGCAGTCCCGGTATTCGCAGCAGACACGGAAATAGGTGATGTGGTCAGAGGCTTAGATACGATGTGGGTATTAGTAACCGCGTTTCTAGTGTTTTTTATGCAGGCGGGATTCGGCATGGTTGAGGCTGGATTTATCCGGGCGAAAAATACCTGTAATATTTTAACCAAAAACTTTCTGGATTTCTGTATGGCTTCTATAGGATTTTTTATTTTTGGTTATGCGATTATGTTTGGCGCGGGGAACGGTTTTTTGGGATGGACCGGATGGTTTCTGCGCGGCGCAAACAGCGGCGCGGATATTCCTTTATATGCGTTTTGGCTGTTTCAGGCGGCGTTTTGCGGAGCTGCGGCAACGATTGTTGCCGGCGGAATGGCTGAGCGCATGAAATTTCCCGCGTATCTAATTTATTCATTTTTGATTTCCGCGTTTATTTATCCGGTTGTCGGCCACTGGATCTGGGGCGGCGGTTGGTTAGCGCAGAAAGGGTTTGCTGATTTTGCCGGTTCTACGGTTGTTCATTCTGTCGGCGGATTAGCGGCATTAATCGGTACGATAATATTAAAACCCAGGCTGGGGAAATATAATCCGGATGGTTCCGCTAATGCGATTGCCGGACATTCTATTCCTTTGGCTTCTTTAGGTGTGTTTATTTTATGGTTTGGGTGGTTTGGATTTAATCCCGGATCTACCTTAAGTGTGGGTAATGGAGATCTAATTGCCCGGGTCGCGATAAATACCAATCTGGCCGCGGCTGCCGGAGGAATTATCGCCATGATCGCGGTATGGAGACAATTCGGCAAGCCGGATCTTTCCATGGCCATGAACGGTGCTTTAGCGGGTTTGGTGGCGATAACCGCTCCCTGCGCTTATGTTGATCCACCGGCGGCAATACTCATCGGCGCGATCGGCGGAATGGTCGTGGTTATGGGAGTTATATTACTGGATAAACTGCATATTGATGATCCGGTAGGTGCGGTACCGGTACACGCTTTAAATGGAATATGGGGGACTTTATCTATCGGTTTGTTTGGGAAAGAAGCTCTTGGCGTAGCACATAACGGTTTGTTTTACGGCGGCGGGTTTGCCCAGCTGGGAATTCAGGCATTAGGAGCTGTTTGTGTGGCGGCATTTGTAATTATAACGATGGGCATTGTTTTTCTGGTTATTGACAAAACTATTGGTTTGCGCGTATCCAGAGAAGAAGAGTTGAAAGGACTGGATATCGGAGAACATGGGATGGAATCATATGCCGGGTTCCAGATATTTGTGACTGATTAAAGGAGGTAATATTATGAAGTTAATAATAGCAATGATCCAGCCGCACAAATTGCCGGATGTAAAAAAAGCTTTGTTTGATGCGGATGTGCATAAGATGTCTGTAACCAATGCCTTAGGCTGTGGGCAGCAAAAAGGATTTACGGAAACATATCGCGGAGTTATTCATGAGGTTACTTTGCTTAAGAAAATCCGCCTGGAGATCGCGGTTAATGCCGACTATGTTGAACCGACAATTAAGGCGATCATTAAAGGCGCACGCACCGGAAAAATCGGCGACGGCAAGATTTTTGTGCTTGATCTTCCGGAATGTATCCGTATCCGGACCGGAGAAAGAGGGCATAAGGCGATAGGGTAGAGAGGATACCTCTATTTTGACAATGATATTCGGGGATAGTATAATGTTGTAAAGAAAAGCAGGCGGAAGGATTGATTTTTATTAGGAAGCTTAATGATTAAAATTACTGAAAAAGGCCAAGAAGGAGATACTGTAGTAGAATTAGGATATATTAAAAGCCGCGGTATCGCCGGAAAAATTATTTTACCGGTCACCAGATATTTTCGGGCAATGAATGCCCGAAAGTATGTTTCCGGCGGAGAGCGTTTGCTGGATATCGGCTGCGGAGACGGATATTTTCTTAAGAGAGTTAAGTGTAAAGAAAGATACGGACTGGATAAATTACTGGGTGATGAAGTTATTGACGATCTGGATTTCCCGGATAATTATTTCGACTATGTTACGATGCTGGCAGTTATCGAGCATTTAAAAGACCCTCAGGTTTTGGTGCGAGAGATCCACAGAGTTTTAAAGCCGGCGGGAAAGTTTATATTTACTACGCCCAGAAAAGAAGCGGAAAAATTCATTAAATTATACGCGAAAGATATTCAGCAGGAGCATGAATCTTACTTTGATTATACAAAAGTTAAAGAACTAACCGGTGATTTGTTTAAAATCGCTGAGTTTAAGTATTTCTTTTTTGGATTAAACCAGATTTTTTGCCTGAAGAAGTTATCTTAAGCCTCGTTTCTTGTTTCTCGACAAACTATCCTAAAAGTTATAGAATAGGCCTATGAATAATGATATCCCGAGAGATTTAGGAGAACAGCCGATTGCCCGGATAATGCAGGAGCGGAATTTAAAGCCAAATGATCTTGTGCGTGTTTCCCCAGAACAGATGACCCATAAAATGGTTTCCCGGGCGTGTAAAGGCAGAAGGCTGACATCAAATGTTAAAGTTAAGATCCTTAAGGCCTTGAATCTGGCTTGCGAGAGCACTTATGCGATGAAAGATATTTTTAACTATTAAGGAAAGAATATATAAGATGAACCAATACAGTATCGAACATATCGGTATCGCTGTAGACGATCCCCTGGCTATGGCTCAATGGTATGAGGAAAACCTGGGGTATATTATCAAATTTTCCGAAGGCAATAAAGAAAAGGGAGTAGCGTTTATTTCCGATGCTTCCGGGAAGGTGACTTTTGAATTGTTAAAAGTGCCGGAAGTAAAGTCCGCGAGAACGGATCTAACGCATCGTCTGCAGGTTCATGTCGGAGTTTTTAGTGAGAATCCCGACGAAGAAGCCCGGACGCTGGAAGCTAAAGGGGCAAAATTTGTGGAAAGATGCACCTTAACTCTTCCGGGAGATTATCTGGTTATTCTCGAAGATCCCTGGGGCAATTATATTCAATTAGTCAGGCGGAGCCGGAAATTTTAAATAATTATTGGAAAAATTAATTTTTTTTAGCTAAAATAGGTTACCAAAACATGTATCAGTTTACTTGTATTATTAAATGCACATTGAAGTGCTGTAATTTAAAGCAAGGTTTGCAAAAATATTAAGACAAAGACGTTCTTGGACAGAGAACGTCTTTTTTCGTTTCAGGACGAAATGACCGGGTTCATTGGCAGGACGCCAAGCTTTGAACGGGGTGGTTTCACGATGAAATGATCCGCCAATAGTACAGGAGGTACGTTTTGTGGCGGATAGAAAGAAAATGACACGTAATTAAAAAAAGGAGATAGGATAATGTTTAAAGCTAGTGAAATTTTTGGAGAATTGACGTTTAGTAAAAAAGCAATGCAAGAGAAGATGAGCAAGGTGGTTTATAATAAGCTCATTTCTACGATTGAAAGCGGAGTGCCGCTGGATCAATCTATTGCCGGAGATGTGGCACATGCGATGAAAGAATGGGCTATGGAAAACGGAGCCACACATTTTACCCACTGGTTTCAGCCGCAGCGCGGGGGAACAGCGGAGAAACACGATGCGTTTCTTAGCTATGGTAAAAACGGTGAGATGATCGAACGGTTTTCCGCAAAACAGCTTATTCAGTCTGAACCGGATGCTTCTTCTTTTCCCTCCGGCGGAATTCGTTCCACTTTTGAAGCGCGCGGGTATACGGCATGGGATCCGACTTCCCCGGCCTTTTTATTGGAAGCCGGCGATACGAAGACATTGGTAATCCCTTCGGTATTTTTGTCATGGACCGGGGAGGTTTTGGATATTAAAACTCCTTTACTGCGTTCAATGAAGTCATTAAACGAGGCGACATTATCTTTACAAAAAGTTTTAGGGAATAAAAAAGTAAACCGTATTAAAGTTTTTGGTGGCCCGGAACAGGAATACTTTTTGTTTTCAAAAGATTTATATCAAACGCGCCCGGATTTGATTGTTTGCGGAAGAACGCTTTTCGGCGCGCCTCCGGCAAAAGGGCAGCAGATGGAGGATCATTATTTTGGTTCAATTAATGCTACTGTTATCCAGTTTATGGAAACTTTTGACCGAGAGTTGTATCGCCGGGGGATTCCGGCAAAAACCCGCCACAACGAAGTCTCTCCGAACCAGTTTGAAATTGCTCCTTTATATGAGGAAGCAAATCTTGCCATAGATCATAACCTTCAGCTTATGGAGATTATGAAAAAAGTAGCGGATGAGTTTGATATGGTTGCGGTTCTTCATGAAAAACCTTTGGCCGGAGTAAATGGTTCCGGAAAGCATTTTAATTGGTCCATCGGAGATAATACCGGAGAAAATTATTTTGAACCGACAGGTTCTCCGCAGAAAAAGATAATGTTTTTGCTGTCCTTAGGCGCGATTTGTCTGGGAGTCAGTAAGTATGGCGGCTTACTGCGCGCGGCTGTTGCCGACGCGGGGAATGATCATCGTTTGGGGGCAAATGAAGCTCCGCCGGCAATTATCTCTGTGTATCTGGGGGAATATCTTGATGCCTTATTGGATGAAATTGAAGGCATCGGAAAAGTAACCGATAAGAAAATGTCCGAGATCTATCTGGGGGTGCAGGATTTGCCGAAAGTTGCTAAAGATACATCAGACAGAAACAGAACTTCGCCGCTGGCGTTTACCGGAAATAAGTTTGAATTCCGCGCGGTTGGTTCAACTCAAAATTGCTCGGAAGCCGCGACAGTGCTGAATTTGCTCATGGCTTATGGTTATGATGAGATAGCCAAAAGGATAAGTGCTCATAAAGGCAGTGTTGATGTTAAAGCAAAAGCAATCGCGGTATTGGAAAAAGTATTAAAAGAGACTAAACATGTGCGTTTTGAAGGAAACAACTATGATGAGAAATGGCACAAAGAAGCGGCAAAACGCGGTTTACCGAACACCAAGAATACTCCGGAAGCACTGGAGTTGTTCTTTAAAAAAGATGCGATCAAACTGTTTGAAAAATTCGGTGTTTTAAGTGAAAAGGAATTACATTCAAAAATTGAGATCAGACTTGAAGCATATGTTAAGACAAAAGATATCGAGTTAAAAACTGCTTTAAATATTGCCCGGACGCTGGTATTGCCGGCAGTAGCTGATCAGATAACCTTGCTGGCTAATGCTAATACGGGAGTAAAAGCCGCCGGAGCAAAACCTAAAGGATTAAGCGCGGACATCAGAACACTCAACGGCTTATATAATGATATTAAGTCCGGTATTTCCGAATTGGAAAAAGCCATGATTGTTTGTGAAAAGCAGTCGGAGATATTAAAGGCGGCAAAAGGTTATGCCAGCGTGGGAGCTGCGGCTTTAAATAATTTACGCGATGCGGTAGATGAAGCGGAAGAACTTATTGCCGACGATTTATGGCCGATGGCAAAGTACCAGGAATTACTTTTAGTACTATAAATAACTGCGGCAAAAGAATAGGGCTTTACTTTTAAGCCCTATTCTTTTTATTAGTTAATGCTGTAAAATTAAGCAAAAAATGAGTGTTTTTTAATAACGGGTAGAAAAACAAATGACAGAACAAGACAGGGCTAAAAAATTGCAGGAATTCATTCGGGATACGGAGCATTTCTTTCCGGGAAATAAAAAGAAAGAGGTGTATAAGAATATTCTTGAGATGGTCGAAAGGCCGCTGCTCGAGATGGTTTTAGAGAAGACTGACGGGAACCAGAAAAAAGCGGCAAAAATACTCGGGATCAATCGAAATACTTTGCATGCGAAGATAAAAAAACTTAAGATTGACGTTAAAAAGTTTAAATTTGATTATTAAAAGTCAGGACAATAATAAAAAATGAAGCATATGCATTTCCCCGGGAAACAAGGATTATACGACCCGCAGTTTGAAAAAGATTCTTGCGGAGTAGGGTTTATCTGTAATATTAAGGGCAAAAAAAATAATAGTATTGTTAAGGATGGACTAACGATTCTTCGGCGCTTATCTCATCGCGGTGCGGTGGGAGCTGACCCGAACACCGGAGACGGAGCGGGGATTCTTATTCAGACGCCGCATGAATTTTTTAAAAAAATAGCAGAGCAGGAAAAAATCAAACTTCCGGAACCGGGGCAATACGGAAGCGGAATTGTCTTCTTTCCTACCGATAAAAAAGAAAGAGAGTTTTGCAAAGAATTATTTGACAAAGTTATTAAAGAGGAAGGACAGATACTGCTGGGCTGGCGCAATGTCCCGGTAGATAACTCCGACATCGGAGAATCGGCTAAACAAACGCAGCCGGTTATCGAACAGATATTTATTAAGAAGAACCGCAAAGACCAGGACCCTCTTGATTTTGAGCGGACTCTTTATGTCGTTAGGAAAAAATTAGAAAACCGTGTCGGTGCTTCTAATATCAAACAGAAAAAATATTTTTATATTACAAATCTTTCCTTCCGCACTTTTTCTTATAAAGGATTATTAATGCCGGAGCAGGTAGAGAGTTTTTTTCTTGACCTGCAGGATGAAAGCCTCAAGAGCGCGATTGCCTTAGTGCATTCCCGTTACAGTACGAATACCTTCCCTTCATGGGATTTAGCCCAGCCGTTTCGCTTCTTAGCGCATAACGGAGAGATTAATACTTTACGCGGCAATACTAATTGGATGAGGGCAAAAGAAGGATTGCTGCAAAGTGAATTATTCGGGGAAAAGATCAGCTCAATTAAGCCGATTATTATCCCGGGCGGCAGTGATTCCGCGGCCCTGGATAATGTGTTGGAATTGCTGGTACTTTCCGGCAGATCTTTACCTCATGCAATGGCGATGCTGATACCGCCGGCCTGGGAACAGAATAATCTGATGAATAATCAGCTGAAGGATTTTTATAAATATCATACCTGTTTAATGGAGCCGTGGGACGGACCGGCGGCAGTTGCGGTAACTGATGGAATTCGGGTGAGCGCGGTATTAGACAGAAACGGACTGCGTCCGGCGCGGTATATCGTAACTAAAGACGATTGCATTGTCATGGGCTCAGAAGTAGGAGTGTTGGATATTAAACCGAAGAATATTCTAATTTCCGGAAGGATTGAACCCGGAAAGATGCTTTATATTGATACGGAAGAAGGACGAATTATCCAGGACGAAGAAGTAAAAGAAAAAATGTCTAGCATCAAACCTTATGTCCAGTGGGTTAAGGATGAGATTGTTGATCTTGATCAGGTTAAAGAAGGGAAACCCGTAGCCGCGGAAAAGGAAAATATCCTTAAACGGATGAAGGTTTTTGGTTACACCCGGGAAGACCTGCGCATGATCATAAAGCCGATGGCGGAAAACGGACAGGAACCAACCGGTTCGATGGGTAATGATACCCCGCATGCGATATTATCCCAGCATCCACAGCTGCTTTACAATTATTTTAAACAGTTATTTGCCCAGGTCACTAACCCGGCGATTGATCCGATCCGGGAAGAACTGGTTATGAGTTTTGAATGTTATATGGGAGGCCGAAAGAATCTTCTGGATGAAACTCCGGAGCATTGTCATAAAGTTCATTTGCCGCAGCCGATATTGACGAATGAAGAACTGGCGAAAATTCGTGATCTTAATGAAAAAAGATTTACCACAAAGACAATATCGCTTCTTTTTAAGGCCGGGTCGGAAAAAGAATTCATGCATACGCTTAATAGTATTTGCTTTGAGGCCAGACAGGCAATCGATGAAGGATATACTTTTATAATTTTAAGCGACCGCGGAGTTAACGAAGAATATGCGGCAATACCTGTGCTTTTAGCGGTTGGCGCGGTGCACCAGCATTTAGTTAAAGACGGGTCCCGTTCGCAGATTGCCTTGATCATTGAAAGTGCCGAACCCAGAGAAGTGCATCATTTTGCTGTTTTGTTTGGTTTTGGTGCCGGATGTGTTAATCCGTATCTTGCCTATGAAACAATTGATAATATGATTCAGGAAAAAGTTCTGGATATTGATTTTAAGGCCGCTCAGAAAAATTATATCAAAGCGATAAATAAAGGAATTAAGAAAGTCCTCTCCAAGATGGGGATCTCGACATTGCAGGGATACCGCGGCGCGCAGATATATGAAATATTAGGTTTGAATGAAAAAGTTGTCGAACGCTGCTTTGCCGGAACGGTATCCCGTATCGGCGGGGCCGGGTTTGAAATTATTGAGGCAGAAACTGTTATCCGCCACAAGCAGGCTTACCCGGAAAGGCAAACAGAAAAAGAAATGCTTAATAGCGGAGGCCTTTACCAGTGGCGCAAAGACGGAGAATTTCATCTCTGGAATCCGGAAAGCATCGCGCTTTTGCAGGATGCCACGCGTTTAAATGATTATGCTAAATATAAAGAATTCGCGGCAAGTATTAATGATCAGTCCAAAGCGCCGGCGACTTTGCGCGGTTTGCTTAAACTAAAAAAAGTTAAGCCGATCTTTATAAATAAAGTTGAACCGGTCGAGGAAATTTTTAAACGTTTTGCTACCGGAGCAATGAGTTTTGGTTCGATAAGTAAAGAGACGCATGAATCTTTGGCCATTGCCATGAACCGTATCGGGGGCCGTTCCAATACCGGAGAAGGCGGAGAAGATACCGAGCGTTTTATTCCTTTGCCAAACGGTGATTCCCGGCGCAGTGCGATCAAACAGATCGCGTCCGGCAGGTTTGGTGTGACCACGAATTATTTAGTTAATGCCGATGAATTACAGATAAAGATCGCACAGGGTGCTAAACCCGGAGAAGGCGGACAGCTGCCCGGGCATAAGGTCAGCGCGATCATTGCCAAGACCCGCTATACTACTCCGGGAGTTACCTTGATCTCACCGCCTCCGCATCATGATATTTATTCGATCGAAGATCTGGCGCAGTTGATCTTTGATCTGAAAAATGTAAATCCCAAGGCCCGCGTTAGCGTGAAACTGGTTTCTGAGGTCGGAGTCGGAACGATTGCCGCCGGTGTGGCTAAAGGTTACGCGGATATGATCTTAATTTCCGGAGGTGACGGAGGAACCGGAGCTTCTCCGATGAGTTCAATCCGTCATGCCGGGCTTCCCTGGGAATTAGGGCTTTCGGAAACACATCAGACCTTAGTATTGAATGATCTGAGAAGCCGGGTGCGTTTGCAGACAGACGGGCAATTGCGTACCGGCCGGGATGTAGCGATCGCCGCTTTACTCGGCGCGGAAGAATACGGGTTCTGTACCGCGGCTTTGGTTATCTTAGGATGTGTAATGCTCAGGCATTGTCATCTTAATAATTGTTCTGCCGGTGTTGCTACGCAGGATGAAATATTAAGAAAGCGTTTTAAGGGAAGGCCGGATTATGTTGTGAATTTTTTCCATTTTGTCGCACAAGAATTGCGCGAGATCATGGCGGAACTAGGTATAAAGACGATTGATGAGATGGTGGGAAGAACTGATCTTTTAGAAGTTAATAAAGAAATTATTCCGTGGAAAGCAAAAGAGATAGATTATTCCCGGATTCTTTATAAACCGCAGGTCGGTAAAGAAGTGGGAGTATATTGTCAGCATAAGCAGGAACATAAGATCGCGGATATTTTGGATAGAAAACTTATTGAACTGGCCAAACCTGCTTTGGAAAAAGCAAAAGCAGTAAAAAAAACAGTGGAGATACAGAATTCCGACCGCACTGTCGGCGCGATGTTAAGCGGCGAGCTTGTACGGCATCAGGGAGAAAGCGGATTGCTCGAAGATACGATTCATTTTAAATTCAACGGAGTTGCCGGACAGAGTTTTGGGGCCTGGTTAATGAAAGGGATCACTTTTGAGCTTGAAGGCTTAGCGAATGATTATGTCGGTAAAGGAATGTTTGGCGGCAAGATAATTGTTTATCCGGATAAAAAGAGTTCCTATCTAGCGGAGGAAAACAGCCTTATCGGTAATACGACTTTTTACGGCGCGATCCGGGGAGAAGCTTATATCCGCGGATTAGCCGGTGAGCGATTCTGTATCCGCAATTCCGGATTATACGCGGTTGTCGAAGGTGTCGGCGATCACGGCTGTGAATATATGACCGGAGGAAGAGTTGTTATCCTGGGTAAGACCGGAAGAAATTTTGGGGCCGGAATGAGCGGCGGGATTGTGTATGTATATGATGAAGATAATACATTTAAAGATAGATGTAATATGAGCATGGTGGAATTAGACATCCCTGATGAAGAAGATAAGAGTGTTATTTATAATCTTGTGCGTAATCATCTGAAATATACGGACAGCCTCCGGGCCAAGAAAGTTCATGATGATTTTGAAACAGAACTTAAAAAATTTATAAAAGTAATGCCTTTGGAATATAAGAGAATATTAGAACAAAAGAAATTAGCCGAGAGTCTTGGTGTTTCGGAGATGACTGATGGGTGATGTAAAAGGATTCTTAAAAATTAAACGCCGAAAATCAGAATACCGCCCGATGTGTGAGCGGGTTAAAGATTTTAAAGAAGTTACGAAACTTCGCGATGACGCGCATTCTCAGGAACAGGCTTCCCGATGCATGGATTGCGGAACACCGTTTTGTCAGTGGGCCTGTCCGGTGGCAAACCATATCCCGGAATGGAACGACCTTGTTTATCGGGGGCGTTGGAAGCAGGCGTTTGAATTGCTGCAGTCAACGAATAATCTGCCGGAAATTACCGGACGCATTTGTCCGGCTTTGTGTGAATATTCCTGTGTGCTGGGAATAAATGATGACGCGGTAACTATACGTGAAGATGAACTGGCGATAATCGAGCATGCGTTTAAACAGGGATATGTCCAGCCTAATCCGCCTCAAATACGTACCGGGAAAAAAGTAGCAATTATTGGTTCCGGGCCCGCAGGTTTAGCCTGTGCGGATCAGTTAAATAAAGCCGGGCACCAAGTGAGTTTGTTTGAAAAAGATGAGAAGATCGGCGGGCTTTTGCGTTATGGTATCCCGGATTTTAAGCTGGAAAAAGATTTGCTGGAGCGCCGATTGGATATTTACAAAAAAGAAGGTATTCAATTAAAACCCGGAGTTGATGTGGGTAAAGATATTACTGCCGAACAATTAAAAAAAGATTTTGACGCGATTTGTTTAACCGGAGGTTCCCGCGAGCCGCGCGATCTGAAAATTCCCGGACGGGAATTAAACGGGATTCATTTTGCCATGGAGTTCCTTACTCAGGCGAATGTGCGTGTGGATGGCAAAGATATTCCCAGTGCCGAAGCAATTAATGCTAAGGCTAAGAGTGTAGTGGTTATCGGCGGCGGAGATACCGGAGCGGATTGCGTTGGGGTAGCGAATCGTCAGGGAGCGGGTTGTGTTGTGCAGATCGAAGTTTTGCCTAAGCCGCCTTTAAACCGGACTGAAGATTTTCCCTGGCCGCAGTATCCGATGTTATTAAAGACTTCTACCAGTCATGAAGAAGGCGGAGAGCGTCACTGGGCGGTTCTGACCAAATGTTTTAGCGGAGAGAACGGGCAGGTTAAAAAAATTGAGTGTGTACAGGTTGAATTTGTTAAAGAAGAAGGCAGTCCGCGCCCCGTAATGCGGGAAGTTCCGGGTAGTGAGTTTGAGATAGATGCGGATCTGGTTATTTTAGCAGTCGGGTTCTTACATCCGGAACACAATACTTTATTATCCGATCTAAAGGTTGAGTTTGATGAGCGGGGGAATGTAAAGACGGATGAAACTTTCATGACCGGTCAAAAAGGTGTTTTCGCGGCTGGTGATCTGCGCCGCGGGCAGTCTTTAATTGTCTGGGCGATTTCCGAGGGCCGAAAAGCCGCGCATTATATGGATACTTATTTAATGGGCGAGGAAAGCACTTTAGCGAAGATGTAATTCATACGGGTGGTTCTTAATCGAACCACCCTTTTTTTACTGGTTCCGCATTATATTTTGACAATTCTTTTGCTTAAGCCGTATAATAATATAATAGTTTTAAAAATAAAAAAAAAGTTCGCCTATTAATTGTTGGGAAAAAATATAATAATTATGAAAGTGGAGGTGAAATATGAAAAAATTGGATGTAATAATAGGTATAATTATCCTGATCGCTGCAGTATTAACAACAAACTATGCGCCGGCGCAAAGTGTCAGCGGGGATTATTATCTTACCATGGGATCTTTAAGAATAGATTATGAATATTTGCAAAGCTGGAAAAGCAGGAGGATAAATTCCGGAAATATATTAGGATGTAAAGTTATCGAACATAGAACATTTAATACCGAAAGATATACCGCTACCGTAGATATAATCCTTCTGGATAATTCAGGGAATAAACCGCTTAATGAGTTTATAAAGAAAGACGCTTTTGATATACAATATAATATAACCCCCCAACAGCAGGCGATCACGGTGAATGGGTTAAAAGGGATAAAAGGCATTTATGATTATAAGGGGAAAGGGAATGGGATGTACTCTAAAAAGATCGAAGCGGCAGTGCAGTCCGGGGATCAGGTCTTATTATTTCAGGCCAAGGTCACGCCGCGGTTTGAGGCGTCTAAAATATATATTTTTGATGGGCTTATCAACAGCATAAAGAAAAGATAGATTTTTATAATTAGAAAGGACTGTGTTGTGAGGAAAAATTTACTAATTTTATTTGTTATTGTATCTGTTTGTTTTGTTTCTTCCTATGCTTTAGCAGAAGTCCCTCAGGGTTTTTCTAATGCGAAAGATTCGGCATCACTGAAGCAAGCCTGGAAGAATAAAGCTCTTAGGATCACATTTACTGATTTTGAAAAAGATGTTCTGGGTGAAAAAGGAGCTTATTGGGAATTTAACGATTTTGAGAACGCGAAAGTTTATATTATCCAGCCGGATGGTTCTAAGGTTTTAAAATCAGAAGGCCGGGTTGAATTACTGGAATATATTAATATTGGATCTCCGGGATATGTTCCCGGACAGTATGTTCTGCAGATGGTCGCGGTGGGATATACTTTCGGCACTGGTTTTGAGGAAACAATTGATCCGGAAGCGAAAACTTTTAAAGATAAAGACCAGAGACTATTTGAAGTAATGACTCCGGAGCAGGCCGGCGCTGATCAATAAAATATAGGAACATCATTATATGTTCAAGAAAAATATAATTGCCCGCATCGACAATATTGACGCGATCCGGCCGATCTTTAGAGAATATCTGAACTATATCAGCCAATTTCTGGATATCAAAGACCAGCAGGCGTGGTGCGCCAGCGCTTTGGAGAATCTGCGAAAATATTCTTTAGAAGACCGGTATATTTACATTTTAAAAAGGTCAGGTGCGATAATCGGCTTTGCCCTGGTCAGCAAACATTTGCGGTTCAATACCGACGGTTTTGGTATTGCCGAGTTCTATATCCAAAAGAAATATGAGGGCCGGGGATACGGCCGGAAGCTGGCCGAATCTATATTCGCGCAGTTTCCGGGGAATTGGGAAGTCGCGGTTTCTTTAAAAAATAATTCCGCGCAAAAGTTCTGGGAACAAGTGGTATCATCTTACACTTCCGGTAAATTCATGAAAAAAAAGACAAGGTCATTTAGCGGGTACGGCTTTGTCTTCAACAATGCCTTATCTTATGTTTGACAATTCTTTTGTTTAGAGGGTATAATACAGGCCTATGCGAGTCCTGAAAAAAATCTTTAAAAATAATAAAAATTGGGCGGAAAAAGTAAAAAAATCAAACCCGAAGTTTTTCTTAAACCTGGCGAAACAGCAAAATCCCCAGTATTTATGGATCGGCTGTTCCGACAGCCGTGTGCCGGCCAATGAAATCATGAGTATGTCCCCGGGGGAAGTATTTGTCCACCGGAATATTGCCAACCTGGTAATCCATACGGATATAAACTGCTTGTCGGTAATCCAATATGCCGTAGACGTATTAAAAGTAAAACATATTATTGTCTGCGGCCATTACGGCTGCGGCGGTATTCAGGCGGCTATGGAAAATAAGGGGCATGGGCTGATCGATAATTGGCTGCGGAATATCAAAGATATTTACCGCTATCATCAGGCTAAGATCGACTCCCTTAAAAGTAAAAAGGAAAAAATCAATTTATTATGTGAACTTAATGTCATTGAACAGGTGGCGAATATCTGTCACACCACGATCGTGCAGAACGCGTGGAAATCCGGGCAAAAATTGGCTGTGCATGGCTGGATATACAGTATTGAGGATGGGATATTAAAAGATCTGAATGCCTGTATTACGAACGTAGACGAAATTTCTCAGACGCACAGGATAAAATAGCCGCTTATATGTGTTACAAAGCTTACCCGGGCCGAATCGGGCCTGTATGTTAAACTCCGGAGGAAGTAACCTTGCCGAAAAGAAAAATAATTGCTCATAAAAAAAGCGTTATGCGGGAAATGATCGCGATCGCTTTGCCCATGGTGATTTCGCAAGGGTGCGATACGGTGATGATCTTTACCGACCGTTTATTTTTATCTCGGCTGGGCCCGGAGCTGATGAACGCGTCCATGGGCGGCGGATTAACCGCTTTTGTGATGCTGACATTTTTTATCGGACTTATCGGATATACTACAGCGCTGGCGGCACAGTATCTGGGCGCGGGCTTTAAAAATAAATGCGCGGTTGTTGTGACCCAGGCCGTGCTGATCGCCTTTATTGCTTACCCTCTGATTCTGATCTGCCGTCCTTTGGCTTATTTGTTTTTTGATAAGATGGGAGTGGATAGCGCACAGCTTGTTTTGCAAAAAGTATATTTTAACATTTTGATTTCCGCGGCAATCCTGAATTTATTTAGGTGTTCGCTGAGCTGTTTTTTCTCCGGTATCGGCCGCACCCGGGTGGTAATGTCCGCGTCATTTGTTTCCATGACCGTAAACATATTTTTTAATTATGTGCTTATCTATGGTAAACTGGGGTTCCCGGCTTTGGGTATTCGCGGCGCTGCGTACGGTACGATCATCGGCAGCTTTGGCGGATTTCTGGTATTGCTCTGGGCATACCTGAATAAAAATAACCGCGTTGAGTTCCAGATCAAGCAGTCTTTCCGGATAGACTGGGAAGTTATAAAAAAATTACTGCGTTTCGGTACTCCTTCCGGGGTAGAAATGTTTTTGAATCTGCTGGCATTTAACTTGATGATCATGACCTTTCATTCTCACAGCCGGGTAACCGCGACCGCGGCAACGATCATGTTTAACTGGGACCTGGTCGCGTTCGTTCCTTTGATCGGTATTGAGATCGGGGTCACGAGTCTGGTCGGACGCTATATGGGAGCGCGCGATCCGGATAAGGCGCATATGGCCACAATGGCGGCAATGAAAATGGGGTTTATTTATTCGGCGATTATTTTTGTCCTGTTTGCTTTATTCCCGGAACATCTGGTTAATTTTTTCCGGCCGAATGTTCCAGGCCTTATTTACGCGCAGGCGGAGAAATTAGCAGTGTTTATGCTGCGCATCGCTTCCTTCTACGTGCTTGTCGATGCGATGATCGTTGCTATAGTCGGAGCTTTACGCGGAGCCGGCGATACGATGTGGGCAATGTGGATGACAGTTGTTTTACATTGGCTGGTGGCGGGTGTGGCTTTTATGATGATGAAAGTCCTTCGGCTTTCGCCGCAAGCAGGTTGGACAGCAGTTGTATCTGTCTTTTTTGTTTTTTCATTTTTGATTTACTGGAGATACCACAGCGGGCAATGGAAGAGTATTAGTGTTATATCTCCGGAGCCGGAAATGTTATCCGGTGATGTTTTTCATGAATCTCTATAGGATCCTTCCGAAAGCTTGCAAAACCTGATAATCTATGGTATATTTTTTAGAATTTTCTTAACTTTTAATATTTATTTTAATAAGTCTATTTAGATATCCGGGAATTTTTATGCGTAAAATAATGTGTGTGGTAGTGATCCAGTCTTTTTTAATCTGTAATATTTCCTGGGCGAATTTGAATCAGGAATGTTTATCGCCTTCCATGAATGTTAATTCTCCGGGATTGATGCAGGTATTTTTGAATAATATTGCTGATGAAAATGATCTGGGAGAGACTATCGTGCAAGTTAGCCAAGTATTTAGAAATTCCCGGGATTTGCAGTGGGATGTTCCCATAGCCGCAAATCCAAATATAATTCCCGGAAAACAGCCGGCAGTTGTTTTGATCAAGCCGGACGGAGCAGTTAATGCCCAGGCGATAAAAGATGAGATTGCTTATTGGGAAAGCCAGGGATATGCGGTTATTGACCTGACTTTATATAAAGGAAAGGCTTTGCAGGCAAAGAAGAGCGTGCCCAGGCATTACGGGGTTTCTACAATTGCCGCACAGCAGGGGCCGGAATTTATTCTGCGTTCAAAAGCCGCGCAACAGGGGTTAAAGGAAAAGTTTAATGTAAAAATTTATGACGTATATGCCAGTGGCCGGATATACGGCGGTTTGGAATTAAGTGAAATGGGATATTCTCTGGATGCGATCGATGAAGCTTGGGTAAACAGTACAAAAATAGCCTCCGGTGTTTATTGCGCAAAAACAAAGCTTAAGGGCGGGAAGCTGGACGGACAGGAAATATTTGTTATTAACGGCCATGTGCCGCGGATGATCGATTATTTTGAAAACGATGTTCTTGATCTGCAGAATGGGACAACTTTGAATAATGTAACGATTAAATTCCGGATTGCTCCGGTAAGGGAAGATGCTACGCCATTAGCGGTAATGCGTGATGCGCATCATTTAGGAAAGACCCAGCTGGAAGCGGCTTGGGCAGCTGATCAGAACAGCAAAAGATCCCAATACTATGCGAAACTTAAAGAACGCGGTTTGCTTGCGGTTTATGAAAAATTTAAAAGTATGGTTAACGGCGATCATTTATCAGACTCTTTGCTTAATGCGATGCGGGAATCCGTGATTTGGGGGCATGATCTGCACGAGCAGCCTTTAACCGCAATGCTCTTTGCGGAAGGATTTAACTGGGATGATATTGTTTATCTGGTTGAAGAAGGCCCGGTACAGATATTGGAAGCGGTAGAAGACGCGCAGCTGCAGACAGAAATGGATGTAGCGGAATTTTTAAAAGATAAATTTTATACGCAAATAAAAGAAGCAGTTACCGCTAAAAAATTAGCCCGCCAAACAGGGGATCAGCCTGAACTTGAACCGGCATCAGGTGTTTTTTTAGGTGACCGGGTAGAGCAGGCGATCTAGTATTTTTCTAGCTTGTCCTGGGGTGATTTGAAGTGCTATAATACGCAATATGGAAAAAGAAAAGATCGCTCAGGTTGTCGATCAATTAAAGAAAAGCAAAAGCATTCTTTTTATTACCGGCGCCGGGATGTCCGCTGATTCGGGATTGCCGACTTATCGGGGTATCGGCGGTTTGTATAATGATAAAGTTACCGAAGACGGTATGCCGATTGAAACAGCTTTAGCCGGAGAAACCTTGCGTTCCCAGCCGGAAATTACCTGGAAATATCTGGGCCGGATCGAAGAGAATTGCCGCAATGCAAAATTCAATAAAGGACATCAGGTTATCGCCCAAATGGGGAAGCATTTTGAACGGGTCTGGGTTCTGACCCAGAATATCGACGGATTCCATCGGGCCGCGGGTTCGGAAAGAGTAATTGATATCCATGGTGATTTTCATGATATTTACTGTCCGGAGTGCGATTGGCGGATTACGGTAACTGACTATAGTCAAATAGGTATCCCTCCGTATTGTCCTAACTGTAAAAAAATTGCCCGTCCGGATGTTGTTTTTTTCGGAGAAATGCTTTCTCAGGATAAAGTGGATATGCTTTACCGGGAACTTGACCGGGGATTTGACATGTATTTTTCTATAGGCACGACAAGTGTCTTTCCTTATATAATCCAGCCCATGATTGTGGCAAATCATCTGGGGCGGTTTACTGTGGAAATAAATCCCGGAGACACGGAAATATCTGATCTAGTAGATGTGAAGGTATCTCTTAACGCGGCGGAAGCCCTGGATATGGTCTGGCAGAAATATCTATCGATTGTTTGATTTTTGATGATATAATTATTTTGGGGTGATTAAGATGGAGAAAAAGACCAGAGAAAGAAACCGAACAAATTCCCAGACGGAAATGATCTTTATTGTGCTGATTGTTTTTTTACTGCTTTTACTGTTTGTGGTTATTTATAAGGATAAAAAGGAAAAGGCCGAAGGAGTAAAACTCAAAGAATTTGAGGGGAATATAAGCACCTATGATGAGCCCTTAGGTAAACCCGATCTTAACCCCTGGCAAACCGGAGGCTAAAATGTCACAAGTTACAAGTCACAAGTCACAAGAAAAAAGAAAAAACAGGGTTGTCAGGATATTTTTTATACTGATAGTTGTGAGTATGATTTTTTTCAGCCCGGAGGTAAGCCGAGGAGAGCAATTTCAGGAGAGTTATTATGTTAATAGGGCAAAAGCTTGCGTGCATTATTTTTTCAGCTTATTTGAAAAAAATCCCAGAGACGCGGAGGCGATCGCTGAGCTTCTTGTTGATAAAGATTTGGTCATGATCTATCCATGGGGAGAACTGAAATCAAAAGAAGAGGTAAGAAAGTGGATTAAGAATATTCCCAGTGATTTTTACGATGCCCACCACATTAAAGATATTAAAGTAATTAAGACATCGGCGAATAATTATTCTGTAGTATTGGATGTTCAATGGCAGAATCAAGGTAATGAGGGACAGTTTGACAGCGCGCATCTTACTTATGAACTGGAAATGGTTGATGATGGGGGCAGGTTCCCGAAAATAAAAAAATTGCATTCCCGGACAGCTGGCAAATAGTCTGCTGTTTTTTAAATATAATAGGAAAATCATGAAAAAATTTTATATGCTTGCCGGATGTTTTTTTGTCGGTTTTGTAATCTTTGGGTTATTTGTTTGGCCGGGGAATAGTCCGCTAAAAAACAATTTATATCTTAAATATGAATTAAGCAAACAAGGAGTTGAAGATAAAGGCTATAGTGATTATGTGTTTACTTTGTCCGGCAGAGGCTATTTTTTAGCGCGGATGAATACGGAGGGCTTATTCCGGCAGAAAATTGAAGATAGAGTTGACCGGAGTTTTATATCCCCAGAGGGAATGATCTTGTCCGGTCCGATCGGAGGACTTATCTGGATCAACCCGCAGGAGATGAAAAACAAAGAAACTGTGCCGGGCGGGAAGGTTATCGCGCGGGAAGAATGGCAAGGGTATGATGTTTATGTCGTCGAATATCCGGAGCTGGAAAACTGCCGGGGATATTATGATAAAACAAGCGGTTTGCAGGTAGGTTTTAGTAATCACTGGTCGATTGAAAAACTGGATGCTGTTTTAGTTGATACAAATGCCCAAATCGCCAGGACGGAATAAGGATTTTGGAGGAAATTATGGAATGCCCGATAATATGTTTTTTGGATAAAATCGGAGACACCCGGACGCTTTGTTTTGTCGGGATTATTGTTTGTATGATTTTAGTTTATTTGATTTTTACCCGGCATGATAAGAAAAGAGCTGAGGAGATTAAAAAGTCAGCGGACTTGCTTAATTTTACCTTTGCATCTCAACAGCAGGAATTGCTTAATGCGTTAAGCGATTTTAAATTGTTCGGGATCGGATATTCAAGAAAAGCCTTAAATGTTCTACATGGTGAGAATGAGAATATTGAGTGGACTGTTTTTGATTATCAATATTCACTAAGTTCCGGGCGGCGCTCAGTTACTTATACACAGACAGTAGCTTATACAGAGATTGCCGGACTGAGTATCCCTAAGTTTTTTATTGAGGCCGAGTCATTTTTGCATCGGCTTGGTGATATGATTGACCAGGGAGATGTAAATTTTGAAGAGTTCCCGGTTTTTTCAAAGAAGTATATTTTAAAAGCAGATGATGAGGCCGCAATCAGAAAATTTTTCACCCCGGAAATAATAAAGTTTTTTGAATCCCGCAATAGCGCGGTAACCGTAGAAGCCTCGGGAAACAAAATTATTATATATTATTTAAAAGTTGAGGTGCTTTCCAAAGAATTGCCCAGCTTTATCGGAGATGCGGCGAAAATAGTTAAAATTCTTGCGGTTAACCATTAATTGTTTCCGGCGGACTGATCTCTTCTACTTCAAAATTTGTTCCCAGGGCAAAAATATTTTCTAAAGCTTCTTTTACATCAAACGCGGAAAATTGCGCGGTATCATTATCGTGCTTTATTCTTACAATAAGTTCCTTCATTATGGTCCCCCTCCATGAGTTACTGTATAATATAGAATAATAATTGTTAATGCAGAAGTTTTATAAGAATGTTTTATTATAGCTAAGATTATTTATTTGTCAATAGTGGTTTTTTGATGCCCGGCGGTTAACTTTATACTTGCAAAAAAAAATATTATGTGTTATCTTGTTTTCTTGAACAAAGGTGTTCTTTCAGGGATGATAAGGGAGGATGCCTTTTTTTATTTTCAATTGTAGTTTATTTATGAAAGATTAGCTATTAGGAGAATGCAGTGAAGATATTAAAAAAAGAGCGGATTGCGGAAAATCTAACCAAATTTGTTATCGATGCTGAGCTTATTGCTGAAAAGGCGCTGCCGGGACAGTTTATTATTCTTATGGGCTCTAAAGAGGGGGAACGCAT
Organism: Candidatus Omnitrophota bacterium; assembly: GCA_043826565.1. GTDB lineage: Bacteria > Omnitrophota > Gorgyraeia > B26-G9 > B26-G9 > JBDRPX01. Next base: position 90,355 of record JBDRPX010000021.1, read on the forward strand.
CCCGCTGACAATTGTCGATACAGATACAGAGAGAAAAACCATAACTATAATTTTTCAGGAAGTAGGGTATACTACCAAATTACTAGGGAAAATGAATCCTGGTGATTCTTTGTATTCTTTGGTCGGCCCATTGGGGCATCCTACCCCAATTAAAAATTACGGCAAAGTTATTATTTTAGGCGGCGGAGTAGGTATTGCTGAGTTGTTACCGGTGGTGCGTGCTTTAAAAACGGCAGGGTGTATGATTACATCGATTCTTGGCGGCCGTACGGCTGAGTTGGTAATTTTGCGGGATCAGATAAAGGAGTTTTCAGACCAGTTAATTATCACCACAGATGACGGGTCTTTAGGGCAGAAGGGCCTGGTAACCGATCCGTTAAAAAATCTGCTTGAGGAAAGCTCAGATTATGGTCTGGTATTTTGTGTGGGGCCGGTTCCGATGATGCGGGCAGTATCTACTGTGACACGGCCGTTTAAAATAAAGACTTTAGTGTGTCTTAATTCTATCATGATTGACGGTACGGGGATGTGTGGCGGTTGCCGGGTTACGGTGGGTAATGAAAGAAAGTTTACCTGTGTTGACGGACCTGATTTTGATGGGCATGAAGTTGATTTTGAAGAACTTATGGTTAGACAGAATAGATTTATAGCGCATGAAAAGCAGTCAGAGTGTAAACTCAATAAATATATAAAAGATAAATAATTGGTGTTGATTTTTGACTTTAATAAAGGGAATAAAAAATATGGCGAAAGTAAACCCGAAACAAACTCCGATACAGGAACAACTGCCTAAAGATAGAATTAAAAATTTTAGGGAAGTTCCTTATGGCTATTCGGATGAAGAAGCAGTTATTGAAGCTAAACGATGTTTGCAATGTAAAAACCAGCCGTGTGTATCAGGTTGTCCGGTAGAAATAGATATCCCGGGATTTATCAAACTCATTGCCGAAGGGAATTTTTTGGGGGCAATAAAGAAGATGAAGGAGAAGAATAGCCTTCCGGCGATATGCGGCAGAGTATGTCCTCAGGAAGATCAGTGCCAGAAGGTGTGTATAGTAGGAAAGATGGGAGATCCGGTAGCTATTGGACGCTTAGAAAGATTTATTGCCGATTGGGAAGCAAAGCAGGATAGTATTGAAATGCCTCAAAAGAAACCTATTTCAGGGAAAAAGGTTGCTTGTGTCGGAAGCGGTCCTTCCGGGCTTACTGTTGCCGGAGAGCTGGCCAAACTTGGACATAGCGTGACTATCCTTGAAGCCTTGCATGAGCCGGGAGGAGTTCTAGTTTATGGGATCCCGGAATTCCGTCTGCCGAATAGTATTGTAGAGCGGGAAGTCGAATATATCCACCGTTTAGGAGTAGAAATTAAAAAATCTTTTATTGTCGGGAAGCTTAAAAGTATTGATGAGCTCTTGGAAGAATTTGATGCTGTATTTGTGGGAACCGGTGCGGGGCTTCCCTGGTTTATGGATCTTCCCGGCGAAAATTATAATGGTATATATTCGGCAAATGAGTATCTTACCCGGTCCAATTTAATGAAGGCATATCTTTTTCCGGAATATGATACCCCAATTGAAAAGGGAGATAGGGTTGCTGTAATCGGCGGCGGTAATGTGGCCATGGATTCAGTCAGGACAGCACTTCGTCTTGGCGCAGAAAAGGGAATGATTATATATAGGAGATCAAAAGCAGAAATGCCGGCGCGGGTCGAAGAAGTACATCATGCCGAAGAAGAAGGTGTTATTTTTGAATTTTTAACTTTACCGATCGCGTATCATGCCGATGAGAAAGGTAACGTAAAAGAAATAGAGTGTCTAAAGATGGAATTGGGTGAGCCTGATGCTTCGGGAAGAAGGCGTCCTCTTCCGATAAAAGAGTCTAATTTTAGAATCCCGGTTGATGTTGTTGTAGTAGCAATTGGCAACAGTCCGAATCCTTTAGTTCCGGCGACTACTTCTGATCTTGAGATCGGTAAAAAAGGCAATATAGTAATTGATGCAGCTACTGGAAAAACCAGTAAAAAAGGTGTTTTTGCCGGAGGAGATATTGCTACCGGAGCAGCTACTGTTATTTCAGCAATGGGTGCAGGAAAGGTTGCGGCTGTGGCAATTGATGACTATCTAAAAACTGGCCGATGGTAAAATTAGGACAGGTGAAAATTAATAATCCCAAAAAGATAGCGATACTTTCCGGCGACGGTATCGGCCCGGAAGTTATGCAGGAAGCCGTCAAGGTTCTTGACGCTGTGCAGAAAAAATTTAATTTTCAGTTAACCTATGATTACGCTGATGTCGGCGGATGCGCTATTGATAAGCATGGCCAGGCATTACCAGCTTCTACTTTATCCTTGTGTGAATCAAGTGATGCGATTCTTTTCGGGTCGGTGGGCGGACCGAAATGGGAAAATCTTGATCCTCAATTACAGCCGGAAAGAGCATCTCTATTACCTTTAAGAAAACATTTCGATTTATTTTGTAATTTGCGTCCGGCCAAACTGTTTAAATCATTAATTAGTAAAAGCCCTTTACGCTCTGAAATTGTAAAAGACGGCTTTGATATCCTGTGTATTCGTGAATTAACCGGTGATGTTTATTTTGGCGAACCTAAGGGGAGAGAAGGCCAAGGCTTAAGTGAACGGGCTTTTGATACAATGGTATATACCCGCGCGGAAATCGAAAGGATTGCCAGGTTAGCTTTTGAATTTTCCCGTAAACGTAATAGAAAAGTTACTTCTGTAGATAAAGCAAATGTTTTAATGTCGATGGTATTATGGCGTGAGGTTGTTGAAGAAATAGGTAAAAAATATAGTGACGTAGAATTGAGTCATATGTATGTAGATAATGTTTCTATGCAAATACTGCGAGATCCGCATCAATTTGATGTTTTGCTGTGCAGTAATATGTTCGGAGATATTATTTCTGATGAATGTGCGATGATTACAGGGTCTATTGGCCTTTTAAGTTCAGCCAGTTTAAATGATAAAGGATTCGGTCTTTATGAACCGGCCGGGGGTTCTGCGCCGGATATTGCCGGTAAAGGAATTGCCAATCCCATTGCTCAAATTCTTTCCGGAGCATTAATGCTCCGCCATAGTTTTGGATATAAAGAAGCATCCAATTCTATTAAAAATGCGATCGAACAGGTATTAGAATCAGGCTTGCGTACCAGGGATATTGCCGAAGCTAATGCTCAAATTGTGGGGACATCACAGATGGCAGATGCAATTATTGAGAAGATTCTGGATGGAAAGATATAATTTTATGTAAATATAGTTTGTTTCGTGATAAAACTATATAGGAGGTATTAATCATGTCTAAGGAATTAATTGCGCAGGCAAAAGAGAAATTTGGAAAAATATTGGAAGAGCAGCTTATCCGGGTTGAAGAGATGAAGAAAGATACCGCCTGGACTGATTATTCTCAGCTTTCTCCGCTGATTATCGGGGTTTGTTTTGGTGATGGTATTGGAGAGATTATTTCCAAACATGCGGAAACAGTGCTTACTTATATGATGAAAGAGCAGGTTCAGCAGGGGAAAGTAGTGTTTAAAGATATTGCCGGCTTAACTATTGAAAATAGAGCTAAAAAAAAACAAGCTATCCCGGAGGATGTTTTAGCGGAACTAAAATCCTGTCATGTTATCCTTAAAGGCCCCACAACAACACCTCAGGCCGGAGATCAATGGCCGAATATTGAAAGCGCTAATGTCGCCATGCGGCGTTACCTGGATCTTTTTGCGAATGTTCGTCCGGTGCGCATTCCTCAAGAAGGGATTGACTGGTGTTTCTTTCGTGAGAATACCGAAGGTGCTTATGTTTTAGGTTCAAGGGGATTTGATGTGACCGAAGATTTAAGTGTTGATTTTAAAGTTATTACCGAGCAAGGTGCCGAACGTATCATTCGTATGGCATTTGAATACGCGAAAAATAATAATATTGACCGGGTAACTGTGGTTACAAAATCTAATGTTGTAAAAACAACTGATGGTAGATTTTCAAAAGTTGCTTTTCGTATTGCAAAAGAATATCCGCAGATTAAATTAGATGAATGGTATATTGATATAATGACTGCTAAATTAATTGACCCTGCTCGGCGAAAAGATTTTAAAGTTATGGTTCTGCCGAATCTTTATGGGGATATTTTAACTGATGAGGCCGCGCAAATGCAGGGCGGAGTGGGAACAGCCGGCAGTGCGAATATCGGGAAAAAATGGGCGATGTTCGAAGCGATCCATGGCAGCGCTCCGCGTATGGTCAAAGAAGGAAGAGACAAATTTGCTGATCCCTGTTCAATGATCCGGGCAAGCGCGATGCTGCTTCGCCATATCGGGTATGCGGAATCTGCGCAAAAAGTTGAGATGGCTTTAGATGTCTGTGGATTATATGAAAAGAAAATGGTAATTACCGGACGGGATACCGGCGTAACCGGACAGGAATATACCGAATACTTATTATCCTGGGTAGATAATCCAAATCTTAAATCTCGGTGGGAGCAGGGAGTTAAATAAGGTTTTTTTCTTGACAAAAAAGGCTGATTTTGGTAATCTTACTCTACGATACGCTGAGGTATCGTTAAGAGAGTAATAAGGAACAAAGGTGTTCCCCCTAGGGATGGGGAATTCTTTTGTTTTTTTTTATGTCAATTTGTGCTTAAAAATTAATCATTTTTTGCACATAAATTAAGAAGAGGGGTAGAAAATGGCACAAGCAGTTGCAGAAGCAAATAAAAAGAAGGAGGGTAAGGCAATGGATCCAAAAGTAAAACAGTTTATGGATAAGGTCATCCAGAGAAATCCTGGTGAACCGGAATTCCATCAAGCAGTACAAGAGGTAGTTGAATCATTGATGCCTTTTATTGAGAAAAACAAAAAATACCAGGATGCAAAAATCCTGGAGAGACTTGTTGAGCCGGAGAGGGTAATAATGTTCCGTGTCCCTTGGATGGATGATAAAGGTGAAGTTCAGGTTAACCGGGGTTTTCGTATTGAGATGAACAGTGCGATCGGTCCTTATAAAGGCGGACTGCGTTTGCACCCCACTGTTTATTTAGGCCTGTTAAAGTTTCTGGCTTTTGAGCAGGTAATAAAGAACAGTCTGACAACTCTTCCTATGGGCGGAGGTAAAGGCGGTTCTGATTTTGACCCCAAAGGTAAATCTGATAATGAAGTAATGAAATTCTGTCAGAGTTTTATGACGGAATTGCAGCGTCATATCGGTCCGGACACAGATGTTCCTGCCGGGGATATTGGAGTTGGCGGAAGAGAAATCGGTTTTATGTACGGCCAGTATAAAAGAATACGTAATGAGTTTACCGGAGTTTTAACCGGGAAAGGACTTAACTGGGGTGGGAGTTTGATTAGACCGGAAGCTACCGGTTATGGCTGTGTTTATTTTGTTGAGGCAATGCTGAATCAGAAAAATGATTCTTTAAAAGGTAAGGTTTGTACAGTATCCGGCTCAGGTAATGTTGCTCAATATACGGTAGAAAAAGTTAATCAGCTCGGCGGTAAATGCGTTACTTTGTCTGATTCCGGCGGATATATTTATGATAAAGAGGGTATTGATGCTAAAAAGCTGGCATTTGTTATGCAGCTTAAAAATGTAAAGCGCGGTAGGATTAAAGAATACGCGGATAAATATGGATGTAAGTATGTTGCTAATAAACGTCCCTGGGGAGTTAAGTGCGATATAGCCTTTCCTTCGGCTACTCAGAATGAAATAAACCAAGAAGATGCGCAAGCTCTGATCAAGAATGGCTGTATTGCTGTCGGCGAAGGTGCAAACATGCCCACAACACCCGAAGGTATTGAAGTTTTTCAGGCCGCTAAGATTTGCTATGGTCCGGGTAAAGCAGCTAATGCCGGCGGAGTAGCAACTTCCGGGCTGGAGATGTCTCAGAACAGTTTGAGATTATCCTGGACTCGCGAAGAGGTAGATCAGAAACTTCACGGGATTATGTTAGCGATTCATGAGCAATGCGTAAAATACGGTAAAGAAGGTAATTACATAGATTATGTTAAAGGAGCAAATATTGCCGGATTTGTTAAGGTTGCTGATGCGATGATAGATCAGGGGATTGTATAAAATAAGCAATAAGGTACATCTTCGGAAAATAAATAAAGAGGCGTTCTTGCGGGAATGCCTCTTTATTTATGTAACATACTGATAATTAAAGGGATAAACTATTTAAATTCTGCCGGCTTGACAAAAGTTTGCATTTATGTTAAAGTTTTCTATAGATGCACGGTGTTAAAAGTGCTGGAACAAAGGCGTTCCTCTGATAAGAGGAATGCCTTTTTTTATGTCCAAAAGTTAATTTAAAAAAGTGCTGTTTTATAGTCTAAACTTGTATTATAATTATATAAATTATAATCCTTTCAGTATTCCGGTATTCTCACCGGGACCTGCTGACTATATAATAAATCCAGATAACTAGATAGAGTTTTATGAGTGGCGAAGTATGTAATTATAAACGGCAAAAAGCAAAGCTTGCCTTAGAAGACGGCAGGGTTTTTGCCGGGTTTTCTTTCGGGGCAACCGGAACTACCAGCGGTGAAGTTGTCTTTAATACAAGTCTCTCCGGATATCAGGAAATTCTCACAGATCCTTCCTATAAAGGTCAAATGGTTACAATGACCTATCCGCTTATTGGTAATTACGGTATTAATGAAGAAGATGTTGAATCACACAAACCTTTTCTGGAAGCATTGATCATTAAGGAATGCTCCCCGATTGCCAGTAATTGGCGTTCTCAAATGACCTTAGATGAATATTTAAAAAAGAATAATATTATGGGAATTGAAGGCGTGGATACCCGGGCGATCACCCGGCATATACGCTTGCAGGGCGCGATGAAGGCCGTACTTTCTACGGAAGATTTAGATGATAAGAGTTTAATAGAAAAAGCAAAAGCTTCTATTGGTTTGGTCGGAGTAGATTTAGTTAAAGAAGTAACTTCCTCGGAAATCCAGCATTATAATAAAGAAGGTAAATACACGGTAGTGGTATTGGATTGCGGAGTAAAGCTGAATATTTTAAGAGAATTGGCTAGCCGCGGATGCAAAGTAATTGTTGTCCCGGCATCAACTGCGGCGGAAGAGATTATGGCCTTAACACCGGACGGAATGATGCTTTCCAACGGCCCGGGAGATCCGGCCGCCGTGACCTATGTTGTAAAGACGGTGAAAAAATTAATCGGTAAATTACCGATGTTTGGGATTTGTCTGGGACAGCAGATGCTGGGACAGGCTTTAGGCGGGAAAACATATAAATTAAAATTTGGACATCATGGCGGCAATCAGCCGGTCAAAGATCTGAAAACCGGAAAGATCGATATTAGTGTGCAGAATCATGGATTTTGTGTGGATATTGATTCTTTGAATAAAGATGATATAGAAATAACGCATATAAATCTCAATGACCAGACTTTAGAAGGAATCCGGCATAAGAAATTGCCGATTTTTTCTGTGCAGTTTCATCCGGAAAGTTGTCCGGGGCCTCATGATTCGCGGTATTTGTTTGATAGATTTATAGAAATGATCGAGAAATATAAAGTAGCAAATAAATAAGATCTTTGAAATTACAATATACAATAAACAAAGTACAATCAATAAACAATATCTAAAAAAGACAATAATTGTAAATTGTCTATTGGAATTTGTTTGTAATTTGGAAGTTGTGATTTGTAATTTTTACAATGAACGAAGTGAGTTGTTGTTATGCCTAAGAGAACAGACATTAAAAAAATATTGATCATTGGCTCCGGTCCGATTGTTATCGGCCAGGCTTGTGAATTTGATTATTCCGGAACTCAGGCCTGTAAAGCACTCAGAGAAGAGGGCTATAAAGTAGTTCTTATAAATTCTAATCCGGCAACGATTATGACTGACCCGGATACCGCGGATGCTACCTATATCGAACCGATCACTCCGGAATTTGTCATAAAGATTATTGAAAAAGAACGTCCGGATGCGATTCTTCCGACTTTGGGCGGGCAGACGGGTTTAAACACGGCGATGAAAGTTGCCGAGACCGGAGTATTGGAAAAATATAATGTTAAAATGATCGGAGCTAATGTCGAGGCAATTAAAAAAGCCGAAGACAGAAAAGATTTTAAAGAAGCAATGCAGAACATCGGCTTGGATGTTCCGGAAAGTGCTTTGGCGTATACAATGGATGAAGCTAAAACAGCAATGAATAAAATAGGACTGCCTTTGATTATCCGCCCCAGTTATACTTTAGGCGGGACCGGCGGCGGCATCGCGACAACAGAAGAAGAATTTGAGCGCATTTGTGAATTAGGGTTAAAGAGCAGTATGATCAATGAGGTCTTGATCGAAGAATCAATCATTGGGTGGAAAGAATATGAACTTGAGGTCATGCGGGATAATAAAGATAATGTGGTCATTGTTTGTTCTATTGAAAACTTAGATCCGATGGGTATTCATACCGGTGATTCGATCACGGTTGCTCCGGCTCAGACTTTAACCGATGTTGAGTATCAAAAAATGAGAGATGCCGCTATCGCGATAATGCGGGAGATTGGCGTGGACACCGGCGGATCAAATGTCCAGTTTGCTGTAAATCCGGAAAATGGCCGAATGGTTGTTATTGAAATGAACCCGCGGGTATCCCGCAGTTCGGCGCTGGCAAGTAAAGCAACCGGATTTCCCATCGCAAAATTCGCGGCTAAGCTGGCAGTTGGTTATACCCTCGATGAAATTCAGAATGATATTACCCGGGAAACTCCGGCATCGTTTGAGCCGACGATAGATTATTGTGTGGTAAAAATCCCCCGGTTTACTTTTGAAAAATTTCCTGAAGCAAAAGATATTTTAGGGATTTCTATGAAGTCGGTGGGTGAGACCATGGCTATCGGGAGAACTTTTAAAGAAGCTTTGCAAAAAGGATTACGCGGTTTAGAGATAGGGCATTCCGGCCTGGATAATAAATTGGATTTCAGCACAATACCGGAAGAAAAACTGATGCATCGGCTGAAAGAGCCGAATGCTTCCCGGATTTTTTATGTTAAATACGCGCTGCAGCGCGGTATGAGCATTGATGAGCTTTATGAAATCACAAAGATTGATCCGTGGTTTATTGCTAATATACAGGATATTGTTGAATTAGAAAAAGAAATTGTTGAGCAAAGCCGTAAGACTAAAGGTATGGGGTTTGATCGGGAGGTCTTAGCGCAGGCTAAACAATGGGGTTTTAGTGATAAGCAGATCGCTGATTTAATCCAAACAGATGAATCTGCGGTACGTCATTTCCGCAAGAAACTAAAGCTGGAAACAACTTATAAGATGGTAGATACTTGTGCGGCTGAATTTGAAGCATATACCCCGTATTATTATTCTACATATGAATCCGAAGATGAAACTCGTCCAACGAAAAAGAAAAAAATCATGATCCTCGGCGGCGGCCCTAACCGAATTGGTCAGGGGATTGAGTTTGATTATTGCTGCTGCCAAGCTGCGTTTGCTTTAAAGGAACTTGATTTTGAGACAATCATGGTTAATTCTAATCCGGAAACAGTTTCTACCGATTACGATACTTCAGATAAACTTTATTTTGAACCTCTTACTTTTGAAGATGTTATGAATATTGTTGATAAAGAAAAGCCGGACGGAATTATTGTTCAATTTGGCGGGCAAACCCCGCTTAATCTGGCCAAAAGCCTTATGGATGCGGGAGCTCCGATTATCGGGACTTCAGTTGAGTCTATTGACCGGGCTGAAGATCGGGAGAAGTTCTCTAAAGTAGTTAAAAAATTAAAAATAAATCAGCCGGCTAATGGTTCAGCAACAAACCAGGAAGAAGCTTTGAAAATCGCGGGAAAAATTTCTTACCCTGTTTTAGTACGGCCGTCATATGTACTTGGCGGACGGTCGATGAAAATAGTTTATAACGACGCGGATTTAAATGAGTTTATTAAAGAAGCAAAAGATACCAGCAAAGACAAACCGATTCTTATCGATAAATTCTTAGAAGATGCGGTTGAAGTTGATGTTGATGCGATTTCAGACGGAGAGATTACGGTAATCGGCGGGATTATGGAGCATATCGAAGAAGCCGGAGTGCATTCGGGGGATTCGGCATGTGTGCTTCCCCCGCATACCTTAAGTGATGATATTATCGAGACAATTCGCAAGAATACATTTGCCTTATCCCGGGAGTTAAATGTGAAAGGTTTGTTGAATATTCAATTTGCCGTAAAAAAAGATAAGGTATATGTGTTGGAAGTTAATCCCAGGGCATCACGTACTGTGCCGTTTGTAAGTAAGGCCACCGGAGTCCCACTGGCGAAAATTGCGGCAAAAGTTATGGCGGGCAAGACATTAACAGAATTGGGTTTTACAAAAGAAGTCAGCGTTGAGCATTTTTCCGTAAAAGAATCAGTGCTGCCGTTTTCCCGGTTTTCCGGGGTAGATGTACTTTTGGGGCCGGAAATGAAATCAACCGGGGAGGTCATGGGTATTGACTCATCTTTTGGCGTGGCATTTTATAAATCACAGATAGCTGCCGGTACAGTTTTACCAAAAAAAGGAACAGTGTTTATCAGTGTAAAGAACGATGATAAAAGAAACATTGTTTTTATTGCCAAGAAATTAGATGACTTAGGGTTTGAGATTATTGCTACCAAGGGAACAGCAAAGGTTTTGCATTCGAATAATATCAAGACCAAGAAGATTGGAAAGATCGGAGAAGGTAACGCGGAATTATTACAAAAAATAAGAGAGGGAACTATTTCACTGATTATTAATACTCCTTCCGGAGAAAGAGGCCAATCAGATATGAAACCAATTCGCAGTCTCGCGGTAATGCAGGGTGTTACCTGTATTACAACTATTTCCGGCGCACAGGCTGCGGTTAATGGTATGGAGGCTGTACTCAAAGATGAGTTAGCGGTAAAATCAATACAGGAGTATATCAGTGCAATCATCTAATTGTTCACAATGGGGTGGGCAGGAACAAATATTCGAGGAGGAATATACTGTATGCCGAGAAGAACAGATATAAAGAAAATTTTAATTATCGGGTCTGGTCCGATTATCATCGGTCAGGCTTGTGAGTTTGATTATTCCGGGACACAGGCCTGCAAGGCTTTAAAAGAAGAAGGGTATGAAGTAGTGCTGGTTAATTCTAATCCGGCGACGATCATGACCGATCCCGGCATGGCGGATAAAACATATATAGAACCGTTAACTGTTGAAAGCATAGAAAAGATCATTGCCAAAGAACGTCCGGACGCATTACTGCCTAACTTAGGCGGTCAGACAGGATTAAATTTGTCATCTTCTTTATATAAAGCCGGGGTACTAAATAAGTATAACGTAGAAATCATTGGGGTAAAAGCAGATGCTATTGAACGCGGTGAGGACCGGATTATTTTTAAAGAGACCATGAATAAACTCGGAATTGAAATGCCGCGTTCGGAACCTTGTCATTCGGTAGAAGAAGCGGAAGCGATTGTTGAACGCATCGGTTATCCGGTAGTTTTAAGGCCGGCATACACTATGGGCGGTACTGGTGGCGGGATTGCTTATAATATCGAGGAGCTTAGAACAATTGTCAGCCGCGGCCTTGCGGTTAGCCTGGTTCATCAGGTGCTGGTTGAAGAATCAGTCTTAGGCTGGGAAGAATTAGAGCTTGAAGTTGTGCGGGATGCAAAGGGGCAGAAAATTACCGTATGTTTCATTGAAAATATTGATGCAATGGGCGTTCATACCGGGGATAGTTTTTGCGCGGCACCGATGCTGACGGTTCCGGAAGAACTTCAGAAACGCATGCAGGAAGCGTCATATAAGATCGTTGATGCTATTGGGGTAACCGGCGGGACGAATGTACAATTCGCGCATAACTTACTAGATGATAAGCTGGTAGTTATTGAAATAAATCCGCGTACTTCGCGTTCTTCAGCGCTGGCATCTAAGGCAACGGGGTTTCCGATTGCCCGGATTTCCACAAAGCTGGCTGTCGGATTGACCATGGATGAGATTCCTTATTGGAAAGAAGGTACTTTAGAAAAATATGAGCCGAGCGGACAATATGTTGTTATAAAATTTGCCCGCTGGGCATTTGAAAAGTTTCCCGGAGCAATAGACATCCTGGGTACTCAAATGAGAGCTGTCGGCGAAGTGATGAGTATCGGGAAAACTTTTAAAGAGGCATTTTTAAAGGCGGTACGTTCTTTGGAAATCAAGCGGTATGGTCTTGGCGGTGCAAAAGATTTTAAAGAACTTTCGCTGGATAGATTAAAAGAAAAATTAGCCAATCCATCCAGTGAGAGAATATTTCTGATCTATGAAGCTTTGCGTAAGGGGATGGGGGTTGAAGAACTATATAAGCTGACGTATATAGGCCGATGGTTTATTCAGCAGATGAAGGAACTTGTAGAGTTTGAAGAAGAGCTGCTTAAATGTACATGGAATAATTTGGCAGATAAAAAACTTATTGAGGCGAAAAAACTTGGATTTGCCGATAAGTATTTAGCCGGTCTTTTTAATGTTAATGAAAAACAAGTCCGCGAGAAGAGGATCTCCTTAGGTATGTACGGAAGATTTGAAGCAGTGCCGGTTAGCGGCGTAGAAAATGCGGCATACTATTATTCAACATATAATGCTGAGGATTCCGTGCCGGTTTCTCCGAACAAAAAGATTATGATCTTAGGCGGCGGCCCTAACCGGATCGGGCAGGGGATTGAGTTTGATTATACTTGTGTTCATGCGGCATTTACTTTGCGTGATGAAGGCTATGAATCAATTATGGTTAATTGCAATCCGGAAACAGTATCTACGGATTACGATACCTCAAATAAGCTTTATTTTGAGCCGTTGACGGTAGAAGATGTTTTGACAATTTATGAGAAAGAAAAGCCGGAGGGGGTAATTGTTCAGTTTGGCGGTCAGACGCCGTTAAATCTGGCGCAGGAATTAAAAGATAACGGAGTTAATATTCTGGGGACAAGTCCGGAGTGTATTCATTTAGCAGAAGATAGAGAGCGTTTTAGAGAAAAGATGATCGCTTTGGATATTCTTCAGCCGGAAAGCGGCGTTGCTCGTTCATTGCCGGAAGCGATTGATATTGCGGAAAAAATCGGTTATCCGCTGATGGTTCGCCCTTCTTATGTCTTGGGCGGCCGAGGCATGGAAGTAATTTATGATGAAGTCATGCTAAGACGTTATGCCATCGAAGCAATCAAGGTCAGTCCGGAACACCCGATGCTTATTGACCGGTTTTTAGAAGATGCGATTGAAGCAGAGGTAGATGCTCTTTCTGATGGACAAGATACTTTTGTTGCTTCGATTATGGAACACATTGAATTAGCGGGTGTTCATTCCGGAGATTCGGCATGCGCAATACCGCCGCGGTCAATTCCCCCGAAGCATATTAAGACAATAGAAGAATATACAGCAAAGATTGCGAAGGAATTAAAAGTTATCGGGTTGATGAATATCCAATATGCTATTTGTGAGGATAAAGTATATATTTTAGAAGCAAATCCGCGTGCTTCCCGTACGGTTCCTTTGGTTTCCAAGATTATGGGAATTCATACCGCGCGCATTGCAACCCAGCTTATGCTGGGGAAAAAAATAAAGGATTTTCCGGAATTAAAAAGAAAAAAGATTCCTTATGTGGGCGTAAAAGAAGCTGTTTTTCCATTTAATATGTTTCCGGAAGTAGATCCGATTTTAGGCCCGGAGATGAGAGCAACCGGAGAAGTTATGGGAATTGCCGATTCTTTTGCCAAAGCTTTTTACAAAGCGGAAGAAGCTGCCGGAGCAAAGCTGCCGAGTGAAGGAAATGTTTTATTAACAGTTGCGGATAAAGATAAAGCTAAGCTTCTGCCGATCGCGAAAATGATAAAGCAGCAGGGATTTAATATTTATGCGACTGAAGGAACAAGCTGTTTTCTCAAAAAGCATGGAGTAGAAAATAATTTGGTTAGGAAAATACATGAATCTCGGCCGAATATAGCGGATTCAATTAAGAATAAGGATATCCATTTGGTGATTAATACGCCGCTGGGTCGGACCAGTAAAAATGATGATAGTTATATCCGGATTATGGCAATACAGCATAAAATTCCTTATATAACATCAATGGCTGCTGCCCAGGCAAGTATAGAAGGGATTAAAGCCATGAATAATACGGAAAATGAACCGAAGGCGTTACAGGACTATTACAAAGAAAGATAGTAATTATGTGTGGTATTTTTGGAATAAGCGGACATAAAGAAGCAGCGAGATTGGCACATTTGGGATTATTTGCCCTGCAGCATCGCGGAGAAGAAAGTGCGGGGATTGTTTCGACCGACGGCAAGAAGATCAGATCGCACCGGGGTATGGGGCTGGTTGGCGATATTTTTACTGAACCGGTAATACGCACGCTTAAAGGTAATATTGCGGTTGGACATGTGCGCTATTCCACAACCGGATCCAGCAATGTAAAGAATGTACAGCCGTTTCTGGTAAGCCACAAAAAGGGAGATCTCGCGGTAGCGCATAATGGTAATCTGACAAATACTTATGAGCTAAAGGAAAAGCTTGAAGAAAAGGGTTCTATCTTTCAGTCGACCATGGATTCGGAAGTTATTGTTCATCTTTTAGCGCATTCAAGCAGTAAGGATTACCGGCAGAAGGTTGTTGAAGCGCTCTCCCAACTGGAGGGAGCTTATTCACTAACAATATTAATGAATGATATTTTAATCGGAGCGCGTGATCCGCACGGGTTTAGGCCGTTATGTCTAGGTAGGGTTGAGGGAGCATATGTATTGGCCAGTGAAACTTGCGCGCTTGATCTGATTCACGCTGAATATATCCGGGATGTAGAGCCGGGTGAAATAGTGTTTATCAGCAGAAAAGGAATTGAATCAATTAAACCTTTCCCAAAAAAGAAGCATGCTTTTTGTGTTTTTGAGTACATTTATTTTGCCCGGCCGGATAGTAATATATTCGGGAAAAATGTATATTTGACCAGAAAACGGCTGGGACAGGAAATGGCCAAAGAATCACCGGTAAAATGTGATTTAGTTATGCCGATCCCGGATTCCGGAAATTACGCGGCACTTGGTTTTGCTGAGGAGGCGGGGATTCCTTTTGAAGTCGGGATGATCCGTAACCATTATATCGGCCGTACATTTATTCAGCCTTCGCAGGGGATTCGTGATTTTCGGGTGAGAGTAAAACTAAATCCGATCAAAGATGTGCTTAAGGGAAAGCGTTTAGCGATTGTTGAGGATTCTATTGTTCGCGGAACAACAAGCAAGGCGCGGGTTAAGACGATCCGGGATACCGGGGTAAAAAAGCTGCACATGAGGATAAGTTGTCCGCCGATTAAATCACCGTGTTTTTACGGGATTGATTTTCCTTCAAAAAAAGAATTGATTGCCTCCAAGAATACAGTTAAAAATATTAAAGAATTCCTCGAATTGGACAGCCTGAAATATTTAAGTATTAAGGGGATGTTAAAGGCAATGCTTTTACCTTCATGTGAATTCTGTACAGCATGTTTTGACGGAAAGTATCCGACAAAGCTTCCTAAGAAATTTTCCAAAAAAATGTTGGAAAAACGAAAATAGGAGATAATTATGGCGCGGTTGTTAGGCTTTGATAATGAAAAATATTTACAAGAGCAGTCAAAGGCGATACTTGAAAGAGTCGAGAAGTCTGAACATAAATTGTACTTGGAATTTGGAGGTAAGCTGCTTTTTGATTATCATGCGTCAAGAGTGCTGCCGGGATTTGATCCCAATGTAAAAATGAGGCTTTTGCAAAAACTTAAAAACAAGGCGGATATTATTCTTTGTATTTATGCCGGTGATATTGAACGCAGAAAGGTGAGAGCTGATTTCGGGATTACTTATGATGCGGATGTTTTGAAGGTAATTGATGATTTAGTGCATTGGGAAATTACCCGGGTTCAGGTTGTCATAACCCGTTTTGAAGGCCAGCCATCGGCGACCATATTTAAAAATAAGTTAGAGCGCAGAGGAATAAAAGTTTACACCCATAGTTTTACTAAAGGATATCCGACTGATATAGATACTATTGTCAGTGACCAAGGGTACGGAGCAAATCCCTATATAGAAACAAAAAACCAATTAGTTGTTGTGACTGCTCCCGGGCCGGGAAGCGGAAAGCTAGCGACTTGTTTGTCTCAGTTATATCATGATTATCGAAAAGGGAGAAAAAGCAGATATTCTAAGTTTGAAACTTTTCCGATTTGGAGTATTCCTTTAAAACATCCGGTAAATATTGCCTATGAAGCGGCAACAGCAGATTTGCGTGATTTTAATCTGATTGATCCTTTTCATTTAGAAACATATGGGGAAAAAGCGATTAATTATAACCGGGATGTGGAAATATTTCCGGTGTTAAAACGAATTTTAGAAAAGATTATGAATGCGGAATCTCCTTATCAGTCACCCACGGATATGGGGGTTAATAGAGCAGGTTTTGGTATTATTGATGATAACATAGTCCAGGAAGCGGCAAAACAGGAGGTTATCCGCAGATATTTTAGGTATGCGTGTGAATATATAATGGGGTTTGTGGATAAGGAAACCGTACAGCGCGTAGAATTACTTATGGAAGAATTGGGAGTTAAACCTGTAGATAGAAAAGTGGTAGAACCGGCAAGAGAAGCTGCAGAACAGGCGCAGAAGAAAAAGAAGGGCAATGAAGGAATTTACTGCGGCGCAGCATTAGAATTGCCTGATGGGACAATAATTACCGGTAAAAATTCTCCGTTAATGCATGCGGCCTCAAGTCTAATTATAAACGCGGTAAAGAAACTTGCCGGGATTCCGGATAAAATACATTTATTATCTCCGAATATTTTAGAGTCCATACGCACATTGAACAGTAATATTCTTAATGCGCGGGTCGTGAGTTTGGATTTAGAAGAAATGTTAATTGCCTTGAGTATTGGCGCGGCGACTAATCCAACATCCCAATTAGCTATAGAAAAATTAAAAGAGTTGCGTGGGGCGGAAGTGCATATGACCCATATCCCGACCCCGGGTGATGAAGCGGGGTTAAGAAGATTGGGAGTGAATATGACCAGTGAGCCTAATTTTTCAACAAAAGGTCTATTTGTCAGTTAATGCGGGTTTCCAGATAATCGTTTTATTGCTTTGTAACAATGAGTATATAATAAGGAAGAGAATAAAAAAATGGCTAAATTTATTTTTGTAACAGGAGGGGTTGTTTCTAGTTTAGGAAAAGGTATTGCTGCTGCTTCTGTCGGAAAGTTACTGGAAGCGCGTGGACTTACTGTCACAATCATAAAATGTGATCCGTACATCAATGTTGATCCCGGGACGATGAACCCCTTTCAGCACGGAGAAGTATATGTTACAGATGACGGAGCGGAAACAGATTTAGATTTGGGTCATTATGAACGTTTTACCAGTGCAAAGCTTTCTAAGGATAATAATATTACTACCGGGAAAATTTACTATTCGGTGATCACCAAGGAACGTAAAGGTGATTACCTGGGGAAGACTGTTCAGATTATTCCCCATATAACCGATGAAATAAAACAGGGTATCCGCCATGTTCCTTATGGGAAGAAGATTGATGTGGTTATTGTGGAGATTGGCGGGACTGTCGGGGATATTGAAGGATTACCTTTTTTAGAAGCGATTAGACAGCTGAAGCTTGAGTTAGGGGCGGGATACGCGATCAATATTCATGTTACGTTGGTTCCCTATATTAAATCCGCCGGGGAGATGAAAACAAAACCTACTCAGCATAGTGTGGGGACATTAAGAGAAATCGGGATTATCCCGGATATTATTCTTTGCCGTACAGAACGGCCTTTATCTAAAGAAAATAAGGATAAGATTGCTTTGTTCTGTAATGTAGACAAAGAAGCAGTTATACAGGCAATTGATGTGAAAAGTATCTATGAAGTGCCGCTGGCTTTAAGTAAAGAAGGACTGGATGAGTTGATCGTTAAACGTTTGAATTTGCGCTGCGCTGAACGTGATTTGTCGAGTTGGAACGATGCGGTAATAAATCGTTTAAAAAATCCCAAAGGAGAAGTGTCGATTGCCGTCGTAGGTAAATATATTACACTGCAGGATGCTTACAAATCTATATATGAGGCATTGATCCATGGAGCCTTGGCAAATAATACGAAGATTGTGCTTAAAAAGATCGATTCTGAAGATATTGAGAAATACGGAGCGCAAAAATACCTTAAAGGAGTAAAAGGGGTTTTAGTTCCGGGTGGGTTTGGTGATCGGGGAATAGAAGGTAAGATTAAAGCTATTCAATATGCCCGGGAAAATAATATACCTTTTTTTGGTATTTGTTTAGGTATGCAGACAGCAGTTATCGAGTTTGCCCGGAATGTATGCGGCTGGAAAAATGCTAATTCCACGGAATTTGAAAAAAATGTTAAATATCCGGTGATAAGTTTATTGGAGGAACAAAAAACAGTGAAACTTAAGGGAGCATCAATGCGGTTAGGCGCGTATGAATGCCGCTTAAAAAAAGGTACTACTGCCTATGAGGCATACCGAAAAGAAAAAATTTCCGAGCGTCATCGCCATAGATATGAATTCAATAATGAATATCGCGAAAGTATGGCAAAAAAAGGTTTGGTTTTTTCCGGGGTTAATCCTCAGGAAAAGCTGATCGAGATTATTGAGATTAAAAACCATCCTTGGTTTGTTGCGTGTCAGTTTCATCCGGAATTTAAATCAAAACCGGATAATGCGCACCCGCTATTTAGAGATTTTATTAAAGCAGCTCTTAAATAGAAATTAATATGACTGGAGAAAATATGAAGACACAAGAATCATACATGGAAATATTGAATAAAATCAGCGGAGCGATAACCAGTGATTTATATTTGGAAGATGTTTTAAAACTCATTGTAACGTTAACCGCGAACGTAATGAATGCAAGAATATGCGCCTTGTGGCTCTTAGATGAGAAAACTCAGGAATTAAAAATTAAAGCAACGCAGGCGATGAGCAGCGAATATTTAAAGGAACGAACATTGAGAGTCGGGGAAGGAATTGTGGGGCTGGTTGCGCAGGATAGAAAGCCGACTTTTATTTTAGATGTCTCAGAAGATATTCGTTATAAAGAAAAGAAACTGGCTAAAAAAGAAAAACTAGTTTCGATGTTAAGTGTTCCCATGATGGTAAAGAATCGTGTTATCGGGGTTATGAATTGCTATACAACAAAGAAATATAAATTCACCAAGAATGATATTATATTGTTAAGTACCGTCTGTAATCAGGCGGCAGTGGCTATTGAAAATACTGAATTAATCGTAAAAACAAAGATTGTTCAGGAAGAACTTGATACCAGAAAAAAAGTTGAAAAAGCAAAAGGTATTTTGATGAGAGAACAAAACATCACGGAACAACAGGCGTATAATGTTATAAGAAAATCAAGCATGAACAAACGCATTTCCATGAAAGATATTTCCGAAGCAATAATTCTTTCCGATGAAATTAAGAAAAAATAAGCTTATCAGTGATCAAAAAATTCAATTCGGCATCCCTCTTTTTAAAACAGTTTGTAAAAAATAAAAAAAAATTTAAAAAAAAGTAATTTTTTTCTTGATATTGAGTTTCATTTTGTTATATATTATAACTAGAGAAAAAAGTGGGGGTACTTAAATAATATTGATTTAATTAAGAAAGTGAAAGGGGGTGACAACGTGGCAGCTAAAAAGAAAGTAGCAAAGAAAAAAGCAGTAAAGAAAGTAGCAAAGAAAAAAGCTCCAGCAAAAAAGAAAGTAGCAAAGGCAAAAAAGAAATAAGCTGGATCAACTAGATTTAGTAAATTCATGTAGGTCCCAAATTTGATTAGCAGAACATGGATGTTGCTCAATCCCAAAGGCGGGGAAGCTAAGAAACCAAAATTTAAGTAGCATAAGTTCATAAGATTTCCTCCGCCTTTGGGAGGGATCAGAAAACGCCACCTGGAAAACTCAACAAATCCTCCTTCCCATAATATTTACTTTTCCCTAAAAATTAAAAATATATTTTTTGACCATTGCCGCCGATGGTGCTCTTGCTTGAGAAAACCATGAAATTAGTTTTAGAATAGATTTTTAGTGATATTTTGTGGTATATTAAAGTAGGATATCCCGGAGAGCATAATGACGGATAAGGTAAATGATCACATGCAAAGAATACTGATGGAAACGGTCAGCGCTTTAGCTCGTGCTATTGAAAAAAGAGAACTTTATACCGTAGGCCATCAGCAAAGGGTAACTCAATTGGCTTGTGCTATTGCCCGCCAAATGGAATTATCCCAGGACCGGGTTAATGCGGTGGAGATGGCCGGAGCAATCCATGATGTTGGTAAATTGAATATACCGATAGAAATTCTGAGTAAACCCAGCCAATTGTCAAAAATGGAATTTAATTTGATTACAAGCCATCCGAAAGATGGTTATGATATTATTAGGCATATTGATTTTCCCTGGCCGATTGCGGAAATCGTATTGCAGCATCATGAAAAAATTAATGGTTCAGGATACCCCCGAAAACTTTCCGGCGGAGATATTATTTTAGAAGCAAAAATTCTGGTTGTCGCTGATGTTATTGAGGCGATGACAGCGCATCGCCCTTATCGAGAGGCTCTAAGCATTCAGGAAGCATTAGAAGAAATCAAGCACAATCAAGGTATTCTTTATGATGATAAAGTTGTGGGTGCTTGTGTGAGGCTGTTTAATGAAAGAGAATTTGTTTTTGGAGAGTCTATATAATAGATATGAATAAAAATAATTTGCTTAAATTCGTTAATATACTACTATTTATTTTATTTATTTTGCAGGCCGGAACCGGTTTGGGGCTTAAATATATAGAATCGGAATTGTTTGAAAAGATCCACTATGCGTGTGGGCTGGGGCTTATTTTATTTGTGTTTATTCATCTTGTGCTTAACTGGGGGTGGATAAAGACAATTTATTTTAAAAGGAATAGATAGTTCGGGGGATATCAGTAAACATATTGACATTCTTAGGGTTATGGTATATGTTAGAGCTTAAAGGGAGGTGATAAGATGAGGGGTTCATTTGTGATTTTTGCATTCGTAGTTTGTGGACTGATTTTAATTGGGAGTATGCCATCTTATGCTGCTGTTGCTGATGCGAATAATGTTAAAGAGGCAATAGAAGGGGCTACTGTTGAATGTACGGCTTGCCATGCTCCGGGAAACTTTAAGGAGTTAAATAGTTTTGGAACAGCGTATAATGGAGCAGGAAGAAGTGTCGAAGCGGTTACGGCAATAGCTGGAGACGATAGCGATGGTGATGGAGTAAGTAATGCTGATGAAATCAGTGCAGGTACAAACCCGGGTGATGCAGAAAATAATTAATTTAGAAGGATAATTATAGCGGCTAGGATATGAAATGTGTCCTGGCCGTTTTTTTAAATATGATAAAACCAAAAAGACTTAAATTTAAAGATACAATTGGAATCGTTGCTCCGGCAGGTATTTTTAGTAAAAACCTCTTTTTTAAAGGGGTAGAAAAAATCAAAAGCGCGGGGTTTAATGTCAAATTTTCTCCAAAGGTCTTTGACCGCAGCGGAGTTTGTGCCGGAACCGCTCCGGACAGGGCTGCTCAGCTGAATGAAATGTTTGCGGATAAATCAGTAAAGGCGATATTTTGTGCCAAAGCTGGTTCCGGAACGGGTAGGATTATCTCTTATTTGGATAAAGAAATAATAAGAAAAAATCCGAAAATTATCGTGGGATATAGTGATATTACCATACTGCTGACTTACCTTAATGTGAATTGTAATATGGTTGTTTTTCATGGTCCGATCGTGGCCGGAGAAATATTTCCGGGAATGGCTAAAGATACGCAAGAGCAGCTGTTTTCCTTATTAACCCACGGTGGAAAAGACCATTTATTGCATAAGGATTTTGATTATATAAAGGAAGGTTATGCCGAAGGATTATTAGTCGGAGGTAATCTATCCAGGATTATAAGTACACTAAATAAAAAATGGGCGATAAAAACCGAAGGAAGTATACTTTTTACAGAAGATATAGATGTGTCTTTAAGAGATGTTATGAGGATGTTCGGCCAGCTTAAGTCCGCGGGAAAGCTTTCGCGGCTAAAAGGATTTGTTTTCGGGCAAATAAGAGATCGCGCAAGAAACCCGTTAAGTAAAAAAAATTTAAAGAAAATTGTGGAAAAGATGTTTCCGGAAGATAATCTGCCGGTGATTTTCGGAATAAGCAGTGGGCATGGAAAAAATAATTTGGCAATGCCTCTGGGGGTGAAAGTTTCCATTGATACCAATAAGCGCATAATGCTTTTAAAAGAATCACCGGTTTCTTAGGACAATTTATGCCTAAAAAAAGTTCAATTAAAATAATATATGAAGATGAATTCTTAAGTATTGTTAATAAGCCAGGCGGGCTATTGGTTGTCCCGGCGGATGAAGATACGAATAAAGATTTGACTTTCTTTTTAAATGAGATGTATAAGGAAAAAGGAAGTAATATAAAGGTTTATCCTTGCCACCGGCTGGATAAAGAAACTTCTGGCCTTATGATTTTTGCTAAAGGGAAGAAAATGCAGCAGACGGTAATGGATATGTTCAGGGAAAGAAAGATTAAGAAAGAATATATTGCTTTTATTAACGGAGATTTTAAGCGGAAAGAGGGTACTTTAAAAAGCTATATCCGGGCGGCTTGGCCGTATGCGAATAAGGGGAAAAAACTGGCAATTACAAAATTCCAGGTTATTGTGAAAAAGAAATTGTTTAGTGTCGTGAGAATCCAGACAATTACCGGCAGGACAAATCAGATTAGAATACAATTTAAGGATATTGGTCACCCGCTTGTCGGTGAACGCCGGTTTGCTTTTGCCCGGGACTGGCCGATAAAATTCCGCCGGACTGCTTTACATGCGTATTCATTATCGTTTAAGCATCCGGTTAAGAACAAAGAAATTTTCTTTCAGGCGGAATTGCCGGAGGATATGAGTTTATTTTTGGAAAAGAACAGGGTTGTAATCCCCCGGAATATGGTTTGAAGCAGTTAATTCTATATGCTACAATAAGCAAAAGGTTACTTTTTATTTAAAAAGGGAGTGAAATTGAGATATTTTTTTCTGGCATTGTTTCAGGGAATTACAGAATTTATACCGGTATCCAGTTCCGGGCATCTGGTGCTTTTGCAAAAGATGTTTGGTTTTCAAGCCCCGATGATTGCTTTTGATGTTATTCTTCATTTGGCAACTACCTTATCAGTGATTATATTTTTAAGGAAGGAACTCGGGCTTATAATTAAAGAGTTTTCCCAAGTAGTGGGATTGCTTATTAGCGGGGAAAAATGGCTGCAGATAGGAAAAGAACTTCCGTATGCCCGGGTGTTTGTTTTACTAATGGCGGCTTTGCTTCCGGCGATATTTATCGGTGTTGCATTAGATAAAGTTATTGAAAAGATGTTTGTGTCTTTGACTGCGGTCGGAATTTCTCTCTTTGTAACCGGGACTGTTTTATTCTTCACAAAATTCGTTAATACCGAGCGTCAGATTAAAAATATTACGCTTAAAGATGCCTTATTTATCGGGCTGGCTCAGGCGGCGGCAATTATTCCCGGGCTTTCCCGTTCCGGGATGACGATTGCCGCGGGTATGTTTCGGGGAATAGATAAAAACGCGGCCGCGAGATTCTCATTTATGCTTTCTGTTCCGACAATTCTTGCGGCAGCGGTTTATAAATTAAGGAATGGATTGGGGGAACTGTCTATTCCGCTTATGCAAGTTATTGTATCTTTTATTATTGCTTTTATTAGCGGGTATGCCGCGTTGGTAGTCTTATCCCGGATGATTGCTAAGGCAAAGTTTCATTATTTTTCTTACTACTGCTGGCTTATTGGTATTGCCAGTATTGTTATTGCGATTTTCACATAACTGAGAATATTATAGAAAGTAATATTATGAAAAAAGATGATTGTTTAGTATTGATCCTTGGGGGAGGCAGAGGAACCCGGCTTTTTCCTTTAACGCTGGAACGAAGTAAACCGGCCATAGGATTTGCCGGTAAATACCGTATTATCGATATTCCAATCTCAAATTCTATTAATTCAGGATTTAATAAGATTTTTGTTTTAACGCAGTTTCTTTCCGCCAGCCTGCATGCGCATCTTCAGTATGCGTATCGATTTGATAATTTTTCTCAGGGATTTGTGGAAATACTTTCTGCGGAGCAAAGCCATAAAAGTTTTGAATGGTTTCAGGGAACAGCCGATGCGGTGCGCAGAGTCCAGCGGCATCTGCGTAATTTACCGCAAGAGTATATCCTGGTTTTGTCCGGGGACCATCTATACAATATGGATTATCGTCAGTTGATGGCCTTTCATATCAAGAAGAAGGCGGAAGTTACGATTGCTTCCATTCCGGTTGATGAAACAGAAGCAATGCGGATGGGTATTATTGATTGTAATTCCAGCGGAAAAATATCCAGCTTGATTGAGAAACCGAAATATCCGAATAAATTAAAAATGAAGTTGAAGATTACGATTGATAAACGCACACATTATCTGGCTTCTATGGGCGTTTATTTATTTAATAAGGAAGTACTGCTTAAGATCCTTTCCGAGCCGAAGGCGGATGATTTCGGGAAACACATTTTGCCGATGTTAATAAAAAAGAAAAACAATGTTTATACTTACAAATTTAAAGGATACTGGCGTGATATCGGAACAGTGGGGAGTTATTATGAAGCAAGTATGGATTTGCTCAGGAAAAAACCTCAGTTTGATTTATTTAATGAAAAATGGCCATTGTTTACGCGGACGCGGTTTTTACCGCCGAATAAGATTGTTGACTCATGTTTAGAAGATTCTCTTATTGCGGATGGTTGTTATATGCAAAAAGTTTGTATCAAAAATTCGATTATTGGTTTGCGTAGTAAAATTAATAAAAATACCTCTATTACTGATTCTATTATTATGGGTAATGATTATTATAAAAGACGGATGGAAGGGAAAATTTTGACCCCGGTTATCGGACAAGGAGTAGTGATTGAACGTGCGATCGTAGATAAAAATGTTACCATCGGTGATTTTTGCCGGATTACGGATAAAAGTAATATGCCTGATTGTGATGAAGATATTTATTCTGTTAAGGAAGGGATAACTATAATCAAAAGAGGTGCAACTTTAAAGCCGCGGACAATAATATAGAAAGCATTTTTAACTGTAAAAAGGGAGGGTGCGATGGCTAAGAAGAAGGTGTTAAAGCAAATTAGTGCGGGAAAAGTGAGGATTTTTAAAATTGACAATCGGCGCGGATATGCGGCCCTTTGCCTGAATAATCTTACTGAAGGGGCAACCCCGAATCAGGCATATTTAAGAATGATAAAGGCAGTTAAAAGAAGAGGTTATGAGCTTCCGGATATTTCTGCGGATAAAGCGAAACGCCTGGTTGTTGCGAAAATATAATATTTTCTTGTCAAAATCCGACGGTTATGCTAAAATAGCCGCAGTTTTGATGATATTTGCCGAGAAAATCAATCCTTCCTTTATATATACCAAGAACAGAATATGGTATTAAAGATTCGACATTAATAATCAGTTAAAATATTTTAAAGGTGTGAAATATTATGCAAAAAACAAGTTCATTAAGCCGTATCGAAGAGCGGATGTCTGAGGCTGAGCCGGGAAGTTTGCGTTATTCTGTCTTAGAATGCGCTAAAAATTTCAAAAGTTCATGGATTGAACTAGGACAGCATCTGATGAGTATACACCGGGATAAAGAATATAAAGCCTGGGGGTATCAGACGTTCGATACCTATTGCGTAAAAGAAATAGGTATAAGAAAAGAGACAGCTTTAAAGTTATTACGCTCGTACCGGTTTTTGGAAGAAGAGGAGCCGGAATATATAAAAAAGGAATATCTGGAAGCTGTTGATACGCAAAAAATTCCTTCATATGAAAATATTAATATATTGAAAAAGGCCAAGGATAGTAAGGAATTGGGTATTGCTGATTACCGGAAGATGAAAGAAAAGGTCTTTGATGAGGGTAGAGGCGAAAAAGAAGTAAAAGATGCGTACAGCGCTATGCTAAAAGCTGTGCGGGAAACTGATCCTGAGGAAGCACGCCAGGAAAGAAGAATCAAATATATCCGCCGGATGATCGGTTCTTTAAATCTGATAAAAAAAGAAATCAGGATGAATAAGCTATTGCCGGAAAAGGTTGTTGCCGATATTGATAAAATAATATCAACAATAGAATTGGAACTTGCTTAAAGAGGCTTTGCCTGACCGGAGGAAAGAATTAAATGGAAAAAGAACTTTTGTTTAGTTTGCTGGGAGGCCTGGGGTTATTTATCTATGGTATCCATCTGATGGGAGAGGGGCTGCAGAATGCTGCCGGAGACCGCCTGCGCCGTTGTCTAAAAGCGCTTACAAAAAATACTCTTATCGGAACTACTTTTGGCGCTTTTCTTACCGCAATTATTCAAAGTTCCTCCGCAACAACGGTTCTGGTAGTAGGTTTTGTAAATGCCGGATTAATGACTTTACGTCAGGCAATTAGTATTATATTAGGTGCGCATATTGGAACTACTATTACAGCTCAGATTATTGCTTTTAAATTAACCGAATATGCATTGCCGGCAATAGCGATTGGAACATGTTTATACATGTTTATAAATAAGCGGTTTTGGCGGTACTTTGGATTGTTTTTGCTCGGAGCCGGGATCTTGTTTTTAGGATTGAATGTAATGACTTCCGGAATAAAACCTTTAGCGGGTAATCCGGCGATCAAAGAAATCTTTGTTGTATTTAGTAAAAATCCATTTTTAGGAGTACTTACAGGAGCAATATTAACAGCGGTTTTTCAAAGTTCAAGCGTAACAACTGGTATGGTAATTGGTTTTGCCTGTATCGGTCTTTTTGATTTGCAAGGAGCAATCCCGCTGGTTTTTGGTTGTAATATCGGGACATGTGTTACGGCGCTTTTAGCTTCGATAGGAGCGACTATTTCAGCCAAAAGAGCAGCTTTTGCACATATTTTAATTCAGATTATTGGTACCATTGTTTTTTTTCCAACACTGCCTTTTTATTATAAATTGATTAGTTATACTTCAAATGATCTTGCTCGTCAAATAGCAAATGCGCATACTATTTTTAATGTACTGACTACTTTAATTTTTATTCCCTTCGTAGGGATATTTACAAACTTTGTGATAAAGATGTTTCCAGGAAAGGATATTATTATTGATACCCGGCCTAAATTTTTAGAAAAGCATTTGCTGTTCACTCCGCATGCGGCGCTGGAAGCGTCAGTTAAAGAGATTATCCGCATGACTGAGCTTGCCCGAAGCATGGTCAGTGATGCGATGAAAGGATTTATAAAACAGGACCAGAAAGCGTTGGAACTTATCCCTAAAAAAGAAGTAGCTGTAGATAATCTTCAGGAGTCTATAGCTGATTATCTTATGGAATTGATGCAGAGAGAGCTGTCTCCGGAGATTGCCGATAAAATCCCGTCTTTACTGCATACGATTAATGATATTGAGAGAATGGGAGATCATTCGGAAAATCTTATGGAATTAGCGGAAAGACAGATAACTTCTTCTTTAGCTTTTTCCGAAGAGGCAATTCAGGAGCTTGAGGAAATGTTTTCTTTGGTTGACCGGATGGCGGAAGGGATAATTCGTTCTTTAGATACCAATAGTATTGATGATGCGAAATTGGTCTTAGACCTGGAGAAGCAGGTTGATAAGCTGACCCAGCAATTGCGGGAGAACCATATTAATCGTTTATCGAACGGAAAATGCAAGGTTATGTCCGGCATAATTTTTCTTGATACAATAAGTAATTTTGAGAAAATTGCCGATCATTTAAATAATGTGGCTCAGGCGGTTGCCGGCAAACTTCAATGGCAAACTAAGGATATTAAGTAGGTTATCAGTATGAGTGAAGATGTCCCTAAAACTTCAATGAGTATAACGGCGCTTTTTATTCCGGAGATAAAAGATTTCCTGAAAGAGAAAAAGTTTTCGGACTTAAAAGTTTTGCTTTCTAAAATCCCCTCAGTTGATATCGCTGAACAGTGGGAAAATTTTTCCGACCGGGAAAAAATACTCATATTTAAACTTCTGCCCCCGGATCTTGCCATTGAGGTATTTGAATTTTTAGAGTTTGAGGAACAATCTTTCCTTTTAAATAATCTTGATAATCAGGACGTATCACAGGTATTAAACGAGATGTCCACTGATGACCGTGCTGATCTTTTTAAAGACTTGCCTCCGGAGATCATTAAGAAATTTTTTAAGCTAATGAAGAAGGAAGAAGTTGAAGATGTTCGGGAGTTGATGACCTATGAAGAAGGTACGGCCGGGGCGATTATGAGTACTGATTTTGTCGAACTTAAAAAAGAAATGACGGCCCGGGCCGCGATATTAAAACTTCAGGATAGTTTAAGTTTTGACCATGATCTTGATATCAGTTCTAATTTTGTTACGGATTCGGAAAACAAGCTTTTGGGGCTGGTGGCGTTGCAGGACCTGGTTAAAGCTCCGCCGGATATGCTTATTAAAAATATTATGGAAAGTGTTGAGTTTATTAAGGTTAATGAATATGCGCCGGCCGAAGAAGTTGCGCATATATTTAAGCGTTATGATTTGACGGAAGCTCCGGTAATTACCGCGACTAATGACTTTGTCGGTGTTATCACGGTTGATGATATAGTTGATATTATTGAGCAGGTAGCCACCGAAGACTTTGAAAAAATGGCGGCGGTTTTGCCGGTAGAAGAGCCTTATATGGAGGCTGATTTTTTTAAACTTGTTTGGAATAGAAGCTTTTGGCTGATTGTTCTGGTAATTTTTGAATCAATATCTGCGTTTGTTTTAAAATCTAATAATCATGCGATTAATAATATGCTTGCGTTGACATTTTTTGTGCCGGTATTAATTGCGATGGGAGGCAATGCCGGAACACAATCGGCGACTTTAGTTATTCGCAGTTTGGCCGTAGGAGATATTGAAGTAAAAGATTTCTTTAAAATTGTGCTTAGGGAATCTTTGCTTGGGGTCTGTATCGGGTTTACTCTTGCCGTAGTCGGTTCGGTAATTGTATCAATTATTGAAGGGGATTGGCATTTAAGTCTGGCGGTGGGAATTTCTATGGGAGTGAACATAGCTTTAGCGGCAACCATCGGCGCGGGTTTGCCGATTATATTCCGCAAACTAAAACTTGATCCGGCTCTTATGAGCGGTCCATTGATTGCCACAATAGTAGATGTTGTCGGATTGATTATTTATTTTAAAATCGCATTGTTGATCCTGCCGGCATTGCAGTAATAACCTTACAAGGCTTATGAAATTATACGGAAAAAATCCAGTAATAGAAAGAATTAAAGTAAATCCGAAAAGCATAGATAGAATTTACTTTAATCTGAATAATAGTATTGAAGATATTTCTGAGTTTGCGCGTAAGAAAGGGGTTAAATTTGAATTTCTTTCTAATAAGGAATTTTCAAAATTAGCGGGCAAGCATCAAACGCAGGGAGTTATTGCCCAAGTAGAAGAATTTTCCTATGCCCGGCTGGAAGATTTTCTTAGTGTTCCCGACGAGGAAAAATATGTTTTAATTGCTTTAAGTGATATTACCGATCCCCAGAACTTAGGTTCCATTCTCAGAAGTGTAGCTTGTTTTGGCAGCAGTGCTTTAATAATTCCCCGCAACAGAGCTGTCCCGGTAAACGAGACTGTTTTAAAGGTTGCTTGCGGCGGAGAAAACTATGTTCCGGTTATTCAGGTAACAAATCTTATTCCGGCCTTGGAAAAGGCTAAAAAATCCGGTTATTGGGTGGCTGGCGCAGTTGTCGATGGAGGAGAAAATATCGGGTCTTTTGAGCTTCCGTTTCCCCTGTGTCTGGTTATTGGCTCAGAAGGAGAAGGAATTCGTAAAGGAGTAACCGCGCAGCTTGACTATAAAATTTCGCTGCCAATGCCCGGAGCAAACCTTTCCTTAAATGCCGGAGTAGCCTGTGCGATCTTTTGCTACGAAATTTCCCGCCAGAAAAACAAAAAAAGCCAAGGGTAAGGCTTCGTATAAACAGACAGCTGCTTTGCGTAATTGCTATTGCTTTTTAAAATAAAAGGACGTAAAATAAAATTATTAACTAAAGGAGGAGGAAATAGTTGCAGTATTTTGATTTAGGGATAGCCTGGAATTGGGAACCGGACAAACATTTTATTGAAAAAATTACTGCCGAATGCAAACGTCAGGGGGTTTCCCACTATTTTGTCGGAGCGTTTAATCTTGAAGAGACGATAGAAAAAATAAAATCTCGTAAATTGATGTTTCGGATGTTTTTAGACCGGGCTTCAGATACTGATTCCGTTTTACTCGGCTTGGCTTGTTTATTGAAAGAGCGGGGATGTAAGATTATTAATGATATGGATAAAACTGCGCGTGCTATTGATAAAGGAATTATGCATGTGGAATTATTGTCCAAAGGAATTAATGTCCCGCATACTATTATTGTGTCAGATTTTGAACATGGTCTAAAAAATCTCCATGAAGAGATATCCCGGCTGGGCAGCCCCTTTATTATTAAGCTTGCTCATGGCGGGGGAGGGGTTGGCGTTATGCTTGATGCCCGGGCATTTGAAGATCTTTTACGTGCCCGTCATGAATTTGGGGAAGGTAAGTACTTACTTCAGGAGAGAATTCATCCGGCTTTTTTAAATGGTAAAAGAGCCTGGTTTCGGGTATATTATGCGTTTGGTAAAATAATTCCCTGTTGGTGGGATGATATTACTAAAATCTTCGATGTTATGACCAAGAATGGGATGCATTTCCTGGGGCTTGGCGCGCTGCATGAGATAACTTTAAAGATAGCAAGAATTTGTGGTTTAGAGTTTTTTTCTACGGAAATAGCTTTAACAGAGGAACGAAAATTTGTATCGGTAGATTATGTTAATGATCAATGTGATATGCGCTTAAAATCTACATGCTATGATGGGGTTCCTGATGTTGTAGTTGATGAAATTATTAGATTATTGATAAGATATGTGGTTAAAAATGCCCGAAAAAAAGAAAAAACAGTATGTTGTTAGAAAAGCATGGCTTATTGTGTCTATCTATGTTGTATGTTCTTTTTTATCAATCGTTTACGCCAAAGAACAAACAGATGATACACTAGAGGCTGGTAAATATAAGTCCATATCATGGGAAAATGCGGTTAATGAGCCGGAAAAGGAAAACAGTGAATACCCTGAAAAAAGGAAAATTACTCCGGCAACCGTGAGACTTACGGTTAATGAGTATTATGTTCCGCAAATTTCGGAGCTTATTAATAAGGGAGTAGATTGCCTTGAGTGGCTTAATAACCTCGATGACCCTTACTTGAACCGATATAAACTTGATTTGAGGGTTGATCCTGCGGATGAACGTTTTAAGTTGTTCTGGAGGGAGAAGTTTTAACTGCTTGACGATACTTTTAATTAGTGATATACTTAATCTTAATTTTCAAAGGAGGTGGAAATGATACGAAGGATTCTTATTTGCGGTATCGCTTGTTTAGCGATGATTATTTGTTTTAATAGTGTCGGGACATTGTTTGCTCAGGAAAAAACAGAAAAAGCAGATCCGGTAGTTGCTTCTATTCCACATCAGCAAAAAATATTCGGTATCGTGGGACAAGTAGAATATGTTGATTTAAAGAGGAAGGGTGAATCGGTTGTTTCTATTCAGAACAAAAAAGGAGAAAAAGCGCAAGTTTATCTCAAGGATTTGCAAGATGGCGCTACTATTTTAATGACGTATCGCAAGATTAAAGACGAAAAAGGAAACGAGCAGAATGTGCTTATTTCTATGAGCGTTATTAAGGGTGTTGAAGATAAAAACAAGAAATAGTTATTATAGATATTTGGTGATTTTTAAAAAGTGTAGAGGTTGTTTATAATGCCTCTACACTTTTAGTATTAAAGTAGCCTTTTTGACATAGTTGCATCGGGGCGTGGCTCAGTTTCAATGAGGCCCCGGACTTATGGAGCTAAGCGAGATAAGCCGGCAGGACGAATTATATCGAATATATTTTAGATATATTCGATGAGGCTAGGCTGTATGTTAGCAATATTAAATTTAGGGAA